>NZ_GL890989.1 GCF_000212815.1 Streptococcus sanguinis SK49 | reverse complement strand
GAAAAGAATAGGTCCCGTAGTGTAGCGGTTATCACGTCGCCCTGTCACGGCGAAGATCGCGGGTTCGATTCCCGTCGGGACCGTTGAAGTCGAGAAGATTTCAAAAGGAAAGAGACTCGTTAGCTCAGTTGGTAGAGCATTTGACTTTTAATCAAAGGGTCACTGGTTCGAGCCCAGTACGGGTCATAAGAGCGGGTTTGGCGGAATTGGCAGACGCACCAGATTTAGGATCTGGCGCTTTAGGGCGTGGGGGTTCAAGTCCCTTAACCCGCATATAAGATAATAATGAGCCGGCTTAGCTCAGTTGGTAGAGCATCTGATTTGTAATCAGAGGGTCGCGTGTTCAAGTCATGTAGCCGGCATTTTTGAATAGGATGCGAACGTAGTTCAGTGGTAGAACATCACCTTGCCAAGGTGGGGGTCGCGGGTTCGAATCCCGTCGTTCGCTTGAGGCGGCCGGGGTGGCGGAACTGGCAGACGCACAGGACTTAAAATCCTGCGATTGGTAACGATCGTACCGGTTCGATTCCGGTCCTCGGCATAGACTTGTAAGAGGCAGTAGAAGAAGATGAGCACCCTTAGCTCAACTGGATAGAGTACCTGACTACGAATCAGGCGGTTAGAGGTTCGACTCCTCTAGGGTGCATTAA
>NZ_GL890988.1 GCF_000212815.1 Streptococcus sanguinis SK49 | reverse complement strand
AACACCCGTTCCGACTTCAATGACCTCATCAACTGCAGGCTTAGTTACCACTTCATTCTTCTTTGCGCGAGCTGTTTCCTTGCCATCTGTCAAAGTAATGGTATAGGTCACACTCTTCTCACCATTAACCCCTTGGACCTTGGTTCGTTTTTCACCTTTTGCGAGAGTGTTTGTTTGAACCGTTTGAGTTCCGTAGAGAACGGGCTCTGTTACTGTGATTTCTTGAGTGGTGACTTTTGGCTCTTCTTTAGGAGACTCGCCTTTTAAAAGAGCTTCTGCTTTTGCCTTCAAGGCTTGATAACGAGTTTCGTATTTGGCAAAACCTTTCTGACCTTCTGGACTCTTAATCGCATTCACTGCTGTTTGATGATATCCGTTTACATCATCAAGGGCATATTGCAAGCTTTCTGCAGTATCCGCATCGTTTGGATTAAATTCATTGATTGCTGCTTCAAACACATCCAGTTGATTTTTAAAGTTCGCTGCTGCCTGAGCTTCTGCTGCATCTGGAATTTCTTCGTCTTCTCCTGGCTCTTCCGCATAAACAGAAGGAACTCGGACAAGTTCCGGATACTGGTAAGCTGCTGCCGCGCCTAGAGCATTAATGGCAAGCACTGTAATTCCTAACTTAATTAACTTTTTTCTATTCATAATGAATTTCCTTTAATATTCCTAATAACATGATAGCAGCCAGAAGAGCTGCTGCTCTCCTGGGCTATCTTACATTAGTGCTTTGTCTTTCTTCTTCTCAGAAGAGCTCCCATAAGCACGAGAACCAAACCAACGATTACTTCATATACCATGGTCGCTGATGTACCTGTTTTTGGTAAAATCTTCTTCGGTTTTGGTGGTTCTGGTGTTGGTGCCGGTGGTAAATCATCCTTCGGTGCTGGTGGTTCTGGTGTTGGTGTTGGTGGAACAACTCTTACAATATTCGTCTCATGAATTTTTGGATCATGATTGAAGTTTACATAAGCTTTATTTGGAACACCGCCTTGATATTGAGATGGATCTACTCCTTCTTTAAAGACTGAGTAAATCACTACACGGAGTGTGCTGCCCTTCAAGGCTTCCAAAATATCCTTATCCGTAATATCCACTGTCACGTCTTGACCATTCACTGTTACTTTCGCAACCTTGGCAAGCGCCTCATCAGTCAATTCACCTTTATCCGTCACAGATTTGAACTGCTCAAGCGCTTTGGCAAGTTTTTCCTTGCTTTCTTTCAGTTGAGCAATTTCTTTATCAAGCTTCTCTTTCGCAACCTTTTGCTCTTCAGGTGTTGCCAAATTGCCTACATTGGCTGCCTCTGCTTTCAGTTGCTCCAGTTCTGCTTGTGCTGCCTTGAGGCTTGCTTCAAGAGCTGCTACATCGGCACTAGTGTTTGTGCTTGCTGCACTAGATGATGTGCTAGCCGTATCACTAGTTGATGCCGCATCACTGCTTGCAGCTGGGTCTGAGCTAGAAGAATCACTTGAAGCTGGAGTCGTTGGTGCTGGAGTTGCAGTCGCTGCAGCTGCTTTCGCCGCTTCTAATTGCGCTGTTAACTCTTGGACTTTCTTCTCTGCTTCTTGAACTTTCTTCGCAACCGTATCATTCGTTGTCTTAGATTCCAGTTCTTTCAGATCTGCTTCTGCTTTGTCTAACTTCGTCTGAAGACGTGCAGTTACGTCGGCTACCTTGTCATCCTCGATCTTCAACGCTACTCGATTAATCTTAAGAACGTTATCAATCTTATCTGTCACAGTCACACCAGTCAACTCTGTTTTCACATCGCGACCTTGTGCGTCTTGGACTGGATTGCCAGCGTCATCCACTGGGTTGCTTGGTACCTTCGTTGTAATATCAAAGCGGAATTCATCACTGATGTTTGTCAAACGATGTGTATCAATTGTTGGATTTGAACCATCTGCTGGACCAACTGTCTTAACTGGCTCGTTTGGATCTGGATCACGTGGTTTTTCTGGATCACGTGGTCGAACCGTTACTGGGTTAGATTCCTTATTGCCTGTTTGACCATTACTATCCTTGAAGGCTACAGTTGCCTTGTTTGGAACCGTACGGTTTTCATAAGCATTCAGAGCCTCGTCAGATACATCTGACTTGATCTTAGCTGGAATGTAGAGCTGAATTTCCTTGAAGCCATGGATTCGGGCAAAGTCTTTCACAGATACTGTGACTGTATTGCCTTCAACCTTCGTTTCTATTGCATCTGTCGCATAGCCATCGATATAAGCTACCGGTGTACCAGCTACTTCCAGAACGGATTCTAAAGTATCGGTTACGGTAAATTCTTTATAAAGTCGAATATCTTTTGGCAGTTGGGTGTTGACATTGTACATGTACGGAACACCACGATCGACATCTAAGTGATCCAGTGTACGGTTAATCTTCTTCGTAATCTCTGGTTCTGGTTGTTTTGGAACAATTACTGGAACTGGATTAGAATCTTTCTTCGTACCTGGGTTGTTATCAATTACATAAGAAGCGGTGTTTGGTACAGTGAACTGATTATCCACCAAGTATGGTGTCAGGTCTGCATCCGCCTTAATTTTAGCCTTGAAGCTCACTTGGATCTTCTTGCCGCCATTCGCTTTAACAGTTGCTTCTGGGAAGTTAACTTCCAGTAATTGACCATTTGTAGTTACCTGAGCATCTGTTGCTTTGCCATCCAAAGTGACCGTCGCTTGGCCAACAAATTCAAGAACATCTTTCAACTCATCACTGATAGTGAAGGCTGTCGCATCCCATGGCATGCTAGTCTTGAGATTGTAAGTAAAGGTTTCTGTACGATCTTCAATGGTTTCAGAAGCTTTCTTATTCACATCTTTTTCAAGAGGTGGTTGCTCTGGGGTTGGTGGAGTTACCGGAACTTCGTTAGAGTCCTTCGTCACACCTGGTCTGTTAGGGAAGCCAATCCGGTAAGTAGCCTTGTTTGGTACTTGAATCTTGTCATCCTTGAAGTATCCAGAAAGGTTGGCACCCTCACGAATCTTCGCATCAAAGGTCAAGTTCACTGCCTTGCCACCATTCGCCTTCACTTGTTCTTCTGTCAAGGTCAACGTGATAGTTTGGCCATCTACCTTAATCTGCTTCGCATCCAAGGCTTCGCCATTCAGGCTCGCACTTGCTTGACCAACAAAGCTCAATACATCTACCAAGCTATCATGAACTTCAAAGGCTGTCGCATCTACTGGAACACTTGTGTTCACATGGTAAGTGAAGCTGTCCTCACGGTTCGCTAAGGTTTCCTCTGGCTTACCATTCACATCCTTCTTGATCTCTGGTTCATTCGGTGTCGGTGGAGTCACTGGAACTGGTTTCGAACTTTGTTCCGTGCCTGGATCATTGTTGAAATTGTACTTGGCTGTATTCTGAATACGGGTAACGCCGTCTTTCTCAATATACTCTGAGAGATTTGCGCCTTCCTTGATCTTAGCCTTGAAGCTTACATGAACAGACTTGCCTCCATGTGCTTTCGCTTCTGCTTCCGTCAATTTAACCGTAATCTTTTGACCCTTGATCTCAATATGGCTGCTATCTAAGGCTTGACCATCTACAGTCGCACTTGCTTGGCCATTCTCACCTGAGAACTCAAGGACTTTCTCAATCGTATCGTAAACCGCAAATCCAGTCACATCCAATGGAACCTGCGTATCAATCGTGTAAGTGAACTCTTCACCACGATCTGACAATGTGGCAGATGCTGCATCATTCACTTTCTTCTCGATTGGTGGGTTCTCTGGACTTGGTGGAGTTACTGGAACGATATTGGAATCTTTCGTAACACCTGGGTTATTCGGGAAGTCTACCCGGTAAGTAGCCTTGTTTGGAATCTCAGTCTTGTCTTTCTTCTTATAAGATGACAAGTTCGCGCCCTCACGAATCTTCGCCGCAAAGCTCAGGCTTACTTCTTTACCACCATTCGCTTTCACTTGTTCTTCTGTCAGTGAAACCGTTATGGTTTGACCGTTAATAGAAATCCGGTCAGAATCCAATGGTTGGCCATTCAAGCTTGCCGTCGCACGCCCTGTCCCTTCCGCAAATTCCAGAACACCTTCTAATTCATCCATCACGCTAAACGCTGTCGCATCTAACGGTACTTTCGTTGTTACATGATATGTGAATTCATCATTCCGGTTGCTTAAGGTTTCCTCTTCCTTACCATTGACATCCTTCTTAATCTCAGGTTGTTCTGGGCTCGGTGGAGTCACTGGAACGATATTAGAATCTTTATGAACACCTGGCTGATGTGGGAAGGAAGCATCGTAAGAAGCTTGGTTTGGAATCTCAGTCTTATTGTCTTTTGTGACATAAGCTGAAAGGTTGGCATTCTCACGAATCTTCGCTTGGAAGCTCAGAATCACTTCTTTGCCACCATTCGCCTTCACTTGATCTTCTGTCAGTGAAACGGTAATCTTTTGACCGTTAATACTGATGCGGTCTGCCGCTAAAGCTTGGCCATCCAAAGTGGCACTGCCTGCATCTGCGAATTCTAAAACATCCTTGATTTCGTCGTCTACTGAGAAGCTCGTCGCATCAAACGGTACAGTTGTTTTTACTTTATATGTAAAGACATCGTTACGGTTTGTGAGTGTCTCAGAAGCTTTATCATTGACTGTTTTCTCAATCGGTGGTTGCTCAGGATTTGGCGGTGTAACTGGGACTTCATTTGAATCCTTGCGATATTTTGGATTGTTATCAATCACATAAGACGCCTTATTCATGATACGGATACCTTCATTTGGTACCATATAGTCTACCAGACTAACACCCTTGCGAATCTTGGCCTTGAAGTTGACTTCAATGGACTTACCAGCATCCGCCTTCACAGAAGCTTCTGTGAATTCAATCTTAATCAATTGATCTTTGACAGTAACAGTCGCTTTGTCTCCTGCATCTTTACCGTCAATCTTCACAGTGGCAGAGCCTTTTTTACCTACGAATTCCAGAACAGATTTCAATTCATCCGTGATTTCAAAGACAGTTGAGTTCGCTGGCATCTCTGTCTTCAGAGTATAAGTGAACTCTTCATCCCGTTTTGATAAATCATAATGATCTGCACCATTTACTTCCTTCTTCAAATCAGGAGTCGTTGTTGGTGGTGGAGTAACGGTTACTGGACTAGTTTCTTTCTTAGAATCTGGATTATCGTTAACCTGATAGCTTGCCTTGTTCGGTACAGCTGGTTTATCTCCAGTGTCATTTGGATACTTAGCCAAGAGAGCATCATAACTTACGCCATCCTTAATCTTCGCTCCAAAATGAACACGAACTGTCTTGCCTGCATAGGCTGCGATTTGATCCTTTTCAAAAGTAACAGTCAGCTTTTGACCAGCTGTCTTCACAGTGGCATCTTTGACTTCCTTGCCATCGATTTGAACAGTTGCTTGGCCATCAAATGTTAACTCTGGAACTAACTCATCTGAAATCTCAAACTTATCAGCTACATCTGGAATCTTGCTCTCTACATCGTAGTTGAATGTTTCTCTCAGACTACCCAAATCGGCATGTTCCTGATTATTGACCTTCTTGCTGACTGGTGGTGGAGTCACACGAACAGGCTCCGTTTCTTTCTCCCCACCTTGGTCATTCTTGTTCGTATAGGTAACCTTAGCCTTGTTCTCGATAACAGGAACTGTTGACTCTTTCTTAACCTTCGCTGTAATGACTAACTCGACTTCTTTATTGGCCAAGTCTTCAGCACGAGCAAAGTCTTTCATTGTTGCTGTGACTGTATTGCCAGCTACAGTTACATCAAAGAATTTCGCCGCGTCTCCCTTGATAACAGCTTTACCTGCTTCAAGATTCTCATCCAAAGTATCACTAATGACATAAGACTTGTAGGTCGTGATATCGTTTGGAAGCTTCGATTTAACATTGTAGTTGAAGTCAGTGCTTGCAGCGATTGTCGCTTCGTCCAGCTTCTCATTAATCTTCTTAGAAACAGATGGTTCTGTTGGCGGAGTCACCGTTACAGGAATGGTTTCTTTTTCACCATTGTGGTCATTCTTATCTGTGAAGCTAAAGGTAGCCGTATTTGGAATATTTGAGCGAGTGACACCATCATTAATCTTAGCTGGGATGACCAACTCAACCTCTTGGCCGGCTAAAGCACCTGCATTGGCAAAGTCCTTCATAGTTGCCGTTACGGTTTGTCCTTCGACTGTCACATCAAAGAAGTTAGCAGCTGCCCCTTGGATGACTGGCTTATTATCTGTTTCATTTACAACAGACAAGTCTTTGTCCAATTTGTCTGTAATGACAAATTTCTTATAGTCTTTAATATCAGTTGGAAGACTTGTCTTAATATTGTACTTGTAAAGCTGACCTGTCGCAATATCCAAATGGTCTAAGTTCTCATTAATCTTCTTAGAAACAGGTGGAGGGGTCACACGAACAGGATTAGACTCCACTTCTTTCTCTTGATTATTTTCATTGGTAAAGTTAATACGAGCTTTGTTCTCGATGACTCTACCACTTACACCATTCTTAACCTTAGCTGGGATTTGCAGCTCAATATATGAATACTTCGCTAAGTCTTGGAACTTGCCTTCCTTGACTGTAGCTGTCACTGTTTGACCATTCTTTTGAATATCAAAGAGTGCAGCTGCCTCTCCCTTGATGGTCACATCTCCGGCAAATTCCAAATCATTATCTAGAGTATCGCTGATAACAAACTTCTTATAAGAAGCTGCATCGCTTGGAACAGCTGCCGTGATGTTGTAGTTATATGGTTGACCATCAAAGGTTTGGTAATCGTCCAAGCTTTCGTTGATCTTCTTGCCTACACTTGGTTCTTTTGGTTTCGGAGGGGTAACTGTTACCTCTTTAGAGGTTTTCTTCTTATCATTCAGAATTACATCTGCCGTATTTGGAATATTGACAACGCCATTCTTCTTGTACTTAGTTAAATCAGCACCTTCGCGAATTTTAGCCTTGAAAGTCAGCTCAATCTCTTGGACAGTATTGCCTCCACGACGAGAAATCAAACGGTTCAATGAGGTCAATTGAGTCTTGTCCAAGGTAATATCAATCGTTTGACCATTGATTGAAATCGCTTTGGTTAAAGCAGTGTAGGACTTGCCTGCTACACTTACTTTGGCAGACCCTGGTTGGATTTCCAGCTCATCTACCACCGTATCTGTCAATGTGAACTTATCCGCAATACCTGGCCATGGAGCCGTTACCTTGTACTCAAACTCTTCGCCATCCATCCGCAGACCTTCGTGTTCTTTTTCGTTGACCTTCTTGTCTACTTCTGTATCAAGCGGTGGTTTGACATAAATTGGATTCGAACGACGAATCGTACTTGCTTTCGTGTCTGTCTTAGCGTGGGCATCTTGGTTTGGAGTATTATCTTCCCCATTCCACATGATATTCCCTTGGTTTACCAGACCGTAACCATTATTGTTCTGCAAGATAGCAAGGTACTCTTTACTTGCTTGATTCTGGCGATATTTTTCTTTCAGACGCACCGTCATTCGCAATTGCGCCTTCTTCATAATCAAGTAATTGTAGTTTTTGCCTTCACTTGGAACATCGGCCACAACGACACTGCGCATATTACCATCTGAATCTGCTTGCTCAACAACGCGAGTCTTCCACGCTTGACCTTCAGGACCAGTTGCAGAATGACTAACAACTTCCAAACGGTAATCGATTGGGTCTGTTAACATGACATTCTTCTCAAACTCATATGGTACGTTGTTGAAGTTGTAGTTAACGGTGTAGGTGAATTCTTCTCCCTTAGAAGACAATTGAGCAGAGTAAGATGGTTTCTTAGTCAACTCTAACGGATCCGGAATGACACCAATATCGTTGCTTGCGTCTTGGTCCGCCACCGTCTTCGTTGCGCTTGGATAACAGTATTCTAATTTCTGTACTTCTACAGTCTGATTTCGACCACCAATTTGGCGCGTCTCAAACTCTCCCGCTTTGAATTTACCAGTCAATTCTGGAACTGTGATTTCTTCCTTCTCCGGAACATAGTTTGCAGGAGGATCTGTTTCATCTTCTTCATTCGTTTCAGGTGCACGAGCTTCTTTACTCAAATCATAGTCAAAGCTGTTCTTACCTGGGTTGAAGACACTATCTGGAACAGAAATCTTAACTTTGTTGCCAGTCTGTGTGATTGTACCACGAATTTCCTTGCTGGAATCTTTTACTTTTGGAACAATCTTCTTCCCATTGATTCGGATAGCATCTACCTTGTAGCCTTCCGTAATGTCAAACTCACCAGTGATATCATCTTTAACTAAAGCTGCCGCTACAGATTCCAAAATCTTTTGCGAGAATACATCAATGTTATTTTGTTCATTAACATAGAAGGAAACATTCTTGCCGTTCACAACCTTATCTGGCGAAGCCATTGATTGAAGTGCATCGTGGAAGATGGCTTGAACGGAACGGTTGTCCCCAATATTGATAGTGTTACCAAAACCATTCAGATAAGCAGGACCATATTGATAGTATTTTTCAGTGAAGTTATCAACACGTTCCCAGAAACCAACAACGACAGAACCTTCTGAACCAACCGCTGCTTTCAGCTGA
>NZ_GL890987.1 GCF_000212815.1 Streptococcus sanguinis SK49 | reverse complement strand
AAAGATTAAAAAAGGTATTGACAGGAGGGTGGTATAGGTGATATACTAATATAGTTGTCGCGAAAGACAAAGCCCTTTGAAAACTGAACAAGACGAACCAAGTGCAGGGTGACATAGAGATATGTAACCTGTCAAAAAACGAGAAAATAAATCTGTCAGTGGACAGTAATGAGTGCGAACTCAAACTTTTTAATGAGAGTTTGATCCTGGCTCAGGACGAACGCTGGCGGCGTGCCTAATACATGCAAGTAGAACGCTGAAGAGAGGAGCTTGCTCTTCTTGGATGAGTTGCGAACGGGTGAGTAACGCGTAGGTAACCTGCCTGGTAGCGGGGGATAACTATTGGAAACGATAGCTAATACCGCATAAAATTGATTATTGCATGATAATTAATTGAAAGATGCAACTGCATCACTACCAGATGGACCTGCGTTGTATTAGCTAGTTGGTGAGGTAACGGCTCACCAAGGCGACGATACATAGCCGACCTGAGAGGGTGATCGGCCACACTGGGACTGAGACACGGCCCAGACTCCTACGGGAGGCAGCAGTAGGGAATCTTCGGCAATGGGGGGAACCCTGACCGAGCAACGCCGCGTGAGTGAAGAAGGTTTTCGGATCGTAAAGCTCTGTTGTAAGAGAAGAACGGGTGTGAGAGTGGAAAGTTCACACTGTGACGGTATCTTACCAGAAAGGGACGGCTAACTACGTGCCAGCAGCCGCGGTAATACGTAGGTCCCGAGCGTTGTCCGGATTTATTGGGCGTAAAGCGAGCGCAGGCGGTTAGATAAGTCTGAAGTTAAAGGCTGTGGCTTAACCATAGTATGCTTTGGAAACTGTTTAACTTGAGTGCAGAAGGGGAGAGTGGAATTCCATGTGTAGCGGTGAAATGCGTAGATATATGGAGGAACACCGGTGGCGAAAGCGGCTCTCTGGTCTGTAACTGACGCTGAGGCTCGAAAGCGTGGGGAGCAAACAGGATTAGATACCCTGGTAGTCCACGCCGTAAACGATGAGTGCTAGGTGTTAGGCCCTTTCCGGGGCTTAGTGCCGCAGCTAACGCATTAAGCACTCCGCCTGGGGAGTACGACCGCAAGGTTGAAACTCAAAGGAATTGACGGGGGCCCGCACAAGCGGTGGAGCATGTGGTTTAATTCGAAGCAACGCGAAGAACCTTACCAGGTCTTGACATCCCTCTGACCGCTCTAGAGATAGAGTTTTCCTTCGGGACAGAGGTGACAGGTGGTGCATGGTTGTCGTCAGCTCGTGTCGTGAGATGTTGGGTTAAGTCCCGCAACGAGCGCAACCCCTATTGTTAGTTGCCATCATTCAGTTGGGCACTCTAGCGAGACTGCCGGTAATAAACCGGAGAAAGGTGGGGATGACGTCAAATCATCATGCCCCTTATGACCTGGGCTACACACGTGCTACAATGGCTGGTACAACGAGTCGCAAGCCGGTGACGGCAAGCTAATCTCTGAAAGCCAGTCTCAGTTCGGATTGTAGGCTGCAACTCGCCTACATGAAGTCGGAATCGCTAGTAATCGCGGATCAGCACGCCGCGGTGAATACGTTCCCGGGCCTTGTACACACCGCCCGTCACACCACGAGAGTTTGTAACACCCGAAGTCGGTGAGGTAACCGTAAGGAGCCAGCCGCCTAAGGTGGGATAGATGATTGGGGTGAAGTCGTAACAAGGTAGCCGTATCGGAAGGTGCGGCTGGATCACCTCCTTTCTAAGGAGTCCGTAAGGACACACGGAATGCACTTGAGTCTTGTTTAGTTTTGAGAGGGCTATGTGGGGCCTTAGCTCAGCTGGGAGAGCGCCTGCTTTGCACGCAGGAGGTCAGCGGTTCGATCCCGCTAGGCTCCATTATCTAGTTTGGCTAGATAAAGAACTTGTCCATTGAAAATTGAATACCGATATCAAATAGTAACAAGAAAATAAACCGAAAACGCTGTGAAAATTAATGAGTTTAAGACTGAAAGGTCAAAATAAGGTTAAGTTAGTAAGGGCGCACGGTGGATGCCTTGGCACTAGGAGCCGAAGAAGGACGTGACAAACGACGAAATGCCTCGGGGAGCTGTAAGTAAGCACTTGATCCGGGGATGTCCGAATGGGGGAACCCAACAGGTTGATGCCTGTTACCCATTTCTGTTAAGGAAATGAGGAGGAAGACGCAGTGAACTGAAACATCTAAGTAGCTGCAGGAAGAGAAAGCAAAAGCGATTGCCTTAGTAGCGGCGAGCGAAGAGGCAGGAGGGCAAACCGAAGAGTTTACTCTTCGGGGTTGTAGGACTGCAATGTGGACTCAGAATTTATAGAAGAATGACTTGGGAAAGTCAGCCAAAGAGAGTAAGAGCCTCGTATTTTAAATAGATTCTGTACCTAGCAGTATCCTGAGTACGGCGGGACACGTGAAATCCCGTCGGAATCTGGGAGGACCATCTCCCAACCCTAAATACTCCCTAGTGACCGATAGTGAACCAGTACCGTGAGGGAAAGGTGAAAAGCACCCCGGGAGGGGAGTGAAATAGAACCTGAAACCGTGTGCCTACAACAAGTTCGAGCCCGTTAATGGGTGAGAGCGTGCCTTTTGTAGAATGAACCGGCGAGTTACGTTATGATGCGAGGTTAAGTTGAAGAGACGGAGCCGTAGGGAAACCGAGTCTGAATAGGGCGCTTTAGTATCATGATGTAGACCCGAAACCATGTGACCTACCCATGAGCAGGTTGAAGGTGCGGTAAAACGCACTGGAGGACCGAACCAGGGCACGTTGAAAAGTGCTTGGATGACTTGTGGGTAGCGGAGAAATTCCAAACGAACTTGGAGATAGCTGGTTCTCTCCGAAATAGCTTTAGGGCTAGCGTCGACATAAAGATTCTTGGAGGTAGAGCACTGTTTGGGTGAGGGGTCCATCCCGGATTACCAATCTCAGATAAACTCCGAATGCCAATGAATTATGGTCGGCAGTCAGACTGCGAGTGCTAAGATCCGTAGTCGAAAGGGAAACAGCCCAGACCACCAGCTAAGGTCCCAAAATAATTGTTAAGTGGAAAAGGATGTGGGGTTGCACAGACAACTAGGATGTTAGCTTAGAAGCAGCTATTCATTCAAAGAGTGCGTAATAGCTCACTAGTCGAGTGACCCTGCGCCGAAAATGTACCGGGGCTAAAACAATTTACCGAAGCTGTGGATACCTTTTATAGGTATGGTAGGAGAGCGTTCTATGTGTGGAGAAGGTGTACCGTGAGGAGCGCTGGAACGCATAGAAGTGAGAATGCCGGTATGAGTAGCGCAAGACAGGTGAGAATCCTGTCCACCGTAAGACTAAGGTTTCCAGGGGAAGGCTCGTCCGCCCTGGGTTAGTCGGGACCTAAGGAGAGACCGAAAGGTGTATCCGATGGCCAACAGGTTGAGATTCCTGTACTAGAGTATGAAGTGATGGAGGGACGCAGTAGGCTAACTCGTGCGTACGATTGGATGTACGTCTAAGCAGTGAGGCGTGGTATGAGTCAAATGCTTATACCTCTAACGTTGAGCTGTGATGGGGAGCGAAGTTTAGTAGCGAGTGAGTGATGTCACACTGCCAAGAAAAGCTTCTAGCGTTGTATCATACTCTACCCGTACCGCAAACCGACACAGGTAGTCGAGGCGAGTAGCCTCAGGTGAGCGAGAGAACTCTCGTTAAGGAACTCGGCAAAATGACCCCGTAACTTCGGGAGAAGGGGTGCTGACTTTGGTCAGCCGCAGTGAATAGGCCCAAGCAACTGTTTATCAAAAACACAGCTCTCTGCTAAATCGTAAGATGATGTATAGGGGGTGACGCCTGCCCGGTGCTGGAAGGTTAAGAGGAGTGCTTAGCGGTAACGCGAAGGTATGAATTGAAGCCCCAGTAAACGGCGGCCGTAACTATAACGGTCCTAAGGTAGCGAAATTCCTTGTCGGGTAAGTTCCGACCCGCACGAAAGGCGTAATGATTTGGGCACTGTCTCAACGAGAGACTCGGTGAAATTTTAGTACCTGTGAAGATGCAGGTTACCCGCGACAGGACGGAAAGACCCCATGGAGCTTTACTGCAGTTTGATATTGAGTGTCTGTGCCACATGTACAGGATAGGTAGGAGCCTATGAAATCGGGACGCCAGTTTCGATGGAGGCGTTGTTGGGATACTACCCTTGTGTTATGGCCACTCTAACCCGGTAGGTTTATCATCTACGGAGACAGTGTCTGACGGGCAGTTTGACTGGGGCGGTCGCCTCCTAAAAGGTAACGGAGGCGCCCAAAGGTTCCCTCAGACTGGTTGGAAATCAGTCGCAGAGTGTAAAGGTATAAGGGAGCTTGACTGCGAGAGCTACAACTCGAGCAGGGACGAAAGTCGGGCTTAGTGATCCGGTGGTTCCGTATGGAAGGGCCATCGCTCAACGGATAAAAGCTACCCTGGGGATAACAGGCTTATCTCCCCCAAGAGTTCACATCGACGGGGAGGTTTGGCACCTCGATGTCGGCTCGTCGCATCCTGGGGCTGTAGTCGGTCCCAAGGGTTGGGCTGTTCGCCCATTAAAGCGGCACGCGAGCTGGGTTCAGAACGTCGTGAGACAGTTCGGTCCCTATCCGTCGCGGGCGTAGGAAATTTGAGAGGATCTGCTCCTAGTACGAGAGGACCAGAGTGGACTTACCGCTGGTGTACCAGTTGTTCTGCCAAGAGCATCGCTGGGTAGCTATGTAGGGAAGGGATAAACGCTGAAAGCATCTAAGTGTGAAACCCACCTCAAGATGAGATTTCCCATAACGCAAGTTAGTAAGAGCCCTGAGAGAAGATCAGGTTGATAGGTTAGAAGTGGAAGTGTGGTGACACATGGAGCGGACTAATACTAATCGCTCGAGGACTTATCCTAGAATAAGAAATTCATCAGAGTGCAGCGAATGGTTTAGAGAAATGTGAGATTTGATATTGTATTCAATTTTGAGTTGACAAGGCTTGTCTGAGAGGACAGGACAGTTAATTCAATAGTTAAGTGACGATAGCCTAGGAGATACACCTGTACCCATGCCGAACACAGCAGTTAAGCCCTAGAACGCCGGAAGTAGTTGGGGGTTGCCCCCTGTGAGATATGGTAGTCGCTTAGC
>NZ_GL890986.1:609652-677654 GCF_000212815.1 Streptococcus sanguinis SK49 | reverse complement strand
CCAAGGTTCAAAAGGGCGAGCCAGTAGTGACAGCAGCGATTGATGAAGTGGTTGAAGTCGGTACAAAGGAAAGCCCGGTAGCACCAGTTGTGACGACTGAGGAAGTCACCGAAACTGAAGAAGTTGCATACAACACACGCGAAGTATCGAGCGACCAATTGGCAGAGGGCGTTCGTCAGGTGAAAACACCTGGTCAAAAAGGAGTGAAGACGATAGTCTACACCGTGACGAAGACAGATGGCAAGGAAACAGGTCGTGTGAAGAAGAGTGAGTCGATCACCAAAGATCCTGTGGAAGAAGTGGTTGAAGTAGGTACAAAAGTATCTACTGGTAATACCAACTCAAGTCAAGTCCCTTCTGGTCAAGGTCAGGAAGGTCAAACAGGACAGAAGAGGGAGTTACCAAGGACAGGTGAACACACTAACATCCTCTTGAGTATTATGGGTCTGATGCTGGCTTCTTTAGCAGGTTTCATCAACCGTAAGAAGCGTCAAGATTAATTGATAATAAAAAAAGAGCTAGGATGATGTCCTAGTTTCTTTTTTTGCTTTACTAATGAGAGACTTATGTTTACTAAATGGCTTAGTTTTGGGAGGGGTTACAGAAATTAAAAAGATTAGAAAGAGTATATCTTACTAATCTTTGTTTTATAAGTTATTACAAGGCGGTAGACGGATTTGAACCGACGATCAAGCTTTTGCAGAGCCGTGCCTTACCACTTGGCTATACCGCCGCAACTCTTATTATTCTATCGTAAATACTTGCTTTCGTCAAGAGTCTTTCAAAGTCAAATCAGAAAATGTTAGACACTACCATTCTGAACGCTTCAGGAATAAATGTTCAGCTGAGAGGTAGAATTCATTCTTAGTGGCAGAAAATCTGGCAAACGCCTTGTCAAAGAGCTGCACTTTTGTTATAATAGAGGGTGCCGTGTAAATGGCAAAATACTCATTTTAGATGAATTGTGGGACTGTTGCCCTCGGGTGGTCCTGCGAGCTGAAATCTAAAAGAGGAAAAAAACAAAAAGGAGAATTTACTCATGGCAGTAATTTCAATGAAACAACTTCTTGAGGCTGGTGTTCACTTTGGTCACCAAACTCGTCGCTGGAACCCTAAGATGGCTAAATACATCTTCACTGAGCGTAACGGTATCCACGTAATCGACTTGCAGCAAACTGTAAAGTATGCTGACCAAGCTTACGACTTTATGCGTGATGCTGCTGCTAACGATGCAGTTATCCTCTTCGTTGGTACTAAAAAGCAAGCTGCTGATGCTGTCAAAGAAGAAGCAGAACGTTCAGGTCAATACTTCATCAACCACCGTTGGTTGGGTGGAACTCTTACAAACTGGTCTACTATCCAAAAACGTGTAGCTCGTTTGAAAGAAATCAAACGCATGGAAGAAGACGGAACCTTCGAAGTTCTTCCTAAGAAAGAAGTCGCTCTTCTCAACAAACAACGTGCTCGTCTTGAAAAATTCTTGGGCGGTATCGAAGATATGCCTCGTATCCCAGATGTGATGTATGTAGTTGACCCTCATAAAGAGCAAATCGCTGTTAAGGAAGCTAAGAAATTAGGTATCCCAGTGGTTGCCATGGTTGATACTAACACTGATCCTGATGATATCGATGTTATTATCCCAGCTAACGACGATGCAATCCGTGCGGTTAAATTAATCACTGCGAAAATGGCTGATGCTGTTATCGAAGGCCGTCAAGGTGAAGATAGCGTTGAATCAGTAGAAGCAGAATTGGCTGCAACTGAAACTCAAGCAGATTCTATCGAAGAAATCGTTGAAGTTGTTGAAGGTTCAAACGAATAATCAGTAAACTAACCTAAAGGGGCAGGGCTCAGCCCAGCTCCTTTATTTGCATTAAAAAAATAGGAGAAGAAAAATGGCAGAAATTACAGCTAAGCTTGTCAAAGAATTGCGTGAAAAATCTGGTGCTGGTGTCATGGACGCTAAGAAAGCACTTGTTGAAACAGACGGTGACATCGAAAAAGCGATTGAATTGCTTCGCGAAAAAGGGATGGCAAAAGCAGCTAAGAAAGCTGACCGTGTTGCTGCTGAAGGTCTGACAGGTGTTTACGTAAACGGTAATGTTGCCGCTGTTGTTGAAGTAAATGCTGAAACTGACTTCGTTGCGAAAAATGCTCAATTTGTTGACTTGGTAAATGCAACTGCGAAAGTAATCGCTGAAGGCAAACCAGCTAACAACGAAGAAGCACTTGCTTTGACAATGCCTTCAGGTGAAACTCTTGAAGCTGCATACGTATCTGCAACTGCAACTATCGGAGAAAAAATCTCTTTCCGTCGCTTTGCATTGATTGAAAAGACAGATGCTCAACACTTCGGTGCTTACCAACACAACGGTGGTCGTATCGGAGTTATCTCCGTTATCGAAGGTGGAGACGATGCTCTTGCTAAGCAAATCTCTATGCACATCGCTGCGATGAAACCAACTGTTCTTTCATACAAAGAATTGGATGAGCAATTTGTTAAAGATGAATTGGCACAATTGAACCACGTCATCGATCAAGACAATGAAAGCCGTGCAATGGTTGGTAAACCAGCTCTTCCACACTTGAAGTATGGATCAAAAGCTCAGTTGACTGATGCAGTCGTTGCACAAGCTGAAGAAGACATCAAGGCTGAGTTGGCTGCTGAAGGCAAACCAGAAAAGATCTGGGACAAGATTATCCCAGGTAAAATGGATCGCTTCATGCTTGACAACACTAAAGTTGACCAAGCATACACACTTCTTGCACAAGTATACATCATGGATGACAGCAAGACAGTTGAAGCTTACCTTGAATCAGTAAATGCTTCAGTAGTTGAGTTCGCTCGCTTTGAAGTTGGTGAAGGTATCGAAAAAGCTGCTAACGACTTTGAAAACGAAGTAGCTGCAACAATGGCTGCTGCTCTTGGTCAAAACTAATCGTTTTTAGCTTAGAAATAGAACGATAAAAAGGTCTGAGATTTTTTCTCAGACCTTTTCATTTGTAGCATTTTGAAACATCAAGTTTAGAATGGTGAGTAGCATCACTTAGCTGCTTTTTCTCTTTCTTCTTTATGAGCAATCAAGCCATTGGTAAAAATCAAGACTACCAATATGAAGAGAAGAGCTGTGGTTTGGGGGTAAGTTAGGCTAAACTGGTAGACTTTGGTAATAAACAAAAGGGGCAGAGTAACCACCATCATAATCAGAAAGCTATACCATTTGACTCGGTTGCTGACCAGCTCCTGTTCGAAGAGCAGGGGAGCATAAAGACAGGCGATGAGAGCTCCGATAGGAATATCAACGTAATCAGCAGAAAAGATGGTGAAAATACTCAGAGCTACAAAGAGCCATTTGAGTACATGACGAGAATAGTTGAGCCAATCCATTTTCATTGGATTATCCTCCTTGTTTAGATGATAGTTGGCAGGCAGGAGTTTCTGTCTGTCTTTTCCTTGTGGATTTCCACCTATATTATAACGCTTTAAAAGCAAAAAGCAAGCGGTTACACAAACCTGACAAAGCTTTTTCACTAGTTTGAATTGTCAGACCTTTCAGTCATCCCTTTTTCTTTTAAAATAGAGACTTTTCCGGTATAATATTAGTCAAAGATAGTCAATGTTAGAGAAACAAGGAAAAAAGAAATTTATTCTGAAATTCTCAACTGGAAAGGGAAGTCATGGGTGCAAAAAACACATCGGACAGTATTGAAGCATATATCAAGTCTATTCTGGCTCAGGCTGGGATGGTTGAACTGAAACGCAGTGAACTGGCTGATGTTTTTCAGGTGGTTCCCAGTCAGATTAACTATGTGATTAAGACTCGTTTTACGGAAAGTCGGGGCTATATCGTCGAGAGTAAGCGTGGCGGCGGAGGCTATATTCGGATTGGAAAGATAGAATTTTCCGACCGGCATCAGATGCTTTGCGGCCTGTACGACAGTGTGGGAGAGCGTGTCAGCCAGCAGGTTTTCACAGATGTTATTCAGCTTCTTTTTGACGAGAAGATTATGACTGAACGTGAGGGCAATCTAATCTTATCAACAGCATCGGACTCGATTTTGGGTGATGGAGCTGCGGTGATTCGTGCCCGGATATTAAAAAAGATTTTACAACAACTAGACAGAAAAGGAATGGAATCATAAATGAAATACTCAAAAGCCTTAATAGAAAGCTTGGAAGCAGCCCAGCTCTTGGCCGGCCATTTTACGACAGATTATCTGGAATCATGGCATCTGCTGATTGCTCTGGCTAATAATCCCTACAGCGTTGCTGGCTCAGTCCTCAATGAGTTTCCTGTGGAAGTGGATGGATTTGAAGAAGCGGCTTTTCAGATTACTGGTCAGGCTTATCAGAAAGACGGTCACTTCGAGCTGCTGCCTTTTTCTTATCGCTTAGAGGAGCTGTTTGAGGAAGCGGGGCAAATTGCAGAAGCTGTTCGTGCTAAGCATGTAGGTACTGAACATGTGCTGCTGGCCATGCTATTTGACCGGGGGACCTTAGCCTCTCGTATTCTGGAATTTACCGGTTTTAGCTACGAGGACAAGGAGCAGGGACCGAAAATCAGTGATTTGCGAAAGGTCTTGGAGCAGCGAGCTGGCTGGGGCAAGGAAGATATCAAGGCTATTCGCAGTCTGAATAAGGGGGTAATGGCCGCTAAGCAGACCATGGCTAATATGATGGGGATGCCGGCTTCTACTAGCGGAGGCCTAGAAGACTACACCCGTGATCTGACGGAGCTGGCTAGAGATGGCCGATTGGAGCCCGTCATTGGCCGTGATCAGGAAATTTCACGGATAGTTCAGATTCTCAGTCGCAAGACTAAAAACAATCCAGTGCTGGTTGGAGATGCTGGGGTTGGTAAGACAGCTCTGGCTTTAGGTCTGGCCCAGCGTGTGGCAGCTGGTCAGGTTCCGGCTGAACTTGCTAAGATGCGGGTTTTGGAACTGGACTTGATGAATGTAGTCGCTGGCACTCGCTTTCGCGGAGACTTCGAGGAGCGGATGAACAACATCATCAATGACATTGAAGAAGATGGTCATGTCATTCTCTTCATCGATGAGCTGCATACTATCATGGGCTCTGGCAGCGGTATTGACTCGACCTTGGATGCGGCCAATATTCTGAAACCGGCTCTGGCTCGCGGCACTCTGCGGACAGTTGGCGCTACGACGCAGGAAGAGTACCAGAAACATATTGAAAAAGATGCGGCCCTTTCCCGGCGTTTTGCCAAGGTCAGTATAGAAGAGCCTAATGTGGCTGACAGCATTGCAATTTTACAAGGCTTGAGAAAGAGTTATGAGGACCATCACAAGGTGCAGATTAGTGATCAGGCGATTGAGACGGCGGTGAAATATGCCCATCGCTATCTGACTAGCAAGCATCTGCCGGACTCTGCCATTGATCTTTTGGACGAGGCTAGTGCGACAGTCCAGAACAGAGGGCCGCAGAATTACGAGCAGTCGGATTTGACGCCAGTGGATCAAGCCTTGATGGCAGCGGACTTTAAAAAGGTGTCGAAGCTGCTTGAGCAAGAGCAGCACCCCAAGCTCTATAAACTGAAAGTGGAAGAAGACGATGTCTTGGCTACTCTTAGTGGCTTGTCTGGGATTCCAGTGCAGAAGCTGACTCAGACAGATGCAAAGAAATACCTCAATTTGGAAACAGAACTGCATAAACGCGTGATTGGGCAGGACGAGGCGATTTCAGCTATCAGCCGAGCCATCCGACGGAACCAGTCTGGTATCCGCAGCAGCAAGCGGCCGATTGGCTCCTTTATGTTCCTAGGCCCGACAGGAGTCGGGAAGACAGAGCTAGCCAAGGCCTTGGCCGAAAGTCTCTTTGATGATGAGTCTGCACTCATCCGCTTTGATATGAGTGAGTACATGGAGAAATTCGCGGCTAGCCGCCTCAATGGAGCGCCTCCAGGCTATGTAGGCTATGAAGAAGGAGGGGAGCTGACGGAAAAGGTGCGCAACAGACCTTATTCTGTCCTGCTCTTTGACGAGGTGGAAAAGGCGCACCCAGATATTTTCAATGTTCTCCTGCAGGTCTTGGATGATGGCCAGTTGACTGACAGCAAGGGCCGCAAGGTGGACTTCTCCAACACGATTATTATCATGACCAGCAATCTGGGGGCAACTAGTTTGCGGGATGATAAGACGGTGGGCTTTGGGGCGCGGGATATCCGCTTGGACCATGCCAATATGGAAAAACGGATGCTGGAAGAACTTAAGAAAGCATATAGACCGGAGTTTATCAACCGTATCGACGAGAAGGTAGTCTTCCACAGCCTATCTGCAGAAGATATGCAGGAAGTGGTCAAGGTTATGGTCAAACCGCTCATTGCCAGTCTTGCTGAGAAGGGAATTGAGCTGAAGTTCCAGGCTAGTGCCCTTAAGCTGCTGGCTCAGGAAGGCTACGATGTGGAAATGGGAGCACGGCCATTGCGCCGCACTCTGCAGACTCTGGTGGAGGACAAGCTGTCTGAGCTCCTCTTGACAGGAGATTTGACAACGGGTCAAACTCTTAAGGTCGGGGTCAAGGCTGGCCAACTCAAGTTCGAAGTGGCCTAGAAATCGAAGTCTTTCAACGGAAAGTTGTTTGCTCGCGGTTAATCCCTGATAGCAATTATACCGAACAGTTATTTCATCATTCAATGAAACTGGGAATTGAAGGATTGGAGGCTGATATGTCGTTTTTTAAAGACTTGTTTGCCGGCAAGAAAGCCAGAGTAAAAACACCAGAAGAGCGCAAGGTGGCTAGTATCCAGCGCTTGAAAAAGGAAGGTATTCCTTACATTGAGCATTTGCCGGTCATCGAAAGTGCTGAGTAGGTACGGCCGCGCTCGCTAGAAGAAATTGCGCGTCGGGCTATTAGCAGCCTCTTGATTATTCAGGCGGCCTTGGATATCGAAAATAATAATTATAATGAGGAGAGCCGCCATTGGCTGCAGGATAAACTGCAGCAATACGGGGTTCAGGAAGAGTTGACGCCCAAAGAAAGGGAGGTCTTGGAAGATCGTGCTGACACGGCAGCTATTATTAATATGGTTTGGAAATATGAGGCTTATTGGTCTTTGATTTGGTACTTAGGGCTAGTAGATACTTTACCGTTTCCAGATAAGATTTGTGATTGTGATGTTGCTATTGACGCAGTCGCTAGTGCGGTTGACTTTCAGGAATTTCTGGGAAAATGCCAACCGCGCAGCTTAGAAGAGTTGCTGGATGAGGATGACTTGATTTATCGTTATCATTGGGCCTGTGTTGAGGCTCGGATTCACGACCAGCCAGCACCGGCTGGTCTTGATGAAAGTGTTGTTCTGGAGAGGCGGTCTGGTCTTGACTGGCTGCTGGGGCTGAATACGGCTCAGGACTGGGATGCTGTTGAGCTGCATACCTAGTCCAACTTCTCCCTATTTACCTCGGTTAGAAAGGAGGTACTTTTGTCCGCTCGTAAAATGGCTAAAATTGCCATCCTATCGGCTCTATGTGTGGCCTTTCGCTATGCATTTTCCTTTCTGCCCAATGTGCAGCCTATCTCAGCTATCTTTTTCCTGATAGTCATTTTTGAGGATTTGTCGACTTCACTCCTAGTGATGGCTGTGACGATGTTTACATCAGCCTTTCTTTTGGGGATGAGTCCGATTGTCCTATTTCAGTTGCTGTCCTTTGGACTGATTCTTTGCCTTTGGTGGCTGCTCTATCCTCGATTAAACCTAGTGGGACAGGGAATAGCAGCAGCTCTCCTATCCTTTGGCTATGGCATTGCCATCGATACACTGACAGCCTTGCTGTACAACTATCACTGGTGGTCTTATGCGATTATCAATGCTTTGACCTTCAATATAGCGCACGGACTGTCGACCTTGTTTTTTTACCCACTCTTGTACCCTATTTTAAGGAGGCTCTATAATGAAAAAAATCTTTAGTTTGCTCACACTTGCTTTTGCCCTTCTCCTTGTTGGTTGCGGCAGCAGCCAGACAAATACTGACAAGAGCTCTAGCTCCGCTGATTCTTCTGTCAAAAAGGAACTGAAAATCAGCATCAGTATTGCACCAGAAGGTCAGGAGAAGAGCGAGAAAACGGTGGCTGTTGAAGAAGGAAAGACAGCTATGGATGCTTTGAAGAAGGCCTATAAGGTCGAAGAAAAAGATGGTTTTATCACTTCGATTGACGGTCATGCTCAGGATGAAGCAAAGGGCCTCTACTGGATGTTTAAGGTCAACGGAGAAATGGCTCCTAAGGCAGCCAATCAAATCACTGTCAAGGATGGAGACAAGCTGGAATTCTACCAAGAAGTCTATCAGCAATAAATCTTGTAAAAAAGAATCTGATGCTTAAGACATTAGGTTCTTTTTTTCGTGCTTAATACAGTTTAAAGTGTCTGAAAAATATTTTTATAAAATTTTATAAAAAACTATTGACAAAAGAAAAATATAGTTTATAATAAAATCATAGAAAGAATAAAATATAAAAAACAATAAAAAGGTTAGATATATGAAAGAAAAAATTGCAATCGTCTTTGGAACATTTGCTCCCTTGCATCAGGGGCATATCGATTTGATTCAGAAGGCTAAGCGTTCTTACGACAAGGTGCGCGTGGTGGTTTCAGGTTATCAGGGAGATCGTGGGCAGGAAGTGGGTCTGTCTCTGCAGAAGCGTTTTCGCTATACTAGGGAGACTTTCGCAGATGATGAATTGACCCAGGTTTACAAACTCGATGAAACTTCCTTTCCCCGCTATCCTCTGGGTTGGGACAAGTGGCTGTCAGCTCTATTAGAGTTGGTGAGCTATGATGCAGAACGGGAGGAACTGATTTTCTTTGTTGGTGAGGCTGACTATCAGGAAGAGTTAGAAAAGCGTGCTTTCAAAACTTCCTTGCAGGAGCGACAGTTTGGTATCTCAGCTACGATGATTCGGGAAAATCCTAGTCTTTATTGGAAATATATAGCCCAGCCTTTCCGCCGTCACTTTACCAAGAAAGTGCTGATTATGGGTAGCGCTAGCAATGGTAAAACGACCTTGGCCAAGGACTTAGCTCGCTACTATGATGCTCCAGTCAGCCTGGAATATGCTCGAGAATACCAGATTCAAAATAATGTGAGAGACGATGAGCTGACTCCTAAAGACTACTATTATCTGCTCTTGGGACAATATGCTCAGACTTCCCGCTTGATTGACAGCAGCGCCAACCGTGGTCTGGTCGTGGCTGATACAAATTCACTGGTAACCAAGGCTTACTATGATTACTATCTGAAAGAAAGTCCGGTTCAGGACGAAGAGACAGATACTTTTGATAATCTCTTTGCCAGCATTTTGTCCAAGGAAAAATGGGATTTGATTCTCTTTGCTGAGCCGGTCGGCACCTATGTTAACGATGGCTTTCGTGATATGAGCATGGCGGACGAGGCTATCCGCAGTGATTTTTCAAGCCATCTAAAAAGGCTGAAAGAGCAGAGTTTGGCTCATATTCCGACGGTCTATCTGGCTGGCAGTTATTTGGACAATTATCAGGCGGCCAAAGAAGCGATCGACATGATTTATCAAGCAGATTAAAAAAGAAAGTGGTAAAATAGAATGGTAGTAAAAAATCAAAAACTCTCTCCTGCAGCTCTCTACGCAGGACTGAAACAAAAATCTCAAACCTTTGTTCGGAATTTCCGCAATGTCTGTGCCGCAGCTAAAAAGCAGGGCATTAAGGGGATTGCAAAATTGCTCTGGCAGGATTTATTTGGCGGGCGTAGCTTGACTCAATGGCTCTACTTGCTTGCTCTTTCTAGCTTGCCTTTCATTTTGGAGTTCACCAGTGGTCAGGAGCAGCATGACTGGCTGGGACTCTTTGCTTCTTGGACAGGCATCGTCTGTGTAATTTTAGTAGCCGAGGGGCGGGCCAGCAATTACCTCTTTGGAGCGGTTAATTCGGCAATTTACCTCCTATTGTCTTTTCAGGCTAGCTTTTATGGCGAAGTGTTGACTACAGTCTACTTCTTTATTATGCAGCCAATCGGCCTTTATACTTGGCTGTCCAACCGGGTTAATGAACAAGATAAGGAAGAGCCATCTCATTTTGAAGCTAAGAAGTTAGACTGGCGTGGCTGGCTTAAATATTTGGCCTTGACTGCCTTGATTTGGATTGGCATGGGCTTTGCTTATAAGAGCATTCACAGTCACCGGCCTTTCCGTGATAGCGTGACAGATGCGACCAATGGTATCGGCCAGCTTCTCATGACTGGTCTCTACCGCGAACAGTGGATTTTCTGGATTGCGACCAATCTCTTCAGTATCTATCTTTGGTGGGGTAGTAACCTTCATATCCAGGCCATGTACTGGGTCTATACCCTTAATAGTATCGTCGGATGGTATCAGTGGACCAAGGCGGTGAAGAAAGCTTAAACCAAGGCTTGAGATTTTTTGATAGAAAAAATAGCTTAGGAAAGGAAGAAACTCATGACCAAACAGGATATCCCAGCGGGAATGTCGGAAAAAGAGTACTATGAAACCATGGCGGATGAGTCCGCCTTTTTGGCATGGTACAAGACACAGGATTTACCTAAGTATGAAACGCCTAGTGTAACAGCGGATATGGTGGCATACTGCTTCGTGGAAAGGCAGATAAAACTTTTGGTCATCAAGCGCAAGGCCCACCCTTATCAGAATAAATATGCCCTAGTTGGAGGCTTTGTAGACAAGCATGAGGATGCCTATCAGGCCTGCATTCGGGAAGTCAAGGAAGAGGTGGGGCTGGAGATACCGCTGGAAAAGGTGGAGCAGCTGATGACGGTATCTACTCCTGGGCGTGATCCGCGAGGTTGGGTCATCACTATTGCCCATCTGGTCTATCTGCCGGCCATAGCAGTAGACCAAGTACAAGCTGGCGATGATGCCAAGGAAGTCACCTTTCTTGATGTAGACTTTAAGACAAGGAGTTTTAGAGACGGTGAGCGGCTCCTGACAGCAGAGGACTTTGCCTTTGACCACTACCAAATCCTGCTGGAATCTATCAAGCGGATTCAGGGGCGACTGGACTGGAATCCAACTTTTCTCCATTTGCTAGAATCACCGTTTACTGTCTATGAAGGGACTGAGTTGGTCAATCTCATCACGCCTAGACGACCTATTGTCAGCAATAATTTTCTAGTGAAATTTGGAGAATACCTAGAGGAGGCTGGCGTTAAGCGCGTGCCAAAGAAGAAGCCGAGAAAAGTGTATCGGCTGAAGGCAGAAAAATCAGATTAAAAGAAAGCTGATCATATATTTCTCTTGCAGGACAAATTTGTCCTGTTTTTCTTATTTTAATGACGAATAGATAAGTAGGAGCGAGTTTCTCATGACAAAAGAAACAGATTGAGAAACAGAACTTCGCTTGAGTAAAAAATTTTTTAAGAATTTTGCATAAATGATTGACATAGTAAAATTACAGTGTTACAATAATGTTACAAAAAGATTTCTTAATATTACAAGGAGACAAAAGATGAAAACACGTACTTATACAAAATTGATGGCAGCTGCAGTTCTGGCTTCTAGTTTGCTTTTAGGGGCATGTGGCAAGAAAGAAGAAAGTACAACAAGTGCTAGTTCTAGCAAGACTGTTCAAGCTTCTTCTAGCTCAAAAGCTGCGTCATCCAGTAAGGTCAGCGCTTCTCCTAAGGCTAGCAATAGCGCTTCTTCAGAAGGAGCAGTTAGCCAGCCTGGACAAGCCGAAATTCCTGCTAATCAGCAACAGTCTACTGTCGAAGCACCTCAAGTCCAACAAACGCAGCCGAAGCAAGCTTCAGGTCGACAAAACACTCAGAATCAAGTAACTCAACCAGCCCAAGCGCCCGAAAGCAATCGCCAGCTTCAGAATAAACAGGCAGCCAGCAATGCTCGCTATAAAGGTGTCTTGACAATGGTGGATGGGGATTTCTCAGCGGCTGCTGGTACTTGGAAGGATGCCAATGGAAATACTGTGACTGTATCAGGTAATGGTCAATTCACAGTCCAGTCTGCAGATGGAAAAACAGATAATTATTCCATCGCTTCCTACTCTTATACGCTGGATGATGGCAAATACAATGCTCAATTAAGCGGCCAAGCAAATGCCAATCTGCAGATTACAACAGGAGCAGATGGTTCAGTAACAAGCGTTGTGGTGACTCAACCCTAAACAGAACAAAAAAGGAAGTCCAATTGGCTTCCTTTTTTGTTTATTTTTGAATTTGTAAGAGTTCTTCGATTTCAGCTAGACTTTCAGCTTGCGAAATAGCACCGCGGAGCTTGGCTGCTCCAGCAGTACCGCGTAGATAATGCGGAGCTAGACCACGGAATTCGCGGATGGCCACATATTCTCCTTTGAGATTTACCAAGCGGGAGAGGTGGTCATGGGCGATTTTCATCTTGTCCTCGAAGCTGAGGTCTGGGAGGATTTCGCCGGTTTCAAAGTAGTGGTTGATTTGGTTAAAGAGATAAGGATTTCCCATAGCTGCTCGACCTACCATGACGGCATCGGCACCGACTTCCTCGATACGCTGTTTAGCGTCTTGGACGCTGCGAATATCACCATTAGCGATGAAAGGAATCTTAGTCAGAGCATGGGCTACGTCGTGCAAGGTCTCAAGGTCAGCATGACCAGTATACATTTGCTCACGGGTACGACCGTGCATAGCCAGGGCTGAGACTCCAGCGGCTTCAGCTGCCAGAGCATTTTCTACAGCTAGTGAGCTGTCAGACCATCCAGTCCGCATCTTGACTGTCAGAGGAATATCCAGAACGGACTGGACCTTGTTGATGATTTTATAGATTTTCTCAGGGTCCTTGAGCCATTTAGCTCCAGCTTCGTTTTTGACAATTTTGTTGACCGGGCAGCCCATATTGATATCGACGATATCCGTCTTGGTATTTTCTTGGATAAATTCCGCTGCGCGGGCTAAACTGTCCTCGTCGCTACCGAAAAGCTGGATAGAAACGGGATTTTCTCCTTCATCAATGTGGAGCATGTGGAGGGTTTTTTCGTTGTTATACTGGATGCCCTTGTCAGAGACCATTTCCATCACGACCAGGCCTGCTCCCAGCTCTTTGGCAATGGTCCGGAAAGCAGAGTTGGTTACGCCGGCCATGGGCGCCAGAACTGTGCGGTTGGGAATTTCGACTTTCCCAATCATAAAAGGGGTATTAAGATTTGTCACGAATCAGTTCCTCCAGGTCGTTTTGGTCAAAGTGATAGGCTGTCTGGCAGAATTGGCAGACGATTTCAGCTCCTTGGTCTTGGTCACGCATTTCTTCTAAGTCAGCCTTTGGCAGAGTAGCCAAGGCATTCATGAAGCGCTCTTTGCTGCAGTCGCACTGGAAGCGGATTTTCTCTTCAGACAGGCGTTTATATGGCTCATCACCATAGATGGCAGCCAGCAGAGCTTCGATATGGTCATCGGATTCCAGCAGTTTTGAGATAGCGGGCATTTCTTGGATTCGCTTCTCAAAGCGGGCGATTTCAGCTTCTTTGGCACCAGGCAGAACTTGTACCAAGAAACCGCCAGCAACCTTGACTCTATCATTCTCATCTAAGAGGACGTTGAGGCCAACTGCGGAAGGTGTTTGCTGGCTTTCGGTTAGGTAGAAAGCTAGGTCTTCGCCGATTTCTCCAGAGATGAGAGGAGTCATGGAGTTGTAAGGATTGCCAGTCCCGTAGTCCGTGATGACGAGGAATTCGCCTTGGCCAACAAAAGGACCAACCAGCACTTCACTAGTAGCTGTCTTTTTGATATCTACTCCGGGATTTTGCACATAGCCTTTGACATTGCCTTCGGTATCTGCCACTGTGATAATCGCGCCTAATGAGCTGGTTCCGAGGACCTTGACGGTAATCTTGGTCTGGCCTTTTTCATTTGCAGCCAAAATCTGGCTGGCAATCAGTGTGCGGCCAAGTGCAACAGTAGAACTTGCTTGAGTTTGATGTTTTTCTTGAGCAGCCCGAACCGTCTCTGTGCTATCCAGCACGTAAGCGCGGAATGAACCATTTTCTGAGATAGTTTTGATAATTTTGTCCATACCCTTTATTTTAACACAAAAAAGAAAAACAAGCGCGCGACTGCGCTTGTTTTTTGGGTTAGGAAGCATTTTAAGATCAAAAATAGTATAATAAAACAAAGGAGGCTAGCATGAACCAATTTTTGAAAACGGCTATCTATGGTCTGGCAGTGGCTGATGCATTAGGAGTTCCGTATGAATTCTTGACCCGTGGCAGTTTTGAAGCAGTTGAGATGGTGGGCTATGGCAGCCATCAGCAACCAGCTGGCACTTGGTCAGATGACACCAGCCTTGTTTTGGCTACCTGTGATTCTATCAGGGAAAAAGGTAAGATTGATCTTACTGATATGCAGCAGCGGTTTAAAAATTGGCTCTTTAAGGGAGCATACACACCAGATGGTCTGACCTTTGATGTAGGAAATGCGACTCGCGAAGCCTTGACAAGAGGACACGGCCTATCTGATGAATATTCCAATGGAAATGGTTCTTTGATGCGGATTCTGCCTCTAGCTTTTACGGCAGCTGGTCCGTCTGATATTGAGGCTGTTTCCAGTATTACACATGCCCATGCGACTTCCGTAGAGGCCTGCCAGCTTTATGTGGATATTGCTCGTAGGCTCTTAAAGGGTGAGCAACTATCGGAAATACTATCAGGCTTAGAGACTAGCAAGACCTATGCTCGGTTGCAAACTTTAGAAGAGCTGACCGAAGATGACATTCGCTCTAGCGGCTATGTGGTGGATACCTTGGAAGCAGCGCTGTGGTGTCTGCTGACTAGCACTTCTTATCTGGAAACTGTCCTGAAAGCTGTTAATTTGGGCGATGACACTGATACAGTAGCAGCAGTTGCTGGCGGCTTGGCTGGTATCATCTATGGTTTGGAAGGGATCCCTGACAACTGGTTATCCCAGCTGCGCAATAAAGAACTGCTGGAAAGCTGCTTGTTTTAAAGGGATAATCGGAAGACAGGACTGTATTGATCATTTAAAAAGTAAAACATTAAAAGAGCCATCTAGGCTCTTTTACTTATTCTGTAGTTAATTCTTTCTGGGCCTCCTTGCCTTGGTCCAACAGGGCTTGGATAATCTTTTGATCACGCAGTTTGACAGAGTTGTTGATGGTCTCTGCAGATTGGATAACAGTGGCTTCTAGCAGAGCGCGTTTTTCCCGTCCTTTATCAATGGCTTCGATAATGCCTTGGTTTTGTGCGACGAGGCTTTCTGCCAGCTTAGTGACAGACTCAACAGCGATAGTAGGGCTTTGGGAAATCCGCTCCAGCTGAGGAATGACTTCCTTGCTCGTTTCAGCGAGCATTTGCAGAGCAGCGTTATTCGCATTAGAGATAGCGTCAGCTACCTGACCAGACTTCATCGATTGCTGGAGAATGCCTAACTGGGCGATAGACAGTTTCATAGTTGGAATGGTATTGCGACGGAGCATTCCAAGTTTTTGGCGCATATCAGAGGAAACCTTGACCAGATTACGCATTTGAGGAGTCGTCGCCCAAGCTACATAGAGACGGCTGACATATTCAGTATGTTGCTGCTCTAAGGTATTGACCACCTCTGTCATTCGGGCTAATTCTTGCGATTTGACTTGATAGTCAACAGTTGACATATCTAGCTGAGCGACTTCAGCCTGCAGCTTGAGCGCTCGATTGCCAGATTCTTGCTGAGCAGCTTCGATAAAGGAAATAACTCCGACTAGGTTTTCAATCGATTTGGTATTGTCCTCAATCAGCATTTCAGCAGAAACAATATTGCGAGCCAGAACGTCTTCTTGCTTGACGACGGTTGCAGCCATTCCGTCCATTTTCTGTTCAATATTTTGTGAGTCAAAATAGAATTCTTGAAGAGTGTTTTTGCTCTGTTTGAAGAGTTTTTCCAAGAAATTAGGCTTCTTGTCCAGTTCTGCTACTTGAGCATCCTTGTATTTTGCGACAAAGCCATTGAGTTCTTTGTTGGTATTTTTTAAAAGCTCATCCACCTGAGGAATTTGTAATTTTTTCTGCTCGGCTAAGATACGATTGACAGTACCGTTGACCTCTTCTACAGCAGATTGGCCAAAATCTAGCAAGGCATTTTGGTCTGACACGAAATTATCCACCAGCTGCGGAGCTTTAGCTGTAATCGCACTCTGTTGCTCAGGAGTCAGCTTTTCCAGAAAAGTTAGCTGACCATTTTCTTGAGTCGTGTTGGCTTCGATGATTTCTGTTGTTTTGTCGCTTTTGCTGATAGCATTATTGGCAATTTTATCAATATCAAAATTAAATTCTTGGCTCATAGTTTCTCCTTTGGTTTATCTAGCTTAAAAGCCGGTGTCTGTGTGCTTTTCTTTGTCTAAGATGCGCAGGCTAATGTCAAAGTCCCTCAAATCAGCTTCATTTAACTGGCGCAGTGTTTCATCTAGGTCCAAGTCAAACTGCTCGATAGCTGCTTTGGCCTTGGCTAGCCGCTCCTCTGCATTGTAAAAATCTTTGGGAGAAGCTTTGATTTTGAGGTATCCTTCTAAAATATCTTCGTAGTGCTCCATCTGGGACTGATGAATGGCAGTCAGCTCTTCCTTGTTGTTGCTTTCGGATTGGGAGATTTTTTGAAGAATGGCCTCATGGTCAATCTGAATATTGCGAACCGTAGCGACCAATTCTGGGGCTAGCTTTTCTAGACTAGTTTTCTTAGGCTGCGCTTCTTTTCGTTTTTTCTCTCGTTCAATCTTTTTCAGTTGTTCATCGATTTCATCGGTTACAGTACGAATTTTAGTCTGGATTCGCTGGTAGACGGAAGTAGGAATCTCTCCACGTAGGTCGTTAGCAGCATTTTTGATATAGGTTAGCTGGGGAAGAATTTCTAGAGCTAAATTCTGATAGCTTTCTTGGTCTCCATCTTCTTGGTAGCCTTCCAATTCTTTAATACGGCGGTCAGCATTACCAATCTCTGATTTCAAATCTTCAATACGACCAATGCTGGCTTGTTTAGCTTCAATCCGAACTTTTTTCTGGCTTTGGTGGCGATAGATTCCGTAGCCAATAGCTCCCAGAATAGCTATGGGAATTAGATAGCTGGCTACAGCTCCAGAACCAAATACAAATACAAGTATCCAAATCCAGCTAAACCATTCTGGTTGCTGGTTGGAATCATCATTTCTCCTCGACATGGACGTTTCTCTTTCTTCTCAATGTGATATCTCTATTTTAACATAAAAGCTGGTTTTTGAAGGATAAAGATTGAAAAGTTTCTATAAGCAAGGTCATTTTGCAAAAATTTTTGGTAAAATAGTTTTATAAAAAGTGATATAGTTTCATTTTAGGAGGAAATATTTTGAATAATCAAGGTAAGTGTTTCATTAAAACAAAGCTCCGCCATATAGTGTACAGTTTGATTTTAGCCATTTTTTTGCTAATTGTTACGGGATGTAGTTTAAAAAATAATCAAAAAAATTCGATGGAAGTGTCAATTAGCAGTTCATCATCTATCCGCTCAAAAGAAAATGAATCTGTATCTCAATCTTCAAGTCAAACGCAATCTGAGAAGTCTTCAGAGCCTTCTGTTGATATGGAAAGCTCAATGAATGAAGAGAACCATCAGAAGGCATTAAACACTCTTGAGTCTCTTGACCAGCCTGTAAGCGATAGTTTAAAAGCAGATGTCACAACTGCTTTGATAGCAGCTCAGAATTATGTTAGAGGGGTAAATCATCCTGACGAATTAAAAGGAGATCAATATAATCATATGTTGATGTCTAGTCCTGGTATGATACAGACTTATTGGATTGTAATTAAGTTTGGGAATTATGCAGTAGATCCTGGAGCCATTGAAGTTTTTGAGACGAAACATGCTGATGTAGTTCAATTTGTTTGCAAGCTAACATCTGATGGAAAAGAGAATTCATATTTCGTAGGAAATTATAATACTTATGCTAAACAGCTTCAGTTTGGATCTTATCATGGGGGCCAAGTTGATGCAACTTTTGGGTGAAGGATATAAAGTGATTTTCTAGCTTAGGCTAATATTAGATTTTTAGCAACTTATTTTATGCTATTAGTTTGTTCAAACATTTTAGGTATATCAATTTTAGCTAGATGCAAGATATAGATCAGATTTATTTATCTTGAAACCATATAAAGGTTAGACTAATTTTGACTTAGGGAAATCATCAAGGTATATCAGTTATGTTATATGATTTTATGGACGTATATAAACACTCGCAGATACTTTCTCTGCGAGTGTTTATTATTAGTCCATTTCTGGGAAAAGTTTAGCCAGTATTTTAGGGGTGATGCTTTGTCCCGGCCCCTCAGCGCAATAGGTGTGCATATACATAGAGGGGTTGAAGTTGAGCTCGATGCAGGTACAGTTAGGATTTTCCTTGGTAGAAATAGCAGAGCTGTCAGGAATAATCAGGTCAACGCCACAGGCCCAAGCTCCCATAGCTCGTGCCATGTCCGCAGCAAGTTCCTTATAAGATGAGTGCATGCTGTCTGTGACATCAATCGAGTCTCCACCGGTAGAAATATTGGAATTGCGCCGCAAGTCAACCTTGACTCCAGCAGGCAGGATATCATCTGGTCCATAACCTTGCTGGTCCAGCATGAGCAGTTCAATGTTCCCCAGTTCAATGATTTCGAGCGGTGAGCGATGGTCTCGACCGCGCAGGGGATTGTCGTTTTTGATGGCAACCAATTCTCTCACGGTATGTTGACCGTCTCCGACGACATTGGCTGCTACTCGCAAGAGGACTGCCTCACACTGACCGTCTAAGACAAAGAAGCGGTACTCCGTTCCAGCGATAAATTCTTCGACTAAGACAGCAGCGTCTTCTGAAAAAGCGATCTCTAAAGCCTTGCGATAAGCTTCCAAGCTAGCTGGTTCTTGGAAGATGGAGATGCCCAGTCCGAAGTTAGTTGACTTGGGTTTGACGACAATTTGACAATCCTTAATCAAAGGGTAATAGGCTAGTCCATCCTCTAGGGAAGAAAATTCTGATCCAGCCGGAACAGGAAAGTCAGCTGCAGCCAAAATCTTTTTGGTGACGGTTTTATTGGCCATGGCCAGAGGGATGACATAGTTATCCTTGGAGGTCATATTGCCATTCTTGACATACTCCACATGGTGACCATGCCAAAGCTTGAGAAATTGGTCATTTTCATCTAAAATTTCGACATTAAGCCCCTTCTGAATGGCATCAAAGAGCAGCATCTGGGTGGACAGTTCCATATTTTCGTAGCCTTTAAGGGCATAAGGAGCAGTCCAAGCGTAGCGGTGATATTCCTCTGCTTTTTCTAGCCCAAAGGCCATTAAGGAATCCTGCTGGATATGAGGCAGGAGCTGGCCAGATAGGGTTAGCTGAGGATTTAGTAGTACCTCCTTAAGCTGTTGAAGTAAGGTTTGGTAGTAAGTTGGCAGTTCAAAATGCTGGATGAGCTTTTCCATGGCTTGGAGCAGTGCTGAGCTGTCTGCCTCATCTGGCAGGGCAGTCAGCGGATGGCTACAAGCAATCTTTTGGTTCAAGTCGTGGGCAGCTTTTAATGTAGCATCCACATTTTCTACATCATCTAGCCAGAGCAGGCTCAGTAAAAAGAGATGGACGGTATCTAAGGTCTCTTGGCTGATGCCTAAATGGTCAAAAGGATTGAGGTCAAAGCAGCGGAATTCCAGATAGGTGATACCCTGCTCCAGATAGGCAAGATTGTGCTTCTGTCCACGGAAGCGAACGGCTGAGTAAAATTCTTTTTCAGCGCTGAGCTCGCCTGACTGAACGTAGTTTTCAATATCAGTTACATATTGCTCCAAAGAAGCGTAGGACACCTGAATATTCTCTTCATTGACATAGCCATAGTCACTGTTACGAAAAGAGCGGATAGGCTGGGGAATGTCCTGACTATAGAAGCTAGCTTCTGCCAAAGGGGCAGCACCATAGAGATAGGTTAAGATCCAGCGGAAGCGCAGAAAGTTTCGAGCCAGCTTGAGATAGAGGTCATTTTTAAAGTCCTTGAGCGAATGGTGGGAACTGACTTGAAAGAGAGCAGTGACCAGATCTTTCCCTAGTTCCATATTGTAGTGGATGCCAGAGATAGCCTGTAGTTTTTTACCATATTTTTTAGCTAAGCCCTCTCGGTAGTGGCGTTCATAGTCGTTTTCCAGATGGGCGATGGCAATCTCTTCTTCCGTCAGCTGTGGTGGCATGGACAGAGGCCAGAGGCGTTCATTCTTGTCAATCGAGCGACCAGCCACATCGCTGATAGCTCCCAGTAAGCGCCGTGCTTCCTTAGTCGAGTGAGCGATAGGTGTAATTAGTTCCAGTTGTTGCTCGCTGAAGTCTGTTTGGATGGTCGGGTGGAAATTGCGGGAAGCAAGCTGACTCGGATGGGCAGTTTGAGCTAAGTGTCCGTCAGCTGTCACCCGCAGATTTTCCCTTTCCAGACCAAAGGTTGCTTGGAGAATGGGGCTTGATATATCCAGTTTCTGCAGTAATTGATTAATCGTCATCGTTTCACCGTCCTATGATAGTAATTTTAGTCTATTACAAACAGAAAAAGAAAACAAATTTTCGCTACGATTTTACAAAAATTCCGAACTTTTATTTTTAATAAACTAACAACTTTCAGAAAAAAACAGATTTTTTGAAAATTTAATTCGTTTTCAAAAGGGAAAAAGCAAATCAAGAATGGATCCCATCTTGAAAAATTGTTAAATTTTTCATATAATGAGGTATAAAACATAATCGCAGGTGAGATTCCTGCCTGCTTTTCAAGAAAGGAAGAGCTGCTTCAGCTCAGACAGAATTATGACATCAGTAGTTGTTGTAGGAACCCAGTGGGGAGATGAAGGAAAAGGGAAGATTACAGACTTCCTTTCAGCCAATGCCGAAGTGATTGCCCGCTATCAGGGTGGTGACAATGCCGGCCATACCATCGTGATTGATGGCAAAAAGTACAAGCTGCACCTGATTCCGTCAGGGATTTTCTTCCCGGAAAAAATCTCTGTCATTGGAAATGGAATGGTGGTCAATCCTAAATCTCTGGTTAAAGAATTGAACTACCTGCATGAAGAGGGTGTGACGACGGATAACCTTCGCATCTCTGATCGAGCGCATGTCATCTTGCCTTACCATATCGAGCTGGATCGTCTGCAGGAAGAAGCAAAAGGTGACAATAAAATCGGAACGACAATCAAGGGAATCGGCCCTGCCTATATGGACAAGGCTGCTCGTGTCGGTATCCGCATCGCTGACCTTTTGGATAAAGATATTTTCAGGGAGCGCTTGGAGCGGAATTTAGCTGAGAAGAACCGCCTCTTTGAGAAATTGTACGATAGTACAGCAATCAGCTTTGATGATATTTTTGAAGAATACTATGAATATGGTCAGCAAATTAAGCAGTATGTGAGCGATACCTCTGTCATCCTCAACGATGCGCTGGATCAAGGGAAGCGAGTGCTCTTTGAAGGGGCCCAAGGGGTTATGCTGGATATTGACCAAGGGACTTATCCATTTGTAACTTCATCTAACCCAGTTGCGGGGGGAGTGACTATTGGTTCCGGTGTTGGTCCGAGCAAGATTGACAAGGTGGTTGGTGTCTGCAAGGCCTACACCAGTCGGGTCGGAGATGGACCATTCCCAACAGAGCTTTTCGATGAAGTAGGTGACCGCATTCGTGATATCGGCCACGAATATGGCACTACTACCGGTCGTCCGCGTCGGGTAGGCTGGTTTGACTCTGTTGTCATGCGACATAGCCGCCGTGTGTCAGGGATTACCAATCTTTCGCTTAACTCCATCGATGTTTTGAGCGGTCTGGATACAGTGAAAATCTGTGTAGCCTATGATTTGGATGGTCAGCGAATTGACCATTACCCCGCTAGTCTAGAACAGCTCAAGCGCTGCCAGCCGATTTACGAAGAGCTGCCAGGCTGGTCAGAGGACATCACTGGAGTCCGCAGTCTGGAAGACTTGCCAGAAAATGCCCGCAACTATGTTCGCCGAGTGAGTGAGCTGGTTGGCGTTCGTATTTCTACTTTCTCAGTCGGTCCTGGCCGCGAGCAGACCAATATCTTGGAAAGCGTCTGGTCTAATTTATAAAAAAGTCAGCACAAGGAAATTGCTTCTTGTGCTTTTTTGTAGGAAAATTCCATCATTAAGATTCGTTTAAGATATATATTTTATACTAACAGCATAAACAAAGACCTCCTAACTTTGTTTAAAAATCCTAAACTTTTTCATAATAATCTCCTGAAAGTCACCCCAGTGGTGGCTTTTACTTTTTCTGAGAAGTGCAGCAGGCTTGTGGTATAATGGGATAGACGACTATAGTTTTAGAAAGACAATGATGAATTATACGATTGAAGAAAAAGAAGCATTTATGCGGGAAGCTTTAAAGGAGGCTGAGATTGCCCTAGCTCATGATGAAATTCCTATCGGCTGTGTCTTGGTTAAAGAAGGTAAGATTATCGGCCGCGGTCACAATGCACGTGAGGAGCTGCAGCGGGCTGTTATGCATGCGGAGATTATGGCTATCGAAGAGGCGAATCGGCATGAAAATAGCTGGCGCTTGCTGGATACAACGCTTTTTGTGACTATTGAGCCCTGTGTTATGTGCAGCGGAGCAATCGGTCTAGCGCGCATTCCTCACGTTGTCTATGGAGCAGCAAATCAAAAGTTTGGAGCAGCTGGCAGCCTTTATGATATTCTGACGGATGAGCGTCTTAACCACCGAGTAGAGGTGGAGACAGGTGTCCTCCAAGAAGAGTGCGCTCAAATCATGCAAGATTTTTTTAGAAATCGTCGCCAAAAGTAAAAAAATGTGATATACTATTCATGGAGCAACAGTTTTGCGTGAAGCGGGTCAGGGGAGGAATCCAGCAGCCCTAAGCGAAGTAAGCTGTGTGCTCTTTTTCTATGCCTCTTAACGAATCAACTCCGAAGGAGGAAGATGAGTTTAGAGACATTGACGCAGTTTGAGCGAAGCGAGAACTACGTTCCGATGTTGAATGAATCAAGCCTGAAAGGCACAGATGAATATTGGAGTAGTGAATCTAGTTCGAACGGATCTGAAATGAATTCAGCTGACATTCAATCTTAAGAAGCATATTGGTTTTCTTGTCAATCGAAAATATTCTTCTCAATAGGCCTAAAATTTGTTGACTTACGCAAACGATTGCTTTCAGATGGCTACTAGGATTAGCTCATTTATAAAAAATTAAATTGGAAGCGTTTTAAAACAATAAATTACTTGCTAAATAAGTATGAAAGCGATATGATAGAGTGGAATAAAAAATGGAGGAATATCATGTCACATATTAAATTTGATTATTCAAAAGTTTTAGATAAATTTGTTGCCCCACATGAAGTGGAGTACATGCAATCACAAGTAACAGCAGCAGATGAATTGATCCGCAAAGGAACTGGTGCTGGCAGCGACTTTTTGGGTTGGTTGGACCTTCCTGAAAATTATGATCGCGAAGAATTTGACCGCATCTTGAAAGCTGCTGAGCAAATCAAGTCAGATAGCGATGTCTTGGTTGTAATCGGTATCGGTGGATCTTACCTTGGTGCCAAAGCAGCAATCGACTTCTTAAACCACCACTTTGCTAACTTGCAAACAAAAGAAGAACGCAAAGCTCCACAAATCCTTTACGCAGGAAACTCAATCTCATCTACTTACCTTGCTGACCTGGTAGAGTATGTAGCTGACAAAGATTTCTCAGTAAACGTGATTTCTAAATCTGGTACAACAACTGAACCAGCGATTGCCTTCCGTGTCTTTAAAGAGCTTTTGGTTAAGAAATACGGCCAAGAAGAAGCCAATAAACGTATCTATGCCACAACTGACCGCCAAAAAGGTGCTGTTAAGGTTGAAGCAGATGCTAACGGTTGGGAAACATTTGTTGTTCCAGATGATATCGGTGGACGTTTCTCAGTCTTGACAGCAGTTGGCTTGCTTCCAATCGCTGCATCAGGTGCGGACATCAAAGCCCTTATGGAAGGTGCCAATGCAGCTCGTAAAGATTACACTTCAGACAAGATTGCTGAAAACGAAGCTTACCAATACGCAGCCGTTCGTAACATCCTTTACCGCAAAGGCTATGCTACTGAAATCTTGGTAAACTACGAACCATCACTTCAATACTTCTCAGAATGGTGGAAACAATTGGCTGGTGAGTCAGAAGGGAAAGACCAAAAAGGTATTTACCCAACTTCAGCTAACTTCTCAACTGACTTGCACTCACTTGGTCAATTTATCCAAGAAGGAACTCGTATCATGTTTGAAACAGTTGTCCGTGTTGACAAACCAAGTAAGAACGTGATTATCCCTAGCTTGGAAGAAGACCTTGACGGACTTGGTTACCTTCAAGGAAAAGACGTTGACTTTGTAAACAAAAAAGCGACTGACGGTGTTCTTCTTGCCCACACAGATGGTGACGTACCAAATATGTATGTGACTCTTCCGGAGCAAGATGCTTTCACTCTTGGCTACACTATCTACTTCTTCGAATTGGCCATCGCCCTTTCAGGTTACTTGAATGCCATTAACCCATTTGACCAACCAGGTGTTGAAGCATACAAACGCAACATGTTTGCCCTTCTTGGAAAACCAGGATTTGAAGAGCTGAGCAAAGAATTGAATGCTCGTTTGTAATAGGAAACGCAGCCTCCCTTAGGGGAGGTTTTTTTGCTATTTTAAAAATTAGATTTTATCAAGTTTTGTTGGTTAGTCCGCTATCTGGCTTGTCTTTTACTTACTTGTCTATTTAGCAGTAGTTTTCCTTTCCTTGATTATATGTTACAATCAGAGAAGACCTAGCAGCAGTGCGATAGACTTTCATCAAGCTGCTAGAAACCTAATTAGATCAGATGTGATTACTATTCTTGTGAAAACGAAAGACTAAGATTGGAAAGGGACTTGATGAAGTTATTGTTGGTGGAAGATGAAGTGGATCTGAATCGCAGTTTGACCAAGCTTCTCAAGAAAGAGCATTTTAGTGTAGACAGTGCTTTTGATGGAGAGGAAGCTCTGAACGGTGCGCAAAAGATCAAAATGACCATTGACGCCAACACTGGAAACATTTTGAACGAAAGAATTAAATAAGGTCGTTGGTATATAAGTTTGGAATTGCTTTGTTGGGCACGGACGAAAGTTCGTGTCTTTTTCCTCGTAGATTTAGAGCTAAACCTGTTCAAAATATGATATACTGGAACAAGACTGTCTTAGCGAAACATTGCCTTTTCAAAGTGTTTAGAGGAAGGGTGAACTGAGAAGTTAAAAGGACTATCCATCTAAAGTCTCACATTAGTTATTTTTGTTGTAAAATATTTTAAAGAGTAAATGATATCTTAAAAAAGTTATTGATACAGATATGGTATTTTTAGCTTATTGAAGAAAGAGAAGCTAGTGTCTGTCTTTCCGAGTAGTTCTATCAAAATAAATAACAAATGCTATCTTACTAATGCTGATTAGTTTAAAAAATATGATTGGGAGAATATATGGAAAAAAGAAATCTGGAAGCCTTAAGACGGGAACATGAATCAAAATTTAACAAGGTTCAGCCTAAAAGAAGGGACGTCAATCATTCTGTATTTCCATCCAGAAAATCTGAAGAAGAGGAATCTCAGGCTTTAGCTCAATCACAAATGACTGAGAAAAAATCAGTCGAAAACATTGAGTTCAATGAATCCTCCTCTAATCCAATAATTAATGTAAGCGACAAAGATAGTGGAGCTCAGTTAAGCTATCAGGATGTTTCAGAGACTCCAGACGGCTTGAGAATTGAAACAGAGACTAAACGAGTTTCAACGGCTGAGTCAGATGACTTCTTGTACCTGAGGGGGAGGGAGTTATCTCGTCTTATTTTTGCTTTAGAATCCTTGAAATCTAAGAAGAAAGAATCACTCTATTTTAAGGATGAAACTAATCGTCCAGACTCAGAACTTGTATCTGAAGCAGAGGAGTATGAGCTTCGTCCGAGATTTAGTGCTGAGGAGCTCGCTAAAAAAGAAGAGAATGAGGCTTTTTGGAAGGAAAATTCGGAGTCTTCTTCTGATAGTTCTATGGGTTGGAAACTTATGTGGGCTTTTTTTATGTTACTCATAGGACTAGGAGCTGCAGGGCTAGTTTCCAATCCGAGCTCTAAAACAAACAATATTTATAATGATTCTTTTGATATTTATCAGGGGGGAACGCCATCTAACAGCGAAAAAGATTTAAATTCTACTAATCGTTCAGAATTGATTGCTGGAGAAGACTATCAGTTTCATATCACTTATGATGATATTGCACTTTTGTTTGCGGATTTTAAAGGAACTGCCTCTCGTTTAACTGCAGACGAAGTGGTTGCTAAGTTAGGAAAAGCGAAATCAGGGAGAGAACATAACTATGATAATCAAATAATAACACTGAATTTAGATTATCCTGATGCAGGATCAAATGCTTCGGTTTCAATTTCTTTTTCTAGTTACGGTAGTGTGGGAACGCCTAAATTAGATTCTCTGTTTAGTCATCGTCTTAGCAGCAACAGTTTGCCAAATAGAAATTCTCAATTAACTCGTCAAGATTTTTCTGGTATAGAGAAAGGGAAATCCTACCAAGAAGTTGTCGGTCAATTGGGATTGCCAGATAGTCTTTCTATCTATACAAATTACATATCTTCTAGCAAAGTGTCTATTAGTTATCAGTTATCTGATGGCCAAATAGTTCATCTTTCTTTTGGAGTCTCTGATTCTCAAGGTTATATATTAGAAAAAAATCCTGGTTTAGAGGATGGAGCAGGAGAAACAAACACTTAGCGCTTGATGTAGAAGCTAATTTTGTTCAAGGTGCTAAAAGCATAGAGTTAAAAAAATACAATAGGAGGATGGATGAAAAAAAGAGATTTAGAGTCATTGAGACAACAGCACAGGGCTAAATTTACAGGAGGTAAATCGGCGACAGCTAAAAAAGAGCAGCGACAACCTCAAATAAGTCCTGATATTGATAAAACGAAAGAAGAATCACAACAGTTACCAACAGGAGAGAAGAAACTCGAAACAAAAACTGATTGGAAGCAAGGGGAGTTTGTAGAGAAGAGGAGAAAAAATTTAAAGTGGGTCTGGACAAGCGGGTCAATTCTTTTAGTGATATTGGTGCTTATTCCTATTTTTCGATATGTTTCTTCAAATAAGGGAAGTCAGGAACGCAACACCTATCAATCTAGTTGGTCCTCTAGTAAGGAAAGTGAGAGTTACTCTTTTTCGGAAACATCATCTCGCTCATGGGAGGTTCCTGAGGATGAGACTTCTCAAGAAGCGACAGCTTATGTTGATAAGAAAGCAGCTAACTTCGCTTGGACATTTGATGATATCTTAGCTCTTCAAGTCTATTCATCTGAACAGCAAGGAAGAGGACAAGACGCTCCAACTGCCGAAGAAATTATCGAACGGTTTGGGAAGGCAACTTCTGGAGGAGAAAGCAATAACGGTAGCGACGATACACTTTATCTTTTTTATAGTGAATCGAGTGGACAACAAACAGCTAGTCTTTTGTTCAAAAAAATTGACGGCAAGTACCGACTGAGCACAATCCGTGGTAACCAACTGAGCAGCTCGCTTTACTCAAGTGGCTCAGAAACGCTGACTGAAGCAGATTTCCAGGACTTGAAAGCAGACGAATTTGGTCAAGGTGCCCACATTCAAGATGTGGTGTCGCGTTTTGGTTTGCCACAAGTTATCAACAAGTCTGTAGACTATAAAGACAGAACGATTGTCTATCTCAAATATAAGCTGACGAATAAAAGCTATCTTTACTTAGACTTTGCCTTATCAAAGACAGGAGATTATCGACTGACTCGGAAGTATGTTTATTGATAAGAAGATTCTTATTCTATGGTTTAGAATTATTTGTTTGGGGATGATAGTTGGGTCATGAAGGAGAGAAGGATGGCAAGAAAAGACTGGGAGAGTCTGCGTCAGAAGCGTCAAACTAAATTTCAACAGGGTCAGAAGAGAGCAGGAAAAGTTCAAGAGGAACAGGAACTAGATATTACTGAAGCAGAGCGCCAAGAAGTTGCGAAGAATAGGGTGGAAAATAAGTGCTCTACTCCGGTTGAGAGAGACAGAAAAGGAATTCTTGGACGTAAGCTTGTTAATAAACAAGTGCTGTGGTTATCAGTAGGTTTCTTGTCCATCCTCTTGCTTTTGTCAGTTCCTTATTTGGTGGAACGGTTTGAACATTTCTTATCCCCTCAGAGAGTATTGGACGAATATGTGGATAAGGGGAACAATCATTTTGACTGGACTTATGAGGATATTAGTCAGCTTCAACTACAGAAAAAAAGTGATGTTGATGAGCGAAGTGGGTCTGGACTAACACCCAAGGATATTGTGAAGAAATTTGGTAAAGCGCAGTCAGGTAATCTAGCTCCTTTCCTGAATCAGACTGATGGGCGCATGAGTCTTTTCTATTCTCGAGAAGAACCGCGGCAGCGTTTGTCTTTCTACTTTGAAAAAATAAATAATGAATATCAATTGTCAGGTATTTATTCTTATAATCTTGCTAGTTCGCAGCATGTTCAAAGCCGAACGGATCTAAAAGAGGAAGATTTTGAACATCTTGTCCTTGGTAAAGAGTTTCAAAACGAAGATGGAACTAGCTATCAGGAAATTTTAGAGAAGTTTGGTCTATCAAAATACATAGAAATTGATTCCGGTGGCGAGAGTGGTCAAAAGCTGAATGTTTTATATAAGTTGAAGGATGGGAAATATGTAAGTCTCTGGTTCACCGTTTCTCAGGCCGGTGACTATCTTCTTTACGAAAAACATATCACCTGATGTTAGCTATCTTGAGAGCGAAAAGTATCAGTAGGCAATGATTGAAGATGCTTATGAGTATTCATTGCAGTGGAAAATTAAAAATATCCTCTATTGTGCGACCAAGGTTCATTTTATTGAATGGATAGTATTTGTCAGATTATGAAAAAGTAGGCAGACGGTCTTCTTTGTTTTAAAAAAATAATTGATAGAAAAAATAGAGATTTGGTTTATTTGAGGAGAAGTGCATGGGAAGAGGACGAAAAATTCAACGAGAATGGTCAAAGAAGACGGGATTAAACAAGCAAGCAACTAGTGTATTCTCTGATAGCAGTCCTCAGGGGGAAGTCTTTGAGGCTACAGCTAAAGAAAAACAGCAAAAAAAGTAGGCAGGGAATCGAAAACCTAAACTTATATCAAGTTTAGGTCAGTCTCGATACGCCTCTTTGTTAGTAGTTTCTACAGGTCTAGTGCTAATTACTTGTTTTTCAATCCTTGTATCATATATGTGGCCAAGGTCCAATCAAGTACCAAATGAGTCATCAGCGCAGTCTGCTAGTACTGTTCAGAATGAATCAGAAGACAATATAAAGAAGCAGACTGAAGAATATTCTGACCTTATTGAAGAGAATCGACAAATAGACTTTCAAATAGAAGATGTGCTACAGATGGTAAAAACGATGAAAGAACCTAATGTACTTCCACAGGATATTGTTGAGAAGTATGGAAAAGCTAGTTCCGGTAGCATAGATAATAGCGTGAAAGGCAGCCAACTAGTTGAATTGACGTATAAATTAATAGGAGAGAAAGGAGATATTATCTTAAGGTTTAGGGATGTTGGAGGTCAAACAGAGCTCTCATTAGTATACGTTAGAATATTTCGTAATGCTTGGGGGCCAGTTACGAAATCGGTCGATGATTACCAATCTCTTATTCCTCAAGATGAGCAAGAAGGAATGGAAGTAAAACAGGCCATAGCAGAACTGGGGATGCCTAAAACCATTTATGCTTCTAAAGTAGGTAAGGGGCAAGTTGTTTTAATTAGTCTTAGTTATTCCACCACAGACAATATGACGGTTTCTTTGTATTTTGATGAAGTAAATGGGCTTTACCGTCTAAAAAATTTGTTGAAAAGTAAAGTCTGAGAAGATAGACTCCTGTTTTAAAAGTAATAGAAAGATGTGACGATGGGAAAAAGGGATTTAGAAAAATTACGAAGGGAACACAAGGAGAAATTTAGTAGAACTAAAATTTCTTCAACGAGAAATTTTAAGGCAGAGCAAGCTCTGACATCTAATCCAAATCTCAAGGAAGAAACAAAATCAATACCTGAGTCAAACTTCAAGGAAGTAACAAAGACTTTAGACAAACAGAACGTTAAGAATTCTAATAGACAAATTTATAGAACAGAGTCTAGAAAGCTAGGAGTATCAAAGATTAAATCTAAATCACCTCTTTTCAGAGTGGTGACTGCTGTGGTAATAACAGTTCTTTGTGTAGGACTTATTGTCCTATTTGGAAATCGAACAAGTTTTCATAGAGAGAAGCAGTTGATTCGAGAAGAACCAAAGTACAGTTCTCCAAATGCTAAAGCTCTGGAGTGGGAAAAAATTGATTTTGTGAACTACAAGATTGAAGAGATTGAGTATAAGAATATTACAGTTTCTGACTTTGTCAAACGGTATGGTTTGGCTCAAAGAAGTGAAGAGATGATGGTTGAGAAAGATAAATTATTGTCACTTACCTATACTCTAGCAGGAGGAGGATTTGCCCTTTTTCAGTTTGGAGATTTTGGTTCAGGAATGCGTCTTATTAGTGTCAATTACTTTACCGATCAAAAGGAAGATTTGTCAGAGGAGAAACTATCCTTCCTCAAGGAATTAAAGCCTGACTCAGAAAAAGGTATAAGTGACCAAGAGGTTTTAGAACATTTGGGGCTTCCAAACAGTTATTACAAATTAGGAGTTAAGGGCTATTACTCTGCATCCATGGAGTATGGTATATTGGATAGAACATACTATCATTTGGAATTTGCTGAGGGTAAAGATGGGAGACTTCATTTAAAAAATATTAAAACCTATGAATAGGAAATAATAGTATCATTCTAATAATGTGCAAACTAAACATCTGAAATGTGTTATAATAGATAAATATTAAATGGCTAGGAGAGAGTGTATCTTTCTCTAAATAAAGAAATAGAAAGAACAAAGAGGTAAAGCTATGTCTGCTACTAAAATGAACGCTCAAGAAATTATCAAATTTATCGCTGATGCCAAGAAAAAAACTCCTGTCAAAGTAACCTTTGATGGAGAATTGCACGGATCAATCCCTTGGTCTGTTGTAAAGTTAGGCAATGTTCTTTTTGGAGACTGGGAAGAAATCAAGCCGCTCCTAGTGAACTTAGAGGAAAATAAGACCTATGTCGTAGAGCAGGATGCCCGCAACTCAGCGGTACCGCTCTTGGACAAGCGCGATATCAATGCCCGCATTGAGCCAGGCGCTATTATCCGTGACCAAGTTGAAATTGGCGATAATGCTGTCATCATGATGGGAGCAGTCATCAATATCGGTGCGGAGATTGGTGCTGGGACCATGATTGATATGGGTGCCATTCTGGGAGGCCGAGCGATTGTCGGCAAAAACAGTCATGTCGGTGCTGGTGCTGTTCTGGCGGGAGTCATTGAGCCGGCTAGTGCTGAGCCAGTTCGGGTCGGTGACAATGTGCTGATTGGTGCCAATGCGGTTGTGATTGAAGGCGTACAAATTGGCAGTGGTTCCGTTGTTGCGGCTGGTGCGATTGTGACCCAGGATGTTCCGGAAAACGTAGTAGTTGCTGGTGTTCCGGCACGAGTTATCAAGACCATTGACGAGAAGACCCAGCAGAAGACAGCTCTGGAAGACGCCCTGCGTACTCTTTAAAAATGGCATAAAGATGAATTGATTGGGCCTAGCCCAAAACTTTGACAGGTCTGACAAGATTTTAAAGGAAAGAAAAATGCTTGATTATCTGAAAATTCGCCGTGATTTACACCAGATACCAGAAATCGGTCTGGAAGAATACAAGACTCATGCCTACCTGATGCAGGTCATTGATGGACTGACAGCAGGTCTAGACTTTGTGGAAATCCGAACTTGGCGAACTGGTATTTTGGTCTTTATCAAGGGAAGTTCACCAGATAAGACGATTGGCTGGCGGACAGATATTGATGGTCTTCCGATTGTGGAGGATACAGGCCTGGACTTTGCCAGCACTCATGAAGGCCGGATGCATGCCTGCGGACACGATATGCACATGACGGTCGCTCTAGGACTGCTGGAGCAAGCTGTGAGCACTCAGCCTACCCACAATCTGCTTTTTCTCTTTCAGCCTGCTGAGGAAAATGAAGCTGGCGGAATGCTCATGTATGAAGATGGTGCCTTTGGCGACTGGCTGCCGGATGAGTTTTACGGCCTCCATGTGCGGCCGGATCTCAAAGTTGGCGATATTGCCACTAATAGAGGAACGCTTTTTGCTGGCACCTGTGAAGTCAAGCTGACCTTTAAGGGGAAGGGGGGCCATGCGGCTTTTCCTCATGAAGCCAACGATGCTTTGGTTGCGGCTAGCTACTTTATCACCCAGGTGCAGACCATTGTCAGTCGCAATGTCGATCCTATCGAGGGAGCGGTTGTGACCTTTGGTTCGCTCCATGCTGGCACGACCAACAATGTCATAGCAGAAACGGCCTTTTTGCATGGTACCATTCGGACTCTGACTCAGGAGATGAACCTCTTGACTCAGAAACGCTTACGGGAAATAGCAGAGGGCATAGCCCAAAGTTTCGGTCTGGAATTGGACTTGGAACTCAAGCAAGGTGGTTATCTGCCTGTAGAAAATCATTCTGACCTAGCAGACGAATTAATGGACTTTTTCCAGAAGGAAGAAGGAGTGGAGCTGATTGATATTGCGCCGGCTATGACAGGCGAGGACTTTGGCTATCTGCTCAGCAAGGTCAAGGGCGTCATGTTCTGGCTGGGAGTGGATAGTCCCTATGCCCTCCATCATCCCAAGATGACACCGGATGATGCAGCACTGCCCTTTGCTATTGAAAAGATTGGGAAATTCCTAGATTATAAAATCAACGAAAGATAAGAAAAAGGTGGACGAGCTGCGTGAAAAAAGAGCTGAGACAAACTGTACTGAACCAGATGAAGAAACTGACAGGAAAAGAAAAAGAGCAGGCAGATAACTGGCTGACCCAGCACTTGCTCAGTTCAGCAGCTTATCAAAAAGCTCAGGTTATCGCTACCTATCTTTCTATGCCGCATGAAGTCTCAACTGCAGCCTTTATCAAGCAGGCTCAGTTAGATGGCAAGCGGGTTTTAGTGCCTAAAACCTATGGCCAGGGTCGGATGATATTTGTGGATTACAATGAAAGTTGCCTGCAAAAAAGCTCTTTTGGACTTATGGAGCCGATAAGTGAAGAGGCTGTGGACAAGACAGAAATTGATCTGATTCATGTGCCGGGCGTGGTCTTCAATTCTCAAGGGTTTCGGATTGGTTACGGCGGTGGCTACTATGATCGCTATCTAGTTGATTTTGCTGGGGCGTCTGTCAGCAGCATCTATAGTTTTCAACAGTCTGATTTTGAGCCCGATTATCACGATATAGCAGTAAAGGAAGTGTTGACTTATGAACTACATCTACGATAAAAAATATCCTGTGACCAGTATTTTGCTAATTTTGACAACACTTGTCTTTGTGGTGATGTTTGTTTTACGTGGCTTTTCTTATGCTGAAGAACAAACCATCTTTGAATTTGGAGCAGTGTTTTCTCCAGCTATTATTATAAATCCTGTTCAGATATGGCGTCTCTTTTCTGCAATTTTTGTGCATATTGGCTTGGAGCACTTTGTGGTAAATGTTGTTACTCTTTATTTTATTGGACGGCAGGCAGAAGATATTTTTGGTTCGCGGAATTTTTTTCTGCTCTATGTGATGTCGGGGCTAATGGGTAATGTTTTTGTCTTCTTTTTTAGTCCAGATAGTCTGTCAGCAGGGGCTTCAACCGCCTTGTTTGGTCTCTTTGCATCTATCGTGACTCTGCAGTATGTCGTTCGTGACAGCTACATTCAGCAGCTAGGTCAGTCTTATATGACCTTGATTGTGGTCAATATCATTTTTAGTTTCATGCCTGGTATCAGCCTTTCAGGACATTTGGGTGGTTTAATTGGTGGCATACTCTGCGCTGTCATTCTCCCTGTTAAAGAATCAAGCAATACTTTTAAACCAGCTCAGCGTTGGCTAGCCCTATTTTGCTATCTAGCCTTGGCTGCCCTTCTGATTTTTCTAGGCTTTCATTACTCCTTGATTTAACAAGTTTGTGTAAGATACTAACGAAATATAAAAAAGAGGTTCATCAACCTCTTTTTTATAGCTGAAATTTTGTTTTCAACGCTAGTTATTTGAAACAATTATTTTTTACTTTGTTTTTTCTCTAATGTATGACCCAAGTCAATGATATACTGCTTCAAGGAGTCTTTGACCTGCGGATGCTTGAGAGCGTAATCGATAGAAGTCTTCATAAAGCCGAATTTATCACCGACATCATAGCGATCGCCCTTGAATTCGCGGGCGAACACGCGCTGTGTTTTGTTGAGGGTGTCAATTGCATCTGTCAGCTGAATCTCATTGCCAGCACCAGGAGTTTGATTTTCCAAGATTTCAAAAATTTCTGGTGTCAGAAGATAGCGGCCGATAATAGCCAAATCACTCGGTGCATCTTCAGGTTTTGGCTTTTCAACGAAAGTTTCCACACTATATAGGCCGTTGACTCCTTCACCTTGAGGGGAAATTACACCGTAAGAAGATACTTCGTCATGAGGGACCTGCATGACAGCGATAGTAGAAGCATGGGTAGCTTCGTAATCATTCATCAATTGTTTGGTAAGAGGCATAGCTCTGTCATTAGTAATATCCATGAGGTCATCGCCCAACATGACAACAAAAGGCTCGTTTCCGACGAAAGCCTTAGCCTGAAGAACAGCATCTCCTAGTCCGCGCGGATGGCTCTGACGGATGAAGTGCAGACCGATACCCGTGGTTTCATCGACCAATTTAAGTAAGTCATCTTTACCCTTTTCTTTGAGGTTGTATTCCAATTCAAAGTTGGAGTCAAAGTGGTCTTCGATTGAGCGTTTAGACTTACCTGTGACAACTAGAATATCTTCGATTCCAGACTTAAGAGCTTCCTCAACAATAAACTGAATGGTTGGCTTGTCAACAATTGGTAGCATTTCCTTGGCCAGTGCTTTGGTAGCTGGAAGGAAGCGGGTTCCAAGACCAGCTGCAGGTATGACGGCTTTCTTAACTTTTGACATAATCATTTCCTTTCTATTAGAGCGAAGTCCATTCGTTCTCAGCCTTGAATTCATTGTTCATGATTTCATAAATGGCATCTTTGATATTACAGTTTTGATAAATAACCTTATAAATAGCCTGTGTAATCGGCATATAAACATCTAACTCTTGGGCCAGTTCATAGGCAGCCTTGGTGGTGGAAATTCCTTCGATAACCATACCCATATTGGCTTCAATATCAGCTAATTTCTCACCGCGTCCTAGAGCATTGCCGGCCCGCCAGTTGCGGGAGTGTACAGAGGTCCCTGTGACAATCAGGTCACCGACACCAGATAAGCCGCTGTAAGTCAGAGGACTGGCTCCTAGCTTGACACCTAGACGCGTGATTTCGGCCAGACCGCGTGTGATAATAGCTGCCTTGGCGTTGTCACCATAACCTAGTCCATGGAGAGCACCAGCTCCGACTGCGATGATGTTTTTCAGAGCGCCGGCAGTCTCCACTCCGATAACGTCGGTATTGGTGTAGAGGCGGAAGTAGTGATTGCTGAAAAGCTCCTGCACATACTTAGCTGTTTCCAGATCCTTAGAAGCAGCAGTAATCAGGGTAATATCGCGCACAATGGTTTCCTCAGCATGGCTGGGACCTGAGACAACGACGATCTCGCTACGGAGCTCTGCAGGGATTTCTTCTTCTAGGATAGTTGAAATCCTTTCGTGGGTATTGGGCTCCAGTCCCTTGGAGGCGTGCATGATTTTCACCTTGTGGTCTAGGGCTTGAGCTACTTGTTTGGCTACCAGACGGGTTACCTTGGTCGGCACGACAAAAAGCACGGCATCCGCATCTTTTAAAGCATCTTCTAGGTTGTGATAAGCCTTGATCTTTTCGTCCAGTACAATATCTTTGAAATAGCGTTTGTTGGTGTGTTCGTCATTGATTTCGTTGATTTGCTCAGCGATATTTCCCCAAATACGAACCTCGTGTCCGTTGTCATTTAACACTTGTGATAAGGCCGTTCCCCAAGAACCAGGACCAATCACAGCAACTCGTTGTTTATCCATATCTTCTCCTTATGATGAAATTCCGAGTCTGAATTTAAATCGGTTTTAGAGTTCTATATCTCATTTTACCATATAATATAAGAAATTTCTTGCTTGACATTGTTTTTATCTGTGATATAGTAAGGAAACTAAGTCAAATATGAAAAAAGTAGGAGGAAGCATGTTTTTTAAAAGTCTATTACGGTATAAATGGTATGCCCTGAGTTCGTTTTTGATGACCTCGCTGATGATTGCCAGCTCTCTTTTACTGCCCTGGTTTTTAAAGCACATCTTAGATGCTCTGCAGGAGCAAAATAGCCAGACCATCTACAGTATGGGCGGTTGGCTGATTGGCATCGGTTTTGTCGGGCTAGTAGCAGGAGGGATTAATGTGACCTTGGCGGCTTACATTGCTCAGGCTGTCTCTTCAGATCTCCGTGAAGAGACTTTTCGCAAGATTCAGACCTTTTCTTATGCCAATATCGAGGAATTCAACGCTGGAAATCTAGTCGTGCGGATGACGAATGACATCAATCAGATTCAAAATGTGACTATGATGCTCTTTCAAATTCTTCTTCGCTTGCCCATCCTTTTTATCGGTTCAGTCATTCTGGCTATTGTGACCATGCCCTCTCTCTGGTGGATTATCTTCTTGCTGATTGTGCTCATAGCTGGTCTAACGGCTGTCATGATGGGGAAGATGGGTCCTCGTTTTAAGAAATTCCAAACTCTTTTGGATAAGATCAATGCCATTGCCAAGGAAAATCTTCGTGGTGTGCGAGTGGTCAAGTCCTTCGTTCGGGAGGAAGACCAGTTTCATAAGTTCAGTCAGGTGTCTGATGAACTTTTGTCAGAAAATCTCTATATTGGCTATGCTTTTTCAATCATTGAGCCAATGATGATGTTGGTCGGCTACAGCTCTGTTTACTTGGCTATCTGGACTCTGTCTGGCATGATTCAGGCGGAGCCAGGGCTGGTTAGCTCTATCGCTTCTTTTATCGGTTATCTGAGCCAGATTATTTTCACTATCATTATGGTTGGTTTCTTGGGGAATGGTGTGACGAGGGGGATCATTTCTATCCGTCGGATCAAGGAAGTATTGGCGACGGATCCGGCCATGACTTTCCCAGACTCGCCAGATGAAGAACTAGAAGGCAGCCTCAGCTTTGAGCGTGTGACTTTTTCCTATCCCAATGATGACGAGCCAATGCTAAAGGATATCAGCTTTGAGGTTGAGCCGGGGCAAATGATTGGTGTTGTCGGTGCGACAGGTGCTGGTAAGTCCACCTTGGCCCAGCTGATTCCCCGTCTTTTTGACCCGCAGGAAGGTTCTGTAAAGATTGGCGGCCGGGATCTGCGAAAGCTTAGTCAGGGAACGCTTCGTAAAAATGTTTCCATCGTGCTGCAGCGGGCGATTCTATTTAGCGGAACCATTGCGGACAATCTCCGTCAGGGTAAGCTCAACGCTTCGCTGCCTGAGATGGAGCGGGCGGCTCGTATTGCCCAAGCCAGTGAATTTATCAGCCGTATGGAAGAGAGTTTTGATAGTGAAGTGGAGGAGCGCGGCAGCAACTTCTCCGGCGGTCAGAAGCAGCGAATGTCCATTGCCAGAGGTGTTGTCAACAATCCGAATATTTTGATTTTAGATGATTCGACCTCAGCCTTAGATGCCAAGTCAGAAAAGCTGGTTCAAGAAGCCTTGAATAAAGAGCTGCAAGGAACGACAACAATTATCATTGCTCAAAAGATTAGCTCCGTCGTTCATGCAGATAAGATTCTGGTCTTGGATCAAGGACGGCTGATTGGCCAAGGGACGCATGCGGAATTGGTCGCAACTAACGATATCTACCGCGAAATTTACGAAACTCAGAAAGGAAAGGAGGACTAAGATGCGGACGATTGCATTTTTTTGGCAATATTTTAAGCGTTACAAATTATCCTTTGTCGTTGTCCTTTTGATGATGATAACAGCGACTGTTTTTCAGGTCCTTTTTCCGGTTAATGTTGGTCAGGCTGTTCAGCATTTGGTTGAGTTGGGACGTGCTTTTGCGGAGAAGGGTGAGACTGATCAAATTCTGTCGATTTTTGGCAGAGTCATGGGCAGTGTATTAGTGTCCTTTGTCTGCCTGTCTGTTTCTAGCTTGATTTATATGGTTTTGATGACCCGAGTTATTGCCCATTCGACCAATGAGATGCGCAAGGGCCTGTTTGGCAAGCTATCCAAGCTGACAGTTGCTTTCTTTGATCGCCATCAGGATGGAGATATTTTATCGCGCTTTACTAGCGACTTGGACAATATCCTGCAAGCTCTAAACGAGAGTATGATACAGGTTATGAGCAATGCCTTGCTCTATCTGGGCCTCGTGATTATCATGTTTGTCCAAAATGCTAGATTGGCCTGGATAACGGTAGCCAGCACACCGGTTGCTTTTCTTCTTCTAGTGGTCATTGTCAGGTTGGCTAGGAAGTACACCAATCTTCAGCAAAAAGAAGTCGGCCGCCTCAATGCTTATATGGACGAGACTATTTCCGGTCAGAAAGCCGTTATCGTTCAGGGAATGCAGGAGGAGGTCATCAAAGGTTTCATTGAGCAGAATGACCGAGTACGCTCAGCAACCTTTAAAGGCCGAACCTTTTCAGGCCTTCTCTTCCCTATCATGAACGGGATGAATTTGATTAATACAGCCATTGTTATTTTTGTTGGTTCGGCTGTCTTACTGAGCGACCCTAATGTCGAAACGGCTGTTGCAGTTGGCCTGATTACTACTTTTACTCAGTTTTCCCAGCAGTATTATCAGCCCATCATCCAGATTGCTGCCAGCTGGGGCAGTTTGCAGTTGGCCTTTACAGGGGCTGACCGGATTCAGGAGATGTTTGATGCACCAGAGGAAGTCCGGCCAGAGAATGCACCTGCTTTCACAGAGCTTACAGACTCCGTGGAGATCAAGCATGTGGACTTCTCTTATGTGGAAGGCAAGCCTATTCTCAAAGACGTGTCTATTTTAGCCCCTAAGGGCAAGATGACGGCTGTTGTTGGCCCTACTGGTTCAGGTAAGACGACCATTATGAACCTGCTCAATCGCTTTTACGATGTGGATAGTGGCAGCATTGAGTTTGACGGTCGCGACATTCGGGACTATGAGCTGGACAGCTTACGGAGCCATGTGGGCATTGTCTTGCAGGATTCGGTGCTATTTAGCGGTACGATTCGGGACAATATCCGCTTCGGGGTACCAGATGCCAGTCAGGAGATGGTCGAAACGGCTGCGCGTGCGACCCATATTCATGACTATATTGAAAGTCTGCCAGACAAATACGATACCATCGTGGATGATGACCAGAATATTTTCTCAACTGGGCAGAAACAGCTGATTTCCATTGCTAGAACCCTGCTGACGGATCCGCAAGTCTTGATTTTGGATGAAGCGACTTCTAATGTCGATACAGTAACAGAGAGCAAGATTCAGCAGGCCATGGAAGCCGTTGTGGCTGGCCGAACTAGCTTTGTCATTGCTCACCGCCTCAAAACAATCCTCAATGCAGACCAGATTATCGTCCTCAAAGACGGAGAGGTTATCGAACAGGGCAATCATCACCAGCTCCTCAAACTCGGCGGTTTCTATTCAGAACTCTATCACAACCAGTTTGTCTTTGAGTAGATGGTTGGTTTTGCAGCTGGATAATCAGCCGGGCTTTAAAATATTAAATAGAAAAGTTAAAAAATCCAGCAGGTTTCTGTTCCTGCTGGTTTTTTAATTAACATCAAAGTAGTGATTATTTCACATGTTTAGCCAGATCTTCTTGGGCCTTTTTATTGGATTCCTCTTTTTCTTTTTTCCACTTTTCTTGGGCCTTTTGATAGTCTTTAGTTGTGACAATCTCATCACTGATTTCCACGTATTTATGATAGTTGGCGTCTTTTGTACCTGTCTGAGCATAAGAGTTAGTAAATGGCACAATCCGAGAAATGAACGGTGCTGCTCCTCTGCTGCTCATAGTTGGCACAACGAGGGCACTATCTGTCAGCCATGCTTGAGCTGCAGCATATTTTTCATAACGCTTGTCAACATCTTGTGTTTCGTTTCCGGCCTCTTCAATCAGTTTGCTGTACTCATCCAGTCCTACAGCTTTAGCAGCAGCATTGTCTTTGTCTTCAAATCCAAGGTAGGTTCTGGTCTGAGTGCTGTTACCTGGGACTAAAATGTCTAGGTAAGTAGATGGATCTTGGTAGTCTGGCTCCCAGCCAACGAGACCGTTGATATCCCAGTCTTCCTGGCTAGCAGCTTCAGCATTGAAGGTGATGTTTAGTGCTTCGTCCTCAGCCAGCATCTGTAGATCTACAGAGACATTGTCCTTTCCTAAAGCCTCTTCTAATGACTGTTTCAGAGATTGCATACGGTTGACGAAGTTAGTAGAATTCTGAGTGACAGGAACATCTAGGTGAATTGGGAATTGTACGCCTTCATTTGCAAGAGCCTGCTTGGCTTTGGCAAATTCCGCCTTGGCTTTGTCAGTATTGTGGAGACCGTCTTGACCGTCATCTAGCTTGATACCTTTCCACTCGTCACCATAGGAAGCCAGTGATTCTTCGACAAGAGTGCCAAATTCCTTGCCATTGGCTTGTACGAAGGTTGGCGGAACAAAGAGATTACGGACAGCTGGCTTGGCTGCATCTTCTCCGTTGACCTGAGCCGAATAGCTTTCGCGGTTAAGGGCAAAGGCTAGAGCTTGGCGGAAGTCTTTGTTCAGCAGAGCTTTTTTGGTAGCTTCTTTTTGTTCATCGCTGGTTTTAGAAGTATGGTTATAACTTTGACGGTCAATGTTAAAGCTGATTAGACCGACCCCCGCTCCTGCTTCTGTCATGAAGATATTATCTTTGTATTTCTCAGCGATTGAGGAATAACTGGAAGTTGCTGGGTAGAGTCTTGCCAAACTGTAGCCGCCATCTCCGAAGGTCCGCGCTAATGAATCTTGGTCAGAACCATCGTAGTAAGACAGTTTGACACCATCAATCTTGACCTTGTCCTTATCCCAGTAGTTAGGGTTCTTCTCAAATTCGACAGAGGATTTAGAAGTAATGGATTTCATGATAAATGGACCGTTATACAGAATGGAGTCGGCTTTGGTTGCCTGACCGAATTCCTTGCCTTGCTTTTCTAGGAAGGCCTCGTTGACCGGCATCATAACACCTGATGTTGTTTTAGAGTTCCAGTAGGTTTCAGGCTTGTTGAGTGTATATTGAACCGTATGATCGTCCAGTGCCTTAACTCCAACAGCTGAAAAGTCCTTGTTGGTACCAGCTGCATATTCACTCAGTCCCTTGATGGAATCTTGGATAAGAGGGAGGGCGTCAGATTTGATATCGGCAGCATGTTTGATACCTGTTATAAAGTCCTGAGCTGTAACATCTGCGTATTCTTCACCATCAGCGGTATACCACTTGGCATCTTTGCGCAGCTTATAGGTATAGACGAGACCATCTGGAGAGACTGTCCAGTCTTCTGCGATAGACGGAGCTAAGTTTCCATATTTATCATTTTCCAGTAGGCCATCTACACCATTTGTAGTCAGCTCATGGGTAGACACCTTTGCCGACTGGATGTAGTCCAAAGTCGTTGGATCAGACGTAAAGACATAGCTGTAGATTTTTTTGCTGGATTGGGAATTTCCGCCTCCAGAGCAAGCTGTAAGTAAGCCGACAGAGAGCAGAGTGAGCCCTGCGGCAAGAAGAATATTTGATTTTCTCATAGGGACCTCCAAGTCATGAGTTTTTACACTGCTTATTATAACAAATTTCTTCCAAAAGTAAATAATTTTCTGATAATTCTGAAATGTTTTTCTAAATTTAAAAAAAGAGATTTATGGTGTTGCATATTCCGATAAAAAATTTTTATAACCAGCTTTAAAAAAATCTATTGGACGGCTTCGCAGAGGAGTGGTAAGATATACTATATCAAAATAAGGGGGAATCACGGTATGTGTAGAACAATTGTTGGAATTTCAGCCAATCTTTGTCCAGTAGATGAAGCTGGAAAGAATATTCACACCTCTGTTTCACGCAAGTTTGTGGACGGCGTACGAATGGTTGGTGGCCTGCCAATGGTGATTCCCGTTGGGGATAAAAGTTTAGTTCAGGATTATGTAGAAACGATTGACAAGTTGATTTTGTCAGGCGGGCAAAATGTTCACCCGCAGTTTTATGGGGAAGAAAAGACCATTGACAGTGATGACTATAATATTGTCCGCGATGAGTTTGAGTTGGCACTCTTGAAAGAAGCTCTGCGCCAAAATAAGCCAGTCATGGCTATTTGCCGCGGTCTGCAGTTGGTAAATGTTGCTTTTGGCGGCACTCTCAATCAGCATATCGAAAATCACTGGCAGGGCTTGCCATTTGGTACTTCGCACTCCATTTGCACGGAGAAAGACAGCGTTGTGGAGCGTTTGTTTGGTCAGGCTAGTCAGATTAATTCGGTTCATCGCCAAAGCATCAAGGACTTGGCACCTAATTTCCGCGCGACAGCCTTTGACCCAAGAGACAATACCATCGAAGCGATTGAATCGGTTGACAATCATCGTATCATAGGCCTTCAATGGCATCCGGAGTTTTTAATAAACGAAGAAAAGGGCAATTTGGAGCTGTTTCAGTACCTCTTGCAAGAGCTGTAAAAAATTATTTCATTTTTTTAAGTTACTTTTAGGAAAATTTAAGATAAGTGTTCTATACTAAGACCATAAACAAAGACCTCCTAACTTTGTTTAGAAATCCTAAAACTTTTCTTTTTCATAATAATCTCCCTATAAGAACCGCCCAATTGGCGGTTTTTTTGCTTGAAAGGCTGAGAAATCTAGATTTTCATCAATTTGATGTCTTTTATGTTATAATGAGTCACAAGTAGGCCGAACGAATTGGTTGGTAGATGGAGGAGCAGAGATGTCAAGAGCGGAGCGAGTTATTTTAACAAATATGTGTATGGTTTATGATGAGGACCGCATTTTAGTGCAAAATAAAGTAAATGATGATTGGACCGGCCTTTGCTTTCCAGGCGGCCATGTTGAAAATCGTGAATCCTTTGTCAAATCAGTGATACGGGAAGTTAAGGAAGAAACGGGTTTGACTATCTATGAGCCTCGCTTGTGTGGTGTCAAGCAGTTTTATACTGAAAAAGATGAGCGCTACATCGTTTTTCTTTACAAGACCAATCGTTTTGAAGGAGAGCTAGTTTCATCCGACGAAGGCGAGGTGTTCTGGATTAACCGTGAAGATTTTGACAGCTACTCGCTGGCTGTGAGCTTTAAGGAAATGTATCAAGTTTTCACATCAGATTTGACGGAGCAGTTTACCTATCTGGATAATGGAGAGATCATCAGAGATCTATACTAGGGAGAATCGCCATTGGCGGTTTTTTTGCTTGTTTTTTGCGAATTTAGTATAATAGGGACAGCAAAAATAGAAAAGAGAAATGCATGAAAATTCGAGGATTCGAGCTGGTTTCCAGCTTTACAAATGAAGATTTGTTGCCCAAGAGAGAGACGGCTCACGCAGCGGGCTACGATTTGAAAGTGGCAGAGCGCACAATCATTGCGCCAGGGGAGATTAAGCTGGTTTCGACTGGTGTCAAGGCCTATATGCAGCCGAGCGAGGTGCTTTATCTTTACGATCGCTCATCCAACCCTCGTAAAAAAGGCCTGGTTTTGATTAACTCCGTTGGGGTCATTGATGGCGACTACTATGGCAATCCTGAAAACGAAGGCCATATCTTTGCCCAAATGAAGAATATCACGGATCAGGAAGTCGTCCTTGAAGTTGGCGAACGTGTAGTGCAGGCTGTCTTTGCACCATTTCTAATTGCGGATGGAGATGAAGCGGAAGGTGTGCGGATCGGCGGATTTGGCTCGACAGGGAAATAGAGTAAGAAAATGTCAGACTATTTATTAGTTGTAGATATGCAGTCAGATTATGTTGCTGTAGGAAAAGCATATGATAATGAAGCACTGACTGTGGCTGTAAATGACAAAATTGCCAGCTATCCCAGCAATCGGGTTATCTAAATTCTCAACCGTTTTTTCTAGGAGAGAAAAGATAGGAAGAAGAAATTTGCGACTGGCTTGCAGGTGGTATCTTCTCGCATCTTTGAGAAGCGTTGGGCTTCTTGCTTTACTAATCCGGATTTAAAAGATTTTTTAGAGGGAAACGGTGCTAAAAGCATAGAGTTTATTGGGGTCGATGGCAATGGCTGTGTCAAGGCTTCCGTTTTGGCAGCTGTCAAGGAGAATTATCAGGTTTCCATCGATTTGTCCGCTGTCGGAGTTGCTAACCAGAAGAAATTCTCTAAAACACTGAAGCAATGGCAAGATTGCGGAATCAAGATTGGATAGCTTTATGAGGACATTAGTATGAAAATCATTTTTATCCGTCACGGAGAGCCAGATTATTCACTTTTGGAAGAGGCTGGTTACACTGGCTTTGGACTAGATTTGGCTCCCTTGTCGGCTGCTGGTCGTCGGATGGCGACAGAGGCCGCTGCTAATCCTTTGCTGGAACAGGCGGAAATTCTGATTTCCTCTTCTGTGACGCGGGCTTTGGAGACGGCCTCCTATTTGATTCGAGACCGCCAACTCCCGCTTTTTGTGGAGCCTTTTCTGCATGAATGGCAGGTATATGAGAGTGGGACAGAAAAGTTTGAGCAGGCTCGGAAGTTATTTTTTGAAAATAATGGTTCTCTTCCTGCAGGAAGTCCTGTCCGTTATGAAACGGCTGAGCAGATGAAAGACCGCTTTGTGCGTACCCTAAGTAAATACAGAGAATACGAGACGGTAGCTCTTGTAGCCCACCGCATGCTCATTCGCCAGTTTGTAGCTGATCAGCAGATTGATTTTTGCCAGTTTGTTGAATGTGAATTAGAAATATAAAGGAGACATCTCATCGCTAAGAAAAAAACGACCTTTGTCTGTCAAAATTGTGAATATCATTCGCCCAAGTATCTAGGCCGTTGTCCTAACTGCGGCTCTTGGTCTTCTTTCGTTGAGGAAGTAGAGGCTGCAGAGGTCAAGCATGCCCGTGTTTCCTTGACAGGCGAAAAGACCCGGCCCATGAAGCTGGCTGAGGTCACTTCGATTGATGTCAATCGGACCAAGACGGAAATGGACGAGTTCAACCGTGTGCTGGGTGGTGGCGTAGTGCCTGGTAGTCTGGTTCTGATTGGCGGGGATCCCGGTATCGGGAAATCCACCCTGCTTCTGCAAGTATCCACCCAGCTTTCCCACCAGGGCACCGTCCTATATGTCAGTGGGGAGGAATCAGCTGAGCAGATTAAGTTGCGGGCGGAGCGTCTCGGTGATATTGACAGTGAATTTTATCTCTACGCCGAGACCAATATGCAGAATATCCGCACAGAGATTGAGAAAATCAAGCCAGATTTTCTGATTATTGACTCCATTCAGACAGTGATGTCGCCGGAAATTTCCAGTGTTCAAGGCTCTGTTTCTCAGGTTCGAGAGGTGACAGCTGAGCTCATGCAGCTGGCCAAGACCAATAATATTGCGACCTTTATCGTTGGTCACATGACCAAGGAAGGAACCTTAGCTGGTCCTCGAACTTTGGAGCACATGGTGGACACCGTGCTTTATTTTGAGGGTGAACGTCAGCATACTTTCCGTATCTTGAGAGCGGTCAAGAACCGCTTTGGTTCGACCAATGAAATCGGTATTTTTGAGATGCAATCTGGCGGGCTAGTTGAGGTTGTCAATCCAAGTGAAGTCTTTCTGGAAGAGCGTCTGGACGGCGCGACAGGTTCGTCTATTGTCGTGACCATGGAAGGAACGAGGCCGATTTTAGCTGAGGTGCAGGCTTTGGTGACACCAACCATGTTCGGCAATGCCAAACGAACCACGACTGGTCTGGACTTTAACCGAGCCAGCCTCATCATGGCAGTTCTGGAAAAACGGGCAGGACTCCTCCTGCAAAATCAAGATGCCTACCTCAAGTCTGCTGGTGGCGTCAAGCTAGATGAGCCGGCTATTGACTTGGCGGTAGCGGTCGCCATTACTTCCAGCTACAAGGATTTGCCTACCAACCCCCAAGAGTGCTTTATCGGTGAAATTGGCCTGACTGGCGAAATCCGACGGGTCAACCGCATCGAGCAGCGCATCAATGAAGCAGCAAAGCTGGGCTTCACCAAAGTCTACGCTCCTAAAAACTCTCTGAACGGCCTCAAAGTTCCAGACAATATCCAAGTCATCGGTGTGACGACGATTGGACAAGTCTTAAAGAAAGTATTTTCTTGATAAATTTGCTCTGTTTTAGATTGCAAAAATATTTTATTGTTGTTATAATTTAGAAAAACAAGGAGGCATTTCTTATGCGATTTTCTATGGACAGTAATATGCAGTTTCCTTTAGTTGAGTTGTCTCTCAATCAAGGAGAAACTGTCTTTATCCAGCGTGGCAGTATGGTCTACCACACGCCGAATGTGACCTTGAATACCCAGCTCAATGCAAGTGGTTCTGGCTTAGGACGTTTTGTCAAGGCTGTAGGGCGTTCGATGGTCTCGGGTGAAAGTACTTTTATCACCCAGGCTGTTGCCCAGTCTAATAATGGCTATCTTGCTTTAGCGCCAGATGCTCCTGGTCAAGTCATTCCTCTTCAGCTAGGCGAAAAGCAATATCGGCTGAATGACGGTGCCTTTTTAGCTCTTGATGGTACGGCATACTATACTATGGAGCGCCAGTCTGTCGGTAAGGCTATCTTTGGAGGGCAAGGGGGGCTCTTTGTTATGACGACACAAGGTCAAGGCACTCTTTTGGCTAATGCCTTTGGATCTATCAAGAGAATTGAGCTTCATAACCAAGAAGTGACAATTGACAATGCCCATGTAGTAGCTTGGAGCCAGTCTTTGAATTATAATATCCATCTGGAAAATGGCTTCTGGCAGTCTATCGGAACGGGAGAAGGAGTGGTCAACACCTTCCAAGGTACTGGTGAAGTCTATGTGCAAAGTCTCAATCTTCAAACCTTTGCAGGCTCACTCAGCAAGTATATCCCAAGAAGCTCATAACAAATAAAACTAGGACAGAAAACCAGATTAGATGCTGCGTTTGACTGTCCTATTTTTTTGTAACAAAGCCGAGAACTGACAAATAGCAGAAAAGATGGTAAGATAATATAAAATTATTTGAATATCAAAGTATCAGCAAGGGGAAAGAATGTCATATTTTGAAAACTTTATGAAGGCCAATAAAGCTTATGTTGATTTGCATGGGACAGCACATCTGCCCATTAATCCCAAGACTAAGGTAGCTATTGTGACCTGTATGGACTCTAGGCTTCACGTGGCTCAGGCTCTGGGTCTAGCGCTTGGAGACGCTCATATCTTGCGCAATGCCGGCGGTCGGGTAACAGAGGACATGATTCGCTCGCTGGTCATCTCCCAGCAGCAGCTAGGAACGCGGGAAATCGTGGTTTTGCATCATACAGACTGCGGGGCACAGACCTTTAAGAATGAAGATTTTACGGCCTATCTTCATAAAGAACTAGGTGTCGATGTCAGCGAACAGGACTTTTTGCCCTTTACAGATGTAGAGGAAAGTGTGCGTGAGGATATGGCCTTGCTGCGGCAGTCGCCGCTGATCCCAGCTGATATAAAAATCTCAGGCGCGGTTTATGATGTAGATACTGGTCGGATGACAGTTGTTGAGGAGTAGTTAGGAAGTCAATTTCTTTGTCTGCGCATCAGCATTGAAATTGGCTCCTTTTTTATGTTAAAATAGAGAAACGATTTTAATTAGTTAGGACAATGTTATGATTCTTTCCATTATTTCTCAGGGACTGGTTTGGGCCGTTTTAGGTCTAGGTATTTTTATGACCTTCCGGATTCTGGGCTTTCCTGATATGACGACAGAAGGCTCCTTCCCCTTGGGCGGGGCGGTGGCCGTTACCTTGATTACCAAGGGAGTCAATCCTTTTCTAGCAACAGCAACGGCCGTTTTAGCGGGCTGTGCTGCGGGTGCAGTGACAGGTCTGCTCTATACCAAGGGGAAAATTCCGACCTTGCTTTCTGGGATTTTGGTCATGACCTCCTGCCACTCTATCATGCTGATGCTGATGGGCCGTGCCAATCTGGGGCTTTTAGGCAGCAGTAAGATTCAGGATATTCTGCCCTTTTCAGGGGAAGTCAATGACCTCTTGACTGGTTTGATTTTTGTCAGCCTAGTGATTGCAGCCCTGCTCTTTTTCTTGGATACTAAGCTCGGGCAGGCTTATATCGCGACCGGAGATAATCCGGATATGGCTCGCAGTTTTGGAATCAATACTGGCCGTATGGAGTTGATGGGACTGATTCTGTCAAATGGCTTGATTGCTCTGGCTGGGGCGCTGATTGCCCAACAGGAAGGCTATGCGGATGTGTCCCGCGGGATTGGAGTGATCGTTGTCGGTCTGGCCAGTCTTATCATTGGCGAGGTGCTCTTCCAGAGTCTGACCTTGGCAGAGCGGCTAATCACTATTGTAGTTGGTGCGATTGCCTATCAGTTCTTGATCTGGGGTGTCATTGCTCTCGGCTTCAATACCAACTATCTCCGTCTTTACAGTGCGGTGATTCTGGCCGTCTGTCTCATGATTCCAACCCTGAAAAATAAATTCTTTAAAGGAGCCAAGTTAAGCAAATGACAGCGATTGTAGAATTAAGAAATGCAACCAAGCTTGTAAAGAGCGGCTTTGATGAAGAAAAAATCATCCTAAATGATGTTTCTTTAGACATTCACGAGCATGATTTTATTACGATTTTAGGTGGAAACGGTGCAGGAAAGTCGACCCTGTTCAATGTTATTGCCGGCACTCTCCCTCTGACCAGTGGCAGCATTCATATCTTGGGGGAAAATGTCACTCATTTTTCACCAGAAAAGCGAGCCAAGTACCTGTCTCGTGTCTTTCAGGATCCTAAGATGGGAACAGCTCCGCGGATGACAGTGGCGGAAAATCTTCTTATCGCCAAATTCCGAGGCGAAAAGCGTGGCTTGGTGCCCCGTGGGCTCAACAGCTACAGGGAAGAGTTTCAGGCGACGATTGAGAAAATCGGTAATGGTCTGGACAAACATCTGGATACGCCGATTGAATTTCTATCTGGTGGGCAAAGACAGGCTTTGAGCCTGCTCATGGCAACGCTCAAGCGACCAGAGCTTTTGCTTCTGGATGAGCATACTGCAGCACTGGATCCTAAGACCAGTGTAGCCTTGATGGAGCTGACCAATGAGTTTGTCAGTCGTGACCGCCTCACAGCTCTTATGATTACCCATCACATGGAAGATGCTCTAAAATACGGCAATCGACTAATCGTCATGAAAGACGGGCAGATTATTCAGGACTTGAACAAAGACGAGAAAGCCAAGATGACCATCGCAGACTACTATGGCTTGTTTGAATAGGCTTGCTCAGAGTTTTGTAAAACCAAGAGAAAGAATATGTACTAAATAATGTACTGCTCCCACAAAGTTAGACAATTAATGTTCAAAAGACTCTCATAGATTAATAAAAATAGATTAAAAAAAACCGCTAGAATGCGGTTTTTTTGTTATAAAAATAGTCTAAATCACTCGTCTAATCGAATAAACATCATTGCGTTAAGTAAGGAGATGAGTGCGACCGTATTAATATTATTGGAATAGATCAGTCTTTTGTTCTCAATGGGTGGAATAATAAAATTAGAAATGATGATATCGTAAGGTGATTCTTTTAAAGAATCGATTGATAATTCTAATTTATTCCAAACCTCCAGTTCAAAATTGTTGCTGCAATAATAAGAAAGTGTCTCTGCTACTGATCTTGCATGATACTGATCAAAATTACTCATGACTAAAACTTTTAATTTAGGCTGATTTTGTAAAAGGTTCAGCACTAAATGTTTGCTGTGAGTGATAAAAGTATAGGATAGATGGTTGACTTTCATTGGTGTGCTATAGATATCCAAAGTCTCTAGGTAATGTTCGATCCCTTTTTTTATATCTGAAACAAATTGAGGGAAAATATTTTGAAAGTTCTTGATGGTATTCCCTTTTTGATCAAACAGAATAAATTCTGTAGATAGTTCCTGACGGTGCAGATGTGCTGTATTATGCAAATGCCAAATAAGATTGTCATTATTGTCTATTTTTAGATTATATTTGCTTTCTATCTGATCAATTAAATCACTTAATAATTGATACGAATTTTTTACATAGCTGTCTGTTTTTGTGTAGCTCATAAATAGATTTTCATCAATGAAAAACATTTTTTGAAAATAGGAGACAAATAGTTGGCCTATCACTTCTTTATTCAAAGGGATATGATATTCAGAATCAAAGCTCGCTACAATGTCTTCGATTCCTTCTGCCTGCATGAAAGATTCTAACAATTGATTGTTAAAAGAATCTTTCTCAACTTCCAAGAAATGACCAAATTTTATTCGATATAAATTTGTAACGAGGAGCAATTTTAACATTCGTTGAGTTGCGAAATTGACAGGGAATGCAGTTTCTTTATAGACCAGTGCTAACAGCTTACACAAAGGTTCTACTGAAAAATCTGTAAAGGGCCATTCAAGAAAATAATATTTTTCCGAAAAATATTGTGCAAAAAAATAACGGATATCAATCTCATCTCCAATAATCCGAGTAGGATTGAGACTAATTTTGAAATTATATTGTTTTTTTATAATTTTGTTAATATGACTGATTATACGATAGAGTGAGGAAGAGCTTATATAAAACTCTTTACAAATACTCTCAGTTTCATATCCTTCGTTAAAGAAGATGAATTCTAAAATTGAAAAATGGGTTGAGTGCTTAAAAAAATGGTGATAGACCATCTCAATATCACTATCATCGGTATTAATGATACGTATGCCATTAGTGGACGAGTGAAAAATCAATTGAGGAAACGCAGACTTGACATGAGATAAATCATCTTTTACTGAACGTTCTGTACAATTCAATAGTTCAGCCAGTTCAGAAATATGAAACCAGCGTTTGTTTTTAAATAGTAGTTCTAATAGTTCTAATTGCCTGTGGCTCTTTTTAGACAGTAATTCTCGCATTAAAATATTATCTTTCTTTATATAGTGTTTTTATTATCAGGCAATTATACCATATTTTATGCATTTAACCTCGTTTAATAACTCAAAAATATATCTAAAAACGCTGATAAATGCCTATAAAACAATGTATTCTCATTTTTACGTATCTATAGTACAGATAAACGGAAAGAAAACCAAGTTGAATTATTATGTTTCCAAGTTGGAAAATTATATAATTATGTTAATCAAAAAACAATAGTAAAAAATATTACTTAACAGTTTTGATTTAGAAAAAATTAGAAAGGAGAATCAATATGCTTTGGTCAATTATTGTTGGTGGTCTTATTGGTCTTATTGCTGGATCAATCACTAAAAAAGGCGGCTCAATGGGTGTTATTGCAAACGTTGTTGCAGGTTTAGTTGGTTCTGCTGTCGGTCAGTCACTTTTGGGAACTTGGGGTCCTAGTTTGGCTGGTATGGCCTTGCTTCCTTCTATCATTGGTGCAGTTATTGTAGTAGCTGTTGTATCATTTTTTGTAGGTAAAAAGGCATAAATTGTCTTTTTACTGTTCAAATTATATTTTAAAATTTAATGATGTGAGGATTCAATATGTCAAAATCAAGAAAAATACTTTCCCTTATTTTATGTATTTTAATCTTGACAATTTTGATTCCTGTTTTGCTAGACTTTCATAAAGTCAGCGGTCTGGGGCTCCAGTTATTTAGTTGGAAGTTATTCACTTGGAAGCAGATTCCTTTTGTGGGCTACTATCTTTCTCGATATGTTTTCTGGGGCACTGTGGTTTTAGCAAGCTTAATCTTACTACTGATGTTAGTGATAGCTTTTTATCCTAAGAGACGTTTGGAAATTCAGCTAGCTGATGCGGATGGGAAACTGATGCTGAAAAATTCAGCCATTGAAGGGTTTGTTCGTAGTCTGTTAACAGAACACGGTTTAATTAAAGATCCTACAGTTTCAGTAAATAGCCGTAAAAACAAATGCATGGTTTCTGTTAAAGGAGCGATTGTTCCTTCGGAAAACATCATCAAGAGAAGTCAGTTGATTCAAGAAGAAATTGCGTCTGGATTGACAGAATTCTTCGGAATCAATCATAATGTCAAGCTTAAAATCTCTGTCTCAGACTTCAAGCCAAAAGAAGCGGCTACAAAAACTACTAGCCGAGTAAAGTAAGGAAGTAAAAAATGGAATGGTTTAAAAAATATCAATATCCAATCTTGTCTGGATTGGCAGGCATTATTCTAGCATGTTTTATCCTATCCTTTGGCTTCTTTAAGACTCTATTTGTCTTGATTTGCGCTACTCTAGGGGCAGGAATCGGATATTATATTCAAAAAAATAATATATTTAAATAAAAATAAAGGAGTTTAACATGTCAAATAAAGATGTTAAAGATGTTGCTAAAAAAGAAGTTGCTCAAGTAGCTCACGAAGTAAAAGGTGAATTGACTTACGATGATAAGGTCATTCAAAAAATTATCGGTCTCTCTTTAGAGAAAGTTTCAGGCTTGCTGGCTGTTGATGGTGGTTTCTTCTCTAACATAAAAGATAAATTGGTCAACTCTGACAATGTCACTCATGGTGTCAATGTTGAAGTTGGTAAAGAACAAGTAGCTGTTGACTTGAATGTTGTTGCAGAATATCAAAAGAATGTTCCTACTTTATACAAAGAAATCAAGAAAGTCGTTGCAGAAGAAGTTTCTAAGATGACTGATTTGGAAGTTGTTGAAGTAAATGTAAATGTTGTTGATATTAAAACGAAAGAACAACACGAAGCGGATTCAGTAAGCCTTCAAGACAGAGTGACAGATGTTGCTGAATCAACAGGCGAATTTGCTTCTGAGCAATTCGAAAAAGCAAAATCTGGCATTAGCGGTGGTTTCTCAGCTGTTCAAGAAAAAGTTGGCGATGGTGTAGATGCTGTTAAAGACGCTGCATCAAAGGAAAAAGCACGCGTTCATTAATCCTCTAACTGGGATTAGAGATTCTTATATTGTTTCATTTCTTTAAAAATTGAAACTGACAATGGAGGTCTAAATTATGTCTACAGAAGAAAAATTCAACCAAGCTAAAGGTTCTGTTAAAGAAGGCCTAGGCAAATTAACTGGTGATAAAAAAACAGAAAAAGAAGGAGCTGCTGAAAAAGTAGTTTCTAAAGTTAAAGAAGTTGCAGAAGATGCCAAAGATGCTGTTGAAGGCGCAATCGAAGGCGTTAAAAATATGGTTAAGAAAGACGATAAATAAAACCAATAGTTGATTTTCCTTATAAAAAGTCTTTGTTAGCTATAGTCACGGATAAAAATTATCTAGAATTTAAAGGAGATCATTTTGAGGTCTCCTTTCTTTTTTTGCTTGACTTCTTTTTAGCTAAAAAGTTTTTTAATTTCTTTGTTGTAAACGCTTGCAAAAATCTGGATAGAGTACTATAATAGAATTAAGGAAATAGAAAGAAAGGAAACTAAATTCATTCGCTTTAAAGTTTACTTTGTTGGTATAGTTGTTTGTGATACATAAGTAGTTGCTTTACTTGACATATTGGTTGAATTGTCAGACAGGCCCGCTTAGCCTGCCTGATTGTAACGATTGTATAGAAAGTAGAAGCTTTTAGATGGTTTTCAAACTTCGAGAATTCAATCAATAGTGCTTTATTATATTATAGAGATTTCCAATGCTAAGATAAAAAGAAAATCATTAGCGGTTGAAGGAATTAAAAGTTTATAAAAAATAATAAAAACAATAAATCAAAAAATTGTTATTCAGTTACACCTTGGATGAACTGATTGCTCTCATACCAGCGAAGTAAACCAGACCTCTAGCCGAGTAAAGCTAGAGGTCGTTTTTTGTAGTCAAGTACGCTAAGAAGACACACTTGACTTTGAAAAAACATGAAAAAATGCTATAATAGGTTGGATATGCGAACCTTTGGTTTGCAAGACTGTAATTCGACTTGGCTAGCCAAGGACCGTTAGTAATAAAATAAAGAATCTTTGATAAAAGTGAGATTCTGAAAATTGAATAGGAGAAAAAATGAGCAAGAGCAATATTAAACTGATTGCTTTGGGCGGCGTGCGTGAAAATGGTAAAAATCTCTACGTTGCCGAAGTGGATGATTCCATTTTTGTATTGGATGTTGGGCTGAAGTACCCAGAAAATGAGCAGTTGGGTGTGGATTATGTCGTTCCCAATATGGACTATTTGTTTGAAAACAAGAAGCGGATTGCGGGTGTCTTTCTGACACACGGGCACGCAGATGCGATTGGTGCTCTGCCAAATCTTTTGGCAGATGCTAAGGTGCCGGTTTTCGGATCAGAGTTGACGATTGAGCTGGCCAAGCTTTTTGTTAAAAATAACGATGCGGTTAAGAAGTTCAATGATTTCCATGTGATTGATGAAAATACTGAGATTGAATTTGGCAAAACAGTAGTTTCCTTCTTCCGGACGACTCACTCGATTCCTGAGAGTTTGGGAGTTGTCATCAAAACCAGAAAAGGCAGTATCGTTTATACAGGTGATTTCAAGTTTGACCAGTCTGCCAGTCCGTCCTATGCGACAGACTTTGGCCGTCTGGCTGAGATTGGCCGCGAGGGTGTTCTGGCCTTGCTCAGTGATTCAGCCAATGCGGACAGTAGTGTTCAGGTGGCTAGTGAGAGCGAGGTTGGCAAGGAAATCGAAGATACGATTGCTGACTGGGATGGTCGAGTGATTGTTGCGGCGGTTGCCAGCAACCTGTCTCGTATCCAGCAGGTTTTTGATGCAGCGGCAGAGACTGGCCGCCGCGTGGTTTTGACTGGCTTTGATGTTGAAAACATCGTTCGTACGGCTATCCGCCTCAAGAAGCTGTCCTTGGTGGACGAACGCCTTTTGATCAAGCCCAAGGAAATGTCTAAGTTTGAAGACCATGAGCTGATCATCTTGGAGACTGGCCGGATGGGCGAGCCTATCAATGGTCTGCGTAAGATGTCGATCGGCCGTCACCGCTATGTGGAAATCAAGGAAGGCGATTTGATTTACATTGTAACTACGCCGTCTATTGCCAAGGAAGCGGTCGTGGCTCGCGTGGAAAATATGATTTATCAGGCGGGGGGCATTGTCAAGCTGATTACCCAAAACCTGCGGGTTTCAGGTCACGGAAATGCGCGTGATTTGCAGCTCATGATTAACCTGCTGCAGCCTAAGTACCTCTTCCCTATTCAGGGTGAGTACCGTGGCTTGGATGCTCATGCTAAGGCTGCCATGGAAGTTGGTATGCTGCCGGAAAATATCTTTATTCCTAAGCGTGGCAGCATCATGGAATACGACCATGGTGATTTTGTGCCGGCTGGTGCAGTATCAGCTGGAGATGTCATGATTGATGGAAATGCGATTGGAGATGTGGGTAATATCGTCCTCCGCGACCGCAAGGTCTTGTCTGAAGATGGTATTTTCATCGTGGCACTCACAGTTAACCGTAAGGAAAAGAAAATCATTTCCAAGGCTAAAGTACATACCCGTGGATTTGTCTATGTCAAGAAGAGCAGAGATATTTTGCGCGAAAGCTCTGACATTATCAATAAAACTGTGGAAGAATACTTGGCGCAGGATAGCTTTGACTGGGGTGAGCTGAAGGGTGCTGTCCGTGACAGTCTGGCCAAATATCTCTTTGACCAAACCAAGCGTCGCCCAGCTATTTTGCCGGTCGTTATGGAAGTGCGGTAAAAATCTGAACACAAATACAAGAAAAGTCGGGTTTCGGCTTTTTCTTGTCAGAAAGATACGAAGGAGAAATGCGAATGGCAGTGATGAAAATAGAGTATTATTCTGAAGCTTTGGAGATGGAATGGGGCGTTAATGTCCTCTATCCGGATGCAGCTCGCGTAGACAAGCCGGATGATAAGGATATTCCTGTTTTGTATCTGCTTCATGGTATGAACGGGAATCACAACAGCTGGCTCAAGCGCTCAAATATTGAGCGTCTGGTTCGCTCGACCAACTTGATTGTTGTCATGCCTAATACCAGCAATGGCTGGTACACCGATACTCAGTACGGTTTTAACTATTACGAAGCCATCGCTGAGGAGCTGCCTCGGGTGCTCAAGCGCTTTTTCCCAAATATGTCGGATAAGCGGGAGAAGAATTTTATCGCTGGTCTTTCCATGGGCGGATACGGAGCCTTTAAGCTGGCTCTCAAGTCTAACCGTTTTTCATACGCAGCAAGTCTTTCTGGAGCTTTGAGTTTTCTTGATGCTCGTCCAGATAATGCTGAAATGGCAACGCCAGCCTATTGGCGAGGAGTTTTTGGAGACTATAAAGACTGGACCAGCAGCCCTCATTCGCTGGAGAGTATAGCCAAGCAATCTGATAAAAAGACTAAGCTTTGGGCATGGTGTGGCGAAGAAGATTTTCTCTACAAGGCCAATCAGGAGGCAGTGAAAAACCTGCAAGACTTAGGTTTGGAGATTACTTACAGCCACAGTCCAGGTAAGCATGAGTGGTATTACTGGGAAAAGCAGCTGGAGAATGTGCTGGCCTGGCTTCCTATCGACTTCCAGCTGGAAGAGCGCCTGTCGTAAAAATAGACTGTAAAGTCGTATTCTGCCCTCAGAGTATGATATAATGATTACGTTTGAAAATCGGAGTGGGAATGATTCCCCGAAATACAAATAGGAGAATGGAACTTTGACAAAAGCGATTCGAGTGCGTTATGCACCAAGTCCGACTGGACTATTACATATCGGAAATGCGCGGACTGCGCTCTTTAACTACCTCTATGCTCGTCACTATTGTGGGACCTTCATTATCCGTATCGAGGATACAGACCGCAAGCGCCATGTAGAAGACGGAGAACGTTCACAGCTTGAAAACTTACGCTGGCTGGGTATTGACTGGGACGAAAGTCCTGAGACTCACGAAAACTACCGCCAGTCTGAGCGCTTGGATATTTACCAAAAATACGTTAATGAACTCTTGGACAAGGGCTTGGCTTACAAGTCCTATGTAACTGAGGAAGAATTAGCGGCTGAACGCGAACGTCAGGAAGCAGCTGGTGAAACACCGCGTTATATCAATGAGTTTCTAGGTATGTCTGAGGAAGAAAAGGCAGCCTATATCGCTAAGCGCGAAGCAGCGGGCATCATTCCGACGGTTCGTCTGGCTGTTAATGAAGCTGGTGTCTACAAGTGGACTGACATGGTCAAGGGTGAAATTGAGTTTGAAGGCGGAAATATCGGTGGTGACTGGGTGATCCAGAAGAAAGACGGCTACCCAACCTACAACTTTGCTGTGGTTATTGATGACCATCTGATGGAAATCTCGCACGTTATTCGGGGGGATGACCACATTGCTAACACACCTAAGCAGCTCATGGTTTATGAAGCCCTCGGCTGGGAAGCTCCAGAATTTGGGCACATGACCTTGATTATCAACTCTGAAACAGGTAAGAAGCTGTCCAAGCGCGATACCAATACCTTGCAGTTTATCGAGGATTATCGCAAGAAGGGCTACCTGCCAGAAGCAGTCTTTAACTTTATTGCACTGCTGGGCTGGAATCCTGGCGGCGAGCATGAGATTTTCTCTCGCCAAGAATTGATCGAGCTCTTTGATGAAAAACGTCTCAGTAAGTCCCCAGCTGCCTTTGACCAGAAGAAGCTGGACTGGATGAACAACGAATACATCAAGAATGCGGATTTTGACACAATCTTTGCTCTGGCTAAGCCATACTTGGAAGAAGCAGGTCGTTTGACCGATAAGGCAGAAAAGCTTGTAGAGCTCTACAAACCACAAATGAAGTCTGTAGACGAAATTGTGCCGCTGACAGACCTCTTCTTTGCGGACTTCCCAGAGTTGACAGATGCGGAGCGTGAGGTCATGGCTGGTGAAACGGTACCGACCGTGTTGACAGCCTTCAAAGAAAAGCTAGAAGCTATGTCTGATGCAGATTTTGTGACAGAGAATATCTTCCCGCAAATCAAGGCTGTCCAAAAAGAGACAGGGATCAAGGGCAAAAACCTCTTTATGCCGATTAGGATTGCCGTTTCGGGTGAAATGCATGGACCGGAGCTGCCAGATACGATTTACCTGCTAGGCCGCGAAAAATCCATCCAGCATATCGAAAACATGCTAAATCAAATTCAATAAGATAAACCAGCTTTCGAGCTGGTTTTTACTTTGCAAATTTTTGTTTTTATGTCACAATTGTAATAAGAAAATACTTTAAGGAGAGAAAAATGAAAAAATGGCTCATCATCTTGGTTGGAGGGCTAGTAGCTTTACTCGTGCTAGTAACCTGTAACCAAAAGAAAGAGCAGACGAATCCTGCTTCCAACAGTTCTAAAGTAAGTTCGACTAGCTCCGCATCTTCTAAAAAGTCTGAAAGAGGGGACAGTTCGAGCGAACTTTCTGGCGACTCAGATAATCAAGAAACTTCTGATGCTGGCTCTCAGCAGCATTCGGAAACAGAAAGTGAAAAGTCTACCAAGGGAGCTAGCAAAGAAGAGAAAGAGATGACACCAACTTCTAATTTGGATATGAAGGCTATTGCTTCTGGCGATTTTTCCAGCATGATTGGTACTTGGCAGGATGCCAAAGGGAACAGTTATACATTCGATGCGTCTGGTATCGAGTCAGATGTTGCCAAGCTTGAGACAGGAGATTACTCTGGGCCAGATGAAAATGGGATTTACCGAGCAGGGATTCGTTGGAAAAACCAAACCGGTGCTGCCTTTCTTATCATTCCAGCAGGAAAGAGTCTTCCAGCTGGGGAGACTGTCAATGGGACGGATCCGACTGATACCAGTCAAGATCGCTTCATCATCACCCAGAGCGTTTCCGAACATCCCGATGTTTTTTACCGTGTAAAATAAGGAGTCTTGACGGACTCTTTTTTCTTATTTTGAGTCCAGTATATAATATATTGATTTTGAATAAAAATCGATAAAACGCTTTTATTTTAATAAATATTAAAATTTCTCTTGACAATCGCATTTTCATACAGTAGAATGTTTAAAAATAAAATGTAGAAGGATAGAGGTAATCATATGGTTAAAGAGAAAGTCATTTTAGCATATTCCGGCGGCTTGGACACTTCAGTGGCCATTACTTGGCTGAACAAGGATTATGATGTGATCGCGGTCTGTATGGACGTAGGTGAAGGAAATGATTTGGATTTCATTCATGACAAGGCGCTGAAAGTTGGCGCTATCGAATCACATGTTATTGATGTTAAAGATGAGTTTGCAGAAGACTACGTCTTGGTTGCTCTGCAAGGACACACCTTCTACGAACGAAAATATCCTCTAGTGTCCGCTCTGAGCCGACCTTTGATTTCTAAGAAATTGGTTGAAATTGCCCACAAGACGGGGGCGACAACCATTGCCCATGGCTGTACCGGAAAAGGAAACGATCAGGTACGTTTTGAAGTGGCTATCGCCTCCCTGGATCCCAGTCTCAATGTCATTGCTCCGGTTCGGGAGTGGAAATGGTCTCGGGAAGAAGAAATTAATTACGCCAAAGCTAATGGTGTGCCAATTCCTGCAGATCTGGATAGTCCTTACTCAGTCGATCAAAACCTTTGGGGACGGGCCAATGAGTGCGGAGTCTTGGAAAATCCTTGGAATGAAGCACCGGAAGATGCCTATGATTTGACGGTTGCACCAGAAGCAGCGCCAGACAGCCCAGTCTATGTAAATATTGACTTTGAGGCAGGTGTGCCAGTTGCTTTAGATGGCAAAAAGATGAAGCTTGCGGACTTGATCCTTGAGCTAAATGACTTAGCTGGACAGCACGGTGTTGGACGGATTGACCATGTGGAAAACCGTTTGGTAGGGATTAAGTCTCGGGAAATCTATGAATGCCCTGGGGCGGTGACTCTCTTGGCTGCCCACAAGGAAATCGAGGATCTGACTCTAGTCAGAGAACTGGCCCATTTCAAGCCGATTATCGAAAATGAACTGTCCAATCTCATCTATAATGGCCTCTGGTTTAATCCAGCGACAGAAGCTTTGATTGCCTACCTTAAGTCCACTCAGCAGGTGGTCAATGGCACAGCTAAAGTGAAGCTTTATAAGGGCTCTGCAACAGTCGTAGCGCGTAAGTCTGACAATTCTCTCTACGATGAAAGTCTGGCTACCTATACCAGTGCAGATACTTTTGATCAGGATGCCGCAATTGGCTTTATCAAGCTATGGGGGCTTCCGTCTAAGGTTCACGCAGAGGTTCAGGCTCACAAGGACAAATAGAAAGGGGCTTTCCTATGGTGAATCATAAACTGTGGGGCGGACGTTTTGAAGCCTCTCTGGAAGGCTGGGTAGAAGAATTTGGTGCCAGCATTGGCTTTGACTATCGTCTGGCTCCTTATGATCTGCAGGGCAGCCTAGCCCATGTCAAAATGCTGGGACAGACGGGAATCATTGCTCCAGAGGAAGCAGCTGCTATTCAGGCAGGCTTGGAAAAGCTGTTGGCGCGTTATGAATCTGGAGAGCTTGAGTTTGATGTGCGGAATGAAGATATTCATATGAATATGGAGGCTCTTCTGACTGAGGAGATTGGGCCAGTAGCTGGCAAGCTTCATACGGCTCGCTCTCGTAATGACCAGGTGGCGACAGATATGCACCTTTATCTCAAGGATCAGCTCGGTCAGATTGCGTATAAACTCTTGAATTTGCGCCAGGTGCTGCTGGACTTGGCTGAGGAGCATGTAGAGACTATTATGCCAGGCTATACCCATCTTCAGCATGCCCAGCCGATTAGCTTTGCCCATCATCTGCTGGCCTATTATCAGATGTTCAGCCGTGATAGTCAGCGCCTTGCCTTTAATCTGGAGCATACGGATTTGTCTCCTTTAGGAGCAGCGGCTCTGGCGGGGACAACATTTCCGATTGACAGGGAGCTGACGGCTGATTTATTGGGCTTCAAAGGTATTTACCACAATTCCTTGGATGCGGTAAGTGATCGAGACTTTATCTTGGAATTTCTATCTAACAGCAGCATTCTCATCATGCATCTGTCTCGTCTCTGCGAGGAGCTGATTAACTGGTGCAGCTATGAATATGGCTTTGTCAGTCTGTCAGACACCTTTAGTACAGGATCATCCATTATGCCGCAAAAGAAAAATCCGGACATGGCGGAGCTGATTCGGGGTAAGAGCGGCCGGGTCTATGGCCATCTCTTCAGTCTTCTGACGGTTATGAAATCCCTGCCCTTGGCCTATAATAAGGACCTGCAGGAAGACAAGGAAGGCATGTTCGATACAGTAGATACTATCCAAAAATCGCTGGATATTATGGCGGGTATGCTGTCTAGTATGACAGTCAATAAGGAAAAAATGCTGGTTTCAACCCAGCAAGACTTCTCCAATGCGACAGAATTGGCTGACTATCTGGCCAAGAAAGGACTGCCTTTCCGGGAAGCCCATGAGATTGTCGGAAAGTTGGTGCTGGAATGCAGCAAGGCAGGCTATTATCTACAGGATATCCCGCTGAGCCGTTATCAGGAAGTGTCGTCGCTGATTGGGGAAGATATTTATCAAGCGCTTGAGTCGCAGACCGCTGTACAAAAGCGGAATTCCCTTGGCGGGACAGGATTTGCACAGATCCGTCAGGAGTTGGAAAGAGCGAAGAAACAGCTGAAAAAGGGATAAGATATAGGGAACGCCGCAAAGAAATTGCGGTGTTTTTTAAGTGAATCAACCTTTTAAATATTTGCAAAACCAGCGTCATAGCAGGACTTATTGGCATTTTCGAAAAATATGGTATAATAGATATAATTTTGGTGGATGGAGTTGAGTTTTGAGAAAAAACTATCGCGTCAAGAGCGAAAAAGATTTTAATGCGATTTTTAAAAGTGGACAGAGTTTTGCTAATCGAAAATTTGTCGTTTACATGTTAGAAAAAGAGCAAAAGCATTTTCGGGTTGGAATTTCGGTCAGTAAAAAGCTGGGGAATGCAGTGGTTCGTAATCGTATTAAAAGAAAAATCCGCCATGTCTTGATGCAGCATCAGAAACAGTTAGTCCAGGCAGACTTCGTAGTTATTGCTCGCAAAGGAGTAGAGGAGCTGGACTACCACCAAGTTGAACAAAATTTATTGCATGTGTTAAAAATTGCTAAACTTTATCAGGAAGGATTCATTTGTGAAACAGAAAAGTAAATTAGGGATTTTACTGGTCGCCTCGCTGCTCTTTCTCACAGCCTGCGGAACCACTCAAGTAACGGCCGATTCACATGGCTTTTGGGAGAAGTTGGTCTATTTCTTTGCGGACACCATTCGTTTTCTATCCTTTGGCGGAAGCAAGGGAATTGGGATTATTCTCTTTACCTTGATTATCCGGACAGTTCTCCTGCCGGTCTTCCAATTTCAGACGACTTCTTCGCGCAAGCTGCAGGAAGTGCAGCCGCATATCAAACAACTGCAGGAAAAGTATCCTGGCAAGGATATGGAGAGCAGAACAGCCTTGGCTGAGGAAACGCAAAAACTCTACAAAGAAAAGGGTGTCAATCCCTATGCCTCATTCATTCCGCTCTTTATCCAGATGCCAGTGCTCTTGGCTCTGTTTCAAGCCCTGACTCGGGTTGATTTTATGAAAACAGGTCACTTCCTCTGGCTCAATCTAGGAGCGACAGATCCGACCTTTATTCTTCCGCTGTTGGCGGCTCTCTTCACTTTCTTCAGTACTTGGCTTTCAAACAAGGCCTTGCCTGAGAGAAATGGCGGGATGACAGTCATGATGTACCTGATGCCAGTTGTGATTTTCTTTTTTGCCCTCTATGCAGCGAGTGGGGTGGCCCTCTACTGGGCAGTCTCAAATGCTTATCAGGTGGTTCAGACCTTGCTGCTGAGCAATCCTTTTAAAATCATTGCCGAGCGGGAAGCCAGGGAACGGTCAGAGCGTCAATTGGAACAGAAAAAGAAACGTGCCCTGAAAAAAGCACAGAAAAAGAAAAAGTAAGTAAGAAGGAGGACTCTTGCAATGGTTATTTTTACAGGAGCAAGTGTTGAAGAAGCCATTCAAAATGGTTTGAAAACGTTGGATATTCCACGTATGAGAGCGCATATCACTGTTATTTCTCGTGAGAAAAAAGGCTTTTTAGGTCTGTTTGGCAAGAAGCCAGCTCAGGTGGATGTCGAACCGATTGCTGAGACGACAGTTGTCAAGGCCAATCAAAAGGCTGTAAAAGGTGTTCCCGAAGAGATTAACGCTCAGAATGAGCCTGTGCAGTCTGTCAGTGAAGCAACGGTTGATTTGGGCCGTGTGGTAGCTGCCATCAAGAAGGTCGAAGGCGAAGGCGAAGTTATCTCAGATGAGGTCAAGGCTGAAATACTCAAAAATGACAAGCAAGCCAATACGATTTTAGAAGAGACTGGCACCATTGATCTTCTCAAGACCAACCAAGCTATTGATGAGTCAATTGCTCAAGCAGAAGCGGACGATAGCAAGGTTATCTCTTTTGAACAAGCAGCTAAAGACAAGGCTGAACCGACAGAAACAGAAGAAAGCTCTTTTGCTGACTTAGGTATCCAAGTCGAAGCAGACTACGATATTGAAGAAGTGGTTGACAACGTAACGAACTATGTTCAGAAAATCGTGGATGAGATGGATGTGGAAGCGGGCATTTCCAGCAGTCACAATCGTCGTACCATTAACATGCAGATTGATACCAATGAACCAGGGCGCGTGATTGGCTACCACGGAAAAGTCTTGAAAGCTCTGCAGCTATTGGCACAAAACTATCTTTATAACCAATATTCTAAGAGCTTCTACATTTCTATTAATGTCAATGATTATGTTGAGCATCGGGCAGAAGTGCTGCAAAGCTATGCGCAGAAACTGGCTCAGCGGGCTTTGGAAGACCGACGCGGTCAGCACACTGACCCTATGTCTAACAGCGAGCGCAAAATTATCCACCGCATCATCTCTCGCATCGATGGCGTGACTAGCTATTCCGAAGGCGACGAGCCTAACCGCTATGTCGTCGTGGATATTGATAGCGAATAAAAAGAAAGCCAGCAGAGATGCTGGTTTTTGTAGTAATAAACTAGGAGAAAGAATTATGAAGAAGAGAGTTTTTCTAATTATTTTAGGGTTAGCATTACTTGCTGCCTGTGGCCAAAAGAAAATAGAGAATCAGGATAATACTCCTGATTCGAGTAAGAGTGCATTGGATAAAGAGCAAAAGAGTTCTTCAATTTCAGTAGAACAAGATGAAAAATTATATGCTTCGACTTTGGAGAAATTAACAAAAGATACTTCTGAAGGCCGTGCGCAGATATACACATTCTATGATATTGATAAAAATGGGACGAATGAACTAATCACAGGACATCATTCTGACGGGGCTTATTATTTAGCGGCTATTTATTATTTGAATCAAGGAACATCAACTTATTTAGCTCAATCAAAAGTAGCTTCAGCAGGTGGAAGTCGAGAAAGCGCCACAATATATACAGATGGAACAGTCTTTTATGCTCAATGGCACTCTCTAAGTCCTGATGCTAAGGGTTATCTTTATCGACTGAGATCTGATAATAGTGGTATAGATGTGCTAAAAGAAGCAGATTTTCAAATAGCAGGTGTAGATTCAAATTCTGAAAAAAGCGTAGATTCAGTTTTTGGGTTAGCTTCTAAAAAAGAAGTTGATCTATCTTCGTTAAAGTGGAAAGACATAGAAGACTATCAAGCAACGACAAGTGTTGAAAATCGCAAAGAACAAAGTAGTTCGCCTCAATTGGATTTGGAAGCCATCCAAAAAGGAGATTATACTAGTATTGAAGGTAGATGGAGAAATGGGAAGGGGAGTGAATTAGTATTTGATAAAAATGGCTTGGTTAATAACGACCTAAAATTGGGAAATAATTTTAGAATGATTGATTCTTATTTACAAGGTGGAGTATCCTCTGGAGGTCCGGGTGCAGCCATCTTATTTATTCCAGCAGGTGTTGATATGTCTGTGACTGCGGATGATCAAACGATAGCAGATGCTTCTAATAAAAAACAAGATCGAATTCTTATAACTCAGAGTGTTGTTGTTGATAAGCCTGAGGTTTTCTATTATAGAGAGTAAAGAAAGGATTTTTTATGTCACTTTTTCCAGCTATTGAAAGTTATCTGCCTCATCAAGGGGCTAAGTATATATCTCCAGACAAGGCAGGGCAGCTGCGTGAGTCTATGTTGGAGTTGAGAGCTAAGGGGCAGGCGGCACGAAAGGAGTTTGCGGCACTAGTCAAGGATTTTCAGATCCTCTATCCCAAGCTGACCTTGGAGCGAACCAGCCAGTGGATGAATCAGGCGCAGATACTGCGGCCCCATTTTTGGAATTATCTTAAAGGCTATGGGGAAATCACAGAACCGATGTTTGCCCTGCGCTTGTATGGAACTGCAGAAGATTTTGGAGTGTCGCTGGAGGTGAGCTTCATGGAGCGCAAGAAAGATGAGTACAGCCTCAGCAAGCAAAATCGGGTCTTGGAGTTGCCTATTCAGCCGCCAGCTTATTATTTTGCCCAGATAGATGGTGTGAGTCAGCGTTTTGAAGGAACAGAGGAAAATCGCCAGCTCCTTACTCAGCAGCTGGTGGTCGGTCAGGTTCGTAAGGTCTTGGTCAAATACGATATTCCCCTTTCTCAGGCTGCTTCAAGAGAGCAAGTGCTTTCCCAGCTGCAGGAGGCCATGACAGCTTTGATTCCCTTTTATGAGGCGACTCGGGCTTTATGATTACGTTTACAAAGAGAAAGTTATTTAAGTAAGTATTGACAAAAGCCTCGGAATCATATAGAATAGTAAAGTATGTTTAGTAACTGATCACAACTAGCCGGCTAAACGAATACAAGAATCTAAGAGGAGGTATTCATCGTGAAACGTACTTATCAACCAAGTAAAATCCGTCGTGCGCGTAAACATGGTTTCCGCCACCGTATGTCAACTAAAAACGGTCGTCGTGTATTGGCAGCTCGCCGTCGTAAAGGACGCAAAGTTTTGGCTGCTTAATCCAAACGATTTATCAAGAAACCAGCGGAGACTCGAGACCGCTGGTTTTTTTGCGTTAAATTTACGGGTAAAAGTCAATAGACTGGCAGGAAAGTTCCCATTTTTGGCCAGTGTCTTTATTTAGGACTTCTACATACCAGTCTCCTTTGTAGCTAAATAGTTTGATAAATTGAACCTGAAGAGACTGCTGTTCATACTTAATTGGAAAAAATTCTCCCTGCCTGTGCAATAAAATATCAAGAATGATTCGCAGCTGAGAGTTGTTGATCGTTTTTCTGACTTCTGGTTGAAGGATTTTCTCAATTTTTGTGATCTTGCTTAACTGCTGTTCTGAAATCGAGTTTTCAAATTTTTCTTTTAATTTTTGCAGGTCAATATCAAAAGGGCACATATTGTAGTTTTCCAGAGTCAGCATGGAAAAATACAAGGCAGAAATTTCATCTATGGAGAAAATAATAGGAGATAACAAGTCGTTGCTAAGAATTTTATAACTGCCATTCCGACCTAAGTCAGAATAAATTGGAATGCCTAACGTTTCAAGGCTGGCAATATCACGAAGGGCAGTGCTTTTTGAAATATGATATCGATTCATAATATCTTTTAGATTGAATTGTCTTTTCTTATTGAGAAAAATAAGCATATCGTTAATTCTTTGAGATTTATTCATGAGAAACTCCATATTTTATTAAATGGTTTCAAAAAATGATACCTTTTTATATTATACTAGTTTTAGAGAAAATAATAAAGGAGTCAAATATGAATCAATATTTTAAGGCCTTATTGGCAGAACAGAAAGAAATGGCTCTAGCTACTTCTGTAAAGGATATCCCAAATGTAAGAATTGTCAATTTTTACTATGATGAGGAGACAAAGAAATTGTTCTTTATATCATTTAAAAATAGTCATAAAATCCAAGAGCTGGCAATCAATAATCGTATTGCTCTTACAACAGTCCCGAAAGGTGATGGGAGGTATATCCGGATTCAAGGGAGTGTCAAAGAAAGCCAGCTTTCTATTGAGGATATAAAAAGCGTTTTTATCCAGAAGTATCCTTATTATCAAGATATTATTGAGCAGCATAGCAACTCCTTGCAACTTTTTGAAGTATCTTTTTCGGATGCTTTCTTGGTCTTAGATAATAATCAAGTTGAGAAAATCAAACTATAAGGAGAAAATAGATGGTTGAGATAAAAAGGTGCGATTGGGCCGAAAATAGTGAGCTTGAGAGAAATTATCATGACCATGAATGGGGGCGACCTGTGCATGACGAGCATAAACTCTTTAAAATGTTGATTTTAGAAGGTCAGCAGGCGGGCTTGAGCTGGCAAACTATTTTATCAAAAATGGATGCTATGACAGATGCTTATGAAAACTTCGATCCTGAAATACTCTCCAATTATGACGAGCAAAAGATTGAAGAATTGCTTAGTGATCAAAGAGTGATACGAAATAAGCTGAAAATAAAGGCAGTTATAAAAAATGCTAAAGCCTATATAAAATTAAAGGAGGATTACGGTGGTTTAGATCCCTATCTTTGGTCTTTTGTAAATAATAAACCAATTTTAAATTCATGGTCCAGTATTGAAGAGGTACCCGCTCGAACAGATCTATCCGATAAGATTAGTAAGGAACTTAAAAAGAAAGGATTTTCTTTTGTTGGCTCTACTACTATATATGCTTTTTTGCAATCAATTGGCATGATCAATGATCATTTATTGACGTGTGATTTTAGAATGTAAATAGTCTTTTTTGAATTGGGAAAATGAGTGGGCTGTTATTGAATAATAGCAAAAGATATAAAAAACAGAAAGAATTTAACATTCTTTCTGTTTTTAT
>NZ_GL890986.1:603203-609602 GCF_000212815.1 Streptococcus sanguinis SK49 | reverse complement strand
TTTTTTTATATGGTTAATTACAGTTACTTCTTATTTCGCTGGTAAAAGCATTGGATATAGATAGCAAAGTATGGTGAAACTAATCATAGCATAAAGGATGCCGATGCGAATAGCTTGGATTGGCTTATAAAGTCGAATCAAGATGAGCAAACACCAAACCAATAAGACGAGGACAAACCAGCCGGAAAGTAACCGTAGAGGGGTTGGTCCATAAAGGAAAATATAGACACCAAATAATTTCCATCCTGCAAGTAAGGTCAGCAAGGTGGCAAATATAAAGAGTAAGGTGGTTGCTAAACGTGTACCTATCTGATCCCAGAGTGGCTTTTTGGCAATCAGATAGAAGACGCCTAGGACTACAAAGTTAAGGATAGACACCCGAACCAGCTGCCAGAAGCCAGCTACGGCAACAGTCGAAGCATTCTGCGGAGAAATAGCCTGAGCTACTGTTCCGGCGCTTAGGAGCTGACCGAGCTCACCCAGACCCGTTAGGAAGAAGAGAGCATAGGTCAGGCAGAGGCTGCCGATGATAATGTAGGCTGCGAAAGCAGGTGCTACTCGCAAAGGACGGATGCTTGCTTGAAATTTTTTGTAGCTAAGTTTAGTATCTTTTTTGCCTAACAGACTGCCAACTAGGAGGCCATAAAGGTAAAGACTGACAGGAACAGCCAGGCAGGCCTTGAAGAGAATCATGCTGCTATCAAGACTTGAAAAGAGGGAGTCAAGGAGATTTTCAATAACATCAGCGGTATTGCTGAAGAAGGAGGCAAAGCTGTCTGAAACCTGACTCAGCTGGGACCAGACAAAGTAGACCAAGATTCCTGCAACAAAGAAGCTGCTGACGATAATCACGAGCTGTTGGGATTTCTTTGAAGACAGACTGTCAGAGCTATCGGAAGAGTCCTGCTGCTTGCCTTCTATAAAGACTAGAATAGCAGCAATGAAATTTTTAAAGGGCAGGATGCAGAAGGCTTGAATGGTGTCAAACCAGACTAGGATACCCAAACGCCCTTGGCTTAACCAGCCTGTGCGGGACAGAATATAGAAGGCGAATGAGATGTGGATGGCTAGAAATTGGAACAATTCTAGCTGGCGATGAAGCCCCCAGAGACTTAAAGCTAGGGCTTGGGCTAACGTCATGATTAGAAAGCTTCTAGCCTCTAATCTGCTGTCAAGATTTTTTATCTGCAGAGATGGATAGGCCAATTTCCTGATTAAGGCCTCGCTTAATAATATAAGGCCGATTGCAAACGGGAAAAAGGGTGCAGTTTGATAATTAAAAAATACTGCAGAGTAAAAGTAGGTTAAAAGATAGAGGATTAGATAGCTGATTTTAAAGAATCGCAGTTGCTTGTCCTCTAGGCCAGTGAAGATGGTCTGTCTTTCCTCCTCTGCGGGCAGACAAGGCTGGACATTCATCTGTTCTTGTGCTGGATATTCCATAATTATTTCTCCTCCTCATCAGGGATATACTCCAAAATATCGCCAGGCTGGCAGTCTAGTTCACGGCAGAGAGCGTTGAGTGTTGAAAAACGGACTGCCTTGGCTCGATTATTTTTTAGGATAGATAGATTGGCTGGTGTTAGGTCAATTAACTCTGCTAAACGACCAGCGCTGATGCGCTTTTGCGCCATGACAAGGTCTAAATTTATCTGAATCATAAGACCTCCTAAATAGTGTAGTCCACTTGATCCTGCAGCTCAATGGCCTTGCCAAAAGCGTTGCGGATGACACGGATAATCAGGGTCAAGATACTGCAAGAAACAGTGACTAAGAGCATGGGCAAATAGGCTGTCAGTCCCATAAAGAGGGAGATAAGAGCGACAGTGCCGACTTCCCAGCCAAGATAGCGCATGTACTGAACATTTTGTGTGATAAAGACCTGATTTTTACCGATGCGGCTCAGGAGTCGATAGAGATGGACAATGCAGGCCAGAGCCAGGCAGCCTAGGACATAGCCAAACAGCAGCAAGATCCAAAAGCGTGTCTCTCCTTGAAAGAAAGGAGAGGGAAATTCGATAACTAGGTTGACGACCCAAGGTCCTAGAGCTATCAGGATAATGGAAGCAATAAATAAAAGGCTGATACTGATTTTTGTAAGTGTAATGCTCATATCTTCAGCAGTCTTTTTCATTTTGTCTGTCATAATTTCCTCCGACTAACGTTTCATTTCTTAGTAACTATAACACGAATGTTATCGATAATCAATAAGAAAATATCGAAAAAAGATAAAATCAGTCTTAAGGACTAGATGAAGGTTTCTAAAAAAGTTCTTATTTTATAGAGATGGATTTTTGTCAGGAGATGAACAGAGCAGAAGGGGATGAATATTTTGCTTGATTTTTGGTATAATGAAAAACAGGAATTGTACACTCTTTTCGGTCAGAGACGGAGTATATGTAAGGAGGGAAGAATCTGTGGGCGTAAAGCTTGTTCATTATCGTAGTAAGTTATATGAATTTCTCATGGTGCCTGCCATCGTTTCAAGGGATGATAAACATATGTGGAGGGATTTACTGCAGAATCAAAAGGAGCTGCTTCTTGATGTACAGCCGCACTATGATAAGCTCTATCAGGATTTACTTCCTTTGAAAAACGAGCTTGTTGCGGTTAGTTTGTTTGAAGAAGCTACGGTGGGACTGGCTCCGCTCCTCTACCTCTACTTGCTAGAAAAAGGAAAAGATCCGACCAATCCGCATGACTTGTTAGAATGTCTGAAAAAATTAGACGCAGAGCAAATCATCTATTGCTTATCACTTAAGCTTTCTAAAGGAGAAGTTGCCAAGGAACGTCCTGAGAATCTGCTGGCTTTTATAGAGAATAGTGACAAGTCTCCGGAAAATAAATGGTATTGGTACCAAGCTATTCAGCATCCAGAGCAGCTTCGGGACCAATTGGTTTCCTTGCTGGAAAGAGTGTTCGAGCTCTATCAGCCTATTTATGAGCAGTTTGAGCAGGAAGTACTAGCTTTTGAACGAGAATTTAGCCTATCTGATGTGATGGATGATGAAGAGCAGAATGCCAAGCTCTTTGAAAAGGACACACAAACATTTGTTCTGTCACCCATGTTTATTGACTCTTTTCTCGAAAAGGTTCCTGATTTCACTTCCTATTCCTTAGTCCTTTCGACGAGAAGTTCCCAGTTATCAAAGGCGGAATCGGAGCTTAATGATGAAACATTGGCTCAGACCTTAAAAACTCTTGGTGATGAAACACGCTATAAAGTCTTGATTGAATTGATTCAGCCGCATGCCAAGAATAAAGATATAGCTAAAAAACTGGGGCTTACAAGAGCCTCTATCTCATTCCATACGCAGAAGCTCCTAAATTCTGGCTTGCTGGAGCTTGTGGTGGATGATGATTCGGTTAAATACACGGTCAATAAAGAACTGATTCAAAAGATTATAGAGAAATTCAAACAGGACCTAACATAGTTTAAGAAGACCTAAATTCATTCTAGGTCTTCTTTTTGTAAAATAATAATCTAATAAAAATTTGACAATCACCTAATTTATTGTTATGATTTGTTAAACAAAAATCTAACAAGAGTAAAGGAGATGCCGTATGATTGTTTTTACAAAAAACAAAAATTTTCGCCAGTTGCTCATCAATCAATGGATTTCAGGTTTCGGAGACATTGTTTTTTATTTGGCTTTGATGAACTATGTCTCCGCATATTCCTTTGCTCCACTTTCGGTTTTATTGATTTCTCTTTCTGAAACGCTGCCTCAGTTAATTCAAGTTTTTACTGGAGTCGCGGCGGACTTTCAGAAGAATCGTATCCAGAAATACCTGCTTATACAGTTTAGTAAGGTCGTGCTATATAGCCTGGTAACGTTTTTGCTTCTTGGACAAGATTTCTCTTTCTTGATTTTGCTTGTGATTTGCTTGATTAACTTTCTGTCGGATAGTCTGAGTTATTTTTCAGGTGCCATGCTGACCCCAGTTTATGTAAAGGTGATTGAGCAAGATATGACCTCTGCAATGGGCTTTCGGCAGGCTAGTATGAGTCTGGTTCATATTTTGGGGAATCTAGCTGGCGGTTTTCTCATCGCTTGGATGAGTATTGGAGCTTTGGCGGGACTAAATGCTCTGACATTCTTGCTAGCTTACCTTGGGTTTTGGCATATTAGTAAAAGCTTACAGGACTTAGAACCGGAGCTCAGCAGTGCCAAGGAGCTAAATAGAGAAAATTATTGGCAGCATTTATTGGATTCTCTTAAAGTCTTGCTGGGATTAAAAAACGTTGTGAGGCTGTTATTGGTTTCAACCTTTGGGCAGATCACTCTGAATATTCTGACGCCAGTAGCGACTCTTTTATTGCTGAAAAGGCCTTTTTGGAACCTGCAAATCGGTCAGTCCATTGCATTGTTAATTGTTTTAAGTTCCGCTGGTTTGATTTTAGGGAATATTTTTAGTGGCGGTTTGCTGAAAAAACTTTCGACTAAGCTTGCTATGTATGTAAGTCAAGTGTGTGAAGGTTTTATTCTTTGCGGTTTTTTCTGGCAAAAATTTTTACTTGTCCTGATAGCAAGCTTTGCTTGCTCTGTTACAGTCGGTCTGCTGAGTCCTAGATTGCAGAAATCTGTATTCAGTATGATTCCAGAAGAGTCCATGGGAGCTATCCAGTCAGCTATTAATTTATTTAGCATGGCTGTTCCGAGTATTTTATCTATGCTGTTGATAGCTCTTGCCAGCAGTTTGGGGGTTATTTATATTCTCCTCCCGCTTGTGTTAATGCTGGCACTGTCTTTTTACTTAATTATTCCAATGGAGAACTTGAAGACAGATTCGGATAGCTGTTGAATGGCAGCGATCTTATTTTCTGCTTTGAAGAGACTTCTGATTTTTTAGGTCATTTTTGGTATAATAAAGGACAGGAAATACAAGGAAGTAAAACATGAAGATTTTTGATACACACACGCATTTAAATGTGGAAGAATTTGCTGGTCGAGAGGCAGAGGAGCTGCAATTAGCCAAAGAAATGAGTGTTACTGCACACAATATTGTCGGTTTTGACCGACCGACCATTGAGCGCGCCTTGGAGTTGGCGGACAACCATGATCAGCTTTATGCTACGATTGGCTGGCATCCGACTGAGGCTGGGACGTATGATGAGGCGGTGGAAGCTTATCTACTGGACAAGCTTCGTCACCCCAAGGTGCTGGCTTTGGGCGAGATTGGGCTGGACTATCACTGGATGACTGCGCCCAAGGATGTTCAGGAGCGGGTTTTTCGACGCCAAATCCAGCTCTCCAAAGAGCTGAACCTGCCCTTTGTCGTTCACACACGTGACGCACTGGAGGATACTTATGAGATTATCAAGAGTGAGGGTGTAGGTCCTCGAGGCGGTATTATGCACTCTTATTCGGGTTCTTTGGAAATGGCAGAGCGCTTTATCGAGCTGGGGATGATGATTTCCTTTTCTGGAGTCGTCACCTTTAAAAAAGCAACGGATCTTCAGGAGGCTGCGCAGAACTTGCCTTTGGATAAAATTCTCGTCGAGACTGATGCGCCATACTTGGCGCCTGTTCCCAAGCGTGGTCGAGAAAACAAAACAGCCTATACCCGCTATGTTGTAGAGAAAATTGCTGAGCTGCGTGGGCTACCTGTCGAAGAAGTAGCGCAAGCGACCTATGCCAATGCAAAGAAGGTGTTTGGGCTTGACTGAGAAGATAAAAATCCCTCAGGTAATCGTCGTTGAGGGCAAGGATGACACAGCTAATCTGCAGCGATTTTACCAAGTGGACACTTACGAGACGAGAGGTTCCGCTATCAATGAAGAAGATCTAGAGCGGATTGAGAAACTGCACCAACTGCGTGGTGTTATTGTTTTTACCGATCCAGACTACAATGGTGAGCGTATTCGTCGAATAATCATGGAGGCTGTGCCAACTGCTCAGCATGCCTTTCTTCGCCGTGATGAGGCGGCTCCCAAGTCTAAGAACAAGGGTAAATCACTTGGCGTAGAGCATGCATCATTTGAGGATTTACAGCAGGCTCTGGCTAGTTTGGTTGGATATTTTGATGATGAGGATAATTTTGACATCACCAAAAACGATCTTGTGCGACTAGGTCTGCTTATGGGAAGTGACAGCCGTCAGCGTCGAGAGTATCTGGGTGAGCAGCTCCGTATCGGCTACTCCAATGGTAAGCAGCTCCTTAAACGCTTGGAACTGTTTGGGGTGACTTTGGCAGAAGTGGAAGAAGCGATGGAGAGATATGAAAAATGAACGAAAAAGAATATGATTTAGAACAAGGTTTAGAAGAAATAGGCGAACTTGTTCGCTTATCAACAGAGCAACAAATAGGTAAAGCTTCTTGTGCAACTATAGCAGAGAAGGCAAGATCTATTTATGAACAATGTCCTGAATCAGAAGGTATTGGATTGTCGTATGC
>NZ_GL890986.1:468338-603153 GCF_000212815.1 Streptococcus sanguinis SK49 | reverse complement strand
AACCGAGCAGTCTGAGTTGCATGAACTGGAGGCTACCGTTGAGCAATTGCAGTTCTTGCATGAAGACTTTCCAGATTCACTTGATATAGCAAAAGCCTTTGCTAGGATTTTGTTCAGTGTATCAACCGAGCAGTCTGAGTTGCATGAATTGGAGACTACTGTTGATCAATTGCATGCCTTGCATGAAGACTTTCCAGATTCACCTGATATAGCAGAAGCCTTTGCTATGATTTTGGTCAATGTATCAACCGAGCAGTCTGAGTTGCATGAACGGAAGACTACTGTTGATCAATTGCATGCCTTGCATGAACAGTTTCCAGATTCACCTGATATAGCATTGTGTTATGCTATGATTTTGTTCAATGTATCACTCAAGCAGTCTGAGTTGCATGAACTGGAGTGTATTGTTGATCAATTGCATGCCTTGCATGAACAGTTTCCAGATTCACTTGATATAGCATTGCATTATGCTATGATTTTGGTCAATGTATCAACCGAGCAGTCTGAGTTGAACGAACTGGAGGTTACTGCTGAGCAATTGCATGCCTTGCATGAACAGTTTCCAGATTCACCTGATATAGCATTGCATTATGCTATGATTTTGTTCAATGTATCACTCAAGCAGTCTGAGTTGCATGAACTGGAGGCTACTGTTGAGCAATTGTATGCCTTGCATGAACAGTTTCCAGATTCACCTGATATAGCAGAAGCCTTTGCTAGGATTTTGGTCAATGTATCAACCGAGCAGTCTGAGTTGAACGAACCGGAGGCTACTGTTGAGCAATTGCATGCTTTGCATGAACAGTTTCCAAATTCATCTGATATAGCATTGCATTATGCTATGATTTTGGTCAATGTATCACTCAAGTGGCCTGAATTGAATGAACTGGAGTGTATTGTTGATCAATTGCATGCATTGCATGAACAGTTTCCAGACTCACTTGATATAGCAAAAGTCTTTGCCATGATTTTGTTCAATGTATCAACCGAGCAGTCTGAGTTGAGCGAACCGGAGGCTACTGTTGATCAATTGCATGCCTTGCATGAACAGTTTCCAGATTCACTTGATATAGCATTGTGTTATGCTATGATTTTGTTCAATGTATCACTCAAGCAGTCTGAGTTGAAGGAACTGGGGGTTACTGTTGAGAAAGTACAGAATCTACATGAGCGCTTCCAAGATTCTGAAGTAATTGCTTTTGTATATAGTGTATTCTTGGTATGTTTATTTGAACTTCAACCGGAGGTAGACGAACGCCTTCAAACAACCGAAACAATAAAAAAACTCTATGGACAATTCTCCAAATTTATGCTACAAACTTTTGATGATTTATTTTTTCGTAATGATAAGGTTTGTGACGGTGAGGAGTACAAGCTATTCATCTTTATCTTAAAGGAAGGTCTTTTAAGGGATACCAAATATGCTATTTTACAAACGTGGGCAGAGCGTTATAAAGAAGACTCGAATGAACTAAAAAACATACTGTCTATCTACCAGTATGTTCAAAAAATCAAATACCAACTTGGATTGAAAGATGAAGATAAAAAGGAAAATCTTAAGTTTGGCCATTACACTAAAGGAAGCGTGCTTCAAATTTTGTTGGATCAGGATCAGAGGGAGGAATCAAGTTTTTCCATATCTGGAAAAACTCGTCTGAATAATGCGAATTATATGAATGATCCAGAGGAAGGTATCATCATAGAAAAGATATTGGGCTTAGATAGACGAGATATTTTAGAGCCAAGCTCATGGTTTTTAATGAGCTTTACTATTAAAACGGATGATTTAGCCATGTGGTCTCAGTATGGTGATGATGCCCAAGGTGTTTGTATTGTACTTCGGGAAGATGACTTTTCTAGATTTACATCCTTCAATGATGTCTCTTGGCGTCAAGAAAAGATCTCTTTAGAATTTTCTGATAAGATGTCTTTAATCAAATCTGAATTAAATAGTGGTTTTGAAAAATCTATGTTTCAGAGTGAGAAGTATGATTCAGTCGATGCTGTTAATGATGAAGGAACTGAACCGAATTCTGTAGAAAAAGATAGTGATTCAAAAGGAAATGTAGATTATCTCTACCGAATCGCCTATGTCAATGATTCAGGTGGTAAGTTTAGCATAGAAAAAACGGAGCTCTTTGATGATAAAGAAATAATCGAGTTGGAAACATTGTTGAAGTCTTTAAAGAAAGAACTAAATAAGAATTTAGGTAAAAAGGATGAATTTTATCAAAAAGCGATTTCTGACTGTATAGAGGAAATTCGTTACTTGTTTAAATCTGTGGATTATAAATATGAGAATGAACTGCGTATCTTACGCTATGCTAACCTAGATTCTGAGAATAAGAAAATCAAGATTGATAAGTCTTCTGGAATGGGTAAACTTTATGTAGAACGGGAAAATCCAATTCAAATCGGTGAAGTCATTTTTGGTCCTAAGTTTCCGAATCCTGAATACGTAACTCCCTTGTTGAAACTGTTGGATAAGAATATTGTGTTTAAAAAATCTATGATAAAATTTAGATAAAGGCCTCTATAAGCCATATATAAAGATTTAATAGGAGAACTGGAGCACATATCCAAGTCGTCTGAAACATGTCGGTATAGAAGAAAAGAAAGGAAGAATACAGCAGACTGTATTCGTAATAAAATGAGAATTGCAGACCATAGTGTAACCCGTGCCATTCTGGAGCGTCACGGTTTCACTTTTAAAAAATCTTTCGGTCAGAATTTCCTGACGGATACGAACATCCTCCAGAAGATTGTGGACACAGCTGAGATTGACAAAAAGGTCAATGTCATCGAAATTGGTCCTGGTATTGGGGCTTTGACGGAATTTTTGGCCGAAAGTGCCGTGGAGGTCATGGCCTTTGAGATTGATGATCGGCTGGTGCCGATTTTGGCGGATACTCTGCGCGATTTTGACAATGTGACAGTGGTCAATCAGGATATTCTCAAGGTTGATCTGGCCCAGTACATAGCAGAGTTTAAGAATCCAGACCTGCCTATCAAGGTAGTGGCAAATCTGCCCTACTACATCACAACACCGATTCTCATGCATTTGATTGAGAGCGGGATTCCTTTTAGTGAGTTTGTCGTTATGATGCAAAAAGAAGTGGCCGATCGGATTTCGGCTCAGCCGAATACCAAGGCTTATGGTAGTTTGTCGATTGCGGTGCAGTATTACATGACGGCCAAGGTTGCCTTTATCGTGCCGAGGACAGTCTTTGTGCCAGCGCCTAATGTGGATTCGGCTATTCTCAAGATGGTGCGCAGAGAGCAGCCGGCAGCTGAGGTTCAGGATGAGAAATTCTTTTTCAAGGTCTCCAAGGCCAGTTTTGTCCACCGCAGGAAAACTCTCTGGAATAACCTGACCAGTTGTTTTGGGAAGTCTGAGGAGACTAAAGGCAAACTGACAGCAGCTTTAGAACGAGCTGACTTATCTCCAAGTGTTCGGGGAGAAGCTCTGAGTTTAGAGGAATTTGCGCGCCTGGCAGATGCTTTGAAGTCTGAAGGATTATAAAAAAATAGAAGATCTGCTCTACATAGCTGGTCTTCTATTTTGCTAATGAGGTATATATGAAAGTAAAATTTCTGTCTTTGTTTTCTGCCCTGCTCTGGTTTTCGCAGTCTTTACTCCATTTCCTGCTTATGCTAGGTCTGCCTCTGGGACGTTTGGTATTTGGCGGAGCTTATATAGTATTTCCTTTATGGCTGCGTCCTGTCAACTTCCTGCTTTTCTTGCTGTGGGGTTTCTTTGGTTTCAGTTACTTATCGTTTGGAGGCTGGCTAAGAAGTAGCTTAAAGTCTTCTGTTCTGAGAAAGATCATCTTAAGCGGAACTGTTTTTCTCTTTTTGGCTACTGTTTTCAATTTCTTTGTGACCGCTAGTCTATTAGAGAAGTATTTAACAGGGGGACTGACCTTTCTGGCTTTTATCAGCAGTGTAATTCTGCTTCATAATAACAAAAAATCCTATCAATCATGATAGGATTGTTTTTTATGCGGAGGAAGGGATTTGAACCCTCACACCCGTACGGGCACATGCGCCTGAAGCATGCGTGTCTGCCGTTCCACCACCTCCGCTTGAGATTCTATTATAACTTATTTTTGTGAAAATGCCAATAGAGAATGAAAAAATTATTCAATAAAGAAATAGATAGAAAAAGATTTGCTGCTTTCATTGCCTTTACAGTATGGATTTGTTACAATGAAGTATATATGTTTATTTGACTATAAAATAAAAGAGGAGATATGATGAAAGTTAAGAAATGGTTGTTGTTTCTGATGTTGCCCCTTCTATTTTTGCTGGATGTGAGGCTTTTTGTAAGACATATTCAAGCGGATACTTTGAAAAATGCAATTACAGACATAAAAATCTGGGATTATGTAAATGGCCGGGAAGCAACTAAGATTAATGGTGCATACTCATTGACGCAAGGAGGAAGCTATCGCTATCAACTGACTTTTGATTTGTCTGCTTATGACAATAGACTGAAAGATGGAGATACCTTTACCTTTACAGTTCCGAATGGAGCAACCATTGCTGATGGCACCAAGTTTAATCTGACAGACCAAGAGACACAGGTTCAGCTTGGTGCAGCAAAGACTAAATCCAACGGTTCGGCTAAGGGTGGTCTTATAACAGTAACTCTTCAAAATTTGGAGGAGTATAAGGCTAAAACAACTGCAAGTGGAGTAAAAGGTAGTTTTTTCTTTGACTTTCAGGCAACATCGGTAGGGGCTAATCAAGATTGGAATTATAATCCAGATGAGACCCAAGGTACGATGGCACATAAGGTAACTATTAATGAACGTAGGCAAAGTAGTTTTTCTACAGCTGGAGAAAACTTTGCCAAGTTTGGAGGAGTTATTGCTAAAAAACCATATAATTCGGCTATTCTTGGAAAAAGTGGAGATTATTCACATAACTGGGTTGTGCGGATTAACACCCAACAAAAAACCTACAATTCGCCAATTGTCATTAAAGATAAGATTCCTGATAACAGTGCTCCTATGCAATTTGTTCCAGAAGGGATTGTTTTACGCCAGGGAGCTTATACAAATAGTTTATCCAGTATTTCCAATTCAGTTGTATTAAAACAAGGTCAAGATTATACCATCACATATAATGAGACTTATACAGAGTTTACTTTAACGATTAGCAACCCGGGCAATCGTGCTTTTATGCTGAGCTATACGACGACTTCACCTGCTGATGGCTCTTTGGTTTCAAATACAGCTGAGATGGAAGTTGACAATGAAACGTTACCGTTTAGAGATGATCGTCCTGCTCAGAAGAGTTTCACTGTTGAACGAAGTAGCCGCATTACAGAAGGCGGTGTCATTACTGCTGATATCAGTAATAGTCTGGTTATTTACAAGCAGGATTCTAAGACTGGTAAAATGCTGGAGGGAGCTATCTTTAAGGTGATAACTCCGAGTGGCGAAGAAATTACTCTGCCGCCAACAGATGCTAACGGTCGGGTTTCTACACAGCCTTTCTCAAGTGAAGAAATCAAGAAAGGCCAATTCACAGTAGAAGAAGTAACAGCTCCAGAAGGATATGTGCTGGACGGTGATCCGATGAAGGTGACTATCAAGGCTGAAGGAGCGGTTAAGACAGTCAAGAATACGGTAGATCCCAATGCCAGCAAAAAGTTGACAATTAAGAAAGTTTGGAAAGATGAAAACAACCAGGATGGTAAGCGTCCAGCTTCCATTGCTGTAGATGTTTACGCTAATGGTAAAAAACTGGCTGATAAGACAGTGGCCGTAACTGGTGGCAGTACTGATGCGGAGTGGACAGCTCAGACAACTGATTTACCAATCTTTGATGCAAATGGTCAAAAAATCACCTATACAATCGGTGAAAATCAGCTTGATGGCTACGATGCTCCAGAAGTAGATCAGGAAAATCTCACTGTTACCAATAGTCGTACACCAGAGAAAATCTCTATCAAAGCCAGCAAGAAATGGGATGATGCCGAGAATCAAGACGGCAAACGTCCTGCCAATGTTGTTGTAAAACTTTATAAAGAAGTCGGCGGTCAGAAATCAGAAGTTGCGAACAGAACTCTGACCGAAGCTGACCAGTGGTCAACTGAGTTCACTAACTTGAACAAGTATGAAAAAGGACAAGAAGTAGTTTACTCTCTGGAAGAGGACGCAGTCCCTCATTATCAAGCTCAAGTTATTGGAAATGCTGCTGAAGGATTTGTTGTGACCAATACCCATCAATCAGAAACAACCACAGTTGCTGGTCAGAAGAAGTGGGATGATGCAGATAACCAAGATGGTAAGCGTCCAGCATCTGTTAAGGTTAAAATTCTGAATGGTGATACGGTTGTTGATGTGCAGGAAGTGACGGCTGCTAACGGTTGGAAATATGAGTCTAATCCTCTTCCTAAATATGCGTCAGGTCAAGAAATCACTTATACCATAAGTGAGGAAGCTGTTCCAGGTTATACTAGCAAGGTAGAGGGTTACAACATTACTAATTCTTATACTCCAGAAACAGTCAAGATTTCCGGCCAGAAGAAGTGGGAAGATGCGGACAACCAAGATGGTAAGCGTCCAGCATCTGTTAAAGTTAAAATTCTGAATGGTGATACGGTTGTTGATGAGCAAGAAGTGACTTCTGCTAACGGTTGGAAATATGAGTCCAAGGCTTTGCCCAAGTACGCAGCAGGCCAAGAAATTGCATATACTGTTGCAGAAGAAGCTGTCTCAGGATACACGAGCAAGGTGGATGGCTACAACATCACCAACTCTTACACTCCAGAAACAGTCAAGATTTCCGGTCAGAAGAAGTGGGAAGATGCGGATAACCAAGATGGCAAGCGTCCAAATGCTGTTAGAGTCAAGATCTTGAAAGGACAAGATATTGTCGATGTGCAGGAAGTGACGGCTGCTAACGGTTGGAAATATGAATCCAATCCTCTTCCTAAATATGCAGCAGGCCAAGAAATTGCTTATACTGTTGCAGAAGAAGCTGTCTCAGGCTACACAAGCAAGGTGGATGGCTACAACATCACCAACTCTTACACTCCAGAAACGGTTAAGATTTCTGGTCAGAAGAAATGGGAAGATGCGGACAACCAAGATGGTAAGCGTCCAGCTTCTGTTAAGGTTAAGATTCTGAATGGCGATACGGTTGTTGATGAGCAAAATGTGACTTCCGCTAACGACTGGAGATATGAGTCCAAGGCTTTGCCTAAGTACGCAGCAGGCCAAGAAATTACTTATACCGTAAGTGAGGAAGCTGTTCCAGGTTATACTAGCAAAGTGGATGGTTACAACATCACCAATTCTTACACTCCAGAGACAATGACTGTGTCTGGCAGCAAGACTTGGGAAGATGGCGATAACCAGGATGGCAAGCGCCCAGCTTCTATCACAGTTAATCTGCTAGCTGATGGTCAAAAAGTCAATACTCAAACAGTCGGTGAGGCAGAAGGCTGGTCTTACAACTTTACTGGCTTGCCAGTCTACAAGGATGGCCAACGAATTACCTATACAGTAACAGAAGAAGCTGTACCGGGTTATTCAACCAATCTCAACGGCTACAATATCACTAACTCTTATACACCAGAAAAGACAGAAATCACTGCTAGCAAGACCTGGAATGACAACGACAATCAAGACGGCAAGCGTCCAACTAAGATTAGCATTAAGCTGATGAAGACAGTCGGCGGTGTCAAGACAGAAGTCGCTAGCAAGGAAGTGACGGCTGCTGATCAATGGCAAACTAAATTTGAAAATCTGCCAGTTTATGAAAATGGTCAGAAGATTGATTACTCTATCGAGGAAGATGATGTAGCTGGCTATACTAAAGAAATCAAAGATTTCACAGTTACCAACTCTTACACTCCAGAGATGATTAAGATTTCCGGTCAAAAAGTCTGGGATGACGCTGATAACCAAGATGGCAAGCGTCCAGCTTCTGTTAAGGTTAAGGTAAAAAATGGTAATACTGTCGTAGATGAGCTGGAAGTAACAGCTGCTAACGATTGGAAGTTTGAGTCTAAAGCTCTTCCTAAGTATGCAGCAGGTCAAGAGATTGCCTATACTGTTACTGAAGAAGCAGTTGCGGAATATCAAACTAAGATTGATAAGTTCACCATTACTAATTCTTACACTCCTCAAAGTACGGAGCATGCTGTTACGAAGGTCTGGGATGATGCTGATAACCAAGACGGCAAGCGTCCAGCTTCTATCACAGTGCAACTGTATAGCTCAGTAAATGGTGAAGAGCCAGTTGCTGTCGCAGGTAAGACATTAACATTGACAGTTGCTGATAAGGCAGATGCCAACACATGGAAAGCAAGTTTCACTAATCTGCCTCAGTTTGACAAGGGACAGAAGATCACCTACTCCGTCAAAGAGGATGATGCAACAGTAGTCGCTTTGAAAGAAAAAGGTTACAGTCCGAAAGTAGAAGGTCAGACAATCACTAACTCTCATACTCCAGAGCAGGTTAAAGTTTCTGGTCAGAAAGTCTGGGATGATGCAGACGATCAAGACGGCAAACGCCCAACATCTATTACAGTTAAAGTAATGGATGGAAGCACAGTTGTTGATACGCTTGAAGTAACAGCTGCTAATGGATGGAAGTTTGAATCCAAAGACCTGCCTAAATATAGAAATGGTCAAGAGATTGCCTACACGCTTAAGGAAGATGCGGTTGCTCAGTATGAAACTAAGATTGATAAGTTCACTATTACCAACTCCTACACTCCAGAAACCGTTAAAGTCTCTGGTCAAAAGGTTTGGGATGATGCTAATAATCAAGACGGCAAGCGTCCAGCATCTATCAAGGTCAAGATTTTGGACGGAGATAAGGTAGTAGATGAGATGGAAGTGACAGCCGCTACTGACTGGAAGTTTGAGTCCAAAGATCTGCCTAAGAATAAGAAGGGCAAGAAAATCAACTATACAGTCCTTGAAGAAGTGACAGTTGAGGGGTATAGCAGCAGCCAAGAACAAGCAACAGATGGCAGCTTTACTTTGACTAATAGCTATAAACCAACACAGATTGCTGTTAAGGGAACTGCGGTATGGTCAGATGCTGAAAATCAAGATAAGGTGCGACCTTCTAAGATTACTGTTCGCCTCTTGGCAGATGGCAAACCAATCAAAGAAGAGGTTGTGTCAGGAGAAAATGGTTGGCAGTATGACTTTAGCGGCCTTCCTAAGTACAAGGACGGCAAGGAAATTGTCTATAGTGTTGCGGCTGATCCAGTTGATGGCTACAAGCTTGAGATTAACGGTACTCAGCTGACCTTTAGTCATATCCCTGCTAAGAAAGAGGCTGTTGAAGGAGCGGTAAATAATAAGCCAGGCGGTCAAGCTCCGAAAGTCGGAGGGAAAGCTCTTCCTCGTACTGGACAGGAAGAAAATCTCCTTGTTACTATTCTTGGCTTCCTAGCAGCGCTTCTCGCAGGAGGAATGCTGATGGCTAAGGCAAAACGCAGCTAATCAGTTTTGTGACTTACTGAAATTACAGTAAATATCTTATTTGATATAAAAAGCGAACAGGTTCTTTAGAGCTTGTTCGCTTTTTTTATGCCAGTTTCATCCTAGGTATTTTAAAATAGCTACTTTCTATGAAAAGTGAAGCAAACCTTAAGAAATGCCTTCTATGCAAAACAAGCAAGCTAAATCTCGCATTTTTTGTTATAATGAGTGTATTAACTTTTAAGGAGCAATCTTGCAAGGAAAAATCATTAAGGCTCTGGCTGGTTTCTATTATGTAGAGTCGGACGGACAGGTTTATCAAACCAGAGCGCGGGGTAATTTTCGCAAAAAAGGGCAGACACCTTATGTCGGTGATGAAGTCGAATTTTCAGCAGAAAAAGACTCGGAAGGCTATATTTTAAAAATAGCAGAGCGTAAAAACAGCCTCGTTCGGCCGCCGATTGTCAATATCGACCAGGCAGTTGTAATCATGAGCGCCAAAGAGCCAGATTTTAATGCCAATCTGTTGGATCGCTTTCTGGTGCTTTTAGAGCATAAGCAGATCCATCCTATTATCTACCTCAGCAAGTTAGACCTGCTTGAAGATGAGCAGAGCTTGGATATCTATGTGCAGGCTTATCAGGCCATCGGCTATGAGGTCATTAAGACGACTGAGGAATTGCTGCCGCTGCTGACAGGGAAAATCACTGTTTTTATGGGACAGACTGGGGTTGGAAAGTCCACCCTGCTCAATAAAATCGCCCCAGACCTGCAGCTGGAAACAGGAGAGATTTCTGAAAGTCTTGGCCGTGGCCGTCATACGACACGGGCTGTCAGCTTTTACAATCTAAACGGTGGGAAGATTGCTGATACGCCAGGATTTTCGTCTTTGGATTATGAGGTGACTACAGCTGAAGATCTCAATCAAGCTTTTCCAGAGATTGCTGAGGTCAGCCAGTCCTGTAAGTTTCGTACTTGCACTCATACTCACGAGCCAGCTTGTGCCGTTAAGCCAGCAGTTGAGTCCGGTCAGATAGCTTCATTCCGCTTTGATAATTACCTGCAATTTCTCAGCGAGATTGAAAATCGTCGGGAGACCTATAAAAAAGTTGCCAAAAAAAATTCTAAATAAGGAGAAGAACTATGACTTCATTCAAAATTGCCCCTTCAATCTTAAGTGCGGACTATGCTAATTTTGAATCAGAACTAAAAAAGTTAGAAGCAACAGGCGCTGAGTATGCCCATATTGATATTATGGATGGTCATTTTGTACCCAATATCAGCTTTGGGGCTGGGGTTGTTGCCAGTATGCGTCCTCACAGCAAGCTAGTCTTTGATTGTCATCTGATGGTTTCCAATCCTGAACATCATATTGAAGAATTCGCTCGTGCCGGTGCAGATATTATCAGCATCCATGCCGAAGCGACGCCACATATCCACGGAGCACTGCAGAAGATTCGGGCAGCGGGAGTCAAACCTAGTGTTGTGATTAATCCGGGAACACCAGTTGAAGCAGTCAAAAATGTTTTAAATCTAGTTGACCAAGTCCTTGTGATGACAGTTAATCCAGGCTTCGGTGGTCAGGCCTTTCTGCCAGAAACCATGGATAAGATTCGTGAATTAGTTGTCTTGCGTGAAGTCAATCAGCTGAATTTTGATATTGAAGTGGATGGCGGTATTGACGATAAGACCATTGGAATTGCTAAAGAAGCTGGTGCCAATGTCTTCGTAGCTGGTAGCTATGTCTTCAAGGGCGATGTCAATCATCAAGTTCAGACCTTACGGGATGCCCTGCATGACTAAGGTTGCACTGTTTGCTGGCGGGAATTTGGAGCATTTTAGCTTAGATTTTGATGTTTTAGTCGGAGTAGACCGTGGAAGTCTCTTTCTGCTTGAGCAGGGAGTTTGTCTTGACTTGGCTGTCGGGGATTTTGACTCTGTGACCGAGGAAGAATTGCTGCGCATAAAAGATAGTGCCAAGGAAGTCGTTCAGGCCCATCCTGAAAAGGATGATACGGACCTGGAGTTAGCTGTTCTAGCTTGTTTTGAGCGCTATCCAGATGCTTGTTTGACTATTTTTGGAGCCTTTGGGGGCCGTCTGGATCATGCCTTGGCCAATGTCTTCCTGCCCAGTAATGAAAAAATTGCACAATATATGGAAAAGATTTTTCTAGAAGACGAACAGAATCTGCTGACCTATGTTCCCAAGGGGCGCCATGAAATCAGGCCGGTAACTGGTATGCGTTATCTAGCCTTTCTGCCATCGGATGATGCTGCCTTAACGATTGAGGGCGCCAAATATCCGCTCAATAAAGATAACTTTTTTTTCAAAAAAGTGTATGCTTCTAACGAATTTATAGATAAGCCCATTTATTTGGACTTTGATAGCGGCTATACAGTCGTCATTTACAGCAAAGACAGGAGCTGATATGGAGTTTATAATCATCCTCATTCTTTTGGGAAATCTAATGCTGACCTTTCTTTTATGGCAAAAGCTTAGTCAGCAGACCGAGACGCTAAAGCAAGTCTTGGAAAATCAGGCAGATCATCTATCGGATCAGTTGGACTATCGCTTGGAGCAGGAAAGTCAGAAAAAGCAAACGTCTCAGAAAGAGCTGGAATTAGCTCTGGGTGACCGCTTGAGCGAGGTCAGGACAGACTTGCACCGCAACTTGACAGAGCTGCGCTTGGAAATCAGTGACAATCTGACCAAGAATCGGGATAAAACTGACGAGCGTATGCGGCAGATTCAAGAGTCCAACGAAAACCGTCTAGAGCAGATGCGGCAGACTGTTGAAGAGAAACTGGAGAAAACACTTCAGACTCGTCTTCAGACTTCTTTTGAAACGGTTTCTAAGCAATTGGAGTCTGTTAATCGCGGTCTAGGAGAAATGCAGAGTGTTGCCCGAGATGTCGGCACACTGAACAAGGTCCTTTCCAACACCAAGACTCGGGGGATTCTAGGGGAGTTGCAGCTAGGCCAGATTATCGAGGATATCATGACGGCCAGTCAGTATGAGCGAGAGTTTGTGACGGTGGCCGGCTCCAGCGAGCGTGTCGAATATGCCATTAAACTGCCAGGACAGACGGAGCATGAATATGTCTATCTGCCCATTGATTCTAAGTTTCCTCTAGCTGCTTACTACCGTTTGGAAGATGCTTATGAGTCTGGCAGCAAGGAAGAGATTGAGCTCTATCGCAAGTCTCTCTTAGCAAGCGTTAAACGCTTTGCCAAGGATATTAAGAGTAAATATCTGGCGCCGCCGGCTACGACTAATTTTGGAATTATGTTTCTGCCAACGGAAGGTCTCTATTCGGAAGTTGTCCGCAATCCAGCCTTTTTTGACAGTTTGCGACGGGAAGAGCAGATTGTGGTAGCGGGGCCATCTACCCTATCTGCCTTACTCAATTCACTGTCTGTCGGCTTTAAAACGCTCAATATTCAAAAAAGTGCGGACGACATCAGCAGGGTTCTGGGTTCTGTCAAATCCGAATTTAACAAGTTCGGTGGTATTCTGACCAAGGCGCAAAAGCACTTGCAGCATGCTTCGGGCAATATTGATGAACTCTTAACCCGGCGGACAGGGGCTATCGAAAGAACCTTACGCCATATTGAGCTGTCTGACCAAGACCTCGATTTGAACTTACTTGATTTTTCAGAAGAAAGGGAAAACAATGAAGATTAATCAAATGAAAAAAGATGAACTGTTTGAAGGTTTCTATCTGATCAAGTCAGCAGAAGTCCGTCAGACAAGGGCTGGGAAAAATTATCTGGCTTTTACTTTCCAAGACGATACAGGGGTAATCGAGGGCAAACTCTGGGATGCTCAGCCACATAATGTTGAAGAATTTACCGCTGGCAAGGTCGTGCACATGCAAGGCCGACGAGAAGTCTACAATAACACACCTCAGGTTAATCAACTGACCCTGCGTCTTCCTAAGGCTGGAGAGCCCAATGACCCAGCGGATTTCAAGGAAAAACCGCCAGTTGACCAGAAAGAAATTCGAGACTATTTATCTCAGATGATTTTCAAGATTGAGAATTCGGTCTGGCAGCGCGTGGTCCGCTCGCTTTATAGCAAGTACGACAAGGAGTTTTATTCTTATCCAGCTGCCAAGACCAATCACCATGCTTTTGAGTCGGGACTAGCCTTTCATACCGCTACTATGGTCAAGCTGGCAGATGCTATCGGAGACATTTATCCTCAGCTTAATAAAAGCTTGTTGTTCGCTGGGATCATGCTTCATGACTTGGCCAAGGTTATTGAACTCAGCGGTCCGGAAAATACAGAGTACACTGTGCGAGGCAATCTTATTGGTCACATCGCTTTGATTGATGAGGAACTGACCAAGACCCTGATGGAGCTGAAAATTGACGATAGTAAGGAAGAGGTTATTGTCCTGCGCCATGTCCTTCTCAGCCACCACGGTCTCTTGGAATATGGCAGTCCTGTACGGCCTAAGATTATGGAGGCAGAAATTCTGCACATGATTGATAATCTGGATGCGGAGATGATGATGATGACTGCTGCCTTGGGACTTGTAGATCCAGGTGAAATGAGCAATAAAATATTCGCTCTTGAAGGCCGTTCTTTCTACAAACCAAAACTTGAACAGTAAAATACGAAAAATGGACATTACTTGGAAAAGAATGTTCGTTTTTTTGTTTCTGTTATGGTATAATGAATAAAATAACTTTAATTGGTGAAAAAATGAAATTAAGAAGAAGTGAGCGTATGGTGGTTATTTCTAATTATTTGATTAACCATCCTTATGAATTAACGAGCTTAAATACATTTGCAGAAAAATACGAATCTGCCAAATCTTCTATTTCAGAAGATATTGTCATTATTAAGCGTGCCTTTGAAGAGATTGAAATTGGGACTATCGAAACGATTACTGGTGCCGGTGGAGGAGTGATTTTTAGCCCGTCCATCTCAGATACAGAAGCTAAAACCATTGTACAAGGTCTTTGTGATCAGCTGTCTGAAAGCAATCGGATTCTTCCTGGGGGCTACATTTACCTATCTGATCTGCTCAGTACTCCATCCATTCTGAATAATATCGGGCGAATCATTGCTAAGAGCTTTAAAGATCAACAGATTGATGCGGTCATGACAGTTGCGACTAAGGGTGTTCCTTTGGCCAATGCAGTAGCCAATGTTCTCAATGTCCCTTTTGTCATCGTTCGTCGGGATTTAAAGATTACAGAAGGGTCAACCGTTAGTGTTAACTATGTATCGGGCTCCAGCGGAGATCGTATCGAAAAGATGTTCTTGTCCAAGCGCAGTCTAAAGGCTGGCAGCCGCGTCTTAATCGTGGATGACTTCCTCAAAGGCGGAGGAACCATTACAGGGATGATTAGCCTCTTATCTGAATTCGACTCTGAGTTGGCAGGTGTAGCGGTCTTTGCGGACAACGCGCAGGCCAATCGCGATTATCTGGACTATAAATCGCTCTTGAAAGTAACCAATATTGATGTCAAGGCGAATACCATTGATGTGGAAATTGGGAATGTTTTTGATTAAGTAAAGGGTGGGAATAGGTATGAAAACAGTTTTAGAAAAATTTGACCACAGTCCGCTGTGGATTCGTTTAGGAGTATTGTCGTTTTTATTTGGAATACTAATTACAGGTATGATTTTGGTTCAAAGTCAATCTAAATCTCAGACTCATTCGGTGGATTCGACAACAAGTAAAGCATCAACTAGTTCACTCTTACAAGCTTCTTCTAGGCAAAAAGAAATTCAAAATGAGGAAATACAAGAAGAGGAGAAAGCAGTCCAAGCCGCAGAAGAAGCGGTTAAACAACTTGAAACCATGCAAACTTTGGAAGATTTGCAGCTGGCTAAGACTGCAGTAGAGAAGGTTAAGGACGCAGCGACGAAGGCTAGATTCCAAAGCCGTATTCAGGCGATAGCAGTCTTGATTGACCCAGAAGGGGCTCAGGCAGCTGTTTCTGAAAATCCAGCTGCTGTATCAGAAGAAGCAGTGGCTCAGCCGCAGCAATAAGTTAGCAGCAATCTAATAAGCAGAGATAAGCTTAAAATAGAAAAAATGTATTGACATAAAAGTATCGTCGTGCTATAATGATAGACGGTACTTTTTACTTTTGGTCTCTCAAAAGTGTACAGAGACGTGCTGACAAATGTTGCAAAAGTACACGCAGATGGTAGCTGTCACCAAGTGTATCATCACCAAAATTAAAAAAATACAGGAGAATGTAGATGCCTACAATTAACCAATTGGTTCGCAAACCGCGTAAATCAAAAGTAGAAAAATCTAAATCACCAGCTTTGAACGTTGGTTACAATAGCCATAAAAAAGTTCAAACAAACGTATCTTCACCACAAAAACGTGGAGTTGCAACTCGTGTCGGAACTATGACACCTAAGAAGCCGAACTCTGCCCTTCGTAAGTTTGCCCGTGTACGTCTGAGCAACCTGATTGAAGTTACAGCTTACATCCCAGGTATCGGACACAACCTGCAAGAGCACAGCGTGGTGCTTCTTCGTGGTGGACGTGTAAAAGACCTTCCAGGGGTACGTTACCATATCGTCCGCGGTGCACTTGATACAGCAGGTGTTACTGATCGTAAACAAGGCCGTTCTAAATACGGTACTAAAAAACCAAAAGCATAAGGAAAGGGGAGAAAGATAAATGAGTCGTAAAAACCAAGCGCCTAAGCGTGAAGTATTGCCAGATCCGCTTTACAATTCAAAATTAGTTACTCGTCTTATCAACCGCGTTATGCTTGATGGTAAACGTGGTACAGCGGCTTCTATCGTTTACGGAGCTTTTGACCAAATCAAAGAAGCAACTGGAAACGATGCGCTGGAAGTATTTGAAACAGCTATGGAAAACATCATGCCTGTACTTGAAGTTCGTGCTCGCCGTGTCGGTGGTTCAAATTACCAAGTTCCGGTTGAAGTTCGTCCAGAACGTCGTACAACACTTGGACTTCGCTGGTTGGTAACTATTGCTCGTCAACGTGGTGAGCACACAATGGTTGACCGCCTTGCAAAAGAAATCTTGGATGCATCTAACAACACCGGTGCAGCTGTTAAGAAACGTGAAGATACTCACCGTATGGCTGAAGCCAACCGTGCCTTCGCACACTTCCGTTGGTAAGAATAAGATACTAAGGGCGTTAAAAAAGCGACTGAAAATTAGGAAGCTTGACGCAGAATCAAAGATTCTAGAAAAGCTTATCTATTTTCTGAGCTTTTAGCCCGAGTTCAATTCAACTTATCTACAAGTTGAGACCAACAAAAACAAGATAAACATTGAGAACGGGTAGGTCCTGCCTATCCGTTTTTGCTAAATCATGTTATAATAAATTGTAAAATAAATTAATAGGAGAAATAACCAAATGGCTCGCGAATTTTCACTTGAAAAAACTCGTAATATCGGTATCATGGCCCACGTCGATGCTGGTAAAACAACAACAACTGAGCGTATTCTTTACTACACTGGTAAAATCCACAAAATCGGTGAAACTCACGAAGGTGCGTCACAAATGGACTGGATGGAGCAAGAGCAAGAGCGTGGTATCACTATCACATCTGCTGCGACAACAGCTCAATGGAACAACCACCGCGTAAACATCATCGACACACCAGGACACGTGGACTTCACAATCGAAGTACAACGTTCTCTTCGTGTCTTGGACGGTGCGGTAACCGTTCTTGACTCACAATCAGGTGTTGAGCCGCAAACTGAAACAGTTTGGCGCCAAGCAACTGAGTACGGAGTTCCTCGTATCGTATTTGCTAACAAGATGGACAAGATTGGTGCTGACTTCCTTTACTCAGTAAGCACTTTGCATGATCGTCTTCAAGCAAACGCTCATCCAATCCAATTGCCAATTGGTTCAGAAGATGACTTCCGAGGAATTATCGACTTGATCAAGATGAAGGCTGAAATCTATACTAACGACCTTGGTACAGATATTTTGGAAGAAGATATCCCAGCTGAATACCTTGAGCAAGCTCAAGAATACCGTGAAAAATTGGTGGAAGCAGTTGCTGAAACTGATGAAGAATTGATGATGAAATACCTTGAAGGTGAAGAAATCACTAACGAAGAATTGAAAGCTGCTATCCGTAAAGCGACTATCAACGTTGAATTCTTCCCAGTATTGTGTGGTTCTGCCTTCAAGAACAAGGGTGTTCAATTGATGCTTGATGCGGTTATCGACTACTTGCCGAGCCCACTTGACATCCCAGCAATCAAAGGTATCAATCCAGATACAGAAGAAGAAGAAACTCGTCCTGCATCTGATGAAGAGCCATTTGCAGCTCTTGCCTTCAAGATCATGACTGACCCATTCGTAGGTCGTTTGACTTTCTTCCGTGTTTACTCAGGTGTCCTGAACAGCGGTTCATATGTATTGAACACTTCTAAAGGTAAACGTGAGCGTATCGGACGTATCCTGCAAATGCACGCTAACAGCCGTAACGAAATTGAAACTGTTTATGCGGGTGATATCGCTGCTGCCGTAGGTTTGAAAGATACAACTACTGGTGACTCATTGACAGATGAAAAAGCTAAAATCATCCTTGAGTCTATCAACGTTCCAGAACCAGTTATCCAGCTGATGGTTGAGCCTAAGTCTAAGGCTGACCAAGACAAGATGGGTATTGCTCTGCAAAAACTTGCTGAAGAAGATCCAACATTCCGTGTTGAAACAAACGTTGAAACTGGTGAAACAGTTATCTCTGGTATGGGTGAGCTTCACTTGGATGTCCTTGTTGACCGTATGCGTCGTGAGTTCAAGGTTGAAGCAAACGTAGGTGCTCCTCAAGTATCTTACCGTGAAACATTCCGCGCTTCTACTCAAGCTCGTGGATTCTTCAAACGCCAATCTGGTGGTAAAGGTCAATTCGGTGATGTTTGGATCGAGTTTACACCAAATGAAGAAGGAAAAGGCTTCGAGTTTGAAAATGCTATCGTCGGTGGTGTGGTTCCACGTGAATTCATCCCAGCGGTAGAAAAAGGTTTGATTGAGTCAATGGCTAACGGTGTCCTTGCTGGTTACCCAATCGTTGACGTGAAAGCGAAACTTTACGATGGTTCATACCACGATGTCGACTCATCTGAAACAGCCTTCAAGGTTGCGGCATCACTTGCTTTGAAAGAAGCTGCTAAGACTGCACAACCAGCTATCCTTGAGCCAATGATGTTGGTGACAATCACTGTTCCTGAAGAAAACCTTGGTGACGTTATGGGTCACGTAACAGCTCGTCGTGGACGTGTTGATGGTATGGAAGCGCATGGTAATAGCCAAATCGTTCGTGCCTATGTGCCACTTGCTGAAATGTTCGGTTATGCAACAGTTCTTCGTTCAGCATCACAAGGACGCGGTACCTTCATGATGGTATTTGACCACTACGAAGATGTACCTAAGTCAGTACAAGAAGAAATCATTAAGAAAAACAAAGGTGAAGCTTAAGCCTTGAGCTAAACCTTGGCACTCGCGTTTGCGGGTGCTTTTTCTATTTTTTAGAGAACCGTTCCCTCAATAAAAAGGGGAAATGATTTGTCTTGTAAGTTGTATTTCTACATTTTCAAAAGATACTGCTTTGATTTTTCAAATCAATGAAAGCCGAAATGAAAGTTAGTGAAAGAATTCATAATACTTGTTAATAACAATGAAATCAGTTGCATTTTACCTCAATTAAGTATATAATAGAAATGTTGAAAGGTGATTTGTAGCAACTCAAGTTACTCTTTTCACATAAAAATTTTTTGATTTTCATAAGGAGGAAATCACGAATGGTAGTTAAAGTTGGTATTAACGGTTTCGGTCGTATCGGTCGTCTTGCTTTCCGTCGTATCCAAAACGTAGAAGGTGTTGAAGTTACTCGCATCAACGACCTTACAGATCCAGTAATGCTTGCACATCTGTTGAAATACGACACAACTCAAGGTCGTTTCGATGGTACTGTTGAAGTTAAAGAAGGTGGATTCGAAGTTAACGGTAAATTCGTTAAAGTTTCTGCTGAACGTGACCCAGAACAAATTGACTGGGCAACTGACGGTGTAGAAATCGTTCTTGAAGCAACTGGTTTCTTTGCTAAGAAAGATGCTGCTGAAAAACACCTTAAAGGTGGTGCTAAGAAAGTTGTTATCACTGCTCCTGGTGGAAATGATGTTAAAACAATTGTATTTAACACTAACCACGACATTCTTGATGGTACTGAAACAGTTATCTCAGGTGCTTCATGTACTACAAACTGCTTGGCTCCAATGGCTAAAGCACTTCAAGACAACTTCGGTGTTGTTGAAGGTTTGATGACTACTATCCACGCTTACACTGGTGACCAAATGATCCTTGACGGACCACACCGTGGTGGTGACCTTCGTCGTGCTCGTGCTGGTGCTGCAAACATCGTTCCTAACTCAACTGGTGCTGCTAAAGCCATCGGCTTGGTTATCCCAGAATTGAACGGTAAATTGGACGGATCTGCACAACGCGTTCCAACTCCAACTGGATCAGTTACTGAATTGGTTGCTGTTCTTGAAAAGAACGTAACAGTTGATGAAGTAAATGCAGCTATGAAAGCAGCAGCTAACGAATCATACGGTTACACAGAAGATCCAATCGTATCTTCAGATATCGTAGGTATGGCTTACGGTTCATTGTTCGACGCAACTCAAACTAAAGTTCTTGATGTTGACGGCAAACAATTGGTTAAAGTTGTATCATGGTACGACAACGAAATGTCTTACACTGCACAACTTGTACGTACTCTTGAATACTTCGCAAAAATCGCTAAATAATTCAATAGTAGAAAAAAGAGGCTCATTTGAGTCTCTTTTTGTTAATTATTGGGTGATAACAAAGAGATAAGGTGTAGTAATTTTACCCCGGCTAGGTTTTAACTATCATCTGAAATAAGTGCAGTATTCTTCCTTTTTGTGAAAATTTTCTTTATATCAAGAAAACTTTTGGAAAATATGATATAATAGTTGCGTATAAAATATGAAAAGGAGTTTTTGTAACATGGCAAAACTTACTGTTAAAGACGTTGATTTAAAAGGTAAAAAAGTCCTCGTTCGTGTAGACTTTAACGTACCATTGAAAGACGGAGTGATTACAAATGACAACCGTATCACTGCTGCTCTTCCAACTATTAAATACATCATCGAGCAAGGCGGTCGCGCAATTCTCTTCTCTCACCTTGGACGTGTCAAAGAAGAAGCGGACAAAGAAGGTAAATCTCTTGCGCCAGTAGCAGCAGACTTGGCTGCTAAATTGGGTCAGGACGTTGTTTTCCCAGGTGTCACTCGTGGTGCTGAATTGGAAGCAGCTATCAATGCTCTTGAAGATGGACAAGTTCTTTTGGTTGAAAACACTCGTTTTGAAGATGTTGGCGGCAAGAAAGAATCTAAAAACGATCCAGAACTTGGTAAATACTGGGCATCTCTTGGAGATGGTATCTTCGTAAATGATGCATTCGGTACAGCTCACCGTGCACACGCATCTAACGTCGGTATCTCAGCAAATGTTGAAAAAGCTGTTGCTGGCTTCCTTCTTGAAAATGAAATTGCCTACATCCAAGAAGCAGTTGAAACTCCAGAACGTCCATTCGTAGCGATTCTTGGTGGTTCAAAAGTTTCAGACAAGATCGGAGTTATCGAAAACTTGCTTGAGAAAGCTGATAAAGTCCTTATCGGTGGTGGTATGACTTACACATTCTACAAAGCTCAAGGTATCGAAATCGGTAACTCACTTGTAGAAGAAGACAAATTGGATGTTGCAAAAGCTCTTCTTGAAAAAGCAAACGGCAAATTGGTTCTGCCAGTTGACTCAAAAGAAGCAAACGCATTTGCTGACTACACTGAAGTGAAAGACACTGAAGGTGAAGCAGTTGATCCAGGTTTCCTTGGTTTGGATATCGGTCCTAAATCTATCGCTAAATTCGACGAAGCTTTGACTGGTGCGAAAACAGTTGTATGGAATGGTCCTATGGGTGTATTTGAAAACCCAGACTTCCAAGCTGGTACAATCGGTGTTATGGATGCTATCGTGAAACAACCAGGTGTTAAATCAATCATCGGTGGTGGTGACTCAGCTGCTGCAGCTATCAACCTTGGCCGTGCAGACAAATTCTCTTGGATCTCTACTGGTGGTGGTGCTTCAATGGAACTTCTTGAAGGTAAGGTTTTACCAGGTCTTGCAGCACTTACAGAGAAATAAGATATCATATTAAGATGGCTTTTAGCCATCTTTTTATCTAATATTCTGGCCTAATTTTTTGGATAAAATGCTTTCATCTGTTCTTTAGAAAAAAAGTAGGTAAAATAGTTGCATACAGTCTGTAAAACTGCTATTATAAACTGATGTATAAAACTAATTATGCTAAAGGAAAGGGATTAAATGAACAAAAGAAAAGAAGTTTTTGGTTTTCGTAAAAGTAAAGTCGCTAAGACTTTATGTGGAGCTGTCTTAGGGGCAGCTTTGATTGCTGTTGCAGATCAGCAAGCTTTGGCTGATGAAGTTACAGAAACAAATAGTACAGCAAATGTAGCAGTCACTACAACTGGAAATCCAGCTACTAATCTGCCTGAAGCACAGGGAGAAGCGACTGAAGCAGCAAGCCAAAGTCAAGCACAGGCCGGTTCTAAAGATGGTGCTCTGCCAGTAGAAGTATCTGCTGATGATTTAAATAAAGCAGTGACTGATGCCAAAGCAGCAGGTGTCAATGTTGTACAAGATCAAACAAGCGATAAAGGGACAGCCACAACTGCCGCAGAAAATGCGCAAAAGCAAGCTGAAATTAAGAGTGACTACGCTAAACAAGCTGAAGAAATAAAGAAAACAACGGAAGCTTATAAAAAAGAAGTAGAGGCTCATCAGGCTGAAACAGATAAAATCAATGCTGAGAACAAAGCTGCTGAAGATAAGTATCAAGAAGATTTGAAAGCTCATCAAGCGGAAGTTGAAAAAATCAACACTGCTAATGCGACAGCAAAGGCAGAATATGAAGCGAAGCTAGCTCAATATCAAAAAGATTTAGCCGCTGTTCAAAAAGCTAATGAAGACAGTCAGCTTGATTATCAAAACAAGCTTTCAGCTTACCAAGCAGAATTGGCTCGTGTTCAAAAAGCAAATGCTGAAGCTAAAGAAGCTTATGAAAAAGCAGTAAAGGAAAATACTGCTAAAAATGCTGCACTCCAAGCTGAAAATGAAGCTATTAAGCAACGTAATGAAACTGCCAAAGCAAACTATGACGCAGCGATGAAGCAGTATGAAGCAGATCTTGCGGCTATTAAAAAAGCTAAGGAAGATAATGATGCTGATTACCAAGCCAAATTAGCAGCTTACCAAGCAGAGCTGGCTCGTGTTCAAAAGGCAAATGCTGATGCTAAAGCAGCCTATGAAAAGGCAGTTGAAGAAAACACAGCTAAAAATACAGCCATTCAAGCTGAAAATGAAGCCATTAAGCAACGTAATGAGACGGCTAAAGCGACTTATGAAGCAGCGTTGAAGCAATATGAAGCAGATTTGGCAGCAGTAAAGAAAGCCAACGAAGACAGTGAAGCTGACTACCAAGCTAAGCTAGCTGAATACCAGACAGAACTAGCTCGCGTTCAAAAGGCAAATGCTGATGCTAAAGCAGCATATGAGAAGGCCGTTGAAGACAATAAGGCAAAAAATGCAGCGCTCCAAGCTGAAAACGAAGAAATCAAGCAGCGGAATGCCGCAGCTAAAACTGACTATGAAGCAAAATTAGCTAAATATGAAGCTGATCTTGCCAAATATAAGAAAAAGTTGGCTGAATATCCGGCTAAGTTGAAGGCTTATGAAGATGAGCAGGCCAAAATTAAGGCAGCACTTGTAGAACTTGAAAAGAATAAAGATCAAGATGGTTACTTGTCTAAGCCATCTGCTCAGAGCTTGGTTTATGATTTAGAACCGAATGCTCAACTTGACCTCAAAACAGAAGGAAAACTTCTTACAGCAGCAGCTGTTGATGAAGCCTTTAAGAAAGACACAGACCAGTATGGTAAAAAGAATCTTCAGTTAGACAACCTGAATGTCAAGAATTTGGAAAACGGTGCTACCACTTCCTCAGTAGAATTGTATGGGAACATCAACAATAAATCTGACTGGACCACCAATGTAGGGAATAAAACTGAAGTTAAATGGGGAACTGTTCTTCTAGAACGTGGACAAAGCGTAACAGCGACTTATACCAACCTTCAAAATTCATACTACAACGGTAAAAAGATTTCGAAGATTGTTTACAAATATACTGTAGATCCTTCTTCGCAATTTAAAAATCCTAGTGGAAAAGTTTGGTTGGGAATCTTTACCGACCCTACTCTAGGAGTCTTTGCTTCAGCCTATACGGGTCAAGTAGAAAAAGACACTTCGCTTTTCATTAAAAATGAATTCACCTTCTATGATGAAAATGATCAGCCAATTAATTTTGACAACGCCCTTCTTTCTGTAGCCTCACTTAACCGTGAGCACAACTCTATTGAGATGGCCAAGGATTATAGTGGTAAGTTTGTCAAAATCTCTGGCTCATCCATCGGTGAAAAGAATGGCATGATTTATGCAACTGAGACGCTCAACTTTAGACAAGGACAGGGTGGAGCACGCTGGACAATGTATACTAGAGCGAACGAGCCAGGTTCTGGTTGGGATACCTCTGATGCGCCAAACTCTTGGTATGGTGCGGGAGCTATTAGCATGTCAGGCCCTAATAATTACGTTACTGTTGGTGCAACGTCTGCTACCAATGTGATGCCTGTAGCGGAAATGCCTAAAGTACCTGGAAGAGATAATACCGAAGGTAAAAAACCAAACATTTGGTACTCACTCAATGGTAAAATTCGTGCGGTCAACGTTCCGAAAATTACTAAGGAAAAACCAACTCCGCCGGTAGCACCAACTGAACCACAAGCTCCTACTTATGAAGAGGAAAAACCATTGGAGCCAGCACCAGTAGTGCCTACATATGAAAATGAGCCAACTCCACCAGTTAAGACTCCAGATCAACCGGAGCCGTCAAAACCGGAAGAGCCAACATATGAGACAGAGAAACCATCGGAGCCAGCACCAGTAGCACCAACATATGAAAATGAGCCAACTCCACCAGTTAAGACTCCAGATCAACCGGAGCCATCAAAACCGGAAGAGCCAACATATGAGACAGAGAAGCCATTGGAACCAGCACCAGTAGCACCAACATATGAAAATGAGCCAACTCCACCAGTTAAGACTCCAGATCAACCGGAGCCATCAAAACCGGAAGAGCCAACATATGATCCATTGCCAACTCCACCGCTAGCACCAACTCCTAAGCAGTTGCCAACTCCACCAGTAGTACCGACAGTTCATTTCCACTATAGCAGTTTATTAGCTCAGCCTCAGATTAATAAAGAAATCAAGAATGAGGATGGTGTAGATATTGACCGGACGTTGGTTGCTAAACAGTCAATTGTTAAGTTTGAATTGAAAACTGAAGCGTTGACAGCTGGACGTCCAAAAACTACTTCATTTGTATTGGTAGATCCACTACCAACTGGCTATAAGTTTGACTTAGATGCAACTAAGGCTGCAAGTACAGGCTTTGATACAACTTATGATGAAGCCAGTCATACTGTAACCTTTAAAGCGACTGATGAGACATTGGCAAGCTACAATGCTGATTTAACTAAACCTGTTGAGACTCTTCATCCAATGGTTGTTGGTCGAGTCTTGAACGATGGGGCAACTTATACTAATAACTTCACTTTGACAGTCAATGATGCTTATGGTATTAAGTCAAATGTTGTTCGTGTAACGACTCCTGGTAAACCAAATGATCCTGATAATCCAAATAACAATTATATTAAGCCAACGAAAGTAAATAAGAATAAAGAAGGTCTTAATATTGACGGAAAAGAAGTTTTAGCTGGTTCAACCAACTACTACGAATTAACATGGGATTTGGATCAATATAAGGGCGATAAATCTTCTAAGGAAGCAATCCAAAATGGTTTCTACTATGTAGATGATTATCCAGAGGAAGCTTTAGATGTTCGCCCTGATTTGGTTAAGGTTGCAGATGAAAAAGGAAATCAAGTATCAGGTGTCAGCGTTCAACAATATGACAGTCTAGAAGCTGCTCCTAAGAAAGTTCAGGACTTGTTGAAGAAAGCTAACATTACTGTTAAGGGTGCTTTCCAACTCTTCTCTGCTGATAATCCAGAAGAATTTTATAAGCAATATGTAGCAACTGGAACATCACTAGTCATTACAGATCCGATGACTGTTAAGTCTGAATTTGGTAAGACAGGTGGTAAGTATGAAAACAAGGCTTATCAAATTGATTTCGGAAATGGTTATGCAACAGAGATAGTTGTAAATAATGTTCCCAAAATTAGTCCTGAAAAAGATATTACATTGAGCCTTGATCCAACAAGTTCAGAGAACTTGGATGGCAAGGAGATAAGCTTAGGACAAAACTTTAATTACCGACTCATCGGCGGCTTAATCCCAGCTAATCATTCTGAGGATTTAACAGACTATAGCTTTGTGGATGATTACGACCAAAATGGAGATGAGTACACAGGTGCTTATAAAGCTTATGCAAAAGTAGATATTATGCTCAAAGATGGCAAGGTGATAAAGGCTGGCACAGATTTGACTGAGTATACAGCTGTGAAAGTTGAATTTGAGAAAGGCTTGATTTCTATTCGTTTCAAGAAAGAATTTTTAGAGACTGTTTCTCTAGATTCAGCTTTTCAGGCTGAAACGTATCTTCAAATGAAAAGGATTGCTGTGGGTACCTTTGAAAATACCTACATTAATACCGTTAATAATGTTTTATATGCTTCAAACACTGTCAAAACAGTTACACCTAAACCAAAAGAACCTCTTGTTCCTGAAGTGGAAGATCCAAAAACTCCTATTCCAGTGTATAAGAGAGTTCCCATCTCTATTTTGCCAGAAACAGGATCAGAAGATACGGTCTATCTGCCCTACCTAGGTTTAGCAGCCATTGTCGGTGCTTTAGGTCTAGGAAAATTGAGACGTAGAGAAGACTGATAATAGATGAGGCTAGGGAATCAATCTCTAGCCTTTTTATCTTTAAAAATACTGTTAAATTTAATGTAGCATAACTATAAATCATTTGTAACATGACAAAAACATAACTCTAAAAAAACTGACATGTAAATAAGGTATGATTTTTTTATCATCAAATTATACGGAGAAACACATTTATGAAAAAAGCATTTGCTAAAGCAACTCTTGGTTTAACTTCTACAGCTTTTTTGGCGACAATCGGCGCTCAATCTGTTCATGCAGATTCTTACGTTGTCCAGCCGGGGGACTCTTTTTTTGCCATTGCTAGTGCCAATGGAATGAATCCTTACGAACTTGCTGCCAATAATGGAAAGACAATTTTTGATACGATTAACCCAGGAGATGTGCTGCAAGTAAATGGTACAGCTTTGGCTCAGACTTACAATCCTTACAGTGCTCCAGCTTATGAAGCGACAAGTGATGCTGCCTTGGTATCTGATACAGAAGATGTTGTCTTAAATACACCGACTGACTATGGCAATTCTTACCCAATCGGCCAATGTACATGGGGTGTGAAAGAAATGGCTCCTTGGGCAAGCAACTGGTGGGGTAATGCTAATACTTGGGCAATCAATGCTGGTGCTCAGGGTTATGCAACAGGAAATGTTCCGGTAGCAGGCGCTATTGCAGTTTGGGATGGTGGCGAATACGGACATGTTGCTTATGTGACAGATGTGCAAAGCGATAGCTCAATTCAAGTTCTAGAAGCGAATTACAATCGCCAAAAGCAAATTAACAACTATCGTGGCTACTTTAATCCGAATGAATTTATGGGTGGAGTTACCTACATTTATCCAAACTAAAGATAATAAAAATGTGGCTGGGACAGATAATGTCTCAGCTTTTAAATAGTCGATAGCTCTTGATGCGGTAGCTGATAGGGCTTGTTCTTTGTGTGGGAAATCTCCTAAGCAGAAAGAGTTTTTTTGAGGCGAAATATGTTAAAATGAAGAGAGGGAGGATTTCCTGGAAGGAGACTAATGAGTTATTTCAATAAGTACAAGTTTGATAAATCGAAATTTCGTCTGGGCATGCGTACCTTTAAAACCGGTCTAGCTGTTTTCATCATCCTATTGCTCTTTGGGCTTTTTGGTTGGAAAGGCCTGCAAATTGGTGCTTTAACGGCGGTCTTCAGTCTTCGTGAGGATTTTGATCAGAGTGTCCACTTCGGGACATCGCGAATCTTGGGAAACAGCATCGGTGGTTTTTACGCTCTGCTCTTTTTCATTGCCAATAGTGTCTTTAAGGAGCAGTATTGGGTCACCCTCCTTTTGGTACCGGTCTGTACTATGCTGACAATCATGACCAATGTCGCTATGAACAACAAGGCGGGAGTCATTGGCGGAGTATCTGCTATGCTGATTATTACCCTGTCCATTCGGCCGGAAGATACCATTTTGTATGTCTTTGCCAGAATCTTTGAAACCTTCATGGGAGTCTTTGTTGCGATTCTGGTAAATTCTGATATAGATCGGCTTCGAACCATCTTTGAAAAGAAAAAATAAAATCTGTGTAAGAAAATCTGACATTATTTCTTGACATAAGATTTATTTCGTCCTATAATAGTGCGTAGAGAGGAATTTGAATGAAGGAAAAAGAGTTTCGCCGAAACATGGCAGTCTTTCCCATCGGCAGTGTTATGAAACTGACGGACCTATCTGCCCGTCAGATCCGTTATTATGAAGACCAGAATCTGATTACCCCTGCTCGGAATGAGGGCAACCGTCGGATGTATTCTTTGAATGATATGGACCGCCTTTTAGAAATTAAAGATTATATTTCGGAAGGTTATAATATCGCTGCAATTAAGAGGAAATATGCTGAGCGTGAAGCCAAGTCCCACAAGACCATTAGTGAAAAAGATGTCCGCCGTGCTTTGCATCATGACATCTTGCAGCAAGGCCGTTTTGCTTCTTCTCTGCCAACCTTTGGTCAGATGCGTCGACCATAGCTATTTTGTTTGAATTACAAGGAGAAATTTAATGTCTATTACAGCAGCTGATATCCGTCGCGAAGTAAAAGAGAAAAATGTTACCTTTATTCGTCTTATGTTCTCTGATATTTTAGGAACTATGAAGAATGTAGAAATTCCTGCCACGGATGAACAGCTTGACAAAGTCTTATCCAATAAAGCCATGTTTGATGGTTCTTCCATCGAAGGTTTTGTCCGTATCAATGAATCAGATATGTATCTCTATCCTGATCTGGATACTTGGACGGTCTTTCCTTGGGGAGATGAAAACGGCAGTGTGGCGGGTCTGATTTGCGATGTTTACACGACAGATCATGTACCGTTTCTAGGGGATCCTCGCAGTAACCTCAAGCGCGCCCTCAAGCATATGGAAGAGCTGGGCTTCAAATCCTTTAACCTCGGACCAGAGCCAGAGTTTTTCCTCTTTAAGTTGGATGAAAATGGGGATCCGACGCTGGAAGTAAATGACAAGGGCGGTTATTTTGACTTGGCGCCGACAGACTTGGCAGACAATACCCGTCGGGAAATCGTCAATGTCCTGACCAAGATGGGCTTTGAAGTAGAAGCTAGCCACCATGAGGTCGCAGTCGGCCAGCACGAGATTGACTTTAAGTATGACGAAGTGCTCCGTGCTTGTGATAAAATTCAGATTTTTAAGCTGGTTGTGAAAACTATTGCTCGTAAGCATGGTCTGTATGCAACCTTTATGGCTAAGCCTAAGTTTGGCATTGCGGGATCTGGTATGCACTGTAATATGTCTCTCTTTGATCAAGACGGAAATAATGCCTTCTTCGATCCAGAAGATCCAAAAGGTATGCAACTGTCAGAAACAGCCTACCATTTCTTGGGTGGTTTGATTAACCATGCTTATAACTACACAGCTATCATGAATCCAACGGTTAACTCATACAAACGTCTGGTTCCTGGCTATGAAGCACCAGTTTATATCGCTTGGGCAGGACGCAATCGTTCACCATTAGTGCGTGTGCCAGCTTCTCGTGGTATGGGTACTCGCTTGGAACTGCGCTCCGTTGATCCGATGGCTAATCCATATATTGCTATGGCTGTTCTCTTGGAAGTTGGACTGCACGGTGTTGAAAATAAAATCGAAGCTCCAGCCCCAATCGAAGAGAATATCTATATCATGACTCCTGAGGAGCGGAAGGAAGCAGGAATTACAGACCTGCCATCAACTCTTCACAATGCCTTGAAAGCCTTGACAGAAGACGAAGTCGTTAAAGCAGCACTTGGCGATCATATCTATACAAGCTTCTTAGAAGCTAAGCGTATCGAGTGGGCTAGCTATGCAACCTTTGTCTCTCAATGGGAAGTGGATAATTATTTAGATTTATACTAAACTTAGAGCAGGAGGATTGGCATATCCCCTGCTTTTTCGTGGAGGAGGAAAAAGATGGAAAAATTTCATGATTTTATAAAGCGGGTTTTTGATGAGCAATATGAGGCTTGTTTTAGTTCAGGTATGCTTGAAAAACTTGAACCTCAAGATTATTATCTAAGGCGGGAGGAAGATGGACGGTTAACTGCCTTGCTCCATGCCCAACAGGTGTTGGAAAACATTCATATCAAGGCTTTGGTGGTGGATAAAGAATATCAGAAAAGAGGATTGGGAGCCAGTCTGCTGGCAGAATTAGAAGAAAAGGCTACAGAAGCTGGAGTAACTAGCATTACCTTGTCCACTAAATCTTATCAGGCCAAGGATTTTTACATCAAGCAAGGCTATGAAATCTACGCCAGTCTAGCAGATGTCCCGCAAAAGGGCATTACCAAATATCATTTTATCAAGCGATTGAGCTGAGCTAGTCTCAATAGATGGAAGTCAATTTGGCTTCTGTTTTTTAATATTCATTTGCATACATTCGGTATGTATGTTAAGATAAAGTTTAAGAAAAGGAGAACAAATGATTACCAGTTTATACCCCGTTTTAATGAGCGAAGATGTCCATCAAGCGGCACAATTTTTCATTGAATATTTCCAATTTCAGGAAACCTTCCATTCAGATTGGTATATTAGTTTAAAGAATATCGAGAGTGGTTTTGAGCTTGCTTTTATTGATAGCAAGCATGGGACAGTGCCACAAGCCTACCAGTCTAAGGCGAGTGGTCTAATCATCAATATCGAAGTTGACAATGTGGATTGTCTTTATGAAGAATTGCGTCAGCAAGGAGAAATGGAGTTCCTTCTTCCCATTAAGAGTGAAGATTTTGGCCAGCGCCATTTCATTGTGGAAGCGCCTGGTTCTGTTTTGGTTGATGTCATTCAAGTCATTCCACCTAGCGCTGAGTTTGCGGCAAATTATTTGGAGAGTGAAGATGAATAAAAAACAGCAGGCTTCCTTAGAGACAAGCAAGAAAATATTAGCTATCGCCCGGAAACATTTTTCTTTAAAGGGTTTTTCAGAAACTTCCTTGGAAGAAATTGTAGATGAGTTGGGAATGACAAGAGGCGCACTTTATCATCATTTCGGGAATAAGAAAACTTTATTTACCGCCGTACTGGCACAAATTCAGTCCGAACTGGGATCTTATGTAGAAAAAAACGCCCTGGAAGCACATGATTCTTGGGAGCAGTTGGTAGAAGGCTGTGTGGCTTTTGTTCGTTTTGCGACCTTGACGGAAAATAAACGTATTCTCCTGCTTGATGGTCCCAATGTCGTTGAGTGGAAAGAGTGGCGTCGTCAGGACGAGGCTAATTCTTTCTTTCATTTGAGAGAGCAATTAGAAATTTTATCTAAAGAAGGGAAACTTATCTCTATTGATCTGGATATGGCAGCTCATATGATTTCAGGTGCCTTGAATGAGTTGTCTCTTTTTCTAGCTGAGAAAGAGGAAGAAGCAGAAGTCAGAGGAATAGTGAGAAGTCTGTTAAGAGGAATTAAAAATCATGGCAAAAAAGGTTAAAGATTATTATGATTTGGTTTATGCGGAGGACTTGAGCCGTCGCTTGCAAGAAGTCACAGATAAATTTGATGCTCAGCATTTTATGTCTCTAGTTGAAAGCGACTTAGAGGCTTTGGAATTTACTCAGCGTCAAGAGTTGCTGGCAAAGAGTATCAAGGAATGCTTGCCGCTTTCTTATGCTGATTCTCTGAAGGTTTTTGAGCAGATACTTGGTCCGGAGTTAGAGGGCGGCTTGGGTATGTTCTCAGAAGGGTACTGGTTGTGGCCGATTGGCAAATACGTAGAACTTTACGGAAGTCAGGAATTCGATCTGAGTGCCGCCTTCAGTAAGGAATTAACCAAGCGATTTACTGGAGAATTTTCCATGCGACCCTTGCTGGCTAATTATCCTAAAGCTACGATGGAGTTACTGCTAGAGTGGAGCCGAGATGAGAATATGCGCGTCCGCAGATTAGCCAGCGAGTGTATGCGTATCCGACTGCCCTGGGCTAAGAAGCAGACTGTGGTATTAGATTATTTTGATGAATTTACCGCTATTTTAAGGAATCTAAAGGATGATGCGGATAAATCAATCCAAAAAAGTGTCGCTAATAATCTGAATGATTTATATAAAGAAGATCCTGAAAAGTTTGAGAGAGTGATTGGGACTTGGCAAGAGGAAAAGCTGAGTCCGAGTTGCGCTTGGATTATCAAGCATGCTTCTCGAACAAAAAATAAAGCAGAAAATAAGCCTTGCTAAATCTAGCAAAGCTTATTTTTTAGTTGTCTTCGTCTGGTGTAAGCACCATCGGAATAATAATAGGTTCACGCTCGGTGCTTTCGTAGAGGAAAGGACGCAAGGCATTGACGATAGCGCCGCTAACAGATTGGACGCTGGCGTCTTTATTCTTGAGTGCAATGCGAATGGCGTTAAAGAGGATGCGTTGGCTTTGGCGAATGAGGTCACCTGATTCGCGCATGTAGATAAAGCCGCGGCTGAGAATATCTGGACCGGCTAAAATCATCTTGGACTCAAAATCAACCGTCGCAACAGCCAGGACAACACCGTCCTCTGACAGGTCTTTACGGTCGCGCAGGACTGCAGCTCCGATTTCACCAATGCGGTTCCCATCAACATAAATATCTTGAGCGTTGAAGCTGCCGGCAATACGAGCTGAGTCAGCTGTCAGAGCTAGCACGTCACCATTGCTCATGATGAAGATATTGTCTTTTGGTACTCCAGTATCAACGGCTAGACCTGCATGGACTTTCTGCATACGGTATTCACCATGGACTGGCATGAAATATTTAGGCTTGATCAAGCGAAGCATGAGTTTCTGCTCTTGTTGGCCACCGTGTCCAGAGGTGTGGATGTTGTTAATCTTACCGTGAATCACTTCTACACCGGCCTCAGAGATAATATTAATCAGCTTGTTAACGCTGGTCGTATTACCAGGGATAGGGCTAGATGAGAAGATGACCGTATCTCCAGGTTGCAGCTGAACCTGGCGGTGGGTTCCATTGGCAATCCGAGATAGTGCTGCCATCGGCTCACCCTGGCTTCCGGTACACATAATCAGCACTTCACCAGCTGGGTAGTCCTTGAGTTCATTTGGTTCAATGAAGGTATCTTTAGGAACCTTGATATAGCCCAGCTCAATCCCGTTGACAATAGCCTTTTCCATGGATCGGCCAAAGACCGCAATCTTACGGCCGGTCTTGACAGCAGCATCTGCTGCCTGCTGGAGCCGGAAGATGTTTGAAGCAAAGGAGGCGAAAATAATCCGTCCATGAATGCCTTCAATGATCTTCATAATAGACTGGCCGACAACTTTTTCGGAATTAGTAAAGGTCGGAACTTCAGCATTGGTCGAGTCTGATAAGAGGCAGAGAACGCCTTCCTCGCCTAGAGCAGCCATGCGGTGCAGGTCGGCCGGCTCACCGACTGGTGTAAAGTCAAACTTGAAGTCACCGGTACAGACAATCTTACCCTGCGGCGTATGGATGACAATTCCCAAAGGCTCTGGAATAGAGTGGGTTGTACGGAAGAAAGTAGCTTTCAGATGCTTGAACTGCAGTTCTGTGTTTTGATTGATTTCATAGAGCTTGGCATCGCGCAAAAGTCCATGTTCTTCTAGCTTGCCGCGAATGAGGGCCAGAGCCAGAGGACCAGCATAGATAGGAACATTGGCTTGCTTGAGCAGGAAAGGAATACCGCCGATATGGTCCTCGTGCCCGTGGGTGATGAGAACAGCTTTTACGCGGTCAATATTTTCCACGATATAAGAGTAGTCGGGAATGACATAGTCAATTCCTAGCAGGTCGTCTTCTGGGAACTTGATACCGGCATCCACGATGATGATTTCATTTTGGTATTCAATCCCGTAGGTGTTTTTACCGATTTCGCCTAACCCACCAATCGCAAAAACGCCAACTTCTTTGGGTTTTAAGGTATATGCCATGGGTTAGAACTCCGTCAATTCAAAAGTGCCTGACTCTTTTTCATATTCGAGGTGTTTGTCAGACAAGAGCTCGATAAATTCAATATTGTAAGGGGTATTTTCTTCGATGAGCTTACGAGCCTGAATGCGACCTTCCAACTCGCTGTCAGCTTGAATATCCAAATAGAGGGCGCGTGTCTTTTCACGGCGCGGGCTGCGCTCTTTTGTTTCCTGATAAAAAACTTTGTAAATCATAAGATTCCTTTCTGTGATAAGGTCTAAAAAATAAAAGAAGGCAGGCGTTAGCGCATTTCTTCACATGATAAATTAAAAATGATAAATGGAAAGTGAGCGATTGCTGTGACTTCTGATAGGGCTTACTCAAATGAAGAGGCTAAAATGCTGTTTTAGCCTTGTATCTTATGGAAAAGTAAGAGTAATGAAATTGACCTGATGTTTAATTATTATTGTAATTATACCATAGAATGAGCTTAGGAAGCAAGTCGGGACGGTGAATTTCAGAGACGGTTTTTCAGCCAAAGCGGCTTGACAAAAAGAAAAATCAAGCGATGAACATTTGGTCACTTGATTTTGAGGGCTGCTTATTTGGCGAAATAGCCGTGCTTGCGGTACCAATCTACCACGTCAGCTAAGCTTTCTTCGAGAGGGCGATGCTGTCCGCCTAGCTCGCTCTCGGTTTTGGCAAAGCTAAAATTACTTTTGAGATATTCTTCGGCCATGAGATGAGCGAGCTCATTGGTAACCAAAATTGGTTTTTTGGTGAGCCGGTGGTAGAGCTCACTTGCTTGGGCATAGATTTTGACGAAAAGAGGGGAGATCTTGCGCTTGGGGGCGGGAACGCCAGTGATTTTTTCCAGTATTTGGTACAATTCTGTCATGGTCACTTGCCGTCCAACTGCCAGATAGCGCTCCTTTGAGCGTCCGTATTTCATGGCGCGGAGATGAATATCTGCTACATCTCTAGCATCCACCATATTATAGCTAGCCTTTAAGATACCTGGAAGTTTTTGCTCTACAAAATTGATAATCAGCTGCCCACTGGAGGTCGGACCAAGGTCTCTAGGACCCAACATTACACTCGGCAAGATAAAGCAACCGAAAACATCTGAATGCTTGTCCAAGAAATCACGAACAGCCTCTTCACTCAAAATCTTGCTGCGATAGTAATCAAAAGGAGTATCTTTTGAGCGAGACATGCTTTCATCGATTAGCTGATTGGCCTCACCTTCCAGTACGACACAGGAGGAAGTATGGACTAATTGGCGGATACCAGCCTCGTAAGCAGCTTCTAGGAGGTTATTCGTGCCTATAATATTAGTGTCGTAGAGCTCCTGCCAGTGCTTGCCGCCTTTATAATTATCGCGGAAAAAAGCAGCGGTATGAAAGAGGCTGTCGCAGCCTGCTAGATAGTCACGATAGCTTTCGGGCTCTAAAATATCCCCCTTGACAATCTGGATAGGCAGGTCGGCAAATTGTTTGCGCGCTTTTTCCTCGGAGCGAACGAGAGCGGTCACTTGAATGTTTTCTTTTAGCAGAGCACGCACGAGATTATTTCCTAAAAGACCGGTCGCACCAGTCACAAAAGCGTGGGTCATTGTTCTGGCTGGTTTTTGATTTGTAGGGTTTGGGGGCATCCGTTTTTCCTCCTTTTGCAAATAGATGATATATCATCTATTTAAGATTTTATATTTTTTAACTAAAATTGTCAACAATTTACCTAATCTAGTGTAAAATAGTATAGAAGTGATTTTTGAAAGGAGAGCAGCGTGGTAGCAGAAGGAATTCGATTTGGCTATTTGTTTAGAAGTGCAGAGAGCTTAGCGACGAGAGAATATGGGAAGTTGCTAGAGCCTTTGGGAATTACGCCCAATCAAAGCGAGGTCTTGCTCGTTTTGGGCGAACATGCTCCGCTGTCTCTCAAGGGCTTGGGGGAATCCCTGATTTGTGAGGAAAAAAGCCCTAGTCGCTTGGTGCAGGCTTTGATTAAAAAAGGCTTGGTCAAGAAGGAAATTTCTAGCAAGGACAAGCGCAGTTCTCGCTTGAGCTTGACTGCTGCTGGAGCGGATTTGCTGCCCAAGATTGCTGAGCAAGAAGCGATTTTTGGAAAACACTTGGCGCAGCAAGTGCCTAATTTGGAGGCTTTTAGCCAGATTTTAGAGGAATTTTTGGTAGATAGTTTCTACGAAGACAAATTAAAACGCCGCTCACTTTGGCGGCAAGAGGAAAAATAGAGGATAAGCATGAAGATTGCAGCTTTTGATACGTCAAGTAAGGCGCTGACGCTCGCGATTTTAGAGGACGAGACCTTGCTGGCGCAGATGACTTTAAATATAAAGAAAAACCATAGCATTACCCTGATGCCGGCTATTGATTTTCTGATGAATAGTCTGGACATGAAGCCGACGGATTTGGATCGTATCGTAGTTGCTCAGGGTCCGGGCAGCTACACAGGTCTGCGAATGGCGGTGGCGACAGCCAAGACTCTGGCTCATACCCTCAAGATTGAGCTGGTCGGTGTGTCTAGTTTGCTGGCTTTAGTCCCAAAGCAGGTGGAAGGTTTGGTCATTCCTGTCATGGATGCCCGCCGCAATAATGTCTATGCTGGCTTTTATCAGTCTGGTCAGTCTGTACGGCCGGAGGCTCATCTGCCATTGGCAGAGGTTTTGGAAATAGCTGGCTTTGCTGATCAGCCAGTCACCTTTGTCGGAGAGACTGCAGTGTTTGCGGAGCAGATTGAAGCTGCTCTTCCTGGGGTATCGGTTCAGCCGACCTTACCAGACGCAGCAGCTGTTGGTCGTCTCGGTTTGGACCTGCCAGCCCAGTCTATTCATGATTTTGTTCCTAACTACCTCAAGCGGGTAGAGGCCGAGGAAAATTGGCTCAAGACCCATCAGGAATCCAGTGATTCTTACATTCAGCGCCTATGATTGAGATGAGAAAATGGAGCGCTGACTCGGATGTGGACGCGGTACCTCTCGCAGAAGAGCTGGAACAGCTCTTACTTGCAGTCTATGAGGTCAGTCCTTGGACCGCAGGCCAAGTGGAAGAGGTTCTGCGCTCGGATGTGAACAGTTGTATGCTAGCAGAAGATGGGGAACAGCTTGTCGGCTTTTTAGTCTGGCAGGAGACAGACTTTGAAGCAGAAGTCCTGCAGATTGCTGTATTGCCTAGCTATCAGGGACAGAAAATCGCGACAGCTTTGTTTGACTTTTTGCCAGCAGACAAAGAAATTTTCCTCGAAGTAAGAGAGTCCAACAAGCCAGCTCTGCTATTTTACAAAAAAGAAAAATTTGAAGAAATCGCGCGGCGGAAGGCCTACTATCATGCGCCAGTGGAAGATGCGATTGTCATGAAAAGAGAGATCCATGAAAGATAGATATATTTTAGCTTTTGAGACGTCTTGTGACGAGACCAGTGTGGCGGTTCTGAAGAATGAGACTGAGCTTTTGAGCAATGTTATTGCCAGCCAGATTGAGAGCCACAAGCGTTTTGGCGGAGTGGTACCGGAAGTGGCCAGCCGTCACCATGTGGAGGTCATTACGGTGTGCATTGAGGAGGCCTTGGCTGAAGCAGGGATTAGCGAGGAGCAAGTTACAGCGGTGGCCGTTACCTACGGTCCTGGTCTGGTTGGGGCGCTTCTGGTCGGCTTGGCAGCGGCCAAGTCTTTTGCTTGGGCTCATGATATTCCCTTGATTCCGGTCAATCACATGGCTGGACACCTGATGGCAGCCCAGAGTGTGGAGCCCTTGGAATTTCCCTTGCTGGCTCTCTTAGTCAGTGGCGGCCATACCGAGCTGGTCTATGTCAGTCAGGCTGGTGACTATAAGATTGTGGGGGAAACTCGAGATGATGCGGTCGGTGAAGCCTATGATAAGGTCGGTCGAGTCATGGGGCTGACCTATCCAGCAGGCCGAGAGATTGATCAGCTGGCTCATGAGGGACAGGATATTTATGATTTTCCGCGGGCCATGATTAAGGAAGACAATCTGGAATTTTCTTTTTCTGGTCTCAAGTCGGCCTTTATCAACCTGCACCACAATGCCCAGCAAAAAGGAGAGGCCTTGTCTAATCAAGACCTGTCAGCAAGCTTTCAGGCGGCGGTCATGGATATTCTTATGGCCAAGACTAAGAAAGCACTGGAAAAATATCCAGTTAAAACTCTGGTCGTGGCGGGCGGTGTTGCGGCCAATCAAGGGCTGAGAGAACGCTTGGCAGCTGAGATTCAGGATGTTAAGGTGATTATTCCGCCTCTTCGCCTTTGCGGTGACAATGCTGGTATGATTGCTTATGCTAGTGTCAGCGAGTGGAATAAGGAAAATTTTGCCAGTTTGGATCTCAATGCTAAGCCAAGTCTAGCTTTTGAAACCATGGAGTAAAGGAGAAGAATGCGCGGACAGACATTTAAACAAGGGGCACAAGCAGCTGTGCCAACAGCTCTGGGCTATATTGGGATTGGCCTAGCCTGCGGCATCATGGCGGCGCCTTATATGAATCCCTTGGAGATGGGGCTGATGAGTATTCTGGTTTATGCTGGCAGTGCCCAGTTTGCCATGATTGGTTTATTTGCCCAGCAGGCGCCGGTCTTGGCCATCGCACTGACTGTTTTTCTCATCAATATCCGGCATCTTCTGCTCTGTCTGCATGCATCGACCCTTTTTCGTAAGGCTAGCTTGATGCAGAATATTGTCATTGGCTCTTTTTTGACGGATGAATCTTATGGGGTCTTGATGGGAGAGCAGGTGCATACAGAAGAGATTTCGGCTAGCTGGATGATGGGTAACAATTTCATGAGTTATACTTCTTGGATTTTGGGTACTATTTTAGGAACTGCCCTCGGCGCCCTTCTGCCCAATCCTGAGAGCTTTGGCCTAGACTTTGCCCTAGTCGCCATGTTTATTGGTATTTTCTCCTCTCAATTTACAATCATGCTGCGACGGGTCAAGATAAAGAAGCTCTTTTTCGTCTTGGGTGTGGTGGGCCTTGCCTACTTGCTCCTGACCATGCTGCTTCAAAATTCACTGGCGGTGCTTTTTGCAACCTTGCTAGGCTGTATGGTGGGGGTGATCTTGGATGATAGGTAAGTATATTTTGCTGGCCATTCTTTTGTCAGCCCTGGTCACTTGGATTCCGCGGGTTTTGCCCTTTATCCTAGTCAAGTACAAGGGGCTTCCGCCCATGGTAGAGCGTTTCCTCAAATATCTGCCAGTTTCCATTATCTTTGCCCTAATCCTGTCCAGTGTCACCAATGCTAAAATAGGTCAGCTGCCGAGTTTTAAATGGCTGGATTTAATTGCCATTTTTCCGACTAGCTATGTGGCTTTTAAGTATAAGAACTTAATTGCAACTGTTGTATTTGGTGTAGTCTTGGTGGCCTTGCTGCGAGTATTTTTGTAATCTTGGGTAGAGAGGTGGAAGTTTTACTTATTTCAATTCTGGTAATGTGAAAGGGTCAAGTGGATTTACTGAAAATTCTTGACTCTTTTCTGTTTTGTGGTATAATTAACCAGTAAAGCTTTAACTGGTTAAGAGAAGGAGGGAAGGAATGACTCATTTAGCGCAGAAGATCGATCAATTTTTAAATGAAGTTATTTTGAAAGCAGAAAATCAGCATGAGATTCTGATAGGTTCTTGCACGAGTGATGTGCCTTTAACCAATACGCAGGAGCATATTTTGATGCTTTTATCTGAGGAATCTTTGACAAATTCTGATTTGGCAAAAATACTGAATGTAAGTCAAGCTGCTGTGACCAAGGCTGTGAAATCTTTGGTTCGGCAAGAGATGCTGCAAGCTTTTAAAGATAAGAGAGATGCACGGGTTACCTTTTACCGTTTGACTGAGTTAGCTCAGCCGATTGCAAAGGAACACCAGCATCATCACGCGCATACTTTGGAGATTTATCAAAAATTGGCTGAGCAGTTTTCTGCTAGTGAACAGGCGACAATTGCGAAGTTTTTGGAAGCCTTAGTGGGAGAGATCGGCAAATGAGATATATCACAGTCGATAATCTTTCCTTTTACTATGACAAGGAGCCTGTGCTGGAGCATATTCATTATTTTCTAGACAGTGGGGAGTTTGTAACTTTGACGGGGGAAAATGGAGCTGCTAAGACGACACTTATCAAGGCTAGTTTGGGTATTTTGCAACCTAAGTATGGGGAAGTGAAGATTTCCAAGACTAATGTGCAAGGCAAGAAACTGCGGATTGCATATCTACCTCAGCAGATTGCTAGTTTTAATGCAGGTTTCCCTAGTACGGTATATGAGTTTGTCAAGTCGGGACGTTATCCGCATAAGGGTTGGTTTCGTCGTTTGAATGAGCATGATGAAGAGCATATCAAGGCTAGTCTGGAGTCAGTTGGAATGTGGGAACATCGGGATAAGAGGATTGGTTCTCTCTCTGGTGGGCAAAAGCAGAGAGCTGTGATTGCTCGGATGTTTGCTTCGGATCCGGATATTTTTGTCCTAGATGAGCCGACAACAGGAATGGATGCAGGCAGCAAGGATGAATTTTACAAGCTCATGCACCATAGTGCTCACAAGCATGGAAAAGCTGTCTTGATGATTACACACGATCCGGAAGAAGTTCGTAAATATGCTGACCGCAACATTCACCTGGTCCGTAATCAGGACTCACCTTGGCGCTGTTTCAATGTGCATGAAAGCGACAATGGACAGGAGGTGAGCCATGCTTAATCTATTTTCCTATGATTTTATGCAGCGGGCCTTCTTGGCAGTTATTGCCATGAGCCTCTTCTCACCGATTTTGGGGACTTTCCTGATTTTACGTCGGCAGAGCCTTATGAGTGACACGCTCAGTCACGTTTCATTGGCAGGTGTAGCTTTTGGTTTGGTTCTTGGACTATCGCCCACTCTCACAACGGTGCTTGTCGTCATTGTCGCAGCAGTCTTTTTAGAGTATCTACGAACTATCTATAAGAATTTTATGGAAATCGGGACAGCCATTCTCATGTCAACCGGCTTAGCTATTTCCTTGATTGTTATGAGTAAGGGTAAGAGTTCTAGCTCAATGAGTCTGGATCAGTATCTGTTTGGCTCCATTGTGACTATCAGTATGGAACAGGTGATTTCTCTCTTTGTTATTGCTGCTGTGGTGCTTGTCTTGACCTTCCTCTTCATTCGCCCCATGTACATCTTGACCTTTGATGAGGATACGGCCTTTGTGGATGGGTTGCCGGTGCGGACCATGTCTATTCTCTTCAATATCGTGACGGGTGTTGCGATTGCCCTCATGATTCCAGCTGCGGGAGCCTTGCTGGTTTCGACCATCATGGTCTTGCCGGCCAGTATTGCCTTGCGGATTGGGAAAAATTTCAAGTCGGTTATTTTGCTGGCAAATGCCATCGGCTTTTTTGGTATGATTGCCGGACTTTATATTTCTTACTATGCAGAGACGCCAGCTAGTGCTAGCATTACGATTATTTTCGTCAGCTTGTTCTTGCTGGTCAATCTGGTCAAAAAATTTATGAAATAGGAGCAGAAAATGAAAAAAATTAGCTTACTATTAGCAGGCTTACTGAGTATTTTCTTAGTAGCTTGTTCCAATCAAAAAAATGCAGATGGCAAGCTCAATATTGTCACGACTTTTTATCCTGTTTATGAGTTTACCAAGCAAGTGGCTGGAGATGAGGCCAATGTTGAACTTCTAATCGGGGCTGGTACAGAGCCGCATGATTATGAACCTTCAGCTAAGGCAGTTGCGACGATTCAGGATGCAGATGCCTTTGTCTATGAAAATGAAAACATGGAGACTTGGGTTCCAGATTTGCTAAAAACCTTGAAAAATAAGGAAGAAACGGTTATCAAGGCGACAGGAGATATGCTCTTGCTGCCTGGTGGTGAAGAGGAAGAAGACCACGACCATGGTGAAGAGGGGCATCATCATGCCTATGATCCCCATGTTTGGTTATCTCCGAAGCGGGCTATTAAAATGGTGGAGCACATTCGTGATAGCTTGAGCAAGTCTTATCCTGACAAGAAAGCGGCTTTTGAGAAAAATGCAGCGGCTTATATCAAGAAGCTAGAAGCCTTGGATAAAGAATATGAAGATGGGTTGGCCAACGCCAAGCAAAAGAGCTTTGTAACTCAGCACGCAGCCTTTAACTATCTAGCATTGGACTATGGCTTGAAGCAGGTACCAATTTCTGGACTTTCACCAGACAGTGAGCCATCCGCTTCCCGCTTGGCTGAATTGACCGAGTATATTAAGAAAAATAAAATCAAGTATATCTACTTCGAAGAAAATGCTTCCCAGGCTTTGGCTTCTACATTAGCTAAGGAAACAGGAGTAGAACTTGATGTCCTGAATCCGCTGGAAAGCTTGACTGAAGAGCAGACCAAGGACGGAGCAGACTATGTTTCTATCATGCAGGACAATCTAAAGACTCTCAAGAAGACAACTGACCAAGAGGGAGCGGAGATTGCAGCCGAGAAAGAAGAAGACGATAAGACAGTCCAAAACGGCTACTTTGAAGACAGTGCCGTCAAGGATCGTACTTTGTCGGACTATGCTGGCGAGTGGCAGTCTGTTTACCCTTATCTGAAAGACGGTACCCTGGATCAAGTCTTTGACTACAAGGCTAAGCTGACTGGGAAAATGACGGCAGCTGAATACAAGGACTACTATGACAAGGGCTACAAAACAGATGTTTCCAATATCAATATCACAGACAAGACTATGGAATTTGTGGTAGATGGAAAATCCAAGAAATATACTTATAAATACGTTGGTAAGCACACTCTGACTTACTCTAAGGGAAATCGTGGAGTTCGCTTTATGTTTGAAGCGACAGACGAGGATGCTGGGGAGTACAAGTATGTTCAGTTTAGCGACCATAACATTGCACCGACCAAGGCAGCTCATTTCCACATCTTCTATGGTGGCGAGAGCCAGGAAGCACTCTTTGACGAGCTGGAAAACTGGCCAACCTACTATCCAAGTAAATTGACCGGTCAAGAAATTGCCCAAGAGATGTTGGCGCATTAATATAAATAAAGTAAGAAGACGGGACTATCCCGCCTTCTTTTTTTGTATATTAGGAAATGACGATAAAAATACTTGACAAATTACGATTACAAATGTAAACTAATAAAGAGTTGGATTACAAATGTAAATGATAAGGGAGTGTTAAACAATGGAACAGCAAAATATTAGCCAAGCAGAATGGCAAGTGATGCGCGTGCTATGGGCCTATCCACACAGTCGCAGTACAGAGATTATAGCGCGGTTGGAAGCCGATTTTTCCTGGAAACCGGCAACCATCAAGACTCTTTTGAATCGTCTGAAGACCAAAGAATTTATCGCTATGGAAAAAATCGAGGGCAAGTTTTACTACGATGCTCGGATTTTAGAAGCGGACCATCTGGAAAGTACATGGCAGGCGCTTTTTGACAATATCTGTAATACTAAACATGGAGACCTTTTGATTTCGATGATTGAGAGAAGTCAGTTCAGTCAAGGGGACTTGGAGCGGCTCAGTCAGGTCATTGATAAGAAAAGAGCCTCGGCTCCTTTGGAAGTCAAATGCGACTGCCCACAAGGCCAATGTCGTTGCGGTCACGGAAAGGAGACGCATTGATGAGTGAGAAGAAAGAATACAAGCTCTCAGGCATGACCTGCGCTGCCTGTGCTATGACGGTAGAGATGGCGGTCAAGGACTTGGAAACGGTCGAAGATGTCAGTGTCAATCTGGCGACAGAACGTCTCAGTTTGCTGCCTAAGGCAGGATTTGACAGCCAGCAAGTGCTGGATGCTGTAGCCGAGGCTGGTTATCATGCAGAAGAAAAAGGAAAAGACAAACCGTCTGATGTAAGCAAAGAAGCTGTGATTAAAGCTCAGAAATTGCAAAAAAAGAAACAAGAGTTACTGATTCTTTTGATTACGGCTCTGCCTTTACTTTATATCTCTATGGGAAGTATGGTCGGTCTTCCTCTGCCCAGCTTCTTGGACCATATGGCGCACCCTTTGGTCTTCGTTCTGTCACAACTACTTTTGACTCTGCCTGCTGTGTGGATTGGTCGTGGTTTCTATCAGAGGGGATTTCGCAATCTTATCAAGAGGCATCCTAATATGGATAGTTTGATTGCGGTGGGAACCAGCGCAGCATTTTTCTACAGTCTATACTCTGTCAGTCAGGTTTTTCTAGGTCATCATCCCTTTGTTCATCAGCTTTACTTTGAGTCTGTTGCAGTGATTATTACCTTGGTTCTTCTGGGTAAATATCTGGAAAGTTCTGCCAAGGGTCGAACGTCTCAGGCGATTCAGTCTCTACTTGAGCTAGTACCTAGTCAGGCGACAGTGATTCGTTATGGTGAGGCTGTGACCATTGATACAGAGGATATCCGAGTTGGAGACATTATCCGTATTAAGCCTGGAGAGCGTATGCCGGTAGATGGCCTTGTGACGGAGGGGCAGACCTTTGTGGATGAGTCCATGATGACTGGTGAAAGTGTCCCGATTGAAAAGAAGGTCGGCGATACCATTACCAGTGCAACAATCAATCAAAATGGTAGTATTGACTACCAAGCAACTAGGGTGGGTTCGGATACGACCTTAGCTCAGATTGTTAGATTAGTGGAGGAAGCGCAAGGGTCTAAGGCTCCGATAGCGGCTTTGGCCGATAAGATTTCGCTCTATTTTGTCCCAATCGTGCTGAGCTTGGCTACTTTGTCCGCGCTTGGCTGGTATTTTCTGGCTGGTGAGAGTCTTAGCTTTTCTCTGTCAATCTTTATCGCAGTTCTGGTCATTGCCTGCCCTTGTGCGCTGGGGTTAGCTACTCCGACAGCCATCATGGTCGGGACTGGTAAAGGAGCTGAAAATGGGATTCTGATTAAGTCTGGGCAAGCTTTGGAAGCAGCTTATCAGCTGGATACTATTGTTCTTGATAAGACTGGGACGATTACGGTTGGTAAGCCCAGTCTGACGGATTTGTTACCTTTGAGTGATTTTAATCGCTCTGACTTATTGCAGCTAATAGCCAGTGCTGAGCAGCATTCTGAGCATCCTTTGGCTCAGGCTATCTTAGAAGCAGCTGAAGAGGAGGGGCTTGACTTACTGCCTGTCAGTCATTTTGAGGCTATGGTTGGACGAGGTTTGTCAGCTCAGGTTGAGGGCAAACAGCTTCTAGTGGGAAATGAGTCATTGATGAAAGACAAGAACATTGACAGCAGTGTCTTTCAAGAACAGTTGTTGGAGCTTTCCCAAGAAGGGAAGACAGCCATGTTTGTCGCAGTAGATGGACAGCTAGCTGGTATTTTAGCGGTAGCAGATGAGATGAAGTCTAGCAGCCTGAAGGCAGTGCAGGAGCTCCAGTCTATGGGGCTGGAAGTCATCATGCTGACAGGAGATCGTGAAGAAACAGCGACAGCTATTGCCCAGAAAGCTGGAATCCAAAAAGTCATCGCAGGTGTATTGCCAGATGGGAAGGCCGCTGCTATCAAGAACTTACAGGAAGCTGGGAAAAAACTGGCTATGGTAGGAGACGGTATCAATGATGCGCCGGCTCTGGTCCAGGCAGATGTTGGAATTGCCATCGGCTCTGGCGCCGATGTGGCTATTGAGTCAGCAGATGTAGTGCTCATGCATAGTGATTTGCGGGATGTAGTCAAGGCTATCAAGCTCAGCCAGGCGACCATTCGTAATATCAAGGAAAATCTCTTCTGGGCTTTTGCCTACAATACACTAGGTATTCCGATTGCTATGGGGCTATTGCATCTTTTCGGCGGTCCCTTGCTCAATCCTATGTTGGCTGGTCTGGCCATGAGCTTAAGCTCAGTGTCGGTTGTCGTCAATGCTCTGCGTCTAGGACGCTTTAAAATAAAGAAATATACGGAGGAATGAATCTATGAAACAAATAGTCCAATTAGAAAACTTATCTTGTCAAAACTGTGTCAAACACGTCACCCAGCACTTCCTATCTATGGAGGAAGTGTCAGATGTGGCGGTAGACCTAGAAAAGCAGGCAGCCCACGTCACGACTGATAAGCCTTATGGTGCATCAGATTATGAAGCAGCTCTGGCAAAAACAATCTACAGGGTTCTGGATGTGGCAGAAGCTGAATGAATAAAGTCAGTAGTTTTGCGCCTGCCCAGTTGCTAGACTTCTTCTTGTAAAAAGCGATAAAATAATCTATAATGTTACTAATCACATGTTTTATCTTACCGTGAGAAAGAGGAGAAAAATGAAGAAAAAAGCTTTACCTTTTTTACTAGCAGGAGCTGCTTTATTAGCTATGACAGCTTGTTCAAAGGGCAGCGCTACGAATCAATCAGAGACGCCTACTAGCAGTACTGGCTCAGTAACAAGTTCTGTGGAGCAGGCATCCAGTCAATCAACTGCAACAGCATCTTCAGCGGCTAGTAGCACTAGCTCAGAGAGTGCGAGCACAGAAAAAACTAAGGAAAAGAAAGAAGCGATGGACATTTCCGCACTTGCAAATGGTAATTATGCCAGCGTTAAAGGAACCTGGCAGGATGCTTCTGGCAACCAGCTTGTTTTTGAGGAAAAGGGCTTGGTTTCAAGTGGTTATGAATTGTATGGAGCTTCTCTGACAGACTATGGGACTGCTGCTGGCGGTGTCTACGGGGGAGAAAGTGGAGGTTTTCTGATTGAGTTTCTTCCCAAGGGAGTTAAGGTCGCAGACAAGGAAAACTTTACAGATAGTTCAGATGTTGGTCAAGATAGAATCTGGACAGGTGTTGGCCTGAATAGCTTTGACGAACAAGGCAGCTTCTATTATCGAGTAGATTAAACGAAGCTTGGTGCTTAATTTTATAGCTTATATGTTGACGAGAGCAGAAGACTATCTGCTCTCTTTTCTTTGGGAGAGTAAGAAATTTTACAGACAAAAAAAGCCTACCTAAACAAGGCGGGCTTCATAATTTTGAGTTGAACTAGGGCTCGCTGTGCGAACTAACAAATTGAGCCATAGGTGTTGAAACGATTGATAGAAATAATTGTGCAAAATCTTCTGAGGGCATAGGTTCTTCTTTGATAATCCATATTTCAATAAGCGAATTAATCCATTTTACGATAATTTCTGTTCCCATCTCTTGAGGAATTCCCATTTTTTTTGCATCGATATCTAGATTGTCTTTTACCCATTGTGTAAAGAAACTAGAAATATACTCTCTCCAGAAAGGATCAATAGCAGTTGTATAAAGAACTTTCATCCAATGTCTATGTTCGTAGATGGCAGGAATCATATGTTGAGCAAAGAAGATTAAAGGATTTTCTTTACTTCCTTCAGCATAGCTCTCATACAGAGGGATAAATGGAGCCATGATACTTTGACGGATGTACTCAATAATTTCTTCAACGTTACTAAAGTGTTTTTTATAAATTGCTTGTCTAGATAATCCAGCTTGCTTAGCGATTTCAGAAAAAGTAAAGTAAGATTTTTCTGGATTTTGTTCTGCCAGCTCAATTAAGGCATTAACGACTTTGTTTTTAGTATCTTGTGGCATATTTACCTTCTTTCATTAATAATCTACCTTTTTAAGTTAACTGATTGTCAATTAAATGATAGCATTTTCTTGACTATTTGTCTATTTATTTCTTAAAATTTTTGAAAAATTTAAAAAACAGTCTCAAATATAGAAACTGCTCCCTTTACTTCTTTTTACTTCTTTGTCTTTCTGCGAGATGGCTTTTTGATAATAATTTTATTTGAAGACTTAGTTTGACTGTTAGGAATAGTGAAACTAGTAAGCGGTGAAGAAACTAGGTTAAGGAAAATATTTGAGAATTTTTCTAAAGATAGTGGATAAGTCTGAGTAATCCAGTTTTCGATAAGTAAGTTAAAACATTTGGCAAGAAGAGTGTTACTTATCTCGCTAGGCATATCTAGCTTTGTGTCATCAAGTTTGATATTTTGAGAAATCCAATCAGTGAAATAAGAGATAATAAAATCACTCCAAAAGGGGTCTACTGAAGTAGTATAGAGTGTTCTAATCCAATCTCTATTTCTGTATATTATGGGGAGAATGGTTTCTGAAAAAGAGAGAAAGGGATTTGAAGAAGTAAATTTGTACTGGCTACAAGCTTGATTAAATTCATCATTCAACTTTTCATGTATGTAATCAATAATTTCGTTGACATTATTAAAATGCCGTTTATAGATTGCCTGTCTTGATAAATCAGCAGTTTTTGCTATATCTGTAAAGGTGAAACGAACTTTGGTCGGATTTTGTTCAGCTAATGTAAAAAAAGCATCTAATATCCTTTTTCTGGTGTGAAGCGTCATAAATTTGCCCTCCTATTCCATTCTACTGTTTAAAAATGAAATAATCTAGGAAATACCTCTTATTTTTTAGAAAAAAAGTTTACAAAGTGTAAAAATATCCATTATTTTGGATATTTAAAACTAACTAGTAATATTTTTCTAAAAACAAGCATATTGATTGACACCGTGTAAATTCCTTTGTTATACTGGTAATTGTTGTCATATTTTTATGAGCAGCTAGTTGTATATAGGGAGAGATTTATATGGAGAAAAAGAGAAAAAGTACTTGTTTATTGCTGATTTTAAGTTTGGTGTTATTATTTACTAGTTTTGATAGTCCTAGAGTTTTGGCAGCTGATGATTTAATCTTTAGTTGTCATATTATAACAAAAGAAGAAAGCCGAGATAATCAAGAAGTGATGTTGTCGTCTTTTTGCTCAGCTAATTCTAAGATTGATAGAGAGCTTCTAGATAAGCAGCTCTCTCTGTTGAGTAGCTATAAAGATTCTCAAGTGACTAAGGACAAGCATAATGATCAGGTGATGAACACCCCAAAAGTTGAAGCTTTATCTATATTAGCTAATCAATCGCAATTGCCTTCAACAAGTAGTGTAGAAAATATTTTCTACTTCTTGTTTGGAGCCAGTTTGATAGGGGTGCTAATTCTATTCTTTAAAAAGAAGCCTTGAGTAAGATTTTTTATCATAGAATCAAAGAAACAGCCTTTTTAGGTTGTTTTTTAAAATTATGCAAACGTTTTACTAAAAGTGCTTGAAAAAGTCAAAAAAAAACGATATAATGGACAATGTGAAAGCGCTTTGCAAACGAGAGCGTGAAAGAAAATATTTTTATTCAAAAGAAGGGGCTTATTATGGTCGAATTAAATCTGAAAAATATCTATAAAAAATATCCCAACAGCGACCACTACTCAGTGGAAGATTTCAATCTTGATATCAAGGACAAGGAATTTATCGTTTTTGTCGGTCCGTCTGGTTGCGGGAAATCAACTACGCTGCGTATGATTGCAGGTCTTGAAGACATCACTGAAGGAACTGCCTCTATTGACGGTACAGTGGTTAATGATGTGGCACCCAAAGACCGTGATATCGCTATGGTCTTCCAGAACTATGCCCTTTATCCGCATATGACTGTCTACGACAATATGGCTTTTGGTCTCAAGCTGCGCAAGTACAGCAAGGAAGATATTGACAAACGGGTCAACGAAGCAGCAGAAATCCTAGGCTTGAAGGAATTCTTGCAACGTAAGCCAGCCGACTTGTCTGGCGGTCAGCGTCAGCGGGTAGCTATGGGACGCGCTATCGTTCGTGATGCAAAGGTTTTCCTTATGGATGAACCTTTGTCTAACTTGGATGCTAAGCTGCGTGTTTCTATGCGGGCGGAGATTGCCAAGATTCACCGCCGTATCGGTGCAACAACTATTTATGTTACCCATGACCAGACTGAAGCTATGACCTTGGCGGATCGTATCGTTATCATGTCAGCGACCAAGAATCCTGCTGGAACTGGAACGATTGGTCGAGTGGAGCAGATTGGTACGCCGCAGGAAGTCTATAACAACCCAGTTAATAAGTTCGTTGCTGGCTTCATCGGCAGCCCAGCTATGAACTTCATCCCAGTTAAGCTTGAAGGGAATGAGATTGTCGCAGAAGGACTGCGCTTGACTGTGCCAGAAGGAGCTCTTAAGGTTCTGCGGGAGAAAGGATACGAGGGCAAGGAGCTAATCTTCGGTATTCGTCCGGAAGATATCAATGCGGAAGCTGCTTTCTTGGAAACTTTCCCGAATTCAGTTGTGCATGCCAAGATTTCTGTTTCAGAATTACTGGGAGCAGAGTCTCATCTCTACTGCCAAGTGGGTTCTAGTGAGTTTGTAGCGCGTGTGGATTCACGCGATTACCTAGAAACTGGTGCAGGTATTGACCTAGGCTTCGACCTCAATAAAGCGCACTTCTTTGATCCAGAGACAGAGAAGACAGTCTATTAATCAGTTGATAAACAAAGAACGCAGACAGGACAGTCTGCGTTTTTAAAATGGCTGTTATAACATCATTTTTTACTGAAAGGAGCTTAGATTTTTTCTTCTTTTAGTTTTCCGATAAGAATCTCAGCTGAAATGGTGGCATGTGTAAGCTGCTCCCAATTGATTAGATTTTTTTCAACATGAAAGAGTAAAGGAGTCATCTGCAGCAGGGCAGTTTTCTCCTCAGAATGCAGAGTATGGGTTGATTCTACGGTCTTTCTAGATAGGATGACAAAGTGTTTCTGGAAATGCTGGATGATATGTTGATTAGAATAATCTTTCTTGTCCAGATATTGAGCAACTTTTTGACGAATTTCTTTCAGATGATTTTCTGTTGGGATGACTTTGATGATGAGTCCCTCTTTTTTCAATACTCGCTGAAATTCATGATAGTTGGCGGGTGAGAAGATGTCCAGTAAGACATCCATGCTTTGATCCTGAACGGGCAAGTGTGCCAAATCACCAACAAACCATTTTACAGCAAGACTCTGATCACTTTTGGCAGCTAACTGGATAGAATCTTTGGATAAATCAAAAGCGTAAATTTCTTTGTTGGGGAATTTTTCCTGAATTTTTCGAGCATAGTAGCCCTCTCCGCAAGCGACGTCCAGAATGGTCTGTTCTTCAGGCAGAGTCTGCAGCAGATCCTGCAACTCATCTAGGATATGCTGATAAAAGCCGGCTTCCAAGATGACTTGCCTATTTTGAAAGCTTGTTTTGTCATAGTCTTTAGCTTGTCTAGCTTGAGGAGCTAGATTGACATAACCGAATTTGGATATATCGTAGGAATGGCGATTGGCGCACTTGAGGCTGTTTTCTTCCATAGCCAAACTTTGCTGGCAGAGTGGACAGGACAGAGCCGGAGCTTGGGCAAAACGGGCGAGTTTTGGTTTCATAGTCGCTCTCTTTCTATTGTTTTTATATAGCTGAATGACTTCTTTTTGGTAAGACATAGAAAAATCCGATTCAGGTAATCGGATTTTTTATCTTTAGTAGGTCAGGACAAAGTATTTCTTTTTACCGCGGCGGATAACTGTCAGCTCGTCTTCCAGTTTATCTGAGTCGCTGAGGACATAGTCTAAATCTTGGATGCGCTCACCATTGAGGTAGATAGCGCCGTTTTGGACGTCTTCGCGGGCTTGACGTTTTGAGTTTACCACGCCGGCTGTCACAAGCAGTTCTACAATATTGAGGTTGTCTTCTACCTGGACCTGATAGTTAGGCACGCCGCGCAGACCTTGTTTGAGTTCCTTGACAGATAGGTTTTTAATATTTCCAGCAAAGAGCTGCTCAGTGATGTTGAGGGCTTCCTGGTAAGCTTCTTGACCGTGAACCAGACTGACCACTTCGCGAGCTAGGACTTTCTGAGCCAAGCGTTCGTGTGGTGCTGCTTCAAACTGCTGACGAATTTCTTCAATCTCATCCAAGGACAGGAAGGTGAAGATTTTCAGGAAGCGGATAGCATCTGCGTCCATGACATTCATCCAGAATTGATACATTTCGTAAGGAGAAGTCTTGTCAGGATTGAGCCAGACAGCATTACCTTCTGACTTACCAAATTTTTTGCCAGTAGCATCGGTAATGAGCGGAACGGTCATCACATGGCCAGTCTTGTCAGCCTTGCGGCGCAGGAGTTCTGTACCTGCTGTCATATTGCCCCACTGGTCAGAACCACCGATTTGCAGGGTTACACCATGATTTTGATTGAGGATATAGAAGTCATATCCTTGCATGATCTGGTAGGCGAATTCTGTATAGGAAATCCCTGTCTCAATCCGGCTCTTGACAGAATCTTTACTCATCATGTAGTTGACAGTGAAGTATTTGCCGACATCGCGCAGGAAGTCGATAAAGCTGATGCTGCTGAACCAGTCATAGTTGTTGACCATTTCGGCCTTATTATCACCCTTTTCAAAGTCCAGAAAGCGAGAAAGCTGATCTTGGATAGATTTCACCCAGCCTTCCACAGTTTCCTTGGTTTGTAGGCTGCGTTCTGCATCCTTAAAGGATGGATCACCAATCAATCCAGTTGCTCCTCCGACCAGAGCGTAGGGTTTGTGTCCGGCTAGTTGCAAGCGACGGCTGGTCAGAATGGCTACCAAGTGGCCAAGGTGCAGGCTGTCAGCGGTCGGATCGTATCCACTATAATAAGAGACTTGTCCTTCTTCTAAGGCCTTGCGTAAAGCTGCTTCATCAGTGGTTTGGAATACCAAGCCACGTTCTTTTAGCTCATCAAAAATGTGCATCATGTCTCTCCTATTCTAAAAGCCAATAAATTGGCTTATCTATATTTTAAATTTATGTTACTCTATTGTATCATAAAGCTTTTAAATAGCAATGTTTCCTTGAAATAAATCATAGATATTTGGTATAATGGGAAGATAACAAGGAGAATCAAGCTTGGAACAATTAATAGAAAAATTAAAAGAGTTCTGGGGAAAAGCCCAGCAGTTTATCAAAAAAATACATCTTCCAGAATGGAGCAAGAAGATCGTTAGTGGCAACAATGGCTGGTCTATCGGTGATGTTTTTGCTGTTTTCTTACGGACTTTTAAACTTCTGATGAATATGGCTTTTGTGTTTATCTTCTTCGGTGGCGTAATCGGTGCTGGGATTGGGGTAGGCTATGCAGCTAGTCTTTTCAGTAAGGTTGAAGTGCCCAAGCAAGAAGAGCTGGTCAAGCAGGTGAATAATATCTCTGGTATTTCTAAGCTTACCTATGCTGATGGCAGCTTGATTGCAGAAGTGGACAATGATTTGCTCCGCATCCCGGTTAAGAGTGACGCCATCTCTGAAAATGTAAAAAAAGCCGTTATCGCTACAGAGGATGAGAATTTTGAAACGCATAACGGAGTGGTGCCTAAGGCTGTGCTTCGGGCTACACTCGGCTCTGTTGTCGGAGTTGGCTCGTCCAGCGGGGGTTCAACTATTACTCAGCAGTTGATTAAGCAGCAGGTGGTGGGTGATGCACCGACCTTCAAGCGGAAAGCAGCGGAGATTGTTGATGCGCTGGCTTTGGAGCGTTACATGTCCAAGGATGATATTTTGACGACCTACTTGAACGTTTCGCCTTTCGGGCGCAATAATAAGGGGCAGAATATCGCTGGTGTGGAAGAAGCTGCTCAAGGAATTTTTGGTGTCTCTGCTAAGGATTTGACAGTGCCCCAGTCTGCTTTTATTGCCGGCTTGCCACAGAGTCCAATTGTTTATTCGCCTTATGCAGCCGATGGCAGTCTCAAGAGTGCAGGGGATATGGCTCTGGGCTTGGAACGTGCCAAGGATGTGCTCTATAATATGTATCGGACGGGCCATCTAAGCGAAAAAGAGTACAAGGAGTACAAGGACTACGACTTGACCAAGGATTTCAAGCCTTCTGAAAGCTCGGAAAAATCTTCGCATGGCTACCTTTATTACACAGCGATTGAAGAAGCTCAGCAGACCATGTACGAGTACTTGATTCAGCGGGATAATGTTTCTCAACAAGAATTGAAGAATAATGCTACAGTTAAATCTTATAAGGAGTTAGCAGATAAGGAATTACGTGAAGGTGGCTACACAGTTACCACTACTATCAATAAAAAAATCCATACCGCTATGCAAAATGCAGTAGCCAACTATGGTGGCGTCTTGGATGACGGGACTGGTGCAGTTGAAGTGGGAAATGTCCTCTTGGATAATAAAACAGGTGCTGTGATTGGCTTTGTAGGAGGCAGAGACTATGCTTCCAATCAGAACAATCATGCCTTTGATACGGAACGCTCACCGGGTTCGACTATTAAGCCGATTCTGGCTTATGGGATTGCTATTGACCAAGGTCTGATGGGCAGCGCCAGCGTTCTTTCCAATTATCCAACTAACTTTTCAAGCGGCGATCCAATCATGCACGTAGACAGCCGTGGTACAGCCATGATGGACCTGCAAGAAGCGCTTAATACTTCTTGGAATATCCCGGCTTATTGGACTTACCGCGGATTACGCGAAAAAGGTGTCAATGTCCGTGGCTATATGGAAAAAATGGGCTATTACATCGATGACTACAGCATTGAGAGTCTCCCAATGGGCGGGGGAATAGAAGTATCTGTAGCTCAGCATACCAATGGTTTCCAAACCTTAGCTAATAATGGAACCTACCAGAAAAAATACATGGTTGAAAAAATCACAGACAGAGACGGCAAGGTGATTTACCAGCATAAGACGAATCCTGTTCAGGTATACAGCCCGGCAGCAGCTACGATTATGCAGGAGCTCATGCGGGGGGTTATCAATTCTGGAGCGACTACGACCTATAAATCCAGAATCAGTCAGGTCAACGGAACCTTGGCTGGAGCCGACTGGATTGGTAAGACTGGGACGACTAATAGTAATGGTGATATGTGGCTGATGCTTTCTACTCCAAAGTTGACTTTGGGAGGCTGGATTGGTCATGATGATAATAGTTCTATGGCGGCGTTGACTGGTTATAACAATAACGCCTCCTACATGGCTTATATGGTAGATGCCATCTATCAGGCAGATCCAAATGCCTGGGGTGTTGGTGATAAGTTCACTCTTGATCCGAGTGTGATTAAGTCTGATGTACTCAAGTCTACAGGAGAAAAGCCAGGTACAGTAACGGTAAACGGCCGCTCTGTTAATCTCAGTGGTCCTACAGTGCCTAGCTATTGGGCTAAAAACGGTGCTCCAACCACGACCTACCGTTTTGGTATCGGGGCATCAGATTCGGATTATCAAAAAGCTTGGTCAGCTATTCTGGGCGGTTCTAATTCTGGCTCAAATTCTAGAATTAATCGATGAGGAACTAGCTCATCCGGAACAGTTTTTAACTTTTCAGAAAGCGGATGAGATCCTTGCAATTTCTAGCTAAATAAGGTATAATGATAACAATAATTTGTCGTGTGCTTTATTTGAAATATTGTCCAAATAGAAGCTTACAGCAGTTAAATCAAACTTGAATAAGTCAGATTTAGCTGCTCTTTTTGTGCCTATTTTTAGGAAAAACGAATTATGTAATCATAATTTAATTTTTCTGAAAATTAAACAAAAGGGACTGATTGTGGCTGTTTTGCAGCATTGTAAATGACAGGGGATTTTCCTCTGAAAACATTTCACAGAACTCGCTCTAAAAAGCGTGAGGTAAAGATACGCTTCTTCTCGCTTTATCAAGGGCTTAGTATCTTATCATAAAGGAGTAAAAACTTGGCAGGACATGAAGTTCGATACGGTAAACACCGTACCCGTCGTAGTTTTTCAAGAATTAAGGAAGTTCTTGATTTACCAAATTTGATTGAAATCCAAACGGATTCGTTCCAAGATTTCTTGGATCATGGTCTGAAGGAAGTCTTTGAAGATGTACTTCCTATTTCAAACTTTACCGACACCATGGAATTGGAATTTGTCGGCTATGAAATCCGTGAGCCTAAATATACGCTGGAAGAAGCACGTATCCACGATGCCAGCTATTCAGCGCCAATCTTTGTGACTTTCCGTCTGATTAACAAGGAAACTGGTGAAATCAAGACTCAGGAAGTCTTCTTTGGTGATTTCCCAATCATGACTGAAATGGGAACCTTCATTATCAATGGTGGTGAGCGGATTATCGTATCCCAGTTGGTGCGTTCTCCAGGGGTTTACTTTAACGATAAAGTTGACAAAAATGGAAAAGTTGGCTACGGTTCAACGGTTATTCCTAACCGCGGAGCTTGGTTAGAGTTGGAAACAGACTCAAAAGACATTGCCTACACTCGTATTGACCGGACACGGAAGATTCCATTTACCACTTTGGTGCGTGCGCTTGGTTTCTCAGGTGATGATGAGATCTTGGACATCTTTGGTGACAGCGACTTGGTGCGCAATACCATTGAAAAAGATATCCACAAGAACCCAATGGACTCTCGTACAGATGAAGCCCTGAAAGAAATCTATGAGCGTCTTCGTCCAGGCGAGCCTAAGACGGCTGAAAGTTCTCGTTCCCTTCTTGAAGCGCGTTTCTTTGATCCGCATCGTTATGACTTGGCAGCAGTTGGTCGCTACAAGATTAATAAGAAACTCAATGTCAAGACACGCTTGCTGAACCAAACCATTGCTGAGCCATTGGTAGATGCTGAAACAGGGGAAATCTTGGTTGAAGCTGGTACAGTTATGACTCGCAGTGTCATTGACAGCATTGCAGAGCAGTTGGACAATGGTTTGAACAAAATCACTTATATTCCAAACGACTCAGCTGTTTTGACAGATCCTGTAGAATTGCAGAAGTTCAAGGTTGTGGCACCGACTGATCCAGACCGCGTTGTGACCATCATTGGTAACGCAAATCCTTCTGACAAGGTACGGATTGTAACACCAGCTGACATCTTGGCTGAGATGAGCTACTTCCTCAACTTGGCTGAAGGTATTGGTCGTGTAGATGATATTGACCACTTGGGGAACCGTCGTATTCGTGCGGTTGGCGAGCTTTTGGCCAACCAAGTCCGTTTGGGACTTTCTCGGATGGAGCGTAATGTTCGTGAACGGATGTCTGTTCAGGACAATGAAGTACTAACTCCACAGCAAATCATCAACATCCGTCCAGTGACTGCAGCTATTAAAGAATTCTTTGGTTCTTCACAATTGTCACAGTTCATGGATCAACACAATCCGCTGTCTGAGCTTTCTCACAAGCGCCGTCTTTCTGCCTTAGGACCTGGTGGTTTGACACGTGACCGTGCTGGTTATGAAGTGCGGGATGTGCACTATACTCACTATGGCCGTATGTGTCCAATCGAAACGCCTGAAGGACCAAACATCGGTTTGATCAATAACTTGTCTTCTTATGGACACCTTAACAAATATGGCTTTATCCAAACGCCTTACCGTAAGGTAGACCGTGAAGCTTGCGTAGTAACCAACGAAATCGTTTGGCTGACAGCTGATGAGGAAGATGAATTTATCGTAGCGCAGGCTAACTCTAAGCTGAATGAAAAAGGTGGCTTTGCTGAGCCTATCGTTATGGGACGCCACCAAGGTAATAACCAAGAATTCCCATCAGACCAAGTAGACTACATGGATGTATCGCCTAAGCAGGTAGTTGCCGTAGCGACAGCATGTATTCCTTTCTTGGAAAATGACGACTCCAACCGTGCCCTCATGGGTGCCAACATGCAGCGTCAGGCTGTGCCTTTGATCGATCCAAAAGCACCTTACGTTGGTACTGGTATGGAATACCAAGCTGCCCACGACTCTGGTGCAGCAGTTATTGCCCAGCATGATGGTAAGGTTACCTATGCGGATGCCGACAAGGTTGAGGTCCGCCGTGAAGATGGTTCTCTTGATGTTTACCAAATTCAAAAATTCCGCCGTTCTAACTCGGGAACTGCTTACAACCAACGTACCTTGGTGAAAGTTGGCGATGTTGTCGAAAAAGGCGACTTTATCGCTGACGGACCTTCTATGGAAAATGGAGAAATGGCCCTGGGACAAAACCCAATCGTTGCCTACATGACATGGGAAGGTTACAACTTCGAGGATGCGGTTATCATGAGTGAGCGTCTGGTGAAAGACGATGTCTACACCTCAGTTCACTTGGAAGAATACGAATCAGAAACTCGCGACACCAAGCTTGGCCCTGAAGAAATTACCCGCGAAATCCCAAACGTAGGGGAAGATGCCCTGCGCAACTTGGACGAAATGGGTATTATCCGCATCGGGGCGGAAGTCAAAGAAGGCGATATTCTTGTAGGTAAAGTGACCCCTAAGGGTGAAAAAGACCTTTCTGCTGAGGAACGTCTCTTGCACGCTATCTTCGGAGACAAGTCTCGTGAAGTTCGTGATACCTCTCTGCGTGTGCCACACGGTGCTGATGGAGTGGTTCGTGACGTGAAGATCTTTACCCGTGCTAATGGTGATGAACTGCAATCTGGAGTTAATATGCTGGTTCGCGTCTACATCGCTCAAAAACGTAAGATCAAGGTCGGAGATAAGATGGCCGGTCGTCACGGAAACAAGGGGGTTGTATCCCGTATCGTTCCTGTGGAAGACATGCCTTACTTGCCAGATGGAACACCAGTTGATATCATGCTGAACCCACTCGGGGTACCATCTCGTATGAACATTGGTCAGGTTATGGAGCTTCACCTTGGTATGGCAGCACGTAACTTGGGCATCCATATTGCAACTCCAGTCTTTGATGGAGCAAGCTCAGAAGATCTCTGGGATACAGTGCGCGAAGCTGGTATGGACAGTGATGCTAAAACCATTCTCTATGATGGACGTACCGGTGAGCCGTTTGACAACCGTGTATCTGTCGGTGTCATGTACATGATCAAGCTCCACCACATGGTAGATGACAAACTCCATGCCCGCTCAGTAGGACCTTACTCAATGGTTACCCAACAGCCGCTCGGAGGTAAAGCTCAGTTTGGTGGACAACGTTTTGGTGAGATGGAAGTTTGGGCCTTGGAAGCTTACGGTGCTTCTAACGTTCTGCAAGAAATCCTGACTTACAAGTCAGATGATGTCAATGGACGTTTGAAGGCTTATGAAGCTATTACCAAAGGAAAACCAATTCCAAAACCAGGTGTGCCAGAATCCTTCCGCGTTCTTGTCAAAGAATTGCAGTCTCTTGGTCTGGATATGCGCGTTCTCGATGAAGATGACAATGAAGTAGAACTGCGTGACCTAGACGAAGGTGAAGATGATGATGTGATTCACGTTGACGATCTTGAAAAAGCGCGTGAAAAAGCAGCTCAAGAAGCGAAAGCAGCTTTTGAAGCTGAAGGAAAAGAATAAGAATACACACTGATTAGAAAATGAAGAAAGGTAAGAAATAGTGGTTGATGTAAATCGTTTTAAAAGTATGCAAATCACCCTAGCTTCTCCTAACAAGGTCCGTTCATGGTCTTATGGGGAAGTGAAGAAACCTGAAACAATCAATTACCGAACCCTGAAACCAGAACGCGAAGGCCTTTTTGACGAAGTGATCTTCGGTCCAACCAAGGACTGGGAATGTGCCTGTGGTAAGTACAAACGGATTCGTTACAAAGGAATCGTCTGTGACCGCTGTGGTGTTGAAGTAACCCGCGCCAAGGTTCGCCGTGAGCGTATGGGCCACATTGAATTGAAGGCACCTGTTTCACATATTTGGTACTTTAAAGGAATTCCAAGCCGCATGGGTCTCACTTTGGATATGAGCCCACGTGCCCTGGAAGAAGTCATTTATTTTGCGGCTTATGTGGTGATTGATCCTAAGGATACACCGCTAGAGCACAAGTCAATCATGACGGAGCGTGAGTACCGTGAGCGTTTACGCGAGTACGGTGCAGGCTCATTTGTAGCCAAAATGGGAGCCGAAGCTATTCAAGACCTCTTGAAACAAGTGGACTTGGAAGCTGAGATTGCTGTCCTCAAAGAAGAATTGAAAACTGCTTCAGGTCAAAAACGGATCAAGGCTGTCCGTCGTTTGGATGTTTTGGATGCCTTCTACAAGTCTGGCAATAAGCCAGAATGGATGGTTCTTAATATCCTGCCGGTTATTCCGCCAGATTTGCGCCCGATGGTTCAGCTGGATGGTGGTCGTTTTGCGGCATCTGACCTCAATGATCTCTATCGCCGTGTTATCAACCGGAACAACCGTTTGGCTCGTTTGCTGGAACTCAACGCCCCTGGTATCATCGTTCAAAATGAGAAGCGGATGCTTCAAGAAGCGGTTGACGCTTTGATTGATAATGGTCGCCGTGGCCGTCCAATCACAGGACCAGGCAGCCGACCGCTCAAGTCTCTGAGCCACATGCTCAAAGGGAAGCAAGGGCGTTTCCGCCAAAACTTGCTAGGTAAACGGGTTGACTTCTCAGGTCGTTCCGTTATCGCCGTTGGTCCTACATTGAAAATGTATCAATGTGGTGTGCCGCGTGAAATGGCGATTGAGCTTTTCAAGCCGTTTGTCATGCGGGAAATCGTTGCTCGCGATATCGTGCAGAACGTTAAAGCTGCCAAACGCTTGGTAGAGCGTGGAGATGAGCGCATCTGGGATATTCTGGAAGAAGTGATCAAGGAACACCCAGTGCTTCTCAACCGCGCACCGACCCTTCACCGTTTGGGAATTCAGGCCTTCGAGCCAGTGCTGATTGACGGTAAAGCTTTGCGTTTGCATCCGCTGGTCTGTGAAGCTTACAATGCCGACTTTGACGGTGACCAAATGGCCATCCACGTACCATTGTCAGAGGAAGCGCAAGCTGAAGCTCGTATTCTTATGTTGGCTGCTGAGCATATCTTGAATCCGAAAGATGGTAAACCAGTCGTAACACCGTCTCAGGATATGGTCTTGGGGAACTACTATCTGACTATGGAAGAGGCTGGCCGCGAAGGCGAAGGCATGATTTTCAAGGATATGGATGAGGCGGTCATGGCTCTCCGCAACGGCTATGTTCACTTGCATACTCGTGTTGGTATTGCAACGGACAGTCTTAATAAGCCTTGGACAGAAGACCAGAAGCATAAGATTTTAATCACAACTGTTGGTAAAATTCTCTTTAACGCAATCATGCCAGAGGAATTGCCTTATCTGCAAGAGCCAACTAATGCTAACTTGACAGAAGGTGTGCCAGCTAAGTACTTCTTGGAGTCAGGACAAGACATCAAGGAAGTCATTGAACAGCTTGAGATCAATGTTCCGTTTAAGAAGAAAAATCTGGGGAACATTATCGCGGAAATCTTTAAACGCTTCCGTACAACAGAAACATCTGCTCTTCTTGACCGCTTGAAGAACTTGGGTTACCACCATTCTACTCTGGCTGGTTTGACAGTGGGTATTGCTGATATTCCAGTTGTTGAAGACAAGGCTGAGATTATTGAAGAATCACACAAACGTGTAGAACAAATCACTAAACAATTCCGTCGTGGTATGATCACAGACGACGAGCGCTACAATGCTGTAACTGCTGAATGGCGTGCTGCCCGTGAAAAACTTGAAAAACGTTTGGTTGCCAATCAAGATCCGAAGAACCCTATCGTTATGATGATGGACTCTGGAGCCCGGGGTAACATCTCTAACTTCTCCCAGTTGGCTGGTATGCGTGGTTTGATGGCTGCGCCAAACGGACGTATCATGGAATTGCCAATCTTGTCTAACTTCCGTGAAGGTCTGTCTGTTCTGGAAATGTTCTTCTCAACCCATGGTGCTCGTAAGGGTATGACAGATACGGCCCTTAAGACTGCCGACTCAGGTTACCTGACTCGTCGTCTGGTTGACGTTGCCCAAGATGTGATTATCCGTGAAGATGACTGTGGTACAGATCGTGGACTTCTTGTCACTTCTATCACAGAAGGCAAGGAAATGATCGAGTCTCTGGAAGAGCGTCTCAATGGTCGTTACACTAAGAAAACAGTTAAACATCCAGAAACTGGTGCTGTCATTATTGGTCCAAATGAATTGATCACAGAAGATAAGGCACGTGAAATCGTTAATGCTGGTGTTGATGAAGTGACAATCCGCTCTGTCTTTACATGTAACACCCGCCACGGTGTCTGCCGTCATTGTTACGGTATCAACTTGGCAACGGGTGATGCGGTTGAAGTCGGTGAAGCAGTCGGAACCATCGCTGCTCAATCTATCGGGGAGCCTGGTACACAGCTGACCATGCGTACCTTCCACACGGGTGGTGTTGCCTCTAATACCGATATCACGCAAGGTCTCCCTCGTGTCCAAGAAATCTTTGAAGCCCGCAATCCGAAAGGGGAAGCGGTCATCACTGAAGTCAAGGGTGAAGTTACTGCTATCGAAGAAGATGCATCTACTCGTACCAAGAAGGTCTTTGTTAAAGGCCAAACTGGCGAAGGTGAGTATGTGGTACCATTTACAGCCCGCATGAAGGTTGAAGTGGGTGACCAAGTTTCTCGTGGTGCTGCCTTGACTGAAGGTTCTATCCAGCCTAAGCACTTGCTGGCTGTCCGCGATGTCTTGTCTGTTGAAACTTACCTGCTTGCTGAAGTACAAAAAGTTTACCGCAGCCAAGGGGTAGAAATTGGTGACAAACACATCGAAGTAATGGTTCGTCAGATGATTCGCAAGGTGCGCGTCATGGATCCAGGAGATACAGATCTCCTCATGGGAACTCTCATGGATATTACAGACTTTACAGATGCTAACCGTGATGTGGTTATCTCAGGTGGTGTACCTGCGACAGCTCGTCCAGTCCTCATGGGAATCACCAAAGCTTCCCTTGAAACTAACAGCTTCTTGTCTGCAGCTTCCTTCCAGGAAACAACTCGTGTCCTGACAGATGCTGCTATCCGTGGTAAGAAAGACCATCTGCTCGGACTCAAGGAAAATGTTATCATCGGTAAGATTATCCCAGCTGGTACTGGTATGGCCCGCTACCGCAACTTGGAGCCTCAGGCTGTCAATGAAGTTGAAATTATCGACGAAGCTCCTTATATAGAGGAAAATGTAGATATTACATCTACTAATATGAACTAATAAAAAAGTCCTATCTCCAGGTGAAGATAGGACTTTTTTTATGAAGTGCATTTTGACTTCGTAAAAACTTAAAGAATAGAGTTGAATCAATTAACCTTAATATAGCCTATAATATGAAAGATGCTGATAAATCTGTCTTATGTGTAAATGGACCAACACTATTTGTTCACATGGTTAAGAATACTATACGTGATGTTAATCTTCATATTATGAAGAGCGATGTGCTTGTCTCCGTTCCAATAAAGTTCTTGTTTTCTGATTTTGAGCAAAATAGTTTTGTTCGTCAAAGAATTCATATATAATATACGGTACAAAGAGAGGACGAGTATGTATTGTGTAATTGAGATGTACGGGGACTATGAACCGTGGTGGTTCCTGGATGGCTGGGAAGAGGATATCGTTGCAAAAAAGCAGTTCGATGATTATTATGAAGCCCTTAAGTATTATAAAAACCGCTGGCTGCAAATGGCAGACCAGTCACCTTTGTATAAGAGCCGCAGTGATTTAATGACAATTTTTTGGGATCCGGAGGATCAGCGCTGGTGCGAGGAGTGCGATGAGAATGTTCAGCAGTATCATTCGCTGTTTTTGCTGGAGAATGAGTGCAAGATTCCTAAGAGCAAGTATCGGCCAGGCTATACTAAGCAGAACGGCCTTGAAAAGCACCGAGCTTGCTCAGTCAAACTAAAATCCGCTAAGCCTCTTTAAATCGATAGAATATATTTTGCAAATCTGATAATAGAGCAGCAGAAGAGACCTAACTTGTTAGAAGTTAAGTTTCTTCCGCTGTTTTTTCTTTTTCTGGATTTTTTGCGAATAGTAAGGTGAGGAGGATGTATGGTTCAAGAAATTGCAAAAGAAATGATTAGGCAGGCTCGGCAAGAAGGGGCGCAGGATATTTACCTCATTCCTAAGACTACTTGCTATGAGCTTTATATGAGAATCGGTGATGAACGTCGCTTTATAAAAACTTATGATTTCGAGCTTCTGTCAGCTGTTATCAGCCACTTTAAGTTTGTCGCAGGTATGAATGTTGGAGAGAAGCGCCGCAGTCAGCTTGGGTCTTGCGATTATGACTGCGAGGAAGCCAAGGTTTCAATCCGGCTGTCGTCAGTTGGGGATTACCGTGGTTTTGAAAGTCTGGTCATCCGACTCCTTCATGACGAAGACAGGGAGCTGCGCTTTTGGTTTGAGCAATTGCCGGAGCTGCGAAAGAAAATTCAGGCTCGCGGTCTCTATCTTTTCTCGGGTCCGGTCGGTAGCGGCAAGACAACCTTAATGTACCATTTGGCTCAGCTCAAATTTTCTGGTCAGCAGGTTATGTCGATTGAAGATCCGGTTGAGATTAAGCAAGAGGCTATGCTGCAGCTGCAGCTGAACGAAACCATTGGCATGACTTATGACAGTCTGATTAAGCTGTCTCTGCGACATCGTCCGGATCTCTTGATTATCGGGGAAATCCGTGATCGAGAGACAGCTAGGGCAGTGGTTCGGGCAAGTTTGACCGGAGCTACGGTCTTTTCAACGATTCATGCCAAGAGTGTTCGCGGTGTCTATGAGCGACTTTTGGAATTGGGCGTTAGCGAGGATGAGCTAAGAATGGTGCTGCAAGGTGTTTGTTATCAGCGTTTAATTGGGGGAGGAGGTGTCGTTGATTTTGTCAGTCAAAACTATCAAGAGCACGAAGCCGCAGTCTGGAATCAGCAGATTGATCAGCTTTTTGCAGAAGGACATATCAGTGCTGAGCAAAGGCAGACCGAAAAAATTGTCTACGCCTAAGCAGAAAAAGATTATTGAGCTCTTTCATAATCTCTTTAGCAGCGGTTTTCACTTAGCAGAGATTGTAGACTTTCTGAGGCGAAGTGCCTTGCTGGAGGAAGTATATGTCACTGAAATGCGGGCAGGCTTGTCAGCTGGTCAGTCCTTTTCAGAGATTGTCAGTCGACTGGGATTTTCCGACAGTGTTGTAACCCAGCTGTCCTTATCTGAGCTGCATGGCAATCTGACACTTAGTCTGGGCAAAATTGAGGCCTATCTGGAAAATCTGTCCAAGGTTAAGAAAAAATTGATAGAGGTAGGGACCTATCCTCTCATGCTGCTGGGCTTTTTGGTCCTTATCATGCTGGGATTGCGCAACTATCTTCTGCCTCAATTAGACAGCCAGAATCTAGCTACTCAGCTGATTAATCACCTGCCTCAGATCTTTTTGTGGAGCAGCCTTGCTTGGGCCGCCTTGATTTCAGTGGCTCTCTTTTATTATCGAAAGTCATCCAAGATTCGTTTTTTCAGCAAACTAGCAGCTCTGCCCTTTATTGGGCGTTTGGTGCAGGCTTACTTGACTGCTTATTATGCTCGTGAATGGGGAAATATGATTGGTCAGGGCCTGGAATTGAGTCAGATTTTTGCGATTATGCAGGAGCAGCCTTCCCAGCTCTTTCAGGAAATCGGAGAAGATATGGCGGTTGCTTTGCAGGGCGGTCAGGGCTATGCAGAAAAGGTGGCAAGCTATTCTTTCTTTAAGAAAGAATTGTCCTTGATGATTGAGTATGGTGAGGTCAAGTCCAAGCTAGGCAGTGAGCTGGAAGTCTATGCTGAAAAGACTTGGGAGGAATTTTTCCTACGTATCAACCGAGCCATGAATTTAATTCAGCCCCTAGTATTTATTTTTGTTGCCTTAGTGATTGTTTTACTTTATGCGGCAATGCTCTTGCCCATTTATCAGAATATGGAGGTTCATTTGTAATGAAAAAACTTAATACCTTAAAAGTTCAAGCATTTACCCTTGTGGAAATGCTGATTGTCTTGCTGGTTATCAGCGTTCTCTTGCTGCTCTTTGTGCCTAATCTGACCAAGCAAAAAGATGCTGTTTCAGATACAGGAACTGCAGCGGTGGTCAAGGTAGTAGAAAGCCAGGCAGAGCTGTATGAACTGAAGAATACCAATGAAAAGGCTAGCCTGAGCAAGCTAGTCAGCGCAGGAAATATCAGCCAGAAACAGGCAGATTCTTATAAGGCTTACTATGGAAAACACAGTGGCGAAACTCAAGCGGTTGCCAATTAAGGCTTTTACGCTGCTGGAAAGTCTCCTCGTTCTTTTTGTTGTGAGTTTTCTCTTACTGGGCTTGTCTGGCTCGGTCAGGGCTGGTTTCAATCAGGTTCAAGAGCAACTCTTCTTTTTAGAGTTTGAGAGGCTCTACCAGGAGACGCAGAGGTTGAGCTTAGCCGGTCATGAGAAGCTTTCTCTGAAGATTTCGGGACGGCAGATTTCTAATGGCTATCAAGAACTGGATTTTCCGCAAACTTTGCAGGAACATGAGCAGCAGGTCATTCTGTTTGACCGGGCTGGCGGGAATTCATCACTCAGCAAAATTACTTTTCAGACGGAGGACAGGACAGTTGTTTACCAGCTTTATATGGGTAATGGAAAGTTTAAAAAGACGACAGCTTCAGGCTAGCATTCTGCTGGAAGCTCTGGTGGCCATGGCAGTTTTTGCGGCTATTGCTAGTCTGCTTCTGGGACAGATTAGCCGGTCTCGTAAGGAGCAGCAGATCCTTCTGCAGCAGGAAGAGGTGCTTAGGGTAGCTCGCATGGCTCTGCAGACAGGACAAGAAGAGCTTCATATCAACGGAATTACTGTACGTCAGCTTAAGACAGATAAGCAGCTGCTGGTCTATCACGAAGGGGAGGTAGTTATCCGTGTCCAAAAACCTTAAAGTCAAGGCCTTTACTCTCTTGGAGACCTTAGTAGCCTTGCTGGTTCTCAGTGGTGGAATACTGGTCTTTCAGGCTATGACCCAGCTCTTATCTTCAGAACTGCATCAGCAGGAGAATAATCAGCAGCAAGAGTGGCTTTTGTTTGCCGACCAACTGGAGACGGAGCTTTCGCGAAGTCAATTTGACAAGGTTGAAGACAATAAAATCTACATCAGACAGGATGGTAGGGACTTGGCCTTGGGTAAATCCAAGGGAGATGATTTCCGTAAAACAGATAAGAGTGGTCGCGGCTACCAACCGATGATTTATGGTTTAGAAGTAGCTGACGTCCGTCAGGACGGTAAGCTTGTCCATCTTCATTTTCGCTTTGAAAAAGGCTTAGAGAGGGAGTTCGTCTATCGTGTGGAAGAAGAAAGTTGAGGCTGGGATTTTACTGTATGCGCTGCTGATGGCCGCAGTCTTTAGCCTGCTCCTGCAGTTTTATCTCAACCGTCAAGTCAGCAGTCAGCGTTTGCAGCTTTTCAACAGGGAAAGGACGGAAGCCTATGCAATGGCAGTTCTGACAAAAGCTACAGCCAAGGATGATAGCGGTGAGATGGAGTTTGAGCAAGGCAAGGCGGCCTACCGTAAGGAAGGGCAGGAACTGGAAATCAGCAGTCGGCTCAGCAGCGGTCATCCCTATTCTTTTACTTTTGTCATTTCTAAGAAGGATGAGGATAAAGCTAAGGAAGACAAGAAAGCAATTGACAAAAAGGAGAGAGCGGTTTCGGACAAAGCTGGTAAGTCGGACTAATATAACTGTAAAATCTTTGTAATTTTATATATCTTGGAAAAGGGCCTTATTTTTGGTATGATAGGATGAACGGAGGATTCCATGAATTTTGAAAAGATAGAACAAGCTTATACTCTGATTCTCGAAAACGTCCAGAATATCCAAAACACTCTGGCGACCAATTTTTACGATGCTCTGATTGAGCAGAATGGCATTTACCTAGATGGAGATACTGATTTACAAGAGGTTCTGACCAACGATGAAAAAATCCGCGCTCTGCATTTGACCAAGGAAGAGTGGCGGAGAGCCTATCAGTTTATCCTAATGAAGGCTGCCCAGACGGAGCCCATGCAGGTCAACCATCAATTCACACCTGACACAATCGGTTTTCTGATTACTTTCTTATTGGACCAGCTAGCTCACGGAGAGGAAGCTGATGTATTAGAAATCGGCAGTGGGACTGGAAATTTGGCGGAGACTGTTCTCAATCATACCCAAAAGAAGATTGACTACTTAGGTCTGGAGCTAGATGATTTATTAATTGACCTTTCTGCCAGCATTGCAGAGGTTATGAACTCTAAGGCTCACTTTGCTCAGGGTGATGCGGTTCGGCCTCAGGTTCTGAAAGAGAGTGATATCATTATCAGTGATTTACCGGTCGGTTATTATCCAGACGACAGTATCGCCTCTCGCTATGAAGTGGCTAGTTCGGATGAGCACACTTATGCCCATCATCTTCTAATGGAGCAGTCGCTCAAATATCTAAAGCCAGGTGGTTATGCTATATTTATGGCGCCGAATGACCTCTTGACCAGCGCTCAAGCACCGTTGCTGAAAAAATGGCTCCTCGCCAAGGCTCAGTTTATCGCGATGATAACCTTGCCAGAGTCTATTTTCTCAAGCAGCAAGCATGCCAAAACCCTTTTTGTCTTGAGGAAGCAAGAAGCGAATAACATTCAGCCTTTTATCTATCCTCTGCGGGATTTGCAGGATCATGATGAAATGTTTAAATTCCGTCAAAGTTTTCAAAACTGGTACAAAGATAGTGAAATTCAAACAAAATTTTGATATAATGATTTTGAAAACGCTTAAAGAGGTGAAGAAATGTCGAAAACAATTTCTATTAATGCAGGAAGCTCAAGCTTAAAATGGCAACTCTACTTGATGCCGGAAGAAAAAGTATTGGCTAAGGGCTTGCTGGAACGGATTGGTCTCAAGGATTCTATTTCAACAGTGAAGTTTGACGGTCGTTCAGAAAAGCAGGTTCTTGATATTGCAGATCACACGCAGGCCGTAAAAATTTTGCTGGATGATTTGAAACGCTTTAATATCATCGAATCTTATGATGAAATTACCGGTGTGGGCCATCGTGTTGTGGCTGGCGGTGAACACTTTAAGGATTCAGCCCTCGTTGATGAAGAAGTGATTCAAAAGGTAGAGGAGTTGTCTCTTCTGGCTCCATTGCATAATCCAGCCAATGCTGCAGGCATCCGTGCTTTTAGAGAAATTCTGCCAGACATTACCAGCGTGGTAGTCTTTGACACCTCTTTCCATACAACTATGCCGGAAAAAGCTTATCGCTATCCGATTCCGACTAAATATTACACTGAAAACAAGGTCCGCAAGTACGGAGCTCACGGGACCAGCCATGAGTATGTAGCCAAGGAAGCTGCTAAAGTTTTGGGACGTCCGATTGAAGAACTCAAGCTTATTACTTGTCATATCGGTAACGGAGCTTCCATCACAGCGGTTGACAAGGGCGTTTCTGTAGATACCTCTATGGGATTCACACCACTTGGCGGCGTCATGATGGGAACGCGTACAGGGGATATCGACCCAGCTATCATTCCTTACCTGATGCAATACACAGATGACTTTAATACTCCGGAAGATATTAGCCGCGTCTTGAACCGTGAGTCAGGCCTGCTGGGAGTTTCTGAAAAGTCTAGTGATATGCGTGATATTCATGAGGCGATGCGGGCAGGTGATGCCAAGGCTCAATTAGCTAATGACATTTTTGTAGACCGGATTCAAAAATACATTGGTCAGTATCTTGCTGTCTTAAATGGAGCTGATGCTATCATCTTTACTGCAGGAATTAGTGAAAATTCTGTGACCATTCGTGAACTGGTTATTAATGGTATTTCTTGGTTTGGCTGTAACGTAGACCCAGAAAAGAATGTGCGTGGTGCAGAAGGCGTGATTTCCAGTCCTGATGCCAAGGTCAAAGTCTTGGTTATCCCGACTGACGAAGAATTGGTCATCGCGCGTGATGTCGAACGTTTCAAAAATCAATAAATCTAAAAGCTCAGTTTGACTGGGCTTTTTGTATGCTTTAAGAAAAAAATTCTTGGTCTTTGGCTTTGGAATAAACTGAGCGATTCTATCTCATAGTCACTATCAGTATTGGCTCACAATACGTGATATATAAAATGTTTGCAGTTAAGAATTGTCTATACAAAATAAGAAAATTGAGCTATACTAGGAAGGAAAAGGAGGAAGATATGAAAGCAATTCTAAAAAAATTAGAGTACATTCTACTGACTTTGTTTGTCTTATTTCTCAGCCAGATACCATTTATATTTATCCGACAGATGACTGCTTCTGAAAAGAATTTTTCAGCTGGACAGACTATCTTTGTGCTGGTGGTATATCTTTTGATTATCTTTTTTGTTCTGAGAATGGCTAAGCAAGAAGAACTGCTGAGCCTTGACTTTAGCTTTTTTAAATGGTCTTTGTTTGGCTGGTTAGCTGTTTCTAATGTTGTCATGATTGGCGTCAACATGCTGGGAGCAATTATCATGCTGCTGGAAGGTCAGGCCATATCCACTGCCAATCAGGATGCCTTGAACGCTTTATTTCAGCATGTACCCAAGATTTTATTAGTGGTAGGAGCTGTGATTCAGGCCCCTATCTTGGAGGAAGTAGTCTTTCGCGGCTTGATTCCTCAGAAAATTTTTACCAAGCATTATGTTTGGGGATTGGTTGTAGGAGTCATTCTTTTCGGTCTTTTTCATGGCCCGACCAATATCGGCAGTTTTGTTATATATGCAGGTATGGGTGCTGTTTTAGCTGCGGTTGCTTACATATTTAAGCGTTTGGAAATGTCTATTTTGGCACACATGCTGAGAAATGGAGTTGCAGTACTCATTATGATACTGACAGGTTTGGTGAACAAGTAAGAAAGCAGAGAATATCTGCTTTTTTTGTCATTTGAGGCACAAATTAGGACATTTGAGGGGATTTCTACCAGCTTGCTCTTACTTCTTCTATAATGATAAGAGAAGAATGGAGAGAATATGCTGAAATTAGAAAAAATCATTCAATTGTTACTACTGGCTATGTTGACTCAGACGGGACTGCTGCTCATGCTTCATCCAATGCCTCATCGCTTGGTCTTTAGTCAGGCTAATCTGCTTTTTATGGTGGGCTTGCTGGGGTTGCTTTTTTGTTGTGCCTTTTATTTTTCCAGAGAACTTCAGGAAATCAAAGGTTCTCTGCGTCAGTCAAGCAACTATCGACACTTGCTTTTCTTGTATTTTTTGATGATTTTGGTCAATGCTGCGGGGATTCTTCTGCTGTGTGGCAAGGAGGTGCAATCAGGACAGGCGGTGGAGCAGATGCTGACGGAGAGTTTTCTGTCATCTTCTCTTTTGCTTCTGGGGATTGACATCGCCGTTTTATCCCCCGCGGCACCGAAATTTGTTAACAGGGACTGGTCTCTTCGCTATCGGAAGAGCTGGGGGATTGCACTAGGTTTGCTCTGCTTTTCCCTTGCGAAAAATCCTCAGGAAACTCTGTGTTTTCTGTCCTATCTGCTTTTGGGATTAGTCTTTGCCCGTCTCCTCAGGCCTTATTTTCAGCATTTGGAGCTGTCTATGCTGGCCCATATTCTCCGAAATATGATTATTCTCAGTCTTTTACCCTTTTGCTTTTAGAAAGTGTTTTGTCAAATAGAAGAATTATGGTAAAATGGTAAATGAAACAAGGGGCTAGATAAGGTCTTCTTGTGAAGTCGAGTGCAGTTCATAGGACTGGATGCTGCATCTGCTGAGAGCTTTGCGGTACACTAGATGAGTGTGCCTTTTTTGTTGAAGAGCAGGGCAGTCGATAGAAATGAGATGAAAGTCAAATGGTGAATCTAAAAGCAATTGCTCCAGATGGCCGAACGGGCCTCTGTGGCATTATCAATGCGACGCCGGATTCCTTTTCAGATGGTGGGCGCTACAATACGGTTGAGACGGCATTGGCTCAGGCTAGAAAGCTGATTGCTGAGGGGGCTCACATGCTGGATATTGGTGGTGAGTCTACTCGGCCAGGCAGTCATTTTGTGGCTATTCAAGAAGAGATAGAACGGGTGGTGCCGGTCATTGAAGCTATTCGTCGGGAAAGTGATATTCTGATTTCTGTGGACACTTGGAAGTCGGAAGTGGCTGCAGCGGCATTGGCTGCGGGTGCAGATATCATCAACGATATTACCGGTCTCTTGGGCGATGAAAAGATGGCGGAGACAGCTGCGAAATATGGCGCGCCAGTCATTGTCATGTTTAATCCAGTGATGGCTCGTCCTCAACATGCCAGCTCAAAAGTTTTCCCAGAATTTGGCTTTGGTTCAGCCTTCACAAAGGAAGAGTTATCTCTTTTTGCAGAGCTACCAATTACAGAACTGATGTGGAAGTGTTTTGAGAAATCTTTGAAGGTGGCAGAACATGCCGGCCTTTCGCGTGATAATATCATGCTGGATCCAGGGATTGGTTTCGGTTTGACCAAGCGGGAGAATCTTCTCCTTTTGCAGGAGCTGGATAGTCTCCATCAGGCTGGTTTCCCTATTTTTCTTGGGGTTTCTCGTAAGCGGTTTCTCGTTAGTATCTTAGAAGAAAACGGCTTTGAGGTCAATCCTGAGACTCAGGATGGCTTCGAAAACCGTGATACAGCTTCAGCCCATCTGACTACCCTTGCGGCCAGCAGAGGCGTTGAAGTTGTCAGAGTGCACGAAGTGGCTAAGCACCGGATGGCTGCTGCCGTTGGCGATGCGATTCGTCTAGCGCAGCAGACAGAAGATCTCAATCTAGGTCAGTATAAGTAAGATGAAAAAACAAGAATTACCTGATTTAAGCTGGCTGGAAGCCTATCGAACAGCCAGTCCCAATTTTGGCTTGGAGCGGATGGAGCGTTTGCTGGAGTTGCGAGGGAATCCGCATTTGCAGCTACCAGTCATCCATATTGCGGGGACTAATGGCAAGGGTTCAACCATTGCCCATCTGCGCCAACTTTTGGAGGTGCGAGACCAGCGTGTTGGCACTTTCACCTCTCCCTACCTAGTCAGCTACAATGAGCAGATTGCCATTAATGGCAATGCGATTTCCGACCAAGATCTTCAGCGATTGCTGAGCCTTTATCAGGACCTCTTAGCCCAGCATGCGACAGACTCTGGCTTGCAGGGGGTGACTGAGTTTGAGATTGTAACTGCTCTTGCTTATGATTATTTTGTCCAGCAGCAGGTGGATGTGGCTATTATCGAGGTCGGCATGGGTGGGCTTTTGGACAGTACCAATGTCTGCCAGCCCTTGCTGACTGCTATCACAACAGTCGGTCTGGATCATGTGGCCTTGCTGGGTGACAGTCTAGAGGCTATTGCCCAGCAGAAAGCTGGCATTATCAAGCCTGGAGTTCCCATTGTGACCGGTAGGTTGGAGCCAGAGGCTCTGGCAGTAGTTGAGCAAAAGGCTGCTGAAAAAGATGCTCCGCTCTTTTCTTGGTCTCAAGACTATCAAGTGGAACATCAAGAGTCAGAGGAGGGGGAGTGCTTTTCCTTTTCGAATGCCTATCGGGCCAAAGACTTGTATCAAACAGCTCTGATGGGACTGCATCAGGCAGATAATGCTGGACTAGCTCTGCACTTGTGCGACCTATGCTGTCAGCTACAGTCGCTGCCCTTATTGACAAAAGCAGAGGTTGAGAGTGCTTTGCTTGCTGCTGTATGGCCAGGGCGTTTGGAAAGGATATCGGATCAGCCGCTTATTCTTCTGGATGGAGCCCATAATCCCCATGCCCTGCGGTCGTTAGCAGCGACACTGGACCAGCATTATCCGACTTATAAGAAGCACATTTTATTTGCTTGTATCCAAACCAAGGCCTTGGATGATATGGTGGAGCTTCTGCAAAAGATTCCCAAAGCAGCTATAAGCTTGACAGCCTTTGCTGATCCGCGGAGTTTTTCTAAAGAGAGCATGCAAGCCCTGACTGAGCAGCAAGACCTGTCTTACAATGAATGGCCGGATTATTTAGCAGATTATTTAGCAGTAGAGCATGAGTCAGATGAGCTTTTGCTGATTACGGGTTCTCTTTATTTTCTGGCTCAGGTTAGAAAATCAATCCTTGAGAATCGCGAGTTAGACTTTGCTGAGCGTCCTTCTCAGTCAAGTCAATTATCAAAAAATAAAAATGAACATAGGAGCATATATGGACACGAAGAAAATTGAAGCAGCTGTAGCCCAGATTATTGAGGCGGTTGGAGAAGATGGAAGCCGCGAAGGTTTGCAGGAGACGCCACAGCGCATTGCTAAAATGTACCAGGAAATATTTGCTGGGTTGGGTGAGACTGCTGAGGAGCATCTGGCCAAGTCTTTTGAAATCATTGACAATAATATGGTAGTGGAGAAGGATATTTTCTTTCATTCCATGTGTGAGCACCACTTCCTGCCATTTTACGGGAAGGTTCACATCGCCTATGTGCCTAATGGTCGGGTAGCAGGCCTGTCCAAGCTGGCCCGAACAGTAGAGGTCTATGCCAAGAAACCGCAGATTCAAGAGCGATTGACTGTAGAGATTGCTGAGGCCTTGATGGACTATCTGGGTGCTCAAGGGGCCCTGGTCTGGGTAGAAGCTGAGCATATGTGTATGAATATGCGCGGAGTCAGAAAGCCTGGCACTGCAACGGTTACTACAGCGGCGCGTGGCATTTTAGCGACGGACAAGGACCTAAAAAATGAAGCTTACAAACTGATGGGACATTGATTTTATCAGTGGTGGAGCATTTCAGGAAAGACCAAATAGTTTTATTAAGGATGAAATGCAGAAACTTGAATCAGAAAGGATGAGAGAATGGATCAGCTGCGCATAATGGATTTGGAAGTATATGCTTATCACGGTCTGTTTGGAGCGGAGAAGGAATTGGGCCAGCGTTTTGTGCTGGATCTTATTTTGGATTATGATATGACTCGGCCTGCCAAAACAGGCGACCTGACAGCTTCTATCCACTATGGAGAATTGGCTCAGGATTTGACCCACTGGTGTCAGGAAAGCAAGGAAGACTTGATTGAGACGCTGGCTTATAAGCTGATTGATCGGATTTTTCTGACTCATCCTTTGGTGCAAAAGGTCAGCTTGGAGGTCAAGAAGCCTTGGGCACCGGTGCCGCTGCCTTTAGAGACCTGCTCAGTCAAGCTAGTGCGTCAAAAGCGGAAAGCCTTTATCGCTCTGGGAAGCAATCAAGGCAGCCCAGCAGCCAATCTGGATGCGGCTTTGGAAAAAATGGCAGAACAAAATATAAGAATTTTGCAGGCATCAAGTCGTATCGAGACGGAGCCTTGGGGTGGGGTTGAGCAGGATCCGTTTCTCAATCAAGTTGTTGAAGTTGAAACTTGGCTCAATCCTGAGGAGTTAATGCAGACGCTCTTGGCTATCGAAGCGGATCTAGGGCGCGTGCGGGAGATCAAATGGGGACCTCGTGTGATTGATCTGGATATCCTTTACATAGGGCAGGAGGAGATATATAGTCCAGATTTGATTGTTCCTCATCCTTATGTGGCTGAGCGAGCTTTTGTCTTGCAATCTCTGGTAGAAATCGCCCCACACTTTGTCGATCCCGTGCAGAAAAAAAGCATCCGCCAGCTCTGGGATGTGGTTGAAAAATGAGAAAAGAAGCTTGTCGCAAGGCAAGTTTTTTCATTGTCTGAACTTTCTCTGAACTTGCCCCTGTATACTAAAGAAAAATCAAAAGGAGTTCAGTATGGAACATATGGTGAAAATAGAAGGGGTCTGCAAGAAGCATGGCAGCAAGCAGATTTTAGAAGATATTTCTTTTACAGCTAGAAGCGGGCGGATTACAGCTTTTCTGGGCCCAAATGGCGCAGGGAAAAGTTCGACCTTGAGGATTCTCTTGGGGTTAGATCGGGCGACAACAGGAACTGCGACTTTTGATGGGCAAACCTATCAGTCAATGACCTATCCGCTCAGAACGGTAGGTGCAGCCTTTGACGGCATTGGCGGTCTGCCAAATCGAAAGGTCTATGACCACTTGAGGATTATTGCGGCGAGTAATGCTATTCCCAAGTCTCGGATCGATGAGGTTTTGGAGATGACTGGAATCGCTCATAAGAGGAAGGACCTCTTGTCAAGCCTGTCTCTGGGGGAAGGTCAGCGGCTGGGTTTGGCCGCAGCTTTGCTGGGTGATCCTCAGTTTCTTATATTAGATGAGCCGACTAATGGACTGGATCCAAGTGGGATTAAGTGGTTTAGAAAGTTCATCCGTCAGCAGGCTGATTTAGGGAAAACGGTACTTCTATCCTCCCACATCTTGTCAGAGGTGCAAATGGTGACAGATGATGTAGTCTTGATTCATCATGGGCGAATTATTGAGCAGGGACAATTGGAAGAGGTGCTGCAAGATTCAGACAGTCTAGAAGATCTCTTCTTTGATTTGACAGAGGAGGTTTAAGATGAAAGAAACGATGTCCTTATTGCATTCAGAATGGTTGAAAATTTGCTCAACCAAGGCTTTCAAAGTGAGTATGGCCTTCATGCTGCTATTGGTGCCTATCGTATCTTGGCTGGAGGGTCGGCAGTATTTATCTGTCGGCTTGGATGCCACACCTGAGACGGTTCCCGGCCTGGCAGAAGCCATTGACCCGCTGGAATATCTAGGCCTCAATGGGGCTTCTATGGCAGGCATGGTTTTGGTCATCTTAGCTGGAATTTTGGGAGCTATGGAATTTCAGTCTCATAGCTTGAGAACCAGTCTCTTGTCCTGTAATAACCGCCTGAAGTTGCTTGTGGGGAAACTCATGACCTTTGCTTGCTTTTCTCTTGCCAGTAGCTTTTTATCGATTTACTTTAGTTATATGGTCATGCACCTGGCTTTAGGAAAGGAAGGGCTTAATCCAATTCTGCTCAATCAAGCAGCTTGGAGTTTAATTTTGTGGAAAACCTTATCTCTAACCTTATTAGGAATCCTTTCATTTTTGTTAGGTTTATTGGCTAGGACCATGCTGGTTCCTCTGCTTTTTCTCGTACCACAGATCTATAATCTGGGAAACTACCTAGCTGCTCACACGAGTTGGGGGGCTTATTTGCCACAGCCAGCAGGAGAGTTGTTTGCTGCAACGCCAACTTCCCAATATGCCAACAATCCCTTGCAAGGACTGTTGATACTTGGTGCATGGTTATTAGTCATCGGCGGTATGACCTCTCTGCGCTTTTTGAAGACGGATTTAGGAGGGCGATACTGATGATAAAAGCTCTACTTAGAAGCGAATGGATTAAGTTCCGTTCTTACTATCTCGCTCTTGGTGCAGCCTTGGTGGCTCTGGTAATCGTTCCATTTTTTCTGATGAATCTTGACTACAGTCAAACAGCAGTTGGCCAGACAAAGGCTCTGAGTGAGGCTTTGCATGCCCTCTATCTGGCACAGCCTGTCATCGTCATCTTTACTTCCCTCTATTTTGCCCAGGAGTTTGTCAAGTCTGGGATGCGAACGAATTTTCTAACCGTATCAAATAGAAAGGCTTGGTTGGCTGGGAAATTCCTTTTTCTGGCCGTGCTGCTCTTGGTTCTCTATAGTGTCATTATAAGTAGCTGTTTCTTTGTTATGCTGGCTCGATTTGACCTAGACTTTAGCTGGTCCTTACTGGGGAAATTCCTTTATTACAACTTTTTTGGTCTTCTCAGCAATCTTTTTCTAGCTTTCTTAACTGCCGGCCTCGCTTTGCTCTTTCAATCTTGGGTTGTGCCGGTGTCGGTGCTCTTTCCTCTCTTGATTGGTCTCAGCCGTTTATTGGCAACGTTCATCAAGGAAGCAAAATACTTGCCCGACCTGGCTACGCTAAATCTTTTTGAGTATGAAGGGCTTCAGCATTCAATAGATCTATCAGGGCTGGGAACACAGCTGTTATGGTTAGCTTTGGTTTGGAGCTCTGCTATATTCTTAACCTTGAAACGAGATGTTCGCTAGAGGTATGCTATAATGGAAATCATGAGACAGTATCGTATTTTGGTGGTTGATGACGACCGGAGCATTTTGAAGCTAGTGAAAAATGTCCTAGAGCTCGATGCTTATGATGTGACGACGCTTGATTGGATAGAAGAGCTAGATCTGACGCATTTTGTCGGATATGACTTGATTCTGCTGGATGTGATGATGGAGCCTGTTAATGGTTTTGAGCTGTGTTCCTACATTCGTCCTCATCTTTCGTGCCCAATCATCTTTCTGACGGCCAAGGAATTTGAGACGGACAAGGTGGAAGGGCTCTTTCGTGGTGCAGATGACTATGTTGTCAAGCCTTTTGGGACCAAAGAATTGCTGGCGCGTGTCAGAGCTCATCTTCGGCGGGAGGAAAGACGGGAGGAGCGATATTCTGAAATTGCTTCTTGTCAATTTTATCCAGAGCGCTATGAAGTTGCCTGTTTTGGTAAAGTCTTGAAATTTTCAGAGCGAGAGTTTAAGTTACTGCATTTACTAGCTAGCAATCCCAAACAGACCTTTTCAGCTGAACGCCTGCATACCTTGCTTTACCCAGAAAGTTCAGAAACACAGCTTCGCTCCATCTCAGAATACGTATATCAGATTCGTCAAAAATGCAAACAAGAAGGGCTACAAGCAATCGCAACAGTGAGAGGAGTAGGCTATAGATGGCAATTAGAACCCGAAATTTCAAAAGCCTAGTCTGGACAACCAGTTTAAAAATCGTCTTTTTTCATGTTTTGATTTTTGCATTGATAGGCTATGAATTTTCTCAAGGTGGCAAGCAGGTTCTTTTTACCTTGTTCTTCTGGGCAGGGAGCTTGCTGCTGATTACTTTTTATCATATTTTAAAATTGCTCCGAAAAATCGACAGGGAAATAAAAATGCTAACAAGTGAGAAGCTTTTAGAAGAAAATCAAAGCAAGCTATTTCGGATTGAGGAGATGCTAGAGGTCTATGGCGATTTGCGGAGTAGCCACCAAGAAAATGCTCGTCTTCTAGAAAAAGAGCAGCAGCATAATCAGGAGTTGATTCTACAGCTATCAGCGACATCGCACGATTTGAAGACGCCCCTAACTGTGATTAAGGGGAATGCTGAGCTCTTGGAATTGGCGCAGTTAGGCCAGCCACAGGCAGACTATGCTTCTGAGATTTTGCAGGCCAGTCACAAGATGGAAGAGTATTGTGGTTCTTTGATTGATTACGCTAAGACTTTTCAGATTGATTCTAATCAGTTCAGTCAGCTTTCCTTAGGGGACTTTTTGGCTTATCTCCAGGACGATTGGGCACTGTTCAGCAAACAAGAAAGCCATCGTTTTTCTCTCCAAGAAGATTGTAATCCTAGCTTAAGCTTGTCTATTCATTTGGACTATCTCAAGCGAGCTTTGCTCAATATTTTACTGAATGCGCTTGAACATGCTAACCAAGACCAAAAAGAAGTGAAGCTGACGGTATCATTACAACAGGACCAGTTGGTTTTTGCTATCTGGAACAATGGCCCTGCATTTTCAGAGGAGATGCTGCTGGGAGCAGACCAACTCTTTTACAAGAGTGACCAAAGCCGCAATTCAGCTAATCCCCATCATGGCATCGGCTTAGCTTTTTCTAAGCAAGTAGCTCTCTTGCATGGTGGTCATCTGACCCTGCTCAATCCAGATCAAGGAGGAGCCTGTGTCGAGTTGACTGTTGCCTTTAAAAGGCAAATAACAAAGGAAATCAATCAAGATGATAAAAGAGAGTGGGACAGAAATCGGTAATTCGTTAGAATTCGATTTCGTCGTCCCACCTCCGCACAGTTGAGTAGGGCTGTAAAAGCTGATGGAATCAGCGTAGTAGAGCCCACTCAACCACTGCGTCTTGCTCGACAATCCAAAGACAATTGAGAGGCTAGGACTTTTGTCCCAGCCTCTTTTTTTACCGCTTTCTTCTTGACAAAAGATGTAAAGGAGACTATACTATGTTTAAAAAGCAAAGCTTATTTTACATAGCAAAAGGAGGCAACCTTGGAAAATCGAATTCAAGAATTGCGAAAAAGAAAAAATCTCAGCCAGGAAGAACTGGCTGAGAAGCTAGAGGTCACGAGACAAACGATTATTTCTTTGGAAAAGGGACGCTACAATGCTTCGCTCCTTTTGGCTCATAAAATTGCATCCTTTTTCAATTTAAGGATTGAAGAAGTGTTTCTCTTTGAGGAGGATGAATCATGAAATGGACTTATATGCTCAAATGGGGACTAGGTTTCTTAGTAGTCCTTGTCTTGATCTTTCTTCATTTACAGTTCGATTTTATCCCTAAGGAAATCCTGCCTGTTGTGGGAATGATCTTGATTGTGCTGATCTTGAAAATTTTTCAAGCGTATGAAAAATAGGAGGCCGACATGGAAACATTAACTAAACAAGAATTTCGAAAAAAACTTCAAAAGAAAGTTATCGTGGGACGTATCTTAACCTTTATCATCTTGGTGGGATTGGCTTGGAGCCATTTTCATTCTCTGGATGATCTTCAGGAAGGAGTCATGGTCGGCATCCTGCTGGGGCTTGCCTTGATGACTATTCGGTATAATCTTGCCCTAAGACGGGAGGAAAATTTTGATCGGCTCTACATTCAGGTGACTGATGAGCGCAATCGCATGATTGACGAAAAGACCCGCACTCTGCTTTTTAATATCCTTTTGCTGCTGGCAGCCTGCTTGAGTGTCCTGTCCATGATTTTCCCAATCATCTTAAGTCTCAATCAGTTTCTGACCTTGACCATTATTCTGGTTTTGGGACTTTATTATCTCTTGCGCTTTCTCCTGTCCAAGCGTTATTAACAAAAAAGCTGGCAGAGCCAGCTTTCTCAACAAGCTTTTAACAGAGCTTGTTTTTATTTTCTATAAAGTCGATCGTACTGGTAAACGGGATCCATGGTGACGTGGATTCCTAGCTTGCGCAGGACGTTTTTGTCTTCATCTGTCAGAGTGACAGTGGAGTGGGCCTCGCTACCTTTGAGATTACCGAGTTGCTGCATAGCATTTGCTGCATCTTGATTTTCCATGGCTGTGATTGCCAGAGCCATCAAGATTTCGTTTGAGTGGAGGCGAGGATTGCGGCTGCCCAGATGGTTGATTTTTAAGCCTTGGATTGGCTTGACATACTCAGGCTCGATCAGCTTAGTCTCTTTGGCAATATTGGCTAATTTCTTAATAGCATTAATCAATACAGCAGCCGTAGGGCCAAAGAGTTCAGAGGTTTTACCAGTTACTATTTCACCGTTTGGCAATTCCAAGGCCAGAGCTGGCTCGCCAGTGCTTTCAGCCTTATCGCGTGCTATAACTGTTACCTTACGGTCCAGCGGTGTGATGCCCAAGTCGTTCATCAAGAGTTCGATTTTCTTGATAGCAGATTCAGAAACGCGCTCCGCCTTGAAATCCAGAATAGTCTGGTAGTAGCGACGGATGATTTCCTGCTGAGATGCCTCGATAGCTGCATCATTATCTACAATAGCAAAGCCGACCATGTTGACGCCCATGTCCGTTGGAGAAGCATAAGGTGATTTGCCTAGGATGCGCTCCAGCATACGCTTGAGGACTGGGAAAATTTCGATATCACGGTTGTAGTTGACAGTGGTTTCGCCGTAGGTTTGCAAGTGGAAAGGATCGATCATGTTGACATCGTCCAAGTCTGCTGTCGCTGCCTCATAAGCTAAATTGACTGGATGGTGCAGGGGCAGATTCCAAACGGGGAAGGTTTCAAACTTGGCGTAGCCTGACTTGATGCCATTGATTTGGTCATGATACATATTGGACAAGCAAGTTGCTAATTTACCAGAACCAGGACCAGGTGCGGTCACTACGACTAGATTACGGCTGGTTTTGATGTAGTCGTTTTTCCCCATACCTTCAGGAGAGATAATATGGTCCATGTCAGTCGGGTAGCCCTTAATCGGGTAGTGGATGTAGGAGGCGATACCATTCTTTTCCAGCTGGCTGCGGAAGAGGTCCGCCGCCGGCTGACCGGAATACTGGGTGATGACCACTGAGCCTACATAAATATCCAACTCGTTAAAGGTATCGATTAGTCTCAGCACTTCCTGATCATAGGAAATACCCAAATCACCACGCGCCTTAGAGTGCTCAATGTTGTTGGCATTGATAGCAATGACAATCTCTACTTGGTCCTTGAGCTCTTTGAGAAGTCTGATTTTATTGTCCGGCTCATAGCCTGGCAGGACGCGGGCGGCATGGAAGTCTTCCAGCATTTTACCGCCGAATTCCATGTAAAGTTTGCCCTCAAATTGATTAATGCGCTCCAAGATATGGTCGCGCTGCAAGTTTAAGTATTTCTCGGAATCAAAAGCAATTTTTTTCATGTATATTTTCACCTCTGCTAAGCATTATAACAAAATTTTCTTCAAATTGGAAAGTTGAAAGGGAAAGTATTAGGCAAAAGAGATAGCAGCCCGAATGAAGAACGGGCTGCCTTTTAAAATTAGTAGTTGGTAATCGTGTCCACCGTTGAGCGATCCAGCTTTTTGACCAGAGCTTGCAGGAAAGCTTGTGCTTGTAGGAAATCGTCCATGGCATAGAGAGTTTGGTGAGAATGGATGTAGCGGGCGCAGACACCAATGGTAGTAGATGGTACGCCGCCGCTTTGGAGATGGGCAGCACCAGCGTCCGTTCCGCCCTTGCCACAGTAATATTGATACTTGATGCCAGCTTCCTCAGCAGTTGTCAAGAGCAAGTCCTTCATAGCTGGCAGCATGAGATGACCAGGGTCAAAGAAGCGAATCAAGGTTCCGTCGCCGATGGCCCCTTGACCGCCGTAGATGTCACCCGCTGGGGAGCAATCTACAGCCAGGAAGACCTCAGGGGCAAATTTTGTCGTAGAAGCATGGGCACCACGCAGGCCAACTTCTTCTTGAACATTGGCACCGACATAGAGTTGGCTGTCTAGTGGTTGACCAGACAAGGCTTGGGCCAATTCGCTGACCATAAGGACGCCGTAGCGATTATCCCAGGCTTTGGAGATGATATTTTTCCCGTTAGTTGTGAGAATAGCAGAGCTGTCTGGCACAATCGTGTCTCCTGGACGGATGCCGTAGCTTTCAGCTTCCGCCTTATCCGCAAAGCCACCGTCAAAAACAATATCTGCAATCTGTGGCATAACTGGTCCGCCAGATCCGCGTGTCAGATGAGGAGGGACAGAGCCTGAGATAAGAGGGATTTCCCGACCTTCACGGGTAAAGAGTTTGAAGCGTTGGCTGCTAACGACCAGCGGATTCCAGCCGCCGATTTCCACTACGCGGAAGGTTCCGTCAGCTTTGATCTCGCTGACCATAAAGCCAACCTCGTCCATGTGGGCTGCTACCAATACACGGGGAGCATTTTCAGCTTCTGCATGGCGTACCCCAAAGATACCGCCTAGGCCGTCGGTGACAACCTCATCGACATGGGGAGTGAGTTTTTCCCGCAGGTAACTGCGAACAGGTGCCTCGTGACCCGAAATAGCAGAAAGCTCTGTTACTTCCTTGATTTTTGAAAATAATGTTGTCATAAACTTACCTTCTTTCTGTCCCCTATTTTATCACTTTTTGCGGTAAATGAGTAGGGAAATCTTATAGCTTGTATGAATCAAGAGGACTGCCTATTCAAGAATCCAGCTTCTCCCAGGGAAATCTGGAATATTGTTTGTCGCCTCTGCTCTTTTGTGTTAAAATATTCTACATGAAAGCTAAAAAAATCATTTTAACCACAACCGCCCTTTTGGGGGCTGGAGCGCTGGCTTTTGGAGCAGCCAAAGTCGTACAGGAGCAGAAAAGACTGCGTAATCGGGAGGAAATCGTCGAGCTTGTGCGAGATTTCTTTTCCAGTCAGGGAACTATTTCCTGCCTTTATGTTAAGCTCTACGAGTCCACAGATGACCGCTTGGTTGGTGGTCTGGTCTTAGAGGACGACCGCCATTTTGCTTTTGTCTATGAAAATGGTCAGCTAAGCTACGAGGAAGAAGCATGATTTTTCCTGTAAATATAGAGGAATTGGCTTCTTATGTCAATGATGGGGAGAAGACTGTCATCTTTTTCACAGCTGACTGGTGTGGAGATTGCCGATTTATCAAACCTTTTCTGCCAGAGATAGAAGCGGAAAATCCTGACTATCGCTTTATCCAAGTGGATCGTGATGATTATCTGGATCTGGCCAAAGAGTGGGACGTATACGGGATTCCCAGCTTAGTAGTGCTGGAAAAGGGACAGGAGATTGGCCGTCTGGTCAATCGTGACCGCAAGACCAAGGGTCAAATCAATGAATTTTTAGCGAGTATAAGAGAAAAAGGGAGCGTAAAATGATTTTTACCTATAATAAAGAATATGTCGGCGATGTGCTGATGGTTATTGTTGCGGACAATCAAGGAGCTAAACTGGCGGCTGAGCGCAAGGGACGAGTGGCGCGTGTTTACCGTGAAGATAATGGCCAGACAGTAGCTTGGAATATCTTTGAGCAGTCAGACCTTTTTGAAATTGCAGAGCGCGGACAGGTCTTTTTGACAGATGAGCAAGTGGCTATTCTCAATCAGGAGTTGAGCAAGGAAGGCTTCCCAGCGGACTTGGTCAATGACAGCCAGCCGAAGTTTGTGGTTGGAGAAATTGTTGATATGGTAGCTCATCCAGATAGTGACCATCTGAATATCTGCCAAGTGCAGGTAGCTGCTGATAAGACCGTTCAAATCGTGGCCGGTGCTCCTAATGCCAAAGTCGGCCTCAAAACGATTGTGGCTCTGCCAGGTGCTATGATGCCTAAAGGAAATTTGATTTTTCCGGGAGAACTTCGAGGCGAAAAGAGTTTTGGCATGATGTGCAGCCCACGGGAACTTCAGCTGCCGAATGCGCCTCAAAAACGCGGCATCATTGAATTAGCCGATAGCGAACTAGTTGGCACCGCCTTTGACCCAGCCAAACATTGGCAGGGATAAAAATGAAGATTTAAAATCACAAAAAGCTCAGAATTTCTGAGCTTTTTTGTTAGAAACTTATGTCTCGTGCCCACATTGTCTCAAAAGAAGACGCTGTCGCTATTACTTTGTGAGTCGGTTGTTGATTGAGGAGTGGCTGTGGGACTCTGGCTCGGAGTGCTGTATTTGTATTGGTAGATAAGGCTGTTTAGGCCGTGGTCTTCCAATACTTTGAGGCGCTTTCTCTTGAAAACAATGCCGATGAGTTGGCTGTCAGGATAGGCATAAATTTTGTGGCGGGGATGGTTAAAGGCTGCAAAGTCATGGAAGCCGTCCCCCATCCAAAGGCCAATCTCGGATTCTTCACTATCTCGGCTGTAGCGAGCATGACTAATTTGCTGCATAGGAATGCAGTAGGTGGCAGCTGATAAGAGTCCGCTATAATGGTAGGTTACATATTCATGGTCAAAGGAGAGGATAGTCGCATGAATGGTTAGTCTGCGAATAGCAAAGATAAGTAGCAGTAAGAAGAAGGCAGCAACCAGCAGACTAAGGACAAAGAAACTAGTGTCTTTGTAGGGGTTGGAGCTGGTCAGGTAGTCTACGGCGGCCAAGGCGGAAAAACCTCCGAACCACAGAGAAATCAGGATAAAAAGAATATTTTTCACAGGGGAATGTTTAATGGTCATCGGAGCCTCCATTATACAAGTCTAGTAGGAAAGGGGCAGAAACTGCAACTTTCCTTTTTATCTATACTATACCACATTTTTTTCACTTTTTGCCTCCTATTACGAATGATAAGTTAGGAGGATATAAAATGTATAATAAAGTAATTGTAATCGGCCGGCTTACGGCTACGCCTGAACTGCACAAGACTGCGAATGAAAAATCTGTGGCTCGCGCAACGGTCGCGGTTAATCGCCGTTATAAATCTCAGAGCGGTGAGCGTGAGGCGGATTTTGTAAATGTGGTTGTCTGGGGGCGCCTAGCTGAGACTTTAGCCAGCTATGCAAGTAAGGGCAGCTTGATTTCTCTGGATGGTGAGTTGCGGACTCGTCGCTATGAAAAAGAGGGGGCCACTCATTATGTGACAGAGGTGCTCTGTCATAGCTTCCAGCTCCTGGAAAGTCGGGCCCAGCGCGCTCTGCGTGAAAATAACAGCGGAGCTGATTTGGCAGATTTGGTGTTGGAAGAAGAGGAACTTCCCTTTTAAGCAAGAAGCAAAGACTGGGAAATGACCTTGCTCTAACAAATCATCATTCAGTTTTGCAGGATGCAAGCTCTGTTTGACTGAAAGTCTCTTTCTATCAAGCTTTTTGAGATTTAGTTATGATTGCCGAGGTGGGACCAAGAATCAAAAATCGTGGATTTTTTAGATTCTGTCTCGCCTCTTTTATTATAGTCATTTCTGGAAAGATTTTGCTTTTTGGCGGCTTTGTAATATAATAATGCTATATGTTTTATAAAGGCGCTTGCGGCATAGGGGGTGAAAAATGGTATCAGCTAAGGTCAAAAAACGGATACAGCATTATCAGAAGAAGGCTCTCTGGCCGCTTTTCATTCTGCTTATCTTGGGTTTGCTTTTTGTTTATTTCAAGGGCGTTTTGCCAGATGAGAAGCAGGTCAAGATTGGTGTTACCTACATGACCATGAACAATGACTTTTACAAGACCTTAAATGCGGAACTGGAGAAGAAAACCAACCAGCAGGGCAGCAGGCTCTATGTCCGGGATCCTGAGCTGGATGAGGGCAAGCAGAGCCAGCAGATTGACTTTTTTGTCCGAGAAAAGGTTGATGTCATTGTCATCAATCCGGTAAAAAGCAATAGTCCAAGTATTATTTCCTCTCTTCAAAAGGCTAAGAAAGCTGGTATTAAAATCATCGTAGTGGATGCGCCTATCAGTCAGGATGTAAAAGTGGATACGACAATTGTGTCTGATAACTACCAAGCAGGCGTCCTGATTGCCCAGGACATGATGAAGCGTCTGCCTTCTGCCAATATTCTTCTTCTGGAGCACCGCAATGCCGTCTCTGCCATGGACCGGATTCAGGGATTTATTGATACGATTGAAAATCAGCCTAGCTACAAGATTGTTTCCCAGAAAGAAACACTAGGCCAGACTGAGGAAACCATGCCACAGGTCAAAGGGGCTCTAGACGAAGGTTTGGACTTTAATGTAGTTATGGCGCTCAATGATCGGGCAGCCATCGGGGCATTGGCTGCTATTAAAAATCAAGGTCTTGATAAGAGAATTTCAATCTATGGCGTGGATGGTTCACCAGATATCAAAAACTTTCTGGCTACGACTAGCGATATAGAGGGAACCGTGGCCCAATCGCCCATTCAGATGGGACGCAAGGTGGCACAGGTAATTGAGCTGATGCAGGAGGGGAAATCCTATGACAGCCAATACCTGATTCCTGTTCACTTAGTCAACAGAGATAATATCAGTCAATACACAGTTACAGGGTGGCAATAATGAGACCTCAAAAAAGTATATTTTACAGCAAAATAGCCCTGATGGTTATCAATCTGGTTGCCATTGTCTATAATGCGTCCATCTATCTTTTTGCGACCAACTATGTAGCTGCTAAGGGCTTCAGTCACTCGCTTTTGGAGCGTTTGGATGCCATTCCGGGCTCTCCCAGCTTGATTTTCTGGGTATCAATTAGCCTCTATGGTAGTTTGCTTTTGGTCATGTACTATCGCGAGCGCCATCCCAATCAGCTGTCCGTCTATGACAAAGCGACTATTATTGAAATCCTGCTTATGCTGGTCATCTTTTCCGTCTTGCACTCGTCCTACAATGGCTTGATTCTCTTGGTGTTTGCGGATATTTTCTATGGTTCTAAGGAGTTCAATTCTTCCAAGGACAAGAAGTATTGGTTTTCTTTCATTATTTTGAGCTTTGGCATGCTGCTCTTGTCCAACTATGACCTCATGTCGCTCTTTATCAAGCTGCCTTCTCTAGATACCTATATTCGGTTTTACCCAGAGTCCGTCCGGTTGTTGCTGCTTTTTGGCAAGAACTTTCTCTACTCCCTCAATATCGTTGTCTTTATGATTTCCTTGCTCTTCTATATCTTGTCGGCTATTACAGAGCGTCATCGGATTGAGGAAGAGCTGCGCATGGCTTCTCAGGCCAATCGCGAGTTGAACTCTTATCTGGCCTTGTCCGAAAAAATAGCAGAAGACCGAGAGCGGAAGCGGATTGCCAGAGAGATTCACGATACATTGGGCCATGCCCTGACGGGAATTTCAGCGGGTATTGATGCGGTCAAGGTCTTGGTTGATATTGATACCAATCGGGCTAAGGAGCAGCTCAATAATGTCTCTGTCGTTGTTCGAGATGGTATCCGTGATGTCCGAGGATCGCTCAATAAGATGCGACCGGGAGCTCTGGAAAATAATACTTTGAAGGAAGCTCTGATTAAGATTATCCGTGAGTATGAAGCCATCTCCAATTTGGAGATTCATCTCCGCTACGAATGGGATAATATTGACTTGGATATTGCCAAGGAAGACATTGTCTTCCGGGTGATTCAGGAGTCTATTACCAACTCTGTCCGCCACGGCCATGCCAAGACTATCTGGATTGAGCTGCTGGAGGAAGAGTCCTATGTAATGACCATTCAGGATGATGGTGTTGGCTTTGATGAACTCCACTATGGCTATGGCCTCAAGCAGATGCAGGAGCGCCTAATGATTATTGGAGGAAGCGTCCGCTTTGAAAATCGGGACGGTTTCTACACGCATATCGAAATCCCACAAATAGGAGGAAGACATGATTAAGGTTTTAATAGCAGACGATCAGGCCTTGATTCGCGAGTCTCTGCAAATCATCCTGTCAGCACACGCAGATATTGAGGTAGTCGGGACAGTCGGAGACGGTAAGGAAGTGCTGGAAAAGCTTCATCGGGTACGCCCAGATGTGATTTTAATGGATATTCGCATGCCAGTCATGGACGGTGTTCTCTGTACCAAGGCTGTCAAAGAGCAGTATCCGGATGTTAAGATTATCATTCTGACGACCTTTGATGACGATGAATTTATCTTCTCTGCTCTCAAATACGGGGCGTCTGGTTATATTCTCAAAGGGGTTTCGACAGAAGAGCTTCACGAAGCCATTCAGACAGTCTATCGAGGCGGAGCTATGATCAATCCCAATATTGCCACCAAGGTCTTCAAAATCTTTTCACAGATGGCCCAGTCCAACTTTGCTATCACAGTGACGGAGGAAAATATAGAGGACATGAGCCGGACGGAGTGGAAGATTATCCAGCAGATTGGCTTTGGAATTTCTAATAAAGAAATTGCAGCCAAGCTCTTTCTATCAGAAGGGACAGTCCGAAATTACCTGTCAGGTATCCTAGCCAAGCTCAACTTGCGAGACCGAACCCAGCTGGCTATCTGGGCTGTGCAGACCGGAGTCACCCAGAGAGATTTTAGTAAGGAAAGTGACAAATGAAGTGGAGACTAAGACATTTGGCCCTGCTGGTTGTCCTGATCATATCTGTTGCCTTGGCTTTTGTCTTTTGGGCTTCGGCTCAGGAAAAAGTCCTGCGTATCGGGGTCTATGCTGGCTCTAGCTGGGATGTGCCTAACAGCCGCGAAAACAAGGTCTTGGACAGCCTGATTAAACAATTTGAAAAGACGCATCCTCATGTCAAGGTCGTCTACGAAAGCGGGATTCCTAAGGATGATTACGCTGACTGGCTGGCGGAGCAAGTCCTGAAAGGCGAGCAGCCTGATCTCTTTATGGTACCGGAAAACGACTTTAGCATGTTGGCTTCGACTGGCGCGCTTAAATCCTTGGATACCCTCCTAACGGATGATGAACGGACAGCCTTTTATCCGGTGGCATATGAAGCTGGGAAATATCAGGGAGTAAGCTATGCCCTTCCAGTTGAGAGCAATCCCATCATGATGTGTGTCAATAAAGACTTGCTTGAAAAAGAAGGAATCAGCATTCCTGAGTCAGGCTGGACTTTAGAGGATTTCTATGAGATTTGCAAGAAGGTAACCAAGGATACCAATGGCGATGGTGTGGTGGATCAGTACGGTATAACAGATTACACTTGGCAGCAAGCTCTGGTAGCTTACGGCGGCCATCTTACCGATAAATCCGGTATCAATGTAGACAGCTCAGAGATGCACCAAGCCTTGGCCTTTATGAGCAAGCTAGACATGCTCAGCCAGCACTATAAGGTGACTTCTAATGACTTTGATGAGGGACGGGTGGCCTTCTATCCCATGAGTCTGGCCCAGTATCGGACCTACAAGCCTTACCCTTACCATGTTGCCAAGTATTCTAGCTTTTCTTGGACCTGTATCCTCATGCCGACAGCCAATAGCCAGGTGATGGGAACACAGGTTAAGACCTCGCTCTTTGCCATGTCTTCCAATACCAAGCAAGAGAAGCTGGCTTGGGAATTTATGCTCTTGCTGTCACAGGATAAAGAAAGCCAGCAGGCCTTATTTGAAAAATCGCAGGGGACCTCTGTCTTACCATCTGTGGTGAAAAGTCAACAGGCTAGAGAAATCTTACAGGCTGATGATTTTGGCTTGGATTCCTTGACTTCTGAGAGGCTAAACCACATGATGAATCGCTCCATCATTGACATCAGTCTAGAAGTAGACCGTCATACGATGGACCGGATGGACTATCTGATTCAAAATGCTATGCAGAATCAAGAGATTGACAGTGCCTTGCCGAGCATTCAAAGAGAAATAGAAAGCGGAAAATAATCTGCTTTCTTTTTTATTGCCAATTAAGTCAGAAAAAAGTACAGCTGCCTAGACCAATATGACAAATGTCATATTTTTCCTAACAAATGTCATCTGGGCAAAATGACATTTGACAATATGAAATCGGTTTCATATCCTGTACAATAAAATCATCAATAAATCCTTAGGCATCTAAAGCCAGACTGGGCTAAGAAGTCGAAGGATAAAGGAGGCAGGAAAGATGAAATACCTTGTACTGGTCAGCCATGGGGGACTGGCTGCAGGCGTGCAGAGTTCCTTGAAGATGTTTGCCGGAGACAAGACGGATCAGGTGATTGCGGTCGGTCTTCAGGAAGGCAACTCAGTTGATGATTTTGCAGTTGATTTTACTCAGGCTTTGGCTGGCTTAAGCGCTGATGACAGTGTCTTAGTTCTGGCTGATATTGTAGGAGGCAGTCCTCTGACGACAGCAGCTAGCGTCTTAGCTGACATGGGTAAGCTCGACACAGCAGTTATCTTGGGCGGTTTGAACCTAACCATGGGATTGACTGGCTTGGTTATGAAAGACATCTTAGACGGAAAAGAGCTGGCTCAGGCTATCCTTTCCGAGGCCACAGCTGCTTTGCAGGAATTTGAAGTCGTAAGCGATGCAGCTGACGAAGATGAAGACGACATTTAGTGCTTCCGCATACATTATAAAAGATAAAAGGAGATTTTAAAGATGACAGTATCATTTGTACGGATTGACGACCGCATGATCCACGGTCAAACAGTCACTCGCTGGGCTAAGGAATACCCTTGTGATGGCTTGATTGCAGTTAATAATGCTGCAGCAGGAAACAAGGTTTTGATTCAGGCCTACAAGGGAGCTTCTGATAAGAAGACTTTTGTTTGGACCAAGGAAGCCTTCAAGGAAAAATCAGGCAAGGTCACCGAGTCAGACAGTCGCTATTTTCTCATTACAAAAAATCCTGTGGACATGAAGGAAATCCTAGTGGACCAAGGTTTTGTACCTGGGGATGTTAAGGAAATCATCATCGGTCCTGCTAATGACCGTCCGGGAGCTATTAAGCTGGGCAACAACCAGTCCATCACCCAGGAAGAGGCAGAAGCGATTGAAGCGATTGAAAAAGCTGGCTACAAAGTCAAATTCCAGCTCTTGCCAGATGTTTCCATCGGTTACTGGAGCGATTTCAAGTCTAAATTTGGTTTTTAATTACAATAATGAAAAGGAGGGTCAATTATGACAATTTCTTGGCTGCAAGCCGCTTTACTGGGTCTTTTTGCTAGTTTAGCTTCTATGCCTGGTATGGGTGGTTCTAGTATTGGTAACTACACTCTGGGACGTCCACTGGTCGGAGGCTTGATTAGTGGCTTGATTCTTGGAGATTTAAAAACAGGTATTATGGTTGGGGTAGCCCTTCAGGTTCTCTATATCGCTCTGGTAACACCAGGTGGGACAGTTTCCGCTGACGTTCGGGCGATTTCTTACATTGGGATTCCTCTCGCAATCTTGTTTGTTCACTCTAAAGGAATCACGTCTGAATCTGCTATCGCTGCAGCAGCTGCACCAATCGGAGCAGCAGTTGGTACTATCGGTACAGTTCTCTTCTATGGAACAGCCACTACAAACTTGCTTTGGCAGCACATTGGCTGGAAAGCTGTTGAAAAAGGCGAATTCAAAAAGCTTTACGCTGTTGACTGGGTCTATCCTTGGATTTCCCACTTTGTCTTCTCTTTCCTTCCAACTATGATTATCACGAAGTTTGGTCCGAATATGGTTGAACTGATGAAGACCCACCTGCCAATGGATGGCTTCATCATGAAATCCCTCTTTACAGTCGGAGCTCTTCTCCCATGTGTCGGTATTGCCATTCTTTTGAAACAAATCGTTACCAAGGCTGCTGACTTTATCCCATTCTTTGTGGGCTTCACCTTGGCTAAGTCACTCGGTCTTAATTTGGTTGCCAGTGCAGTTGTTTCATTGATTTTTGCAGTAATTTACTATGAATTGGAAGTAATCAAATCAGCTCGTGTAACCGCGCCGGCTGGTGGGGCTGACTTTGATGACGATGAGGAGGATATCTAAGATGGCTGAAAGAAAGAAAATAACTAAAAAGACTTTAGCGAAATCATTCCACCATTGGTACTATGGTCATTTGACTTGCTTCTCTCAAGAGCACATGCAGACTTTCGGCTACTTGACCTCTATGCTGCCAATCGTGGAAGAACTCTACAAAGACAAGGCAGAGCAGAAAGAAGCTATGCAGACTTATACAGCTTTCTTCAACACTGAACCTCAGCTCGGAGCTTTGGTAGTGGGGATTACAGCTGGTTTGGAAGAAGCGCGTGCCAATGGTGACGCTGTTGACGGCGAAACTATCAATGGTATGCGTGCCGGTCTCATGGGACCTATTGCGGGTATCGGTGACTCTTTGGTTGTCGGAACTTTGATTCCAGTTCTGCTGGGGATTGCCCTTGGCCTCTCTAAAGGTGGAAATCCTATCGGGGCTCTCTTCTACATCCTTGTCTGGAATGTTCTCATCTATGGCGGTATGCGCTTTGCCTACTTCAAAGGCTATGAATTAGGGGACAAGGCGGTAGAATTCCTTGTAGGACCTAAAGGACAGGCGCTTCGTAAGGCAATCAGTGTTATTGGTGGTATGGTTATCGGGGCAGTCGCTGCAACTTGGGTATCTGTAACGACTTCATTAGAGCTGAAAAATGCTGATGGCGAAGCCTTCCTGAAGCTGCAAGAAAAAATTGACGGTGTTTATCCAGGTCTCTTAACAGCTGGCTTTATCACCCTTTGCTGGTGGCTGATGGCCAAGAAAAAAGTATCACCAAACCTCGTTATGCTCCTCTTGGTTGTCATTGCTTTGATTGGTGTAGCGCTTGGCATCTTTGACCCTCAACTGAAATACTAATCCTCGCTCAATTTCAGGCTGGCAGTAAGTCCGATTTGCTGCTAGTCTAATACAAATTTTTTTGAGCAGAGTAAAAGAAAGAACGGAGAAAATCATGACAGAACAAGAATTGATTGAAGGCTATGAAACAGAAATTCACTACCAGAAGCACATGATTGAAAATCTAGGACGCTGGTTCAGTCTCTTCTTTGCCATTGCCAGCATGGGTCTTGTTCTGATTTATCTCTTTCATGAGACCAATCTCCTAGCACTGATTGCAGGAATCGTTCTAGCTCTACTTGGTATCTTAGCCATGCTTTTGTTTGGCTATGGGATCTATAGAGGGCGCCTAAATCTGCAAAAAGTGATTGATGATTTTGAAGCAAAACTAAAACTTGCAAGATAGACATTTCTCCCCCTAAAGACAAGTCTGAGAGGATTTTAGCTCGGACTTGTTTTTTATTTTTTTGACTTTAGGAGCAAGTAAAGCAAAAAAATAAAATTTTTCTTTCATCTAGCCGCTTTTTTTCTTGACTATTTTTGACCAAGTGATAAAATAATAACTATAGATTAGCACTCGATAGTTTAGAGTGCTAAAAAATCAATCTTTGGAGGAAAACCATGTTAAAACCATTAGGAGACCGTGTGGTCTTGAAAGTAGAAGAAAAAGAGCAGAAAGTTGGCGGATTTGTCATTGCAGGCAACGGCCAAGCAGCGACTAAGACAGCAGAAGTTGTCGCAGTCGGTCAAGGTATTCGTACTTTGAACGGTGAGCTGGTAGCCTTGAGTGTCAAGGAAGGGGACAAGGTTCTCGTAGAAAGCCATGCAGGCGTGGAAGTCAAGGACGGAGATGAAGCTTATCTCTTAGTCAGTGAAGCCAATATTCTAGCAGTTGTCGAGTAAGATTAGAAGAGAGGAATAATAAAATGGCAAAAGATATTAAATTTTCAGCAGATGCAAGAAGCAGTATGGTTCGTGGTGTTGACATCTTGGCGAATACTGTCAAGGTAACTTTGGGCCCTAAAGGCCGCAATGTCGTTTTGGAAAAATCCTTTGGTTCACCTCTTATCACCAATGACGGTGTGACCATTGCCAAGGAAATCGAACTAGAAGACCATTTTGAAAACATGGGCGCTAAGCTGGTGTCAGAAGTTGCTTCAAAGACCAATGATATCGCTGGTGACGGAACAACAACAGCAACTGTTTTGACACAGGCTATCGTCCGTGAAGGGATTAAAAATGTTACAGCTGGTGCTAATCCAATTGGTATCCGACGCGGTATTGAAGCAGCCGTTGCAACAGCTGTTGAAGCTCTGAAGTCTAACTCAGTGCCAGTTTCTAACAAGGAAGCTATTGCTCAGGTTGCTGCCGTATCTTCTCGCAGCGAGAAAGTCGGTGAATATATCTCTGAAGCTATGGAAAAAGTTGGAAATGACGGTGTCATTACCATCGAAGAGTCCAAAGGGATGGAAACTGAGCTGGATGTAGTTGAAGGTATGCAGTTTGACCGCGGCTACTTGTCTCAGTACATGGTAACTGACAATGAAAAAATGGTAGCCGAACTGGACAATCCTTACATCTTGATTACTGACAAGAAAATTTCTAACATTCAAGAGATTCTGCCATTATTGGAAAACATTTTGAAAACCAATCGTCCGCTCTTGATTGTCGCAGATGATGTAGATGGTGAAGCTCTGCCAACATTGGTTCTTAACAAGATTCGAGGAACCTTTAATGTCGTAGCTGTCAAGGCACCAGGCTTTGGCGATCGTCGTAAGGCTATGTTGGAAGACATCGCTATCTTGACGGGCGGTACAGTGATTACAGATGACCTTGGTTTAGAGCTCAAGGACGCTACGATTGAAGCGCTTGGACAAGCTTCTAAAGTCACTGTTGATAAGGACAGCACTGTGATTGTGGAAGGTTCTGGCAATCCAGAAGCTATTTCTAACCGTGTGGCAGTCATTAAGTCACAGATTGAAAGCAGCACTTCTGAGTTTGACCGTGAAAAACTGCAAGAACGTCTGGCTAAATTGTCCGGTGGTGTAGCTGTGATTAAGGTTGGAGCTGCCACAGAAACAGAACTCAAAGAAATGAAACTCCGCATCGAAGATGCCCTTAACGCAACCCGTGCAGCGGTAGAAGAAGGAATCGTCTCAGGTGGTGGTACGGCCTATATCAACGTACTGGACGCTGTCGCAGGTCTTGAGTTGGCAGGGGATGAAGCGACTGGTCGTAACATTGTTCTTCGCGCCTTGGAAGAGCCTGTCCGTCAAATCGCTCTGAATGCAGGCTTTGAAGGTTCAATCGTCATTGACCGTCTGAAAAACTCTGAAGTTGGTACAGGCTTTAATGCTGCGACTGGCGAATGGGTTAACATGATTGAGGCTGGAATCATTGACCCAGTTAAGGTGACTCGTTCAGCCTTGCAAAATGCCGCTTCTGTTGCCAGTCTTATCTTGACAACCGAAGCAGTAGTAGCTAATCAACCAGAACCAGCTAGCCCAGCTCCAGCTATGGATCCAGGAATGATGGGCGGTATGATGTAGAAAATAATGGATTATATATTCGTATAAATTAGGTATAATCTTTGTCTTATATTTATCAATTAGAAAACTGAGCAGATTTGTTCAGTTTTTTTGATTATATTACTATATATGGAAGTGCTTGAAAATTTTGTTTTAAGCAAGTATATATTTATATATATGTTCATATCCTTGAGAAGTGTTTAGATTGGTTCATTTGTTTGGTTGTCAAATATTACGTTTTTGTTTCAAAAAATACAAAGAAATAACAGCTGCAAGTGTTTCCAAGTCTTAAATGACAAGGTTTTTGGGAAAAATCTAGGTTTACAGATTGTAGCTTGTTTATCAACTAGTAAAGTATAATAGTTGACTTATAGTCAATCGTATGATAGTCTAATATATGTAGTATAGTGGAAATGTAAATAAATTTTAATATTTTTTACATAATCTATAAAAAGTGACTATGGAGTGACAAAAATGAAAAAATTGACGCAGATATTTGCAAGTTTATTATCACTCGTTTTCTTGTGTACAGGTTCCATTTTTACAGGTGCTAAAGAAGCGAAAGCAGCAACAGTAGATGACGTCTTTACGTCAGTTAATGTTTATAATGAAAAAGGAGAAGCACTTACTGAAGGATTGGCTCTTTGGGAGAGATTCCAAATAGATGCGAACTTTGCTTTTAATTATGGGAAAGTTCAGCCAGGAGATACAACGAGTATTTCTCTTCCCGCGCAATTCATTTTAGAAGATGTTGATTTTGAAGTGAAGGATAAAGATGGCAATTTGGTTGCAACTGCAGCGGTTAATAGCAATTCCAAGGAACTAACTTTGACCTATACAGATTATGTGTTAACAAAGTCCAGGATTGAAGGGAAAGTTCATCTTATTGCTCGTGTAGATCATACTGTTGCCAAAGATAAGAACTCTATACCTTTTTACCTTACTATTGGAAAAAATGTAATTATTGAGTTCGGAAAGATTGATTTCAAAGGTGTTCCTGGCCAGCCAGAAAAGCCTCATACCTTTATAAAATCTGGCTGGGATAATGCGGATGATATCAAGTCTATCACCTATTGCTTGAACATCAACCAAGATGGTCAGGAATTACAGAATGTACAAATTGCTGACACTCTTGGATTTGAAGGTGGAGAAATTGATATGAATCGCTTTGAAATCATAAAGAGTCGTTGGATTGTAGACCCATCTGATAATTCTTTTCATCTCGCTAAAGAACGTGAAGATGTGACTGCTCAATATAAAGTAGAACTATCTGAAGATAAACGTTCATTCAAGCTAAACTTGGGTAATATCTCAGCAGATGAAGGTTTTTCTATCCGCTATCGAGTGAAATTTCCTGCTGCCCCGCTAAATGGAACACAATTTCCTAATGATGCTGTTTTAAAGGCGGATAATATAGAGGATCAAAAATCTTCTGCAGTCGTTCGTTATCAACATGCAAATGGATTGGCGAATGGAGATGTATATGGGGTTCAAGTAACTAAGAAGGATGAAAATGGAAAACCTTTAGAAGGTGCTGAGTTTACGCTCTATGATGCAGACGGTGTGACAGTTGTTCAGACAGCTACGAGTGATTCTAATGGCGTGGCTTCTTTCAGTAATCTGATTAAAGAACATTATGTCATTAAAGAGACTAAAGCTCCAGCAGGTTATCAACTATCTGATGAAGCTATTCAAGTCAATGCTGCTCAGCTTGACACTTATGGATCTGGTGTCATTTACAAAGACTTCACTAACCGTCAAGCTTTGATTACTGCTTCAGGTACCAAAACTTGGGTTGATGATAACAATAAAGCTGGTAAGCGTCCTGATAAGATTACTGTTCACCTCTTTGCCAATGGTACTGAAGTTGCTTCTAAAGAAGTTCGTCCAAATGAAAAGGGTGAATGGAAATATGAATTTACTGATTTACCTGCTAGTAGTGCGGATGGAACCGATATCGTATATTCTGTAACTGAAGATAGTGTTTATGATTATACAACTACTGTAGATGGCATGAATATTATTAATACAATCATTCCAAGCAAACCTCAAGCACCAGGTTCAAGTAGTAGTTCTAGTAGTACTGTAGTCAAGAAGGCTCTTCCTAAAACAGGTGAGAATGCTAGCTGGATCATGATTGCTGCTGGAGTAGCTCTAGTAGGCTTGGTAGGCTTTGTTGTCTTCCGTGCGAAGAAGAAATAAATTTCATCTCTGTTCCCTTAAGGGACAGAGATTTTTTACTCCAACTCCGAAGTAGCAGTGGTCGCTTTTTAGAAAGCAGAATTAAGAATGTTTTTTACAATCAGTCACTATCTTGTATCCTTTTGTTAATCGAGACTGTGATGTTCCGTAATATAGTTGTTTTAAAATAAAAAGCAACTAAGATGTTTCCTAGAACAAATTAGTTGCTCAGAACTACGGGGAAAGCCGCTTGGATATGCAAGCGTGAGGCATATCAAAACTTGATATATATAATCTTTCTTAATTCCTAAACCAAAAAAATTATAAGACATCCTTAGGAATATGCTCAGTGTGTGATCATCTTTATCAGGTTTTCGTCAAACTTATTTTACTTCAGTCTTCTCTTGTAGTTTTTGTTATGCAATACCCCCTCCTTTTTGTGCCTAAAGGAAGGGGATTTTTTTGTTGAAAATCTACTTTGAATTTAAGGAGATGATTGAGCAGAAAAAAGATAAAACAAACAAAAAAGCCCTGAAACCAAGGCTTTTTCTTATCTATTTCTATGCCCCCTGCATGAATTTGTAAGAACTTTTCATATTGAAAATAAACAAAAATGTTGAAATATAGCTGATTTTAGGGAAATACTTTTAGGTATTTTCAATGTCAGGATTTAAAAATGGGGCAAAAGTGGGGCAAAAACAAATTAACGAAAAAAATATCGAGTTCGTGCATCAAGTAAATGATAAATTGCAAGAATAAGTGCAACATTTACTCGAACTCATCCTCTAGAGCTTCACTAGCAGTTCTGTAAGCTAAACATTTTCGTGGTCGGTGATTGATATCATATAAAGCCTTGGTTCCCAAAGCTTTTTTATGTTATAAACTCATTAAAAGAACCCCCAGTTAGATTTGGAATATTTTTTATTCTGTGTCATATAAAAATAAATAAAATGAATGGCTATAGCTAGAGCTAAAATGGTTGTAATACTCACTACTATTATAGGATTAGAAGCAAAGATTAAAGAGAGAATCAAGGCAGCCAGATAGAGTGTCGCTTGGACACAGTAGTAACTTTTCGAATAGCGAAGATAGTGTTTGTTACAGGGCCCATTTACTAGGACAGCAACTTGGAAGAGGCCAAATCCGATATAAGAGAAGATGGTTGCAAAGAGACGATTAGCTTCAGGATTCTGAAGAAAACTCATCGATACAGTCATCATAATAAGTCCAATGAAAATAGGATAGTGACTGTAAATTAGAAATAGTCCCTTTTGATTAGATTTTTCATCAATAGCATGGTCGAATTGACCAAAATAAAACAAGAACAGAGAAATCATAATAATGAAATAAAGAACCGAATAAATCGAGAAATTCTCGATTGTAAAGAAGTTAGCTAGCTCCGTAATCATCTCTCCAAACATAATAATGACAAGAAGGGAGATACGCTCGATTAAATGGGGGAGATTTACCTGGTAATGCTTATCTTTATTAAGCAAGATACTTGGCATAATAAATGTTAGCAGAATACTAGCAAATAAGATATAGACTCTAAGGTAAATAGGAAGAAGAGCTGCTAGATAGAATCCTAAACTTCCTAGACCTGTTATCCATAGAAAACCTTTGATACTTTCCCGATTAGCATCATCGGTTGATTTTCTAAAAAATTCAACCAAATATTGAAAAAATAAGGTAAGGGTTAATGTACCAATAGCCCAACAGAGATAATGAAAATATTGTTGCCAATCAGGTCCAATCATATTGGCTATAAAGAGTAAAATTCCCATTTTGATAAACATGATTACTATGTTAAATAAAGAGTTCTTTCCATAGCGATTGGTATAATCGGTTTGAATCATCCAGGAATCGATGAGAAACAAAGTAGCAATGAAAAAATCAAGGAAAGAATTCCAAGTCAAAATACCGTTATGAAGATGGTCAATTAAAGTAGTTACTTTTGAAATTGCAAAAACAAAAACTAGGTCATAAAAAAGTTCTGAAAATTCTACACGTTTATGTTTAATAAGAGTTGTCATCTTAAGACCTTTCTATTTTAGAAGTACAATTTATTATAACAGAAAATGGTAATAAAAAAAAGGGAGATGCTTAAATAACTTCATGTGACGCGAATGAACTGCGCCACAAAAGTTAGGTTTTTTCTGTCTAACTTTTGGGGTGCAGTTCAGAAGGGGTGTTTTTTCTATCGTTTTTTAGTGCTAAGACTACACAAAAAAGCCTTGATTCCAAGGCTTTTCCTGTTGTATGTAGATGCCCCCATGGATTTGGGAGACTATATCATCTTGAAAGTAATTAAAAAGTTGAAATTTAAGTGATTTTCGGAAGGTACTTTTAGGTATTTTCAATGTCATGATTTAAAAATGGGGCAAAAGTGGGGCAAAAACCATACAGATTCTAAACTGTATGGTTCTTTTTTTATCTAACCAAGAAAGGTTAAAACTTATTAAAACAAATGCAATCAACTGTTGAAAACTTTTTAGTCCGTGTAATATAAAAACAAGTAAAAAGTTGAACTATAGGGAATATTGTGTCATAATAGGTAATATATGAATAATTAATAGATTGGAAATAATGCTTTCTTACCTTAACAAGTTGAATTGGTTATACATTTTTTCGTCGCAATTGTGTCTATCTCTCGAGTTTAGCTAGTTTTTATAAGCTCTGGTTTCTAATCAATATAACAAATTTTAGAAGTGCATAAGACAAGATGGTGACATTACTACAGTCATTTCTAGTCACCATATGTTGCTGGCACAGGCTGTTTGTAGTGTTGGCTATTTACTAGTCAGTTTAATCGGAGTGTTTAATTTTTATTGTTGAAAGGTTTTTATATGGCGAAAATTCTATCTTTAGGTCTGACAGGTAAGAAATTACTTGCTCAGGGGTTCTTGTTTGTTCTGCTAGGTCTCATCTTGATGGTCACGGGGACTTGGTTGCCAGTAACAGTTATTCGCCTGGTTCTGTTTTTAGCTTGGATAGCAACGGTCGTAGATTTGCTATTAAGAGTTTTCAAAAAAAGCCAGTCAACGGATACCTTGGGAGTTGCACTGGTTAAATTGTTAGTGCTGGGATATTTGCTAGGTTCTAATCTTGCGACTGATATACCGATTTATGTTCTGGCTCTTGTGATTGGAGTTTATCAGATTTTTAGGGCCACGATTAATCTTGTCACCTATGTTCTCTACCGTAAAAATAATATTCGACCTCGTTTTCGTCTCTTACTAGATGGTATTCTACTAGTTTTTCTTGGTGGAGCTAGTCTTTTGTCCTCTACGGGAAATTCTGTCTTTCAACTCTTTGTTTTAGGGGCTTATTTTTTCCTTTATGGTCTGTCCAATATCCGTGACGGTTTCTTATTTGAAGGGGAAATTGGGAAAAACCATCTCAAACGTCGCATTAGAATTAGCTTACCTATTGTCCTAGCCGCTCTCATCCCTGCAAGAACTTTAGCAAAAATTAACAAATTTATGCTGGAAAATGCTGATGAGAGAGAGGATATCCATCTTGGAATGGTGAAGTCTGGTAAGACAGCGGAGCTTGAAATTTTTGTTCATACAGCTGAGACCTCTCTGTTTTCGGCAATTGGTCATGTGGATATCTGCTATCAAGGCCGTGTTATTTCTTATGGCAACTATGATCCGTCTTCTGAGACCTTATTTGGCATGGTAGGAGATGGTGTCTTATATTTCTGTGATCGTGACAAGTACATTGACCTATGTAAACGTGAGAGTCAAAAAACGCTTTTTGGTTATGGGATAGATTTGACGCCTGAAATGGAAAAAGCAGTTCAGAAAAAGTTGGCTGAATTGAAACAACTGACGATTCCATGGGAGCCAAGTGCAGATAAAATCATGACAGGTGATGGTAAGGAAGACTACACCTACGCTTATAAAATCAGACATGAGACAGATGGGGAACTTTATAAATTTATCAAATCTAAGTTTAAATCCTACTTTGTCTTATCTACAAACTGTGTGCTCTTGGCTGATACCATAGTCGGTCAGGCTGGCACCGATATCCTCTCACCCAAAGGATTTATCGCTCCAGGAACTTACCAAGCCTACCTTAATCGAGAGTTTGAAAAACCAAATAGTATAGTCGTATCTAAACATGTTTATTAAGGAGAATTTATGAACTTAGTAAAAAAATACACCCCGTTAATACTTTTTATAGGGCTGGTTGCTCTTGTAATTCTGAATGCATCGAGCTTTATATCAGGAGCAATCTCTCTCTTTGATGTAATATCAACCTTGATTTATGGTGCTGTTATTGCTTTTGTGCTTAATGTTCCTATGAAAAAAATTGAACAGTACTTAGTTAAATTGAAGGTAAAGGCAGAGTTGCGTCGTCCGATTGCCATGGTACTTGTTTTCCTAGCTCTTATCTTAATCGTGATTGCTCTTTTGGTTTTGGTGCTGCCAACCCTAGCCCAGACTATTAGTCAGCTGGGAACAGTCCTTTCAACAGTCCTTACTCAACTTGGGAAATTGCTAGGCAGCTCGGAATTTGTAACCAAAGACATGTTGTCAACTATCGTATCAGGCATACAGGGACAATCTAGTTCTATTAGCCAAGCTTTGATAGGTTTTTTATCAGGTCTGACTAGTAATATCGGCAATATTTTTTCAAGTTTGATGAATGCCTTTTTGATTATAGTCTTCACCTTTTTATTTTTATCCAGTAAGGAACATTTGGCAGCGATGACGAGTCGACTTCTAAAAGTTTTTCTTCCAGAGAAGGTGGTGATAAAGTTGACTTACATTGGACAAGTAGCACTAGAGACTTATGACCAATTTTTGATGAGTCAGCTGATTGAAGCAGTTATCATAGGAGTTATGATAGCGGTTGGTTACAGCGTGTTTGGGATACCCTATGGAGTAATGACAGGTATCTTTGCAGGAGTGCTATCGTTCATTCCTTATGTAGGGCCTATGATTGCTTGTGTTGTGGGAGCGATTTTTATCTTCACAGTGAGTCCTACTCAAGCCTTACTTTCTCTTCTTCTATATCAAGTTATACAGCTGATTGAAGGAAACCTTATTTATCCTAGAGTTGTAGGTCAGTCTATTGGTTTGCCAGCTATTTTCACGCTTGCGGCTGCTAGTATTGGAGGGAATCTTTTCGGACTACTTGGAATGATATTCTTTACCCCCGTATTTGCTGTTATCTATCGACTGGTTAAAGAATTTGTCGTTGCAAAGGAAAATCAGGTAGATTAAGAAAAACTAAATTTAATAAGATATACTGAGAAGAGAGTGAGAGATTCTCTTCTCTTTTATTTTTAAATACTTTTCTACAAAAAGCTATTAGACGTTAAAAAAAGCCTTGGTTTCAAGGCTTATTTCTGTTGATTTAGATGTGCCCCCTGCAGGGATCGAACCTGCGACCCACGGATTAAGAGTCCGCTGCTCTGCCAGCTGAGCTAAGGAGGCAATAGAAAAAGCTGTATTGGTGCCGGACCTTCACGATTTGTATTGAACCCGCGCAATTAAGCAGGTGGGCAACTCGCTCTAACTGAAGCTGCTTCCGCGTGACACGGCTTGCATGCTGTTAGAAGTCTTTTGTTTCCCTAATAATACAAAAAATAGTCGGTCAACACTTAAGTGTGAAGTCGTACACCACAGCGTTTCTATAATTATGATACCATAAATTTTGAAAAATTCAAGAGAAAAATGTGATTTTTTGCAAACGATGTCATCATTTTTTTAAGTCATCAATCTTATCCTTAGTCATTCCAAGGGCTCGCTCGTATTTGCCATTCTCATTAGGCGTGAAGTAATTGGCATCTTTTATCTTGTCAGGCAGATAGTCCTGCTTGACCCAATTGCCAGGATAGGAGTGAGGGTAGAGATAGTCCTGTGCGTTGCCCAATTCCTTGCTGCCAGCATAGTGGCCGTCTCGTAAGTGGCGTGGGATGGGAAGATTTCCATTCTTTTTTAGGTCGGCCAGGGCATTGTCCATAGCCACATAGGCTGAGTTGGACTTAGGAGAAAGTGCCAAATCAATGACGATATTAGCAATAAGGATACGGGCTTCAGGGAAGCCAATCCGCTGAGCTGCCTCCAGAGCTGTAACAGTATGAACTTGAGCGTCTGGATTTGCCAAGCCAATATCTTCGTAAGCGATAACGGTCAGGCGTCGAGCTAGGCTAGTTAGGTCTTCTGCCTCAACGAGACGAGCTGCGTAGTGGAGGCTGGCATTGACATCGGAGCCACGGATGGACTTCTGCAGGGCAGAGAGGACATCGTAATGGCCGTCTCCATCCTTATCCATGGTGATGTAGCTCTTTTGCAGGCTGTTTTCCATCACATCAAGCGTGATGTGGCGGATGCCCTTGCTATCTTCTGGGGTAGAGAGTACGGCTAGGTCCAGTGAATTATAGGCAGAGCGCAGGTCTCCATTGGTAGAGATAGCAATGAAGTCTAGAGCTTCATCGTCTAGCTCCACTGGGAAATCAAATCCTCGTTCCTTATCTGTCAGGGCTAGCTGAATGGCTGTCCGGATGTCTTCGTTGCTGAGGGGCTCAAGCTCAAATATCTGAACTCGGCTTCGGATGGCAGGGGTGACAGAAAAGAAAGGATTTTCCGTCGTCGCTCCAATCATGATGACTAGACCGCTTTCTAATAGCGGTAGAAGAAAGTCTTGCTTGGTCTTGTCCAAACGGTGAATCTCGTCAAGTAGGAGCACCAGTCCGCCGGAAAATTTAGCTTCTTCAGCAATTTCCTGCAGGCGTTTCTTGCTATCTACGGTGGCGTTAAAGGTCCGAAAGGCGAACTTGGTTGTGCCGGCAATAGCTGAGGCAATAGAGGTTTTGCCGATGCCGGGTGGTCCGTAAAGAATCATCGAGGACAGGCGGTTGGCTTCAACCATGCGACGGATGATTTTTCCAGATCCGACCAGATGTTGCTGGCCGATAATCTGATCGATGTCGGTCGGCCGCATGCGCAGGGCGAGGTTTTCTGGCATAAGATTTCCTTTCTGCAAGTGTTTTTCTTGGCTTTTTGTGTTACTATTGTAGATAGTAATATTTTATCACAATGAAAAGAGGAAATCATGGCTAAGTACGGTTTTTTGGAGATATTGGACGAGGAAATGGGGAAGAGCTTTCCTTTTGACTATGAGATAAACTGGGACAAGAAGAATCATGCAGTGGAAGTAGCCTTTCTTCTTGAGGTGCAAAATCCAGGCGGGATTGAGACGGTTGATGCTGAGGGCAATGCTTCGGCTGAGGATATTTACTTTGAGGAAGCCGTGCTTTTCTACAATCCGGCCAAGTCTCGTTTTGAGGCCGAGGACTATCTGGCTGCCCTGCCCTATGAGCCTAAGAAGGGCCTGTCACGGGAGTTTCTGGCTTATTTTGTGGATTTCCTAACCCAAACTGCTGAGTCTGGTCTCGATGCACTCATGGACTTCTTAGCATATCCAGAGGTGGCAGAGTTTGAGATGGCTTGGAATGCTGAGGCTTTTGAAAATGGCAGAGCTGATTTGATTGAGACTGACTTTTATTCCTATCCGAGGTATTAGGAGGCGCTTATGGCGGATGAAGAAGAACTAGATTTGCTGCACAAACATCAGGGATTTTCTGGCTGCAAGATCGTCTTGATCTGTGATGACAAGCTGCTGACTATCTTGCGAGACGATATTTCAACCATTCCTTGGCCCAATATGTGGGAGCTGCCAGGCGGTGGCCGAGAGGGCGAGGAAACGCCTTTTGAATGCGTCCAAAGAGAGGTTTTTGAAGAACTTGGTTTGAAGCTTGAAGAAACGGCTATTGTCTGGGCCAAGGAATATCAAGGAATGCTTGTTCCAGACGAAACTTCTATTTTTATGGTGGGAACCATCACTCAGGAAGATTTTGCCAGTATCGTCTTTGGTGATGAGGGCCAGGCTTATCAGATGATGGATGTGAGCCGGTTCTTATCAGATAAAAAGGTTATTCCGCAGCTGCAGGACAGGTTGATAGATTATTTGGAGGTGCGATCATGATTTATATTGAGCGGGCAGGAGCTGAGGATTTAGAGACCATTATTGTCATTCAGCGAGCGAGTTTTAAGGCTGTTTATGAAAAATATCAGGATCAATACGACCCCTATCTGGAGGAGCGTGAGCGGATTCGCTGGAAACTGGTTGAGCGGCCCAATAGTTTTTATTATTTTGTCAAAGACGGCGAGAAGATTCTGGGCTTTATTCGATTGAATACAAATGACGAACATACAGCAGGCTGGATTGGGACAGTGGCGATTTTGCCAGAGCACCAGAATAAAGGATATGGCTCCGAGGGGCTTGGTCTGATAGAGGAGACATTCTCCACCATTAGGCAATGGGATTTGTGTACGGTTTTCCAGGATAAAGGCATGGTGGCTTTTTATGAGAAAAATGGCTATCATCAGACCCATACTGAGCCCGAAAAAGATGGCATGGATATGGTCTATATGACGAAGACAATGAAATAAACAAAGAAAGGATTGTTCAGTTAAATTTCTAAACTGAACCCGCCCTAAACACTGTGGGAAAAAGATAAAGTTCTCTTAGACGCAAACGTCGTCAGAGAATTTCCTATTTTGGCTTTGTGTTTTACGGGCTTGGTATTTTGATGATGGACACTTGGCAGGAATTAACGATTGAAGTGAAGCGTGAGGCGGAGGAAGCAGCCTCGAATATTCTGATTGAGCTGGGCAGTCAGGGTGTGGCTATCGATGACAGCGCAGATTATCTGGGGCAGGTTGACCAGTATGGTGAGCTTTTTCCAGAAGTTGAGCAGAGCGAGCGGGTCAAGATTACCGGCTACTACCCGGATTCGGTAGATATAGAGGCTGTTGCGGCCCAGGCCAATGAGCGTCTGGCTGAGCTGGATGACTTCGGCTTGGAGACGGGAGATATTCAGCTGACTCGGCAGGAACTGGCTGAGGAAGACTGGGCGGACAACTGGAAGAAGTACTTTGAGCCGGCTCGTATCACCTATGACTTGACAATTGTGCCGTCCTGGACGGAGTATGAGGCGACAGCTAGTGAGAAGATTATCAAGCTGGATCCTGGTATGGCCTTTGGTACAGGCACTCACCCGACGACCAAGATGAGCCTCTTTGCACTGGAGCAGGTCTTGCGAGGCGGAGAAACGGTGCTGGATGTGGGTACAGGCAGCGGCGTCCTCTCCATTGCCAGCTCTCTCTTGGGCGCTAAGGACATCTACGCCTATGACCTGGACGAGGTGGCTGTACGCGTGGCGCAGGAAAATATTGAGCTCAACCCTGGTATGGAGAACATTCATGTGGCGCCGGGTGATCTTCTCCGAGGCGTAGAAACCGAGGCGGATGTCATAGTTGCCAACATTTTGGCCGATATTCTCATCCATCTGACAGAGGATGCCTACCGTCTGGTCAAGGATGAGGGCTATCTGATTATGAGTGGGATTATTTCTGAGAAGTGGGAAATGGTGCGCGAGTCAGCGGAAGCGGCAGGATTTTTCCTGGAAACGCATATGATTCAGGGCGAATGGAATGCCTGTGTCTTTAAGAAAACGCAGGACATTTCAGGTGTGATAGGTGGTTAGATGCAGCAGTATTTTATAAAAGGAAATCCTCAGTCCCCTCTGGTGGTTACGGATAAGGATACGGCCAAACATATGTTTTCAGTCATGCGGCTCAAAGAGGGTGACCAAGTCACACTGGTTTTTGATGATGGCATGAAACGGCTGGCTCGGGTGTTAGACCCCAGTCAGCAGAGTTTGGAAATCTTGGAAGAGCTAGCAGACAATACCGAGCTGCCGGTTCAAGTGACCATTGCTTCAGGTTTTCCCAAGGGGGATAAGTTAGAGTTTATCACCCAGAAGGTAACGGAGCTAGGAGCCAGTGGTATCTGGGCTTTCCCAGCGGACTGGTCGGTGGCCAAGTGGGATGGCAAAAAGCTGGCTAAAAAGAGTGAAAAGCTAGAGAAAATTGCTCAGGGAGCAGCAGAGCAGAGCAAGCGCAATCTGATTCCTGAGATTCGGTTCTTTGATAAAAAGGCAGACTTTCTGGCAGCCTTGACAGACTTTGACCGCATCATCGTGGCCTATGAAGAATCGGCCAAAGCAGGAGAATCTGCAGCTCTAGTCCGGGCTCTGTCAGGCTTGGAAGCCGGCGCAAAAGTTCTCTTTATCTTCGGACCGGAGGGCGGTTTATCGCCAGAGGAAATAGTAGCCTTTGGCCAAGCAGGGGCAGTCTCCGCTGGTCTAGGTCCACGTATCCTGCGGGCTGAAACCGCTCCGCTTTATGCCTTGACAGCAGTCAGTGTTTTGTCGGAATTGAGCAAGGACAGTCTTTAAAAAGCAAAATCAGCAGCCGTTTTGGTTGCTGATTTTTTAATCATTATTGTCTTTCTCGTTTTTTGAAGGCGAAGATTCCTGCAAGTCCAGTCATAACAAGTCCCAAGAGTCCGAGCGAGGACGTTTTTTCTCCGGTTGCTGGAAGGCTTTCTGCTCCTGCCTGTCTGTGGGACGCTTGCTTGTTTGTGCTAGGGTCAACAGCAGTCAAGACAGGGAAGTCTACTCTGCTATGCTGAAGGTTGGCTGCTTCGACTGCGATAGTCGGAGAGCTTGGTTGCTCAATAGGCACTGGTTCAGTTTTCGGTGCGACGTAGACGAATTTGTATTCGCCGAATCCTTCTTGGGCAGATGCCGCTAGATAGACGATGTCTCCGTCAGTACCAATCAAGTTCTTGGCCTTATCAGCTGTCAGGAAGCGCAGGTCCAGTCCCTTGATGGTATCAGCGAAATGCCAGTTCTGATCTGCACTTGGATTGATATTTTTGACAGCCAAGATATAGTTGATGATGGCTTGGCGGTTTTCCAGATTGAGCAGACGGTTGAGGCTGGCTTCTCGAACACCAGGGAAGTTACCGTTGGACCTGTAGTTGTTGGTCACAACGATAAATTCCTGATTGGGGTCAATCTCTTTGCCTTGGTATTTCAGGTTACGGACCCGGCTGGCAGTTGGATTGGCCAGTTTGCCTTCGCGGTCGTATTTGTTCGGCTGGGTAATGTCAAACTCATAGGTAACACCGTCGATAACATCAAAGTTATAAGTCCGGTAGTCAGTATTGACCAGATTTTGCGGTTGGCTATTATTTGGATCAATGGTATTGAATTGTCCAGCTGACATTTCCAACCATTCTTTGAGTTGAGCACCGTTGACCTTGAGGATAGCAGTGACATTGTCATAGAGATAGAGGTCTGCTACGTTCTTGATGGCAATAGGACCAGCTGGAATGTCTGTGTAGGCCGTTGCATCCCCACGAGTTCCTGCCTTGAAAGGAGCAGCTGCAGACAGAATGGGAAGGTTGGCTTCAGGCGTGCCAGCCAGCTCTTGCTTAGCATACCAAAGCTGGGCATTGTTGACGATTTGCACGGATGGATCGTCTTTGACCAGAGAGAAGTAGCTTGTAATCGGTGCAGTTGTAGTGCCGACTTGCTGGCGGACATAGTTAATAGTTCCTTGGTGGGATTCTTTGGCAATGTCAATGACGCGCTGATCTGCTACATTAGACTTGGTATCTACCTTGCGGATGGAGCCCTTGCTGTCAGTGACTTTCCATTTGCCATCGGTATAGTTTAGCTTGAGGTCAATGACGCCCAGATGGTCGCCGTATTTTCCAGCCATGGTTACAGGAGTGCCGTTGATTTTACCGTTGACACCGTCTACGCCAGAGTATTTTTCGTAGAAGCCAGTTCCATTTCCACTTGGAAATTCTGCGTGGGAGTGGCCCGTTACGACAGCATCCACACCTGGCAGGCTGGCGATTTGATAGCCTTCATTTTCCTCGCCTTTTTCATATTTGTCATCTCCGATGCCAGAGTGAGAAAGCACCAAAGTGATGTCTGCACCAGCCTTGCGCATCTCAGGAATAATGTCTCGAATAGCCTCAACAGAATCGCGAACAACCACCTTTCCTTCTAGGTTTGCCTTATCCCAGTTGAGAATCTGCGGCGGTACAATCCCAGTCACACCAATCTTGACAGTCGTCAAGTGTCCCTGAGTATCCGTAAAGGTCTTTTCGATGATTTTGTAAGGCTGATAGATGAATTTACCAGTCGCTGGATCCAGCACATTGGCATTGACAAGAGGCATGCCAGCTGTCTCAATCACACGATTCAGGTAGTCCAGACCGTAGTTAAACTCATGGTTTCCTAGCGTACCAGCTTCAAAGCCCAGAGCCTGCAGAGCAGCGTACATAGGATGCTGTTCGCCCTTCTCCACAGGATCTACAATTGCCTTATAGGTTCCCAGCGGCGTTCCTTGGATGGTATCGCCATTGTCGACCAAGAGGACGTTAGGATTTTCTTTCTTGGCCTTCTCAATCAGCACGGCTGTTTTAGCCAGTCCCAAGGTCTCCACCGGCTTGTCCTGATAGTAGTCGTAGTTGACCAAGTTGGTATGGAGGTCGGTCGTTGCCAAGATACGAAGATCGACAGTCTGTCCCTCCACGGGCTTTGTATCCTCAGTAGCTGCGACATTGCGAGCCATAGCCATCAGAGCATCAGCGTTCCCACTGGCATTTTCTGGAGAAATAGCAGAGCTAGGATCTGTGCTCTCTGGTGTCGCAGTAGCTTCAGTAGGACTTGCAGCAGTCGTTGGTTTTGCTTCAGCTGCACTGCTTTCTACTGGAGCAGGATTAGCAGTGATTGCTGGAGCATTTTCATCAGCCTGGACAGCATTTACAGCTGCTGCAAGAGCCGCTGCGCTCAAAAGCACAACTGTTTTTTGAAGGGATGATTTGGACATAATATCTCCTTTGTTAAAATGAATTTCAGACTTATATTATACTATATTAAAGCGCTCTCATCAAGAAGAAATTTCCAGTATAGAGCTTTTATGCTTTCTAATATTGGTTTGAAAATACTGAATAAAGATATCAGCAGATAAGCGAACGATTAGATAGAGGCAGAATAAAATAGAGTTTCAAAAATTTATGGTACACTATAGAGTGACTGAAATAAGTTACTTTGCTAAGCATAATAATCAAGGAGAATATCATGAAAAAGAGAATTTTTCTCAAAATATTACTTTTAGGGGGAGTCATGATAGGATTAATAGGATGTGGAGAAAAGAGGGGCAGCCGAGATTGGATTGAGAATAAGGTAGCTGAAGTGAGTCGCGTCTATCCCACTGAAAATCTATTTAATTTGTTTAAGCAATTTCCGGATGGGTTTAAAGTAGAGCAAGTGTATATCAAACGTGGGACTTATCTTATCGAAATGTCTTTACAAGGGGATAGTAGCAATCACACAATTTCTGGAGTGTTAACCAAGACACGGGCTTCTGATGATATTACTGAAAAGCCAGAAGAAACAATAAGGGTGGATTATATAGATGGGAAATTTATCTTTTCTGATAAGGAGAAAGCGAAAGAATTATGGCCTTTTGATGGATTCTTATTTCAAAAGTTAACGATTAATCAGTCTTTTCTATCTTCTTTATCTATGAAATCCAAAAGTTATAATGGCAACAACGGGGCCTTCGATATTGATTATTCGGTTCAAAATCAAACTATCAATCATTATTTTCACAAAAATGAAAGAGAGCAGGCAACTTTAGGTTTTGGAAGCTCAAACCGAAACGACGATTATTACTATTATTCAGTAACTGTCAACTATGATAATACTTATTCATTTAGAGAAACCGTGTCAAATTAAGAGGAGATAAAAAATTTGTTAACAGTGACATTCCTACGTTTGATGCTTCAAATTTAGCATGTTATCTACTTTGATAAAATCATTATTAAGAGCAACTGCCTCATCGCCTTGTATCCGCTTTCGTATTTTGGTATAATGGTGATGAACTCACTTAGGTAAGTCGGAAAGGAAAATAAAACGGAAAAAATCAGACTGCCTAAGCTGAGAAGCGTATCTGCATTCTTTGCCTGATAAGGAGAGGAGGTTCGCCATGACTATGTCTGCCTTATTTGAGTTGTTTGTTGCCCTTTTAGGTGTGGCATCTACTTGCTACCTTGTCTACGCTTATTGTCAATTTATCAAGGAAGAAGTTCATCACTTTCTTCACCACAACCCGCCCGTTTAAGGCGGGTTTTTGCTTTTGGTAAAATGGTTTATACTATATAATGAAACTGATAGAGATTGAGGAGTGTTTATATGTCTAAGAGAAGAAATAGGATTATGGGACTTATTGGCATAAGTGTACTGATATTGCTGGGAGTAGGCCTGTACCTAGCTCATAAAACTCATGAATTTCAGAATGAGATGACAAGAATTGTCCACAGTAAGAAAGTGAAGAATCTAATAGAAAAGAAATTTAAAAAATTAGATTCTCATGCTTTAACGGATAAGGGGAAAATTCAATCCTATAAAATTGATGATAGAAGCATTCGTCATAATCCAATGGGAGGAATTATGTTTGATATTATCATTAATGATGACCCTGATATTGTTGGGTCAACAGGCCTTAGAAAATATGGAGAGAATGAGGACATACGAACTGTTGGTATGGATAGGTCAAAAGGTCTTCAGAAGTTGCTAGGGGAGTAATGGCCAAAGAGTCATAAGGAGATTTCTTTTTTTAGAGGTGAATACATGAAGAAAAAACATAAAATTATCTTATCGGTTATCAGCTTGTTTGTGGCTGTTTGCATTGGAGTAGGTCTCTACCTAGCTCATAAAAATCAAGAATTTCAAAATGAAATGTTCAGGATTGTTCACAGTGAGGAAGTGAGGGAGTTGATTGAAGAAGATTTAAAAAGAAAAGATCCTAATGCGTTAACAGACAAAGGGAAGATTCGCTCTTATAAAATTGATGATAGCTCCATTAAGCATAATCCGATGGGAGGAATTATGTTTCATATTATCATTAATGATAGTATAAGTATGGTTGGGAAGACTGGTCTTCGGATGGATGGTGAGAATGGGAAAATTCGTACGGATGGTATGACTGAATCAGCTGGTTTGCGGGCGTTGTTGGAAAGTGACGACAAGTGATTCAGTATTCTAGTTGTAGCGAAAACCTCTTGCTCTAATTGGAATTGCAAAACCTATACCACATACTAAATTATAATAGTCGTAGGAGTGTCTCATGAAGCAAAAACATAAAATTATCTTATCAGTTGTCAGTTTATTTTTAGCTCTTTGTCTGGGAGGAGGAATATACTTGACTCACAAAAATCAAGAATTCCATAATGAGATGACAAGGATTGTTCACAGTGAGGAAGTGAAGAATTTAATAGAAAAGAAATTAAAAAATTAGACCCTCATGCTTTAACGGATAAGGGGAAGATTCGCTCTTATAAAATAGATGACAAGACCATCCGTCATAATCCTATGAGCGGAATCATGTTTCATATTGTGATTAACAAAAACCGAGATATTATAGGTAAGTTTGGCATTCAAAAATATGGGGAAGACGAACCAATTAGTACAGTGGGAATGTCAAAATCAAAGAAATTTCAAGATTTACTTAAGGAGTGATTTCGATGTTTTACAATGATGAAGAAAAGAATAAGATTGCTTGGCAAGAATATACTAGTTATAAAATCGGTGACAAGTCAAAGAAAGTGCCCAGCAAAAGAGAAGTGGCATTCAGGAATTGCAGGATAATAAGTAAGGCTTTGTTTTTACCAGCCTCATACCGGATAACTCCCGCCCGTTTAAGGCGGGTTTTTATATGAACCGTCGTAAGTGTCTAGAGTTTTGAGAAAGTGAAAAATTGAATAAGAAATTGACGAGGAAATGAGAAATCATTTCCTCGTTTTTTGTTGTTCAAAGAAAAGGAGCATTTGCTTATGAATAAAAAAGGACTTCCTAAACAAAGACAATCAAGAAATATGGTAATTATGGAATGTATGGAATTAACTGGTTGGTCACGAGCGAAAGTAGTAGCTTCTCTCAAGGAGCTAGAAGCTGCAAACCTAATTAAGTTTCCAACTGCAGGCGGAGTGATGCTTCGAGAGGAGGCGCTGTAATAATGGTTGATAACGGAAGAATATCCCTAGCCCAAGGTTTAGGCAGTGAAAGTTTTTATCAATTACCTAAAGTGATGATTGGTTCAAAATATTACAGCAAGTTAAAATCAGAAGCCAAAATGATGTTTATGTTGCTTAGGGATCGTATGGGGGCTTCGATTGAGAATGCCAGAAAAGGCGATATGCGTTTTGTTGATGATAATCAAGATGTCTTTATCTACTATCCCATTGAAGAGCTTGTTGAGGATCTTGGCTGGAAACGTGACAAAGTTATGTCACTCAAAAAAAAGCTTATCGAGTACGACCTTATTGATGAAGTCCGGCAAGGTTTGAAGAAGGCTAACCGGATCTACGTTAAGAACGTTGAAACTCGTATAGAACTTCTGAATATGGATTTTGAACAGGCAAAACAGTCTGAAATTCCAGTAAAATCGCCTGAAGTCGGAAAAATCGACTTCAAGAAGTCGGAAAAATCGACTTCAAGAAGTCGGAAAAATCGACTTCAAGAGGTCGGAAAAATCGACTTCAAGAAGTCGGGAAATCCGACTCAAGTAAGAATAAATCTAGTGAGATTAAACAGAGTGAGAATAAAAATAATATTGATAGTTCTAGAAAGGCTGGGGCTGATAGTCCATCTATTCAAAAAAAATCTGAGGGGAAATATATCCAGCCAGAATACTACTCATTGCTACAGGTGATCGCAGATAGTTACAATGACAAATTTGCTTATGATTATGACCGACGTGAGATTTACAATCTAACCCATCGTCAGAAAATGCTGATTGGTCAGTTTCTGGCTGATGGATATATGACCAGTCAGGAGATCCTGGATACTATCGAACGCATGCCCTTTGATACAGAACAGCCCCTCGCTTATTTACTGAAATGCCTGGAGAACCTCAAGGAAGAGCGTAGGCTGGAAGCTAAAATAGTAGCTCATAGAAATGCTGAACTGAAATATGGAGGAGCTGGCTAATTGGCTTAAGATTACTATATTTTGACCTCAGCAAGTCGTTAAACTGCTACCAGATCTTTGACAACTGAATACCCCCGCTGTCCTGATTAGCGTGACCTAGACATAAAAGAGAAATAGGGGCGGCGAGTAACTAGAAAAGGATATCTAGTGTTGGTCACATGACGTAAAGCCACGGTTGACTTGTCCCGTAAGGCAAAGGAGTTTTAGGGTTTACTAGACTAAAATAACCCTGCGTAAGAAAAACGGAAGGCAGTTACGCACTGCCTCGGCAAGCTGTAAATCAGCAATTTTCAGAAGGGGGATTAACCATGACTGAAAAAAACGACATAAAGTCAGTGACCATCTCTGACCTCAAAAAGATGGGAAAACATGGCAGAGCAACTGCTCGTCTTGACTCAGGAGAAGAGATTATCCTGGGTCCTAAATATGCGACTCAAAGACGGTCAGGCATTATTGCTGGCCAAGTCCAGGAAGTGGATTTAATCATCCCCTACACTGCTCGATTGATCAGTCAGATACGGACCATCAAAGACGGTCCAGTTTTGGTCGCAAGGAAAATGAAACAACAACGTAAAACCTGCCTGCTGTTGACGGGGCAGGGCTATAAGAAATAATACAAGGAGAGTTATCACATGGAAGTGTTACAAACAGTTATTAAATTTGTGGGTTATGGCTTGAACATTATGGGTGCTTTAGCCATTTTAGAAGGTTGGTACCAATATTCCAAAGGGAAAAAGAATGACACTTTTCAAGAACAAGATAAGGGACAAGGCGGTATGGTTTATGGAGGCATGATTATTGCTGGATCTGGTATTATCTTGAATTATGTAGCCAATCTTATCTCAAACTTGCCACAGTAAAGCAGGAAGGAGGCAGCAATGGACGTTAATCAAATCAAAGATTTAACCCAAAGCCTCGCCGATTATGCACCAAAGGTTAATGAGATGGCTAATCTCATTAACTCTACCAGTGTAAAAGCTGGCCAAATTATCATTCTGATCATGCTGCTGCTTGAAATGGAGTCGTGGCATCGATACTTAAAGCAAGAAAGTGGAGGCTTTAATAATGGTCTGTTCTTAGAACTCTTTTTTAAGTTTTTTCTTGCTTTTTTAGCTGTTACTTACTCTGCGACTATTTTTGATGCCATCGCAGAACTGTTCAATATCATTCTGAAGCTTCTGGGACGGCTTTATACGTCGCCTAATTTTAAATCTGATATTAATACAGACGGAGTAGAGGGGTGGGTACAAAAGAACTTTGTAGGACTTGTGAGCGGTATAACAGATATTGTTGTTAGTGTTTCTATGAAGCTTATTATTTTCATGAGAGCCTTTGAAATGTATATTCTTAAAGCAGTAGCTCCTCTGTTGATTGCTTTTTGGATGGCAGACGGTACTCGGGACATCGCCAAGAACTTGCTTAAGCAGTTTGCAGCTGCAGCATTTCAGGGGATCGTACTATTTGTAGTAGCGAGCATATATGCTGCTTTTGTGTCCGATGATATTTTTAAGGTCTCGACTGGAAAGGACGGCTGGGACATTGCCTGGAGCGCAATTCTAAAATCCATTATTTTTGTTTTTACTATATGGAAAACTCAGCAACAAGCTAAAAAGTTATTCGGAACTTCCTAGAAATTTATGCTATAATAATAAAAATGGGAAGAGGTGAGAAGATGGCAACTGAATTAGAAAGAGCGGTTAAGAATCTTAATCGGGCTTTAAGCCAAGCCCCAGAAGCAGAGCGAACAGAATTTTTGACACAAAATTTCCAATCGGACCAGTTCGAGCTTCCTGATAAAGAAGCGCCTATTTCTGGCTGGAAGAAGTTTATTTCCAGAGCGGGTCAGTTGCTGGCTGCAGCTGGCTGGATTGTACTTCAGTTATTGCTTTGGATTCTCAAGGCTCCTTTTTTCATCCTTTCTTTCCTGAAAAACTGGTTTTTCATGGGACTTGGTCTTTGGCTTATATGCTATTTTGGGGATTTTATTTACCGTGTAGTTGTATTACAACAACACAGTACAGGTCCTTTTCAAGCGCCCCCAACCTCTATGAATGATACCATTACAACGATTATTATATCGATTGCAGGGGTCCTGTCTCTGATTGGAACCATCTGGCAGTATCAAGGAAAAATTGACTAAAAAATATCAAGAACACTTTGCAGCCAGTAAGGTGTTTTTATTGTGCACAAATCAGAAAGCGAGGCTTTATTTGGAAAAATTAGGTAGTGATTTTATTAAGGAATTCGGGGACTATGAGCGCCCGGTCTTTCTAAATCGGACTTTGAGGGAGTTGGTCATGACAATTGGAATTATCTTGGGTGTCAGCCTGGGAGTCCTCTTGAATTGGTTGGGTTTCCCAGAAATATTTAATTATTTGATTACAGGGATTATTATTGTTCCTAGTTTTTTATATGGCACTAAAAAAGACCAAATTCTGAAAGAACGTTTGCTCTTTATGGTGACCAATCAGAAACGGTCTTACATGACCGAGTATGGAGGAGAGGAGACAAAACACTATGAGTTTACTCAATCAGCTTCCGTTCAAGAAGCGGACGACACAGACGGCTGCTGAACGAAGTCGTCAGTTGCGCCTGCAGAAGGAATTTAAGAGGAAGCCCTCAACACAGAATAGCATTTACTTTACCAGTCAGTTTGAGACTGGAATCATGCACATTGCAGAAAACTGGTGGAGTCGGACTTTCCGGCTAGGGGATGTTGCCTATACTACGGCCAGCACAGAGGATAAGTTGGATATTATTGACAGTTATGGAGAGGCACTGAACTCTCTGGATGCTGGAGATAATTTTCAGCTTCTGGTGATTAATCGACGGGTGGACAATCAGACAGTTCGCAAGGTTCTCTATGAGCCGGCAGGAGACCGAAACGATATCTACCGAGAGGAATACAACGATATTATTCAGGATCGTTTCTCTCTGGATGCCAAAAATTTCAAGGTAGAAAAGTATATCACCTTGGCTACAGAGGCCTATGAGAAGAGCCTGGCAGATACTCAGCTTCAGGAGATGGGAACCTTAGTAGAGAATGAATTACAAGCGATGAATATTAGCCTGGAGAAATTATCAGGAGTAGAGCGTCTAGGAATCTTTAATTTCCTACTCAGGTACCAGCCTTATTTTGCTTACACCTACAAAGATATTGCCTTATCTGGCCTAGCAGCTAAAAATTTCATTGTTCCCAATCGAATAGAATTTGAAGAGAATTTCATGAGGATTGATGAAAAATTTGCCAAGGTCCTCTATGTGCGAGACTATCCAAGCTTCTTATCTGATAAGCTTATCAAGAGTTTTTGTGATATTGGTCTGGAGTTGGCGGTCTCTATCCATGCTGCTCCTCGGGAACTAGGGCAAGTTGGAAAAGAACTTTCTAATGAACAGGCAGCTGCTAAGGTAGAAATGGTTCGTAACCAAAAACAAGGCTTTCAGGCTGGGATTGATCCAGAGTTGGCGACATCTGGCAAGGCTGTAGAAGTTAGTGAGACGACTCAAAAATGGAAAGATAAGGTGAATGAGGATCAGAAAATTTTCAACGGAGTCATCACAGTCTACTTTGTAGCGGACAGTTTGGAAGAACTGCAGCAGAGTACCAAAAAAGTACAGGCGGCAGGACGCAAGTTGGGAGTGGATTTGGAAGAAACCTATTATCATCAAGAAAATGGTCTCAATACCATTCTTCCGATCGGCAAGCCCTTCCTGGAAGTTAAAAAGGAGTTTATGCGCCCTTTTACGACATCCAACGTAGTGACGCAGGTTCCCTTTACTAATGTGGACCTGCAGTCTGACAGTCAAAGAGCTCTTTATTATGGGCAAAACCAGTTGTCAAAAAATTTGATTACTTTGGACCGTCAGAGAGACCTCAACGCTGCGAATGGATTGATTATCGGAACGACGGGGTCAGGGAAAGGGATGACAACTAAAACAACTGAAGTCATTCCAGCCTATTTAAAGTATCTTAAGGATCGCTTTATCATAGTGGATCCGGAAAATGAATACACAGATATTGCAGAGGCTTTTGGAGGTCAGGTGATTAACCTATCTCCAAAGTCAGATAGCCATATCAACCTGATGGGCTTGACTCAGACGGATCAGGTCTTATTTAACGAGAATGATGAAGAAATTGACAGTGTGGCCGATAAGGCCAATCTTCTTATGGCTCTCTTTGAGTCTATTCTTAAAGAGGTTACTGATGAAGATATTGGGATTATTGACCGGGTTACAAAGTTGGTCTATGAACGCTACTCAGAACCGACTCTAGCGGATTGGCATGATGTTCTTTTAGAACAGCCAGAAGCTGCAGCTCAGCGACTAGCTACCCGATCAGAACCATATGCTAAAGGGAGCTTGAACTTGTTCTCTCATAAAACGAATGTCAATTTAGATAATCGATTGGTTGTTTTCAATCTCAAGGGGTTGGATAAGAAGCTCAAACCTTTTGCTCTCTTGGTGCTTCAAGATTTCATCTGGCAACAGGTGATCAAGTACCAGGGCAAAGAAACTATTCGTCTTTATTGGGACGAACTGCATCTAACCTTCCGAAACCAGACGGATGCTGCTTTCTTTGCTGAGCTATGGGCACGGATCCGGAAGTACGGTGCTATTCCAACTGGCATTACCCAAAACCCAGGAACTATCCTAGCCTGGGAGGAAGGAAGAAATCTTATGTCCAATACAGAGTTTTTCATCTTACTTAAGATGAGAGAACAGGACATCGAGGCCCTGCGAGACGTGGTAGATATTCCTGATGCAATGCTACGTTATATCAAGAGACCAAAAGAAAAAGGTAGTGGCTTGATTTTAGCTGGAGAAACTGTCGTTCCGTTTGAAAACAAGATACCTAAAGAGACTAAGCTTTATGAACTGACACAGACAGATGCAGTAGTGGCATAAATTAGAAAGGAGCTAGAGAATGGCAGAAAAAGAACCCTGGTCAGAAAGGGGGAAAATCAAACGAGAAGCCAGCCAGAAGATTTCTGAGCATAATGAACTGAGTAAGCGACAGGGTTTGAAACAAGCCAAGAGCGCTGTTCAGGAAAGTAAACAGTGCTTAAAAGAAGCTAAGACTGAGCATAAAGCGACGGTCAAAGCTAAGCAAAGCACAGCTGACAGTAGAGAAAAACTTCATCAAGCCAAACACAATTTAAAGGTGGATAAGCAGGCTCAAAGAGCGGCTTATAACCGAGTAGGTGGCACGAAAAAGGAAAAACTAGCCCGAGGTGGACATCGAGTCATCGGTAGGATGGGTGAGGTGGCCTGGCAGGGGAATGATACCTTAGAAGATATCGCAGATGCTCGTCAAAAAATCCGAGGTTTCCATGCAAGTATCCAACAAAGTAAGCGGATAGCCAGATCCAGTAAAACCGTTTCTAAAGGACTAGTAAGAGGTTCTTATGGATTAGTGAACCGAGGCTATAACCTGTTACAAGGCCGAGGATTTACTCGGACAGTTGCAGGGGAACGATGGGAAGTCAAAGCAGCCAAACGGCTCAGGTCTTTTCGTCACCGACTTAAATTTTCTAAAGCCGGTAAGTCTGTGAGAGGAACAGGAAAAGTTCTGAATTTCCTGACGAAGCCCCTGCAGGTGATTTTGAAAAATCCATTATCACTCAAAGCCTATATCATAGGCTTTTTTCTTATCCTCTTTTTCGCTATCTTTTTAGGAAATCCAAGCCCAGTCCAGCAGGATGAATGGGAATTAAATCAATCATGGATCTATCTGACAGAATTGGATCGGAACGCTTCTAACGACAAAGTGGACTACTGGTCCAATATTGATGATGTGGTCTTTTACATGAATTACCGTTATAAGAACTATAAGCTGTCAGATATTTATGATGACGGCAGTAATAGCTTGAAAAACAGGACTAATCCATCGGCCACTCGGAAAGATACCAGCGAACAACTCACCTACAAAGATTTGCTGCGTCAGATTTGGCATGGATTGAATGATGATCCCCAGAAGCTGGAGAGTATGAAAGATTTATATACCAATGAGCAAGCTACTACTTACTATCTCGGGGAGAAGGCTTTGAAAGAGTATGAAGAACTCCTGAAGCAATCGGACGAGTTGGGTCGCTATATGGCTTATCAGGAATTAGAGAACCCTATCTATAGTTCTTCAGATGCCGGACATGATAGCCCACTCCTCATTACTCGACGCTTTGGATATGATCCTAAAGATAAGATGTATAACGGAACAGTTATCCAGGTTAGCCAGGGACAAAGTTTGAGGGCTGCCTTTGGAGGCAAAATTAAAATAAAGGGTAGTGATGTGCTGATTACTAGCTCTAACAGAGAACTGACTTATAAAAAAGTAGATGGTATTCGAGTTCAGGATGGCGAACAGGTCTCGGCTGGTCAGGAATTGGGAACAGTATCCGGTCAGGGTGGTCAGGAGTTCTATTATCGCAAATATCGTCAGTACGATGATAAAGATAAAAAGGATGAATGGGTCTGGGTCAATCCTGGCTTTTACTTTGAAAAAGTCAAATACAATCAAACTACGTCGGTTATCTCTGATTTAGAACTTTCAGGAGACTTGGCTACTCGAAGCAAACAAACGTATGATTATATCAAGAAAAAAGAACCTAAAGCGACCGATAACGGTATAGCAGCCATGTTTGGAAATTTTGGAGTAGAGAGCAATATGACCGCTAAACGAGCTGAAGGAGATTATCTAGCCCAGCCGGTCGGTGCAACTGACAGCTCCTGGGATGATGAAGCATGGCTCTCAATGAGCGGACCAACCATTTATGGTGGCGGCTATGACAATATCCTACGTCGAGGTTTGGGTCTTGGTATGTGGACGGATACGAAAGATGGCAGTACTCGTCATAGTCTCCTTTTGGCCTTTGCTCAGGAGCGGGGCAAGAAGTGGTACGATCTGCAGCTGCAGATTGACTTCATCCTGGATGGAGATGCTCCTTATTACAGAGAAATTGCCCGGCAAATCCTGACCAGCAATGAAGATGTTGAAACGCTGACCAAGCGCTTTCTTAATAACTGGGAAGGTAATGCAGGGGATAAGCTGGCCGAGCGGCAACATGTGGCCCAGCAGATGCTAGGTTACTTCAAACGTCAGATAACTGGAGGCGAAAGCGGAACACTGGCCAACAGTGTTAATTTACCTGCTGAATACGAAGGAAAGCTACAGTACGGAAGACCCTCTACAGCAGCTATGACTACGCAGCCCGGTAGTGGGTATCCGGTAGGTCAATGTACCTGGTATGTCTATAATAGACTGGTTGAAACAGGAATTCTGACGGATACTTCAGGCGGCTATGGGTATCTAGGAAATGGACAAAACTGGGTGCTATCTTTGGCTGCTAAAGGCTGGAAAACAAGTTCAACTCCAAGCGTTGGGGCAGTTGTTTCAACACTTGGCGGCTTCGATGGAACTTATGCCATTTATGGACATGTAGCCTTTGTAGAAGCTGTAAACCCTGATGGCACATTCTTAGTTTCAGAATGTAATTATTTAGGTATTCAGGATAGGGTGCATTACCGAGTCTTGAAAAATGCTTCCTACTATACCTTTGCGACAAAATAAGAGAGAGAAAGGAAATAAGATGATTGATAAGATTGAGGTCGGAAAAATGAAAAATCTTCTCCTGCTTGGTCTGGCAGTGATTATCTTTTTAATCGGCTATGGTATTGGCGGGTTTGGAAAGGCGAGCAGCAGTTCTAATAAAACTAAAGCGACGACCAATCAACAGGAACAGATAAAAACAAATCAAAAGGCAGAATTGAGCCAGAAGCAAGTCAAGGAATTTTTAGTAGCTTACTTTACCAAAAAGGATTTAGAGGAAAACCGAGAGCGTTATCGTCCTTTTATGACGAAAGGACTCTATACGTCTGAGGTCAATCAGGAAGACAAGGCCGTCAATCAAGCCTACAAGGGATATGTTGTAGACTATGTCTTCCAAAGCGCTCAGATCTATATTGATCAGGAAAATCTGACAGCTATTGTTCAGGTAAGGTACAGCAATACGCTCTTATCTAAGAAAAATAATTATGATAAGGCTCAAACCAATGTAGCTAATGAAACGACACTAAAACTAATCTACAGTAAACAAGATGGCAAGCTCTTGCTCAACAGCAAGGAGCAGTTGCTTCTCACGTCCAATACAGGAACATCTAGCAGCTATCCAGATTATGGAGCTTTGAAAGAGGACTCAGAAAGCTCCTCTAGCTCCTCAGAAGAAGCGACCGAGTCAAGCAGCAGCCAAGAATAGAAAGGAACATACATAACATGGTGAAAAAGAAATCTATTCAGGATCTGGAAAAGAAACTCCAGCGCCTGGAGCAAGAGAAAATCAAGGTACAGGAGCAGCAAGTCCAGCTCAAGAAGAAAGAAAAAGATATGGAGCAGGCTATTACTCAGGCCAAGGCAGAGTACGTGACTGCCCTGCTCAGTCAGTCCAATACTTCTCTGGACGATCTGAAAGGCCTCCTGCTGGAGGAAAGCGAACAGACAGAGGAAGGTGGTGAGAGCTGATGTTTTTAGCTCAGAATGTAGCAGGAGGAAGCCAGCAGCAATTTCCTAGTCGCGATCAGCTGTTGGGCTTTCTTGAGCAGGAAAATGCAAAAGTGAAGAGTTTGGAACAGGAAGCGGACCTGACCTTGATGCAGGTAACGGAAGAAGGGGAAATCCTGCAGAAGAAGCGGGTCAGCTTGCCATTTGTAGAAACAGTAGAGGAATTGCTGCAGGAGTTTGGCTTCGTTCAGACAGCTCAAAAAAAGAAGTTTCCTTCTTTCCTTAAACTGGAAAAATCCGCTTCTCAGTCAGATGTAGAGCGGAAAGCTACCTCAAAGGCTGCTTCAGAAGCTCCTAGAAGCCCTCTCAGCACTCTTAAAGTCTTAGCGCCGGTTCTTCTCCTGGTTCTTCTTTTAGGGGGCTATACAACTGTTCTAGGTGGCCAAAACAAGCAGCTGAAAAACCAGATTACAGACCTAAAGAACCAGGTTGGAACTCTTTCTAATCTGCAAGAAGCAGGCTCAAAGGTAGATGTCTTTGGCCGTTATTTTGTGGCCACTCTCTTTGCCAATAATAAGGAGCAAGTCCAGCAATACCTCAATACGGATATGCAGAAGAAAATTGAGGTCAAAGATGGTCAGCTACAATCTACTGTCTTTGAGGCCATCAAACCAGAAGGCAAGGGCTACGAGGTGACCTATGTTCTCTATGTCAATCAAGAGAACAGTATCCGTCTAGTCCGCTTGACATTTGATGTTGTGGCGGACAAAGACAGTCGCTTTGGTTGGCTTGTTACTAGCCAGCCGACTGAAAGTCTCTATCCAGGATAAACCAATACATTATCTAAACATCAACAATAGAAAAGGAAAATCAATCATGAAAAAAACAACTATTTACTCAACTTTATTACTCACTTCATTAGCTTTAAATCAAGCTGTTTTGGCAGATGAAATCATCGCTCCAGCTGGAGAGAAGCCAGGTATTGTATCTCCAACAGAACCAAGTCAGCCAGTTATTCCGACCGTACCTGCAACAACTAATCCAGTGGAGCCAGCTCCAGCTGATCCAGTAACTCCAGGGGAAACAGAAGAGACAAAACCAGTGCAGCCGACAGAGCCTGTGGCTCCAGTCCAGCCAAGCCAACCGACGGATCCGGTTCGTCCACTTCCTGAAGAGCCAACGCAACCAAAGACTCCAGTCACTCCAACAGAACCTAATCAGCCTACAGAAGTAGAGCAATCAAGTCAAACCAGCCAAACTCCTTCAGCAACTAATCCTAGTGCTCCAGTGACTCCTATTGTTCGCTCTAGCGCTTCGACAGAGCCTGCAGGGGAGCAGCCAATCATTGATGTTCCCGCATCTTCTGAAAAGCCTGCAGAAGAAGTAGTTATCACTCCAAAAAGCCAAATTCAGTCCTCAAAAACGGCAGAGAAAACTACTGAACAAAAGGAGAGCGAGCAAACTCTAGATCGACTGCCAGATACCGGGACATCTGACAGCCCCCTTATGAGCTTCCTGGGAGCGGCAGCCTTGGGCTTGCTTGGTCTTGTTCTTCACAAGAAACAGAAGCAAAACGGCAGCGTCTGAGAGGATGCTGCTGTTCTATACAAATAATAGTAGAATATGTTAGAATGGAGGAAAAAGATGACGGAGGAAATGATTTTGAATTGGGCATTATTTGCGGGTATTATAGCCAGTTTTGGGGCTATCGTAAAGATTATCTATGATAATCGGACTCTTTCAAATGGTCAGAAAGATATTAAAAATCAATCTCAGCGTTTGAAAGATGAATTAGATAGAGATCATCAAACGATTCTTTCTAAGCAGGATAAGGCTAATCTGTCTCTTGCTACCTTGGATACTCGGGTTGAGTATATTAAAGGTAGTATAGAAGAGTCTAATCGGCGTTTAGAAAGTTTAAACGGATCAGAAAAAGAGGCTCGACAGGCGGCCGATTCTGTTGTTCGATTTATTGAAAAAACGCAGGAGAGGCGTCTCCGAGCGGAACAGCAGTATAGACAGTTGCTGACTCAGGTCCAGCAATTAGAGTCTCAGGTTGAGCAGCTGAAGGAGGAAAATAGAAATCTGGCCCAGCAACTGAACCAACTCAAGCCGCCTACTCGTCAGTTACATAGAGATAGAGGTCATTCTGACAGAGGGATGAGCTTATAGAACAAAGTTTTGAAACAGCCTGTGTAGGGCTGTTTTTGTTTGCAAGAAAGGAGAGACGACATGGAGCAGGAAAGAACCATCTTTCAGGTGAAAGATGTGTCAAAACTAACTGGAGAGATGCTGCTGAAGATGCTGGCTTATATGGTTGAGTACATGACTGATCAGGGTCAGAAGTACATGAAACGGCAACGATACGGTGCGGAAACCCGATGGAACCAGTTCATGGCCAGTGATAGTGCCAAGGAAGTGAAAACCTTCTTGAGCAATGAGGTCAACTTGGATAGGCTCAAGGCTTATCTGGAAGAGTATAAAATAGGTTTTGCCACTCAGGCTCTAAAGGATAACCGAGTCATGTTGGCCTTTGAGGTCAAGAATAAGGAACTAGTCAAAAAAGCCTATGAACAGTTCCTGACCGACTTAACCAGTCCTCAGGAGACTAAGAAACTCACTCAGGAATTGCTGAAGAGTCCTGAAAACATGAACCTTGAGGAAAAAATCACTCATTTCAAGGTTCAAGAGCAGGTGAAAATTCAAGCAGTTGCAGAGAAGGCTCCAAAGATTACCAAGCCAAGTCCAAGTAAGGAGGTCACAAAATGACAGAACGAAAACCATTGCCTTACGTCATTACAGCAGGGATTTTATTTTATTGTCTGCATTGGTTGGCCAAACTTTTTGAAATGTCCCCAGATACGGCCATTAACGATGATTTTGGTTTGGCTCGTTTGGAGTGGATGGCGGAACATTGGACAGAAAAATTTCCTATCGATGTCGAGTTTACCTCTTCCTCATTGATGGCTGGTCTTGTCGGTGTCATGGCTGTTCTTTTCTTTTTTGCTCGGCGTCAAGATCGGGGGATTTACCGAACTGGAGAAGAACACGGAACAGCTCGTTTTGCAACCGTAGAGGAGCTGGCCAGCTTTCAGGATCAGGATCCAGAGAAAAACATGATTTTCACACAGCGATCTCAGATGGGCCTCTTTAATCAACGCTTGCCCTACAACAAGCATATCAACAAGAATGTCCTGGTTATCGGGGGAACTGGTGACTGGAAAACCCGGTCTTTTGTGAAACCTAATATTATGCAGCTAAACTCGAGCTATGTTATCACAGATACTAAAGGGCTTATCATACATGAAGTTGGCACTATTTTGAAAAAGGCTGGTTATAAAATTAAAATCTTGGACTTGATCCAACTGATCAATTCGGATGGTTTCAATGTTTTTCACTATATGCAGAAGGAAACAGATATTGATAAGGTTTCAGAAGCCATTATCACAGCTACTAAGCGCTCAGATAATAAAGGGGAGGACTTCTGGGCTCAGGCAGAGGCTTTTCTGACCAGAGCTTTGATTGGGTATCTATATTTTGATGGAAAAGTTCTAGGCAAGTATGAGCCAAACCTGCCTCAAGTAGCCGATTTATTACGCTTCCTGAAGCGGACTGATCCGGAGATTGAAAGTCCGGTTGAGGAAATGTTTAAGCAGCTTGAAGAGGAGTTGCCAGGTAACTATGCTAATAAGCAGTTCCAGCTCTTTATGAAGAACTTTGGCGGTCAGACTTTGATGTCTGTCCTGGCTATTATCTCCAGCCGGTTTTCTGTTTTTGACCATGATGATGTGAGAAAGATGGTGCAGCGGGATACAATGGAAATTGAAAAATGGCAGCTGGAGAAAACAGCTGTCTTTATTCATATGCCCGAAACGGATAAGTCTTATCAATTCCTGTCAGCCCTGTTTTTCCATACCATTTTTGAAGTATCTAACAAGACTGCAGACTCTATCATCCAAGGAACGCATCCAACAGCAACGATTGAGACTTTACTGCATTTGCAGATTTATGCAGATGAAACGGGTCAAATTGGGCAAATCCCTTATCTTCCTGAAGAAATTGCTGTTGTCCGGAGCCGGGAAATTTCAATCAAGCTGATGATCCAATCTATGAGTCAGCTTCAGCAGCTGTACGGAGATAAGAATACTACCACCATTTTGAACAACTGCGGGGCAGTTCTTTATTTGGGTTCTAATGACCCAGACACACTGAAAAGTATGGCAGACCGAACAGGACCGCAGACCATTCAGCAGACTAAGACTTCCAAAAGCTATGGTCAACATGGCTCTTCAAGCGAGTCCACAGATAGCCTCAAGCGGGAACTGCTCAATTATCATGAAGTAGCCACTGTAGCCATTGATGAAGCTTTGCTCTATCTCAATCGCCAAAATGTGTTCAAAGATAAGAAATACCGCTTAGAGACACATCCACAATATGAAAATCATGCAGATGGGCCATTCAGTCCTAATTGGTTTACATACAGACGCTATATGTCAGATATAGATGAGTGGCTAGAAAATGTCGAGCTAAGTAACCAGGTTGAGATCAGCATGGAAGAACTGGAAGAAATCGCTCTGCCTTGGGACTTGAGCGCATAGAAAGGAAATGATATGTACGATTTTATGTTTAAGAGCGACAAACAACCTCAAAAACCAACTTATGGAGTTGGTTTTTTTGAGGGCATTGAGGAGCAAATACCTGGAGGGGTATTATTGAGAGCTGCGGTATCTGCTACAAAAGAAGGAACTGCAGATCAATCTCAGGAAGAGTTTTTGCTGCAGGTAGTTATGAAGTCTATTCAGGAATTGACTTATCAAGAATTCCAAGAGCTGCAGCCTTATCTATTTTGTTATGATGCAGAACAAACAGCAAAAGTCCCAATAGTTCGATCTCTGGAGGCAACTCAGGAAGAGTTTGAATTAATCCGAGCTGCTCCAGAAGATTTCTTCCTAAAGTTGCCTAGCAGTGCAGAATAGAAAGGGGGTTGTTTATGGCACGAGTAGAAGAATTGAAAAAGATATCTATATTAGATGTCGCCGAGGCTTTAGGAATGGAGTTGAAGCAGCAAGGCAGTGATCGGTATGCTTGGACTGAGCATGAAAGCCTCGTTATTAGCCCACGTCGCAATCGCTTTTCTTGGTTTTCTCGTGATTTAAGGGGAGGAGATGCCTTGGAGTTAGTCCAAACGATCCGAGAAGAGCAGACAGGAAGCCGGCCGTCTTTTAAATCTGCTAAACATTTCCTAGAAGCAGGCCACTTTCCAGAGTCAGAAATGGACTCTACACCAGTTCCTAAAATAGCCTTTGAGTATAAGTTAAGCCAGAATGAGCATGTCAATACTAGCTGGACAAGACAGTATCTAAGACGAGAAAGAAAGTTGTCACCTGGAACGATTGAATTTTTCTTTCAACAAGGGAGTATAGCTGAAATATCTCATAAAATGAACGATTACTCTGAGCCAGCTATTGTTTTTAAATTTAAAAACAGCCAGGGAAAGGTGATGGGAGCCAGCCTGCAGGGAATTGTCGAAAATCGTGAGAAATATCCTGATAGAGGCTATCTAAAGCGGATATTGAAAAATTCTGATGGTCTTACTGGTTTTTACGCAGACGTTGGTCGACCTAAACGGCTTATATTTGCAGAGTCTCCCATCGATGTTATGAGCTATTATCAGCTCCATCCTCAGCTGCAAGACGTCCGTTTAGTGGCTATGGATGGACTCAAGGAAGGTCTTATGAGTTTTCGCTTTGCAGAGCTAGTCAGTGAGCTGCAGGGCAAGACTTATGAGCCAGGGGAGCGAACAGCTAGAGTACTTGAAGCTACAGCTAAAACCTCCACGTTCTTTCAGAGCAATGAGGATTTTATCACTTTGGCCGTAGATAATGACTCTGCAGGGTGGAATTTTATCAGCAAGCTGCAGGAAAAGGGAATCCCTTTTAAGTTAGATATTCCGCCTATTGCTGAAAAAGGGGTTGAAAAAGCCGATTGGAACAGCTTTTTGAAAGAACCGCTCCAGGGGCAAGCAGAGCTAGTTCATATCTACAGCTACGATAAAAAGAAAAAAACTACAGCCTATCAAGGTTACTTTTCAAAAGAGTTGGCTACAGCAAAAGTCACCCAGTTGACTGCAGGTGATGTGGTCGCTTTCAGTACCTCTGAAACGCTCTCTCGGGACGAGATAGAGGAACTGGCGACCAATCAATCACAGACTTACCCGCAGCTCTCAGAAGCTAAAGAGAGTACAAAATATGAAGAAAGAATAGAGGGAATATCAATGGCAGATCAACCAAATTTAGAACGTATTACATCCGTTATACGAGGTAATACAGAATATAAGAGCATTGCTGCTTTGTTAGAAGGACTGAGAGAGGAATTAAATGATCCTCTAAATTTAGAAGCGGCAGAGGTCATGGATGAAATTTTAAAAAACAATCCTAATCTTCACGATTTATTGTCAGCTTATGCAGACTCTTTCGTTTTAGGTTCAGTAACAGTAAATGGATATAGTCTAGCAAAAAATGCAGAGATTACATATTTTGAAGCATTAACTTCTGACGGAGAATATTTAGATTTAGATAAATACAAAACCGCAGTTTCAGTTGGTTCTGTAAGTGAGATTAAGTCATCGTTTCAGGAGAAAAGAGCGACTATTGACCAGCTCATTCAAGACAGAGATCTGAAAGGTTTGTCTGCTCACCTGAAGGAAGGTGTCAAAGATTATTTTAACTCTGATACCTATAAAATTTTCTTGCAAACCATGAGCAAATTCAACAATTACTCTCTGAATAATTTATTTTTAATCGTCGCTCAAAAGAAAGATGCGTCTGCGGTTGCTTCCTTTAATGCATGGAAAAAATTAGGAAGACATGTCCAAAAAGGGCAGAAGGCGCTCAAGATTTGGGCACCCTATCAAGTAACTCGAAAGGACGAAAAAGGCCAGCCTGTTTTAGATAAAAAAGGTCAAGAAGTAAAGGACACACGCTTCCGTTTAGTTCCTGTCTTTGATGTCAGTCAAACGGAAGGCAAGGAGCTTCCTAAACCTGTTTATGAATTAGAAGGAACCCATCAAGACTATGCTAACCTCTATCGTGCAGCTAAAGAAACTGCAGCTGCTAAAGGGGTTCGTTTAGAAATTTCTAAGGAGCCAATGGAAGCACACGGCTATTATTCACCGACGGAGAATAAGATTGTCATTCGGGCTGGCATGAGTGAGCGGGAGACGTTGAGCACCATCTTTCACGAGATGGCGCATGCAGACTTACACAACCCTAAAGCACTTGAAGGGCAGAAGCTGACACGAACTAATAAGGAGCTGCAAGCTGAGTCTGTAGCTTACGTTGTGGCTAATCATTATGGTTTAGATACCAGCTCATACAGTTTTGGTTACCTTGCTAATTGGAGTAAGGAACCGGATAGTCTAGCCGATCTTGAAGCTCAGCTATCCATCGTCCAAAAGGAAGCTGCTGACCTCATTCATCGGTTAGATACAGCATTTGAAAAATATCAAAACAAGGAAGTGTCCAAGGATCCGCTCTCTCAAAAATTGGAACAGTTCAACGAAAAATGTCATCAGAAGATGGCAGAAAAGGCGGCATCAGAACCCGAAAAAAAATCTCATCCCCAGAAAGGGGACGAGGAGAAGGACAACCAAGCGAGCAAGTAAAAGAACTGCTCAGTTCACTTAACCGAAAACGAAAGGATAACCAAGATGAAAGAAATAGTTGAAGAAACTTTAGCAACCTATTTTACAACATTTGCACCAGATGGTGTGCTAAAACCAGATGAAGAATTTTTCAAACTCTCTCGTAAAGCAGCAATCCACGAACTCCAAAAGGACCTGAAAGAACAGGAAGAGTTGGAGCTGGAGCTTGCAGAAGATACAACAGAAACAATCGCCTATCTGCAGTCTATTAACGACGCAGAATATGAGCAGTTGAAGGATAACTACCGCTAGGTAGGTATTCAAAATAGGCGAGGCCATTTGAAAAATGGTCCGCTTGTTAAGGTGCGCAGCACCTCACCAGGGGCTTGGGGATTTCCCCAAAATTTTGAAAGATAGGTTCTCTTATTTGGGCAGGGAAAGCCCAAAGAGAAGAGAGCCTATTCTTTTAAATTTCGCATTTGTATATACAAATGCTATGCTTGCCAGAGCAAAGTATATCAAGATGGCAGGTTGCAATCAAGCAGAGAGGAACAACATTAGGTATGAAAGAACAAGGACACAGAGAACGACCAATACAAAAGCTATTTTGGATAAACGAAAGCGAAAATCAGGCCATCCGTCGTAAAATGGGGGAAGCTGGTATCCGGAACTTTTCGACCTTTGCCCGCTACATGTTGCTTACTGGTCGAGTGCAAGTTATCAACTTTGAAGAGCTGTCTAAACTGCGTCAGGAAATCAACCGAGTCGGGGTCAATATCAACCAAATTGCTCGGCAGGTGAACACGAACGAAGAAGCCAGCAGAGAGGAGTTGGTTGCTGTTTTGGAGAAACTGCAGGAGATTGAAGAGCTGATTGAGGGCAAGATTGAAGAAGCAGAGAAAGGAGAATAGATGGTTGTTACAAAAGCTATTCAGATAAAAAACACTGGTAACTTAAAGAGAGCTGTTAAATATATTTTGGATGAAGCTAAGACAGTAGAGCTGGTCACTAACAGCAACCAATCTTTTCCAGTTATTCTTAAAGATGGGAAATTGCAGACGCAGTTAGTCTCTGGTCATTTGATTGGACAGGAGCGAAAAGCTGCAGAAGAATTCATTCTGACTAAGAAGCTGGCTGATAATCGTTTTGGCCGAAAAGAAACCTCTGACTTGGTTACAGAAAATGGAGTGCTAGCTCATCATCTGATCCAATCTTTTGATCCGTCGGACAATCTAACAGCAGAGGAAATTCACGAGATAGGACGCAAGACTGTTTTGGAATTGACAAAGGGAAAACATGAGTTTGTGATTGCAACTCATGTAGACAAAAATCACATTCACAACCATATCATTTTCAATACAACGGATAATAGCACCTTGAAAAAATTCCGTTGGCAAAAGGGAACTAAGCGGAGCCTGGAGAAAATTTCAGACCGTTATGCGGAGCTGGCTGGAGCTAAAATTATTGATCGGAGCGCTCCAAGATTTTCTCATACGAAGTACGCAGCCTATCAGAAAAAGAATGTATTTAAACTTGAGATTAAGTCCCGTTTGAATTTCTTGATTAAGCACTCAACATCCATCGAGGACTTTTTAAAGAAAGCAAAGGCACTGAATTTAGCAGTCAATTTCTCTGGTAAGCATGCCACTTATCGTTTGCTGGACAGTGAGCAGCAACGCAATACTCGTGATAGCACGTTATCTAAAAAAGGTGCTTACACTTTGGCCACGATTGAGAAGCGAGTCAGCCAAAACAAGGCGACCTACTCCCTAGAGGACATTAAGCCAGAGTATGACAAACTGCAGCAAGAAAAAGCAGAAGATTTTGAACAACGTCTCATGATTGAACCTTGGCAAGTTAAAGAGGTTACAGCTGACGGCATCTACCTTGAGATAGACTTTGGGATCCGTAATCATGGTTTGATTAAGGTCCCACATCGGCAAGTAGATCAGTTGGAAGATGGCCGTTTTGAACTCTTTGTCCGAAGAAATGATTTCTTTTATTTTCTTAATCCAGATCACTCAGAGAATAACCGTTACATCAAAGGAAATACCCTTATGAAGCAGCTTGCTTATAATAATGGTGAGGTTGTTCTGACTAAAAATCGGAACATCTCTAATCTAGATCAGTTGATTAAAGAGTTTGAGTTCCTGGCTGCTCACGACGTGACCAGTGGCCAACAATTTGAAGAACTCGAGGAACGCTTTATTGAGCAGCTGGACCAAGCAGAAGAGACGCTACAGCAGATTGAGCAGCGATTGATGAAACTCAACAAAGCTGCAGCTGCTTTGTCTGATCTGAAGTCTGACAATCCAGAATACCAGGCGCTAGGTCAGGAAATTCTAGAAAGCTTGGGCTTCCCTTTGACCATTCGAGCAGAGGAATTGGAGAAAGAGATTACTGAAATCAGTGTTGAGCAAGCAGGTCTGCAGCAGAAATATGATGACATTGTTGGTAGCTTTGAAGAGTACCGATCTGTTAAGGATAATAACCAGGTTCGGAGAGAGAAAGAGCAGGAAAGCTCATTATAAACATAAACATAATTATAAATATATTGCACGTGCAACTTGATTCTATTGATTTTATGACACGGCCATTAGAGTTCGGCAAAAATAAGGAGGAACATATGACAAAAATAGGTTATGCACGAGTCAGCAGCACAGATCAGAATTTGGATCGGCAGCTGGAGCAGATGCAGGACTGCGAAAAAGTTTTCCAGGAGGCGGTCAGTGGAGCCAGCAAGGAACGGTATCAGCTTCAGGCTCTCCTACAGTACATCCGAGAAGGGGATATAGTCGCCGTAACGGAACTTGAACGCTTGGGGAGGAATAACCAGGAGCTGACAGAGATCATAACTGCTATACAAGCTCGGGGTGCCACTTTGGAAGTTCTTAACCTTCCAACCCTTCGAGGTATCGAGGATGATAATCTCAGACGGTTGCTTAATAACTTGATTTTAGAGCTGTATAAGTATCAAGCCCAGGCAGAGCGGGAGCGCATTAAGGAGCGCCAGCGCCAGGGAATAGAAATTGCCAAAGTTCAGGGGAAGTACCAGGGCAGGAAAGCACTCTATACAGAAAATGACGAACGCTTGCAGCATGCCTTTGATTTGTATCTTCAGGGATATACAGATAGAGACGTTAGTAAGCTGACTGGAATATCAGAAAGGACTTTTAGGCGGTATCGGGAGAAATACCAAATAAGGCGAAGCAATTAGATACTCTAGTCTTAAGATATTGCAAAATAATTTGAATTACTTATAAGTTATATGAATACTTGACACTTTATGTTGTAAATGTTGTAATATAGTAAAGAAAGAGAGGAGTTCAGATGGTATCAATCTTTAAAAATATTTATTCTGCATTAAAAACGGGAAAGACTCTTGATTATATCAATCAGGAAAATGAAATTCAGGAGGAGAAAAAACGGAAAGAAGATGATAAGAAGAAAAAACAGACTGAAGAATTTAAAATTACTGCTAAACAGTTACCAGATGAGAAAGTAGCAACTGTCAAAAAATACCTTGAAAAAGGTGATTACCAATCAGTAAATAAGTATTTGAGGACCCTATCTAATTATTATACATATCATTTAGCCTTTGATACATTGAATTCGGATAATAATAAGTGGGGGAAAGTTATAAATGGGAAATTGTGCACCATAATTGATACTAGGTTTTCGCATGAATTAGTAAAAAATTACGTTTTTAACGTTCACCAAGAAGACTTTGTCCATTATTATTCAAACTATACCAATCTATCTATAGAAAAACCAACTTTCCGTTTGAATGAACACCCTATCTTACTGTTTGCTTGGAATAAAGGTAGGATTGTTGAAAATATAGAAAATATAAATCATCATAGCTGTCCACTTTCTCCAAATAGAAACTTAGATAACTATTATTTTTATCCTATGGGACTGATAGAGTGTTATGGAGGAAACCACTCACAGTTTTCTGCTTTGTTAGAAAATAGTGATAAACATGTTAGCGAGATCACACAAATAGTTGATGTAACGTCACTCTATGATGAGGTTTGTTTTGATGGACAAGAGTTTAAGAGAAAATCAGATAATAAATTGTTATATAAAGCTAAGAATGATTTTGAAAGGCTCTATGGTGTATTTTTTGAAATAGGTCGGATTTT
>NZ_GL890986.1:0-468288 GCF_000212815.1 Streptococcus sanguinis SK49 | reverse complement strand
TCCGGGTTATTTCCCTACTTCTATATTAGATATAGTGTAAAAGACCAGGTATTCATTGCTGATTATGTGGTTACTTACTCTTCTTTGTATTTCTTGTTTCCCTGGTTTGTTCCGGGGCTTTTTTGTTCCTACATGCTCTTAAATTTTATAAATATAAATATAATTATATTTATAAACATATTGACAAATATAATTATAATGGTATAATGGAAGTATAGAAAATAACAGGGAGATAGATAGATGGCAGAAGAACATCATTGTAAATTTTGCGGCTGCACTTGGAACAATGCTTGCTATACTCCAGACAAAGGAGCTTGCTGGTGGGTAGACGATGAAGAAACGATCTGCAGTCATTGTTATTATAGATGGAATGGAGAAACAGAATGAAAATTATTACATTTGCCGCTATTAAGGGCGGTGTTGGTAAAACAACTTTAACTTTTAACTATGCTGAATGGCTTGCCAAGAAAGGTCAGAAAGTGCTTTTGATTGATCTAGATCATCAGTGCAATTTGACGCAGTGTTACAATATCTACGAGAGTAAGAATACCATTGCTAATGCTTTCAAAGGCGGTGACGTGGATATTAAGCAGGTCAAAGAAAATATCAGTCTTATTCCTGGTTCCGTTCAGCTAGACACTGTGGAGAGGGATCTAGAGAATAGCGACAAGAAAAATATGCTTCTCTATCTATGGTTAGAAGATAACTATGAGAAGAAAGACCTAGAACAGTTTGATTATATCTTGATTGACTGTAGGCCGGACTTTGCAACTGCAACTAAAAATGCAGTTGCAGTTAGTCATGCCATTGTCAGTCCGCTGACTCCTTCTGAGTTTGGCTACAATGCCAAATTTAACCTTTCAAGTCGTCTAGAGGCTTTCCGAAAGGATGTGATTGATTATCGCACTAGAGAGTCTTATATAACGGCTGAACTGTATTTTCTGGCTAATATGATTCGTCCAAACTATGGCTCTTCCAGAGAGCTTCTAGAAGCTTTAGGGTTGGAGGCTAAAGAAAAAGGAACTGATAACCTTTTGGGAATTGTTCCAGCAAAAGAGTTGTTCAATCATTCAACAATCGATAAAGTCTCTATTGCAGATATGAAGGAAAATCCAGAACTCTATCAAAAACATAAGAAATTCTTTGACGAGCTAGAGCAGACTTTCTCAAAAATTTATGATACAATATAATTATATTTATAAATACAAATATAAACATAAATATAATTTATAAAGGAGATATAGATGGCATTTGAACGTAAAGAAAAGGAAATCTCGCAGTTGATTGAGAAAACGAATCAGCCGACTCCTCAGCCGGTTTTCGCTCCTGATATGAGTAATTTTGAACGGAAGAAGCAATATCAGTTCACTTTGAAGCCGAGCAATAGAGAGAAGTTGGATCAACTTTCAAAATCTGCAGGGGCTCGATCAGCCTCCGACTATTTAGATAAGCTAATAGAAAACTTGAGTTAATTTATAATTATAATTATAAATATAAATAATTAAAGGAGAACTAACATATGAACAATTCACAACGCAATGCAAGGCTTATTGAAGTTACAAATAACGAGAGTTTAAGTCGAAAAATTTTGGCTGAGTCAAACGAACGAGAACTAGATGTCCTAGACTTGGCTCTACAAGAGCCAGAGAATAAACTCCTATTCATTGGTTCAACTGATTACTACAGTATATGTCGAATTAATAAAGAATCTCAAGCATCTTCCAAAGTAATTGTTCTGGACTATATATCAGGTATGAGCCCAATGAATTGGGGCGAGAAATTATACAAAGAGGCAGTTCAAAAATATGGACTAGATGATTACTCCCTCTACATGAGAAATACTCTGGCAGGACGTGAAGAATTACTCCCTTTAGACTTTTAACCCTGACTTATAAAGCAATATTCTAGTCATAATCAAAAAATATTTTCTGGCCTTTCTAACTGAAAGGTCTTTTTTGTCATTTCCGGGATAAAAAATGACATTTCAGAGGTGTGCTACTCCAAAATATTTGGTACATGGTAAACTTTTTTTAACAATTGAAGGAGGAAAGAGATGCTGAGAAAATTGAAAAACTGGCATAAAAAATATTTTGGAGTTGGTAGTACCTTTTATCGTAAAATAGCCTACTTTGAAAGCTGGCTATATGATGCGATTGTTTCCAAACTATTCTAAAGTTTGTGTTATACTGATTGTGAGGTGGTAACCCTAACAACTATCTCTTGCCTGGCCTGTTGGTCAGGCTCTTTTTTTATCATGGACTTGAAAATTTTACCAAAAAACAATAATATAATACCTAAGTTTTAGAAAGGGGTTAGCTTATGGGTGTGACTGTCCTGGATGAAAGAAAATTTTTAGCAGATTTGAGAAAGCAGAATGAAGAAGCCTTCCTGAAGGCTGTAACTCGATATGATGATCAGGTTGCCACGTCTATGCGTGCCAGGGGCTACAAATTGAAAAATAGATCAGCCCGTACAGTTGCTTTTATCTTTGGGGAAATTTGCTTTGAAAGAAACCGCTGGTACAAAAAGGGAACCTGCAAGGTGCCAGTGGATGAATGGCTTGGCCTTGAGAAACACAGCCGTTTCAGCATGGAGCTGATTTATCAAATTAACCAGATTTCAACGTGCACTTCCTATCGCAAAACAGCTGATTTGATAGAGTTCATGACTGGTATCAATCTAACAAAAGATACTGTCCTGAAAGCTGTTAAGCGTGCTGCAGCACTCAAGAAGGAGCAAGAAGAATATGATCTCTTGTCTCTTCCGGAAGTTACAGAGGAAAACAAAAAAAGCCCTGAGAGGCTCTACATTGAAGGTGATGGAGTCTGGGTAAAAACACGATCTAAACAAGGAGAGGAAGCCAAATATAGCAATATCTCTCATTATGTCGTACATACAGGAAGCGAGCAGATCGGCCAGTCCAAACGCAGACAGTTAAAAAATAAAAAGAACGTACTTTCTTTATCTGGTAGCAAAGCCAAAGATCAGGTATTAGATTATGTTCATCAGACCTATAAAACAGGAAAGGGAACAACCCTGATTACTAACTCTGATGGCGGTCCGGGTTATGGAGGCAGAGTTTTCAAGGATTTTGCGGCCGCTTTTAAAGTTCAAAGACATGAGCATTTCTGGGATCCGTACCATTTGCAGCAAGAGATTGAAAAGAATTATAAAGCGCAGCCAGAAGAGATAAAAGAACTCTTGAAACAGGCTATTTATCAGCATGACTTTGATCTTCTTCAAACAGCCATCGACACGACAGAAAGTCTAATTGAGGACGAGGAAGAACAGGCTACTTTTCAGGACTTTGCCAGAAGGCTGAAGCGTAATTTTAGTTATACTAAGCCTGCCTCACTTCGTAATCTCCCGAAGAAGGGTATTGGGGTGATGGAGTCACAGCACCGGCGCCTTACTTACAGAATGAAAAACCAGGGAATGATCTGGAGTTTAGAGGGGGCTGAGATTATGGCTAATATGATATTAGCTGTAGAAGAAGGTACCCTGAGAGAGTTGTTTTTCGGTGACTGGCGGAAAGCATCCCAAAAAATGAAAGGGTTAGATAAGGTTTCTGGAGGGAAAGTAAGAAAATACATGAACCATTTGGACAGTCTAAAGCGGAATTTTCAGATTGGAGAGGGAAGAAAGGCACATAAAGCTCGACGTCAAAGTCATAAAAAAGGTGCTACTATCCTAAGATAATCAAACAGTCCTGTATAGTTCTTCTGGGGTTGAAAACTCTAGGGTTTATTTGACATGCCGTCATCATTTTTCTGTTGACATCGCTTGAAATTAGTTGTATAATTATAGCAATAAGAAACAAAAAAAGAGGCAAGGTGTTAGCGCACCCGCCTCCACCGAGTAAACAAGTACAGTTGTGTTACTCAGTCTTTAATCTAGTTTACAGCATAAAGTAGAGAATGTCAAGGCTGAAGTGAACGATTGTATACGTTTGCATCTCATTTCCTTGAATTTCTGCTATTTTTTTATCTTCTCAAAAATTGAGACACATACTGAACCGTCTTCTAGGTTTTCATATCGGGCTAAAAGTGATAAAATAGTAGGCAGGAATTGGAGAGACGAGATGCCAAAAGAAGTGAATTTGACGGGCGATCAGGTATTGGCCCTTACGAGAAAATATCTGGCTGCGGAGGATGTGGCCTTTATACAGAAAGCTCTGATCTATGCGATTGACTGTCACAGTGGGCAGTTTCGTAGGTCGGGTGAGCCTTATATCGTGCATCCTATTCAGGTGGCAGGGATTTTGGCCACACTCAAGCTAGATGCGGTAACGGTTGCCTGCGGCTTCCTGCATGATGTGGTTGAGGATACCCGTGCGACGCTGGATGATTTGGAAAGAGAGTTTGGGACGGATGTGCGCGTGATTGTGGATGGGGTTACCAAGCTGGGTAAGGTCAAATACAAATCTCACGAGGAGCAGCTGGCAGAAAATCACCGTAAGATGCTGATGGCCATGTCAGAGGATATCCGGGTTATTTTGGTCAAACTGGCAGACCGTCTCCACAATATGCGGACGCTCAAGCATCTGCGCAAGGATAAGCAGGAGAGGATTTCCCGAGAAACAATGGAAATCTACGCACCCTTGGCTCACCGCCTGGGGATTTCCAGTGTCAAGTGGGAACTAGAAGATTTGTCTTTCCGTTATCTCAATGAAGTGGAATTTTACAAAATTTCCCACATGATGAAGGAGAAGCGTCGGGAGCGTGAAGAACTGGTAGAAGAGGTGGTTCAGAAGATTGAGACCTATGCTTGCGAGCGCAATCTGCACGGTAAGATTTATGGCCGGCCCAAGCATATCTACTCGATCTATCGCAAGATGCAGGACAAGAAGAAACGTTTTGATGAGATTTATGATTTAATCGCTATTCGCTGTATCTTGGATACTCAAAGTGATGTTTATGCTATGCTGGGCTACATTCATGAGCTTTGGCGGCCGATGCCGGGGCGGTTCAAGGATTATATTGCCAATCGCAAGGCCAATGGTTACCAGTCTATCCATACGACCGTTTATGGCCCCAAAGGTCCGATTGAGTTTCAGATTCGGACCAAGGAAATGCATGAGGTCGCTGAGTATGGGGTTGCGGCTCACTGGGCTTACAAGAAAGGGGTCAAGGGACAGGTAGACAGCAAAGAATCAGCTATCGGGATGAACTGGATCAAGGAGCTGATGGAGCTGCAAGACCAGTCTAACAATGCCAAGGACTTCGTTGACTCGGTCAAGGAGAGCTATCTGGCTGAGGAAATCTACGTCTTCACACCGGATGGAGCAGTGCGCTCTCTGCCTAAGGACTCGGGCCCGATTGACTTTGCCTATGAGATCCATACCAAGGTCGGTGAGAAAGCCACAGGAGCCAAGGTCAATGGCCGCATGGTGCCCCTGACAACCAAGCTCAGGACAGGGGATCAGGTGGAAATCATCACCAATGCTAACTCCTTCGGACCGAGCCGCGACTGGCTCAATATTGTCAAGACTAGCAAGGCCAGAAATAAAATCCGTCAGTTCTTTAAAAATCAAGACAAGGAGCTGTCTATCTCCAAAGGGCGGGAGCTCTTGCAGGCTCAATTCCAAGAGCATGGCTATGTAGCTAATAAGTACATGGACAAGAAGCACATGGAAGAAGTGCTGCAGAAGACAAGTTATAAGACTGAAGAGGCGCTTTTTGCGGCGATTGGCTTCGGTGAGATTGGTGCCATTAGTATTTTCAATCGTTTGACAGAAAAAGAGCGCCGTGAGGAAGAGCGGGCCAAGGCCAGAGCAGAAGCAGAGGAATTGGTTAAGGGCGGCGAGGTCAAGGTCGAAAACAAAAAAGACACCCTCAAGGTCAAGCACGAAGGCGGTGTAGTCATTCAGGGGGCGTCTGGCCTCCTCATCCGGATTGCCAAGTGCTGTAATCCTGTACCGGGTGATGATATTGTCGGCTATATTACCAAAGGACGCGGTGTAGCCATTCACCGGCAGGACTGCATGAATCTCAAGGCTCAGGAAAATTACGAGCAGCGGCTGATTGATGTGGAATGGGAAGACAACAACACGACCAAAGAGTACACGGCTCACATTGATATATACGGTCTCAACCGGTCTGGTCTCCTCAATGATGTGTTGCAGGTTCTGTCTAATACCACCAAAAATATTTCAACAGTCAATGCCCAGCCGACCAAGGATATGAAATTTGCTAATATCCACGTTTCTTTTGGTATTGCGAACCTGTCCATGCTGACGACGGTGGTGGATAAAATCAAAAGCGTGCCGGAGGTCTACTCGGTCAAGCGGACTAATGGCTGATTCTTTTCGGAAATCATTATTGAGCTGTAAGTTACCGTTAAATCAAAGGAAAAGATATGAAAATAGTGATTCAGCGCGTGAAACGTGCTCAGGTCAGCATTGACCAGCAGCTGCACAACAGTATTGGACAAGGTCTCCTGCTCCTAGTAGGCGTAGGGTCTGACGATAGTCAAGAGGATATGGATTATGCAGTCAGGAAGATTGTCAATATGCGGATTTTTTCCGATGCTGAGGGCAAGATGAACCTGTCTATCAAGGACATTTCCGGAGAGATTTTGTCGATTTCCCAGTTCACTCTGCATGCAGATACCAAAAAGGGTAATCGGCCAGCCTTTGTCAAGGCTGCTCCGCCAGAGATGGCCAGCAATTTTTATGATGCCTTCAATCTTGCCTTGCAGCAGGAGGTGCCGACTCGGACGGGTATTTTTGGCGCAGACATGCAGGTAGAGCTAATCAATGATGGCCCAGTGACCATTATTCTGGATACGAAGAATCGCTGATAAGAAGCATGAAAAGGAGTTTGAACACTAGTGTTCAAACTCCTAATTTTTTTGCTTCTGTAGCAATGAATAGATAGTTTCCGACAACATTACTAAAAATCGCCAATAATTTCTTGAGGAATGATTTCTTTGATGGTCGTCACTAGCTGATTGATAAGCTTTATGGCTTCAGTTGGCTCAGTGTAGAGTTTTTGAAAATAGGTCTGTATATTTTCTTCAAAATGCTGAGGTAATAGCGGGCAGTTGGTTTTTGCAAACTCTAGCATTCTCTTTTCTCCAGGGTGCGTCTGTTCGTTTAGGGCGAAGAGCAAGTCAAAATAGGAAGCAAAAAATTCACTGCTACGGTGATTGATGCTGAGCAGGTCCTGACGCTTGAGCGCTTTTTCTATTTGTTTGGAGAAAGCTGGCATGGCTTGATCGAGTAAGAGGAGCTGCTTCTTGATAATATTCTTTTTCAGCTCAGCTGGATAAGGTCGTCTGTACTTGTTCTGAAGTGCTTCATAGCGACCATTTCGGTCGTAGATGATTTTGCTGTGGAGCAGATTGTGCCACATACAGGTGGTATAGGCATTCTGGGCTTGGTGGTCTAGTACTACAGTCTGCAGGTCTTTATCAAAACTGTCCAGTGTACGGTAAATGAGCTCAATTTCGATCTTGCTCTTTAGCACACAGTCATCCTCTAGTTCCCAAAACTGATTGCTGATTTCCATGTAGGAGCAGTACTTGCTGAGGATATCGCGTCGAGTCAGGGGAGCAATGGAATCTGTCAAGTAGATATAAACATCATAGTCTGAGTCTTTGTCAAAATGCTGTCCAGCACGAGAGCCACCGAGAACGATAGCTTCTACTTGATCTAGTTGGGCAAATTCTTTAAAAAGTTCTTGTGGCATGATTTTTCCTTACTGATTTTTGACATCATTTTAGCAAAATGTAAGCGGGTTGGCAAGAAGGAAAAAACAGCTTTTGGCATGGTACTGAGCTTGAAAAATTGAGACTCCGAGGGGGATGAAGTGGATAAGCAGGAGCTGGGAGTATTTGACTAAAAAGAAAATCATCTAGGATAGATAGGCTGAAAATTTGACTTTGTGTGCTAAAATTTTAGGAGTTTTTCCCTTACTTTAACGTATTGCCAGTTTTCTATTTTTTTAAATTCATCGCCTTATTTTTATCTGCAACTTTTCTTAGATTTTTGAGATAGGTCTTTAAAGAGTTTTTGGGCATCATTTAGTCTAAAAATGATGAGCATAGCAAACAAGTTGAAGTGGCGATAATCCTTGATTTGTTTATGTTTATGATTTCTATCATTCTTTAGAAATATTTTAGAATTACTTTATAAATTTTTGAAGTTTGTCTTGTATAATCATATTAAAGAAAAGAAAGGAGTCTCTTATCATGGAAAATCTAGTTCAACAGATGCTGGATGCTCTGATTCAAATCGCTTTGTTTGCTTTGCTTCCTTTTGTTTGGTGGTTGATAAGGGCTAGAAGAAAAAGTCCATTTTTAGAATGGCTTGGCTTAAAACCACTAAAAGACACTGGCGGCCGGAAGATCTGGCTGTGGATTTTGTTGGGTTCACTATCTTTCTTGCTTCTTTCGTTTTTGCTAGTATATCCTGCTGTAAAAAATCTGGATACAGCGACTTCGAATTTCTCAGGCCTTGGCTTCCAAGCCTTGCCGGCTGTTCTGATTTATGGTATTTTTCAAACTTCTCTGCCAGAAGAACTACTATTCAGAGGTTTTCTTTTAAAGAGAATGGCTAGCCGCTTACCCTTTGTAGTAGCCAACACCATACAAGCTGCTATTTTTGGTCTGCTCCATGGCTTAATGTTTATAACAGTGCTCTCTTGGCAGCAAAACCTGCTCATCATTTTGTGTACGGGTGGCATCGCTGCCTATATGGGCTTTGTCAATGAAAAGAAATCTGATGGCTCCATTTTAGCCAGCTGGATCGTGCATGCTCTAGCAAATGTGATTACGGGTAGTTTATCGGCTTTTATGCTGATTTGATAAATCGATAATTTCACTTCAAATCAAAAAGTTCCGATTTCCCTTGAGAATCGGAACTTTAGATTTGATGACCGGTGAGCAAAGGTTTAGGTGTAAGTCAAACGAAGCTGCTTCTACTGATTTGTAGGGTTGTCCAGTTTCATTTGCTCAAAAACATAAAGGAAGAAGTCTTTCGAAACTTCGAAATGTCCGTATCTTATCTGAGAAGCATATTGGCGCCACTGAGGATGCTGTCGGACTTGGTCAATGGTGCAGTCTTTGACAGGCTGGTAGTAGCTGACATCTCGCCGAAATGGGACAAAGCCTTCAAACATCTCTACTTGGTAGGCAGTGTCATCTAGAATCTTGCCAACTGCTGTAAAGGCCTGCAGCTTTTTCTGACCATTCAGCTGATACTTGGGGCTGTAGTATATAAGATAGTCCCCCTTTTTCATTCGGTTCAATGGTGCTTTCTTTCCATGGCAGACTTGACAAAATCCACCTTCTACACCTCTTAGGACGTGTTCTTTTGATACGACACCAATCCAAAATCTAGTCATTTTCTGCCTCCAGTTTTATTAAGAGTTGGTTTAATATTTCTGTTTTATTTCCTAATTTTCCAAAGAATGCCTGATCAATGCCTTCTACTAGAGGGAGGGCTTGGTTGACCTTTTGCAGCCCCGTATCCGTTAGAAGTATGATGTTGGCGCGGCTGTCCTTGGGATGGACTTCCCGCATGATCAAACCTTTCTTGACCAAGAGGCGGATGATTTGGGATACGGTCATAACATCCATGTCAGAAAATCGGGCAATATCGGTCTGACTCACCCATTCTTGCTGACGTAGGAGTGCAGCAAGAGTGGTCAGAACGACAAACTGAGGATGGGTCAAATCAATCGTTCTCAGTTTGTTTTTTATCAGCCCATGCCACTTGTGGTAGGTACGGATAAAGAGCAGACCGGTTGATTTTTTGTATTCATCCTTGTAGATGGAGTTAAACTGCGATTTTTCCATTAGCTTTCCCTCTAGATATTTTATAAGTACACTTATTGTAATCTGACATCTTATTTTTGTCAATAAAAACCCAGTTTAGACTAAAAAGTCCGAACTGGGTTCTGTTTATAGTTTTTCTACATAAATCTGCTGGGCAATCATAGGATTGATTTGGATTTCTTGGGTTTCTGTCTTGAGAAAATAGACCTGAGCGAAAGAATCGTATTGGATGAAGGTGATGGTTTGGCCGATTTGCAGGTTGTATTTTTCCAAGTATTTGAGTAAGTCAAAGTCGTCATGCACCCGTTTGATGATATAGTCGCCAGGGGCAGAAGCCTCTTCCAGAGTCAGTTGGTTTTCTTCGTCCAGAAGCTCTTCCTTGGCTGGAATGGTACCTCCGTGTGGACAGGTCTTGGGGTACTGGAGCATGGCATCCAGACGCTCAACGAAGCGCTCAGAAACAGTGTGCTCTAGGACTTCAGCTTCATCATGGATTTCATCAGTCGAGTAGCCGAGATGGTTGACCAGAAAGACTTCAATCAGCCGGTGCTTGCGATAGAGGTCAGAAACTAGCCTTAGCCCCAAATCAGTCAACAGGTAGCCGGCTTTTTTATCCTTGACCAGAAGTTCTTCCGCCAGCATTTTTTTCATCATTTCCGTCACAGCCGGAGGTGAAACCTGCATGAGCTGGGCGATTTCTTTATTGGTGATTTTTTTGTGGCGGCTGCCAATCTCATAGATACACTTGAGATAGTCTTCTTTATTTGGGGTCATATTGCATCCTCGCTGAACTTTATATCATTAGTATAACAAAAATCGCTGCAAGAATACAGTGTCTAAGCCTTTCTTTGATGTTTAGATTTTATTCATTGCGATGGTCGCTGGGGTGGCAGGAAGTATGGTCCTTACAGCATGGATGCGACAGGATGCGTGCCGACAACGCTAGCCATGGTTATTTCTGGGATTACTGGGACAGAAGTGCTTCCGACAACTGTTGCGGATTACCTATATAACCATACCAATGAATTTAATAAAGATGGATTTGGCACCAGCAGTCGTGGTATTGTCCGAGCTGCCCAGCACTGGGATCTGACGACTGAGACCCTGTTTACAGCTTCTGCAGTCAAAGAAGCGCTTTCGCAGGGGCATCATGTCCTAGGTGCCGTTGGTACCAGCATCTTTGCCCATTATCCAGTCACTCATGAGCTGGTTCTCAAAGGCTATGACAATGGAAAAACCTATGTACGTGACCCTTATAATGCAGCTAATAATGGCTGGTATCCAGTAGACTATCTCTTTGGAGTCAAGAGTGTAGATCCGACGGATAATACTGAGGGCTCTCCCTTCATTGCCATCAAAGGATGAGAAATTCGTGAATAAGAAGACCGCTCGTTGCTTGACGGGCGGTTTTCTATGTGGGTATAATAGAAAAAAGAAAGGAGGGAGCCATGTATCCGAAAGAAGGGAAAGAGTTGCTCTTTCAGCAATTGCAATCAATCGGTTGGTCTCAGACAGCGCTAGAACAAGTTTTTGCAGGGTTAAATAACGGGCAAGGAAAAACAGTGTCAGAAGAAAGAGATTACCTGCAGGAGGCTCAGCTTTTTGGCAGTCCCTTTTTTCAAAAGCTCTGGCAGGCTGAGCAGGCTCAGATCAGCAGGTTAGGAGCTCAAGAGCTGCTGGTTCTGGCTATGAATCTTGTTAATATGCCTGAGGAGCTGAGCGGAGACAAGTCAGAGACAGATTTTTTGCTGGCTCGGATTGCTCCAAACCTAACACCACATGATGGCTTTTGGAAGATTTTTTCAAGGACCTTGCGCCAAGCTTTTCCGGCAGATGATTTCAGCCAAAGGGATGGCAATCAAAAGCTTAAGAGACAGCTGCATCAGTTTCGCTATGTCATTTCCTGCCAGCAGGCCCAGTGGGTCAGAGATCACTACCGTCAGGCTGGTATGACAGATGCAGAAGCTTTGGCTTCCTATCTAAAGGATTGGCCAGGGCTACCTTATAGTTTTCATGAATCCTCGCGCTTGCATAATAAAGCCTATATTGATAAGATGTCTGGTCAGGCTGTCTATCCGGATGGTCAAGCTAGTCAGGCCAATATAAAAATCCTAATTGATTTTCATACAGAGTTTATTCTGGATCAGACAGGCCGTTTTCTCAATATTATCGATCCAGAGAGGGCTAGCCAAAATGGTATTGTGAATGGCGCCAGCTTTAACTATGGTGAGCATAACCGGCCGGGCAATCAGGCTTCTCATACTCGCTATGATGTCAAAACGCCTGCAGTTTGGGATCCTCGCTTTCGCAGGCTTGGCATTGAAAATGGTGGCCGCAAGTTCAAATCACCTCAGAACAATCGTGGTCCGCTGGGCTATCGTTCGGCTAAGAGCCCTTATGCTCGAAAGGGGCGGAGTGCTTATAAACAGGTAAGGGCAGAGATTGCTCGGTTCAAGAAATTACTGAATCGACCATCCTTTCTCTTGCGTTCTTGGGCTTGGTTCCGTCAGTTTTGGCAGAAGTTTTTTGTACAAAAAAATACGGACTAGCAAATCCGTATTTTTATCTCTTACAAGCTCTTAACTGCGGCGATAGCTGCTTCGAAGTCAGGCTCGGTATTGATATTGTCGACATATTCAGCGTAGGTCACAGTGTTGTTTTCGTCCAAGACAAGAACTGCGCGGGCCAAAAGGTGCCATTCATTGATGAGGACAGCATAGTCACGGCCGAAAGAATGGTCGAAGTAGTCAGAGAGCATGACAGCGTTCTCAATGCCTTCAGCAGCACACCACTTGCCTTGAGCAAAAGGTAAGTCAACTGAAACAGTGATAACAACGGTATTATCCAAGTCAGAGAGTTCTTGATTGAAACGACGAGTCTGAGTCGAGCAGACACCAGTATCGATAGATGGGATGATACTCAGGACTTTCTTTTTGCCAGCAAAATCAGCCAGAGTTTTCTTTGAAAGGTCAGTTGCTGTCAGGCTAAAATCGTGTGCGGTGTCGCCGACTTGCAGTTGCTTTCCAGTAAAGGTTACAGGATTTCCGAGAAAAGTTGTCATAAGGAGTCTCCATTCATGTTTGATAGCTTCATTGTACAGCGAATAGTGATTTTTTTCGAATAATTTGACTGGAAATTTGAAATCTACTCCAAGTGAAGCTCCTTCTCCACTAATAAAGAGGTTGGGATTTTGTCTTCCTAACCTCTTATCATTATTTGGCCAATCCTTCAGAAATTTTATCTAGATTGTATTTCATCATGCTGTAGTAGCTGTCGCCCTCTTCGCCTTGGTCAGCGATTGAGTCAGTGAAGATTTTAGCGTGGATTGGGATGTTGGTGTCTTTAGAAACAGTCTTCATCGGACGGTCGTCCACACTTGATTCGACAAATAGAGATGGGACTTTGGTCTTGCGCAGTTTTTCAACCAAGCTTTTGATTTGGTCTGGAGTTCCTTCTTCTTCGGTATTGATTTCCCAGATATAGGCTGATGGCACATTGTAGGCCTTAGAGAAGTACTTGAAGCATCCTTCACTGGTCACAATCATTTTCTTTTCTTCTGGGATATTGTTGAATTTCTCCTTGGCTTCCTTATCCAGAGCGGTTAGCTTTTCCACATAGGCTTTGAGATTTTTCTCGTAAGTGGCCTTATTGTCAGGGTCTTTTTCAATCAAACGCTTGGCAATGTTTTGCGCATAGATAATACCGTTTTCCAAGTTGAGCCAAGCATGAGGGTCTTCTTTGCCCTTTTCACTTTGTCCTTCAAGGTAAATGACGTCAACGCCATCGCTGACAGCGTAGTAGTCCTTGTTTTCTTCCTTATTGGCATTTTTGACTAACTTGGTGAACCAAGCATTGCCGCCAGTTTCCAGGTTGATACCGTTGTAGAAGATGAGATCCGCTTGAGAAGTCTTTTTGACATCTTCAGGCAGAGGCTCGTATTCGTGGGGGTCTTTGCCGACTGGTACAATGCTGTGGAGGTCAATCTTATCGCCAGCTATATTTTTGGTAATATCAGCGATAATTGAGTTGGTCGCAACAACCTTGAGCTTGGACGAGTCACTGGATGCCTTCTTCTGACCGGAGCAGGCAAAGAGAGTGCAGACTGCTAGCAAAAGCAGGGATAAAAAACCTAATTTTTTCATGGGCTTCCTCCATTGATTTTTATTTTAGTTTAGGTCGGTTTTTAAGTTTTAAATAGCGTTGCTTAGGTGCAATAAAGAAAGAGATGAGAAAGATGAGGGCTGAGGTCAGTACAATGCTGGAGCCTGCAGCGATATTAAAGCTATAGCCGATAAAGAGGCCCAGTACAGAAGCTAGAGCGCCTAGTCCTGAGGACAGCAGAATCATAGTTTTCAGACTGTTGGCATAGAGATAGGCCGTTGCTGCTGGCGTTATCAAGAGAGCGACAATCAGAATGGTTCCCACGCTCTGCATAGCTGTCACAGAGACCAAGGTCAAGAGAATCATCAGCAGATAGTGATAGAAGCTGACCGGCATGCCCATGGCTTGAGCCAGCAGGGGGTCAAAGGAAGTAATCAAAAGCTGTTTGAAAAAGAGGATGATGATTAAGAGCACAGCTATTCCGACTCCAATACTAATCCACATATCAATGTCCTGTACGGCCAAAATATTCCCAAAGAGAATATGAAAGAGATCAGTGGAGCTATTGGCAACGCCGATCAGGATCACACCCAGAGCTAGAAAGGATGAAAAGGTAATCCCAATGGCCGTATCGCTTTTAATAATGGAATTGCCCTTGATGTAGGTGATAATAATCGAGGCCAAAAGTCCGAAGGTGATGGCTCCGATAAAGAAATTAATCCCTAAAATGTAGGACAGGGCCACACCGGGCAGAACCGCATGAGAGATAGCATCCCCCATGAGTGACATGCCGCGCAGAATGATAAAGCATCCGACAGCTCCAGCAACAATCCCAATGACGATGGCTGTGATGAGGGCATTTTGCAGGAAGTGAAAGTCCCGCAGCCCTTGGAAAAATTCTAAAATCATTCTAGGCACCTCCATTCATAAAGAGCTGGGAGCCGTAAGTCTTTTTCATATTGTCCTTGGTAAAGCTAGTCTCAGTGGGACCGAAGGCAATCAGCTTACGATTGAGCAGGATGACCTGATCGAAATAATCAACAACCTTACTCAGATCATGGTGGACAATCAGGATAATCTTGCCTGCAGCTTTGAGACTGCGCAGGGTAGACATAATAATCTCTTCACTGACAGAGTCGATCCCGACGAAGGGCTCGTCCAAAAAGATACAATCCGCCTCTTGAACCAAGCAGCGAGCAATCAAGACCCGCTGGAATTGCCCGCCGGACAGCTGGCTAATCTGGCGCTCAGCCAAGTCTTCTAAACCGACAATTTTCAATGCCTCAGCCACCTTGTCCCAATGGGAACTCTTTAGCCCTTGAAAGAGCTTGAGCTGCGGGTAAAGTCCCAAAGAGACACACTCTTTGACTTTGATAGGAAAATGATAATCAATATTAATCTTTTGCTCTACATAGGCGACGCGCTGGAGAGAGTTCTGCAGCGGCTTTTGATCCAGCAGAGTCTGGCCTTGGTGGTCAATAATCCCTAGCATGCCCTTGAGCAGGGTGGATTTTCCGGCTCCGTTAGGGCCTATAATCCCAGTAATGGTTGGCTCCTTAATGGTTAATGAAAGGGGCTCAAGAGCCAGCGTATCCTGATAGCTGACAGTCAAATCTTTAATCGTAATCATCTCATACACCTCTATGAGATTAATATACATTAAAATAAAAATTAAGTCAAGTTAATTTTTAATAAATCTCTAAAATTAATATAAGAAATGTTTGAAAAAACAAGTAGATTTTGATAAGGTTATATCAAAAGCATGAAAGCGAGAAGAAGATGACACGACTACAAGATGATTTCTATGATGCGATTAATGGTGAGTGGGCCAAGACGGCGGTCATTCCTGATGATAAGCCAGTGACGGGCGGCTTCATGGATCTGGCAGATGAGATTGAAGATCTTATGCTTGCCACGACTGACAAATGGTTGGCTGGCGATGGAGTACCAGAAGATGCCATTCTGCAGAATTTTGTTGCTTACCATCGCTTGGCAGCGGATTATGACAAGCGGGAAGCAGCTGGGATTGAGCCAGCGCGTGCTTACATTGATGAAATTCGCAACCTAACATCTTTTGAAGAATATGCTTCTAAGATTGCTGATTTTGAACTAGCTGGTAAGCCGACTTATTTCCCCTTTGGTGTGGCGCCTGACTTTATGGACGCTCGAATCAATGTCCTCTGGGCGGATGGACCGGGAACGATTTTGCCAGACACGACCTACTATGCAGAGGAGCATCCACAGAAGGAAGACCTGCTTGCAAAATGGCGCAAGGCTCAGGAAGATTTGCTGGCAACATTTGACTTTGCGGAAGAGGAAATCAAGGATCTTTTGGATAAGGTCTTGGAGTTGGATGCTGTTTTTGCTCAGTATGTTCTGTCTAGTGAAGAAAGCTCTGAGTATGCTAAGCTCTATCATCCTTATAAGTGGGAAGATTTCAAAGCCTTGGTGCCGGAGTTGCCTTTGGCGGATATTTTCACCAAGTTGATCGGTCAAGAACCCGACCAAGTTATTGTTCCTGAGGAACGCTTCTGGAAAGCAGCTAAGGATATCTATACAGTCGCAAACTGGGACAAACTCCATGCTCTGCTGATTCTCTCTGCAGTCCGCAATACAACCTCTTATCTAACGGATGATATCCGTGTCTTGGCAGGAGCTTATCATCGTGCTCTATCTGGGACACCTCAGGCTCAGGACAAGAAAAAAGCAGCATTTTATTTGGCCCAAGGTCCCTTTAATCAAGCTGTCGGTCTTTGGTATGCTGGTCAAAAGTTCTCACCAGAAGCCAAGGCTGATGTGGAGCAGAAAGTGGCGACGATGATTGAAGTTTACAAAAACCGCCTGGCCCAGAATGACTGGCTGACACCAGAAACTCGGGACAAGGCTATTGTCAAACTCAATGCCATCAAGCCTTATATTGGCTATCCTGATGAGCTGCCTGAGCGCTACTCTCGAAAGGTCGTGGATGAAAAGCTGACTCTCTTTGAAAATGCTCAGAAGCTGAGCCAGATTGATATTGCTTATAGCTGGAGCAAGTGGAATCAACCAGTAGATTACAAGGAATGGGGAATGCCAGCCCATATGGTCAATGCCTACTATAATCCGCAGAAAAACCTGATTGTCTTTCCAGCGGCTATCCTGCAGGCTCCTTTCTATGACCTGCACCAATCCTCGTCAGCCAATTACGGTGGTATCGGAGCGGTCATCGCCCATGAGATTTCTCATGCTTTTGATACCAACGGAGCTTCCTTTGATGAAAATGGCAGCCTTAATAATTGGTGGACGGAGCACGACTACCAAGCCTTCACCGAGCGGACTCAAAAGGTCATTGACCAGTTCGAAGGACAGGATTCCTATGGTGCTAAGGTCAATGGCAAGCTGACCGTTTCAGAAAACGTGGCAGATTTGGGCGGCATTGCAGCAGCCCTAGAAGCAGCTAAGAAAGAAGCAGATTTCTCTGCTGAGGAATTCTTTACCAACTTTGCCCGCATCTGGCGAATGAAGGGCCGGGAGGAATATATGAAGCTCCTGGCAAGCGTCGATGTCCATGCACCAGCTAAGCTTCGGACGAATGTTCAGCTGCCAAACTTTGACGACTTCTTTACGACCTTTGATGTGAAAGAGGGAGACGGCATGTGGCGGAGCCCAGAAGAGCGGGTGGTCATCTGGTGATGCAGAGATAAGAGTACTTATCGAATCCTGCTCAAATCAAAAATAATCGAGTGCATTTCAATAGTCTGCTTTTGTTTGTGAAAGCAGGCTATTTTGTTAGTCTTTCTGGTATTTAGGATGTAGTTGGAGAAAGTGAGATTTCACAAGAAGTATTTATGAACAGTATTGTGTCGCTGGCTAGTATTTAGAAATTCTTTCAAAATCAGCAGCCATCTCTTCAATATGCTTTTTCCAAACAACTGCCTGAGACTAAATATGAAAGAAGTCTTAATGGCAATCAATCAGATTCCGTATCTTCCTTGTATTTAAGTACCCGATTACTGATAGAAAAGACGATGTCAAAAACACCTCACAAACCTAAAAAATCATGTATAATAAAAAGACAGGAAAAGAATAGGAGTTATCATGTCTCAGGAATTAATCAGTGTTATCATCCCTGTTTACAATGTTGAGCAGTATTTAGCAGAATGTGTGAACAGCGTCTGTCGTCAGACCTATAAAAATCTGGAAATTATTCTAGTCAATGATGGTTCAACAGATGCTTCTGGTCAGATTTGCCAAGAGCTAGCTGATCAGGATGCGAGGATTCGTCTCATTTATCAGGACAATCAAGGTTTGTCCGGTGCCCGCAACACAGGGATTGAGCACTCTAGTGCAGACTATTTGATTTTTGTGGATTCGGATGACTGGCTGCCTGAGCAGCATGTTGCCCGCCTCTATGAAAAGCTCAAGGAGTATGATGCGGACATTGCCATTGGTCACCACTGTAGTTTCCGTGCTGAGGATTCAGCCTTCCTCTACTATTCGACAGAGCATTTTGAAACCCTCTATACGCGAGAAGAGATAATCGAGGAGTACCCTAGACGTCGCATGGTAGACGGTGTCTTTCTCTGTGCCTGGGCTAAGCTCTATAAGCGTGAGCTCTTTGATACAGTGCGCTATCCAGTCGGCCGAGTGGCCGAAGATGCCTTCACAACTTATAAGCTGTACCTTCAGTCGGAGAAGATTATCTACCTCAATGAACCGCTCTATTACTATCGCTTGCGGCCAAATAGCATCTCCATGACTTGGAATGAGCAGTGGTTCCGAGACTTGATTGTAGGTTTTGAGGAGCAGCTAGCCATTTTGGGTAAGCTAGGCTATGACCTGAGCTTCTACTACAAGTACTACACCTTCCTGCTCCAGTATTGTCGCGACAGCGCTGCAGCCGTCGGTATGCAGTCCAGTCTGGTCTATCAGGAAATTGAAAGTAAACTCCAACTATTTGGAGAATAAACAAAACAAGCCACCTTTCAACCGCAGGGCTGAAAGCGTGGCTTGTTTTTTGGTGTTTGAAAAATTAAAGACTAAAAATAACAATTAATGTCATGCTTCAAAAAGACATCTTGGTATTCAAATAAGTCTTCAGGGTGCAAGGCCTTGACATCTTCCATGGCATACTTTCGGCCAAGTAATTTGTATTTATTTTCGCCAAATTGATGGAAAGGCAACAGCTGGACTTGATCGATGGATAGTTCATTAAACAAAGTCGCAAACTGCTCTGCATCTTCTAAAGAGTCGTTAAAATCTGGAATGATAGGAATGCGCAGAACAATCATCTTTTGATGAGTGAAGGCGTAGTGGATATTCTGAACAATTAATTCGTTTTTTACTCCAGTCACCTTGCGGTGGTTGACAGAGTTATAATGTTTCAGGTCTGTATAGATAAAATCAACGTACTGGATGAGATCCACGAATTTTTCATGTTCTACAAAGGCAGTTGTTTCAATAGCGGTATGAATCCCTTTTTCCTTAGCCGCTTTGAGAATGGCCTTGGCAAATTCAAACTGGTCGAAAATCTCTCCGCCAGATAAGGTTAGGCCACCGCCAGATTCTTCATAAAAATCTCTGTCCTTTAGGACTTCGTTGATAATCTCCTCGACACTTCTTTCCTCCCCCATAGTGATGCTTTTTTTGGTAGTAGCATCCAGCATAGGCTCGGGTCTGAATTGCTGTGATTCTGGATTGGAGCACCAAGGGCAGCGCAGAGGACAGCCCTTGAGGAAAACCGTTGTACGAATCCCTGGTCCATCATGAATACTGAAATGTTGGATGTTGAAAATAATTCCTTTTGTTGTTTCCATACTCAGGCCTCCTTTGGATACAATCATTATAACTTATTTTAGAAAGAAAAACAATTACGAATGAAAGTTATTTTTATTTTATTTTTAAGGCGTCTTTTGTTACAATAATAGCAGAGGTGATAGAATGGAACGTTTAGATGAAATTGTTAAATTAGTATCTGAATTTGAACGAATTGATGTCAATACTTTGTCTGACCGCTTAAAAGTGTCCAAAGTAACGATTCGCAAAGACTTGGATAAGCTGGAAACCAAAGGTCTGTTGCGCAGAGAGCATGGCTATGCTGTTTTAAATAGCGGCGATGATCTGAATGTCAGGCTTTCCTTTCATTATGATACCAAGCGCCGAATTGCCCAGGAAGCAGCAAAAATCGTTCAGGATAATGAAACCATTATGATCGAATCAGGTTCGACCTGTGCCTTGCTAGCTGAGGAAATCTGCCGGACGAAGAAGAATGTCAAGATTATTACCAATTCTTATTTTATTGCGGATTATATAAAACAAACTGATTCTTGTAAAATTATCTTACTGGGCGGAGAATTTCAGAAAGATTCTCAAGTGACAGTAGGGCCTCTTCTCAAGGAAATGATCCGCTTTTTCCACGTAGAACATGCTTTTGTCGGAACAGATGGCTATGATGAAAATCTAGGCTTTACAGGCAAGGATCTGATGCGGAGTGAGGTTGTGCAGTATATGTCAGAGGCATCTGACCAGATGATTGTCTTGACGGACTCAAGTAAGTTTACCAGAAAAGGTACGGTAAAGAGATTTGGCTTCAAGCAGATTGCTCAAGTGGTGACTGACAAGGCGATTCCGAAAGAGGCTGTTGAGCGCTTGAAAGCTGCGGATATCAAACTGACTCTGATCTAGCAGAGAAGGAGATAAGATGAAAAATGAAAGAAAAAAACTATTGGCAAAAATTGCTTATCTCTACTATATCGAAGAAAGAAGCCAGTCTGACATTGCGGCTGAGACAGGGATTTATCGCACCACTATCAGCCGAATGCTGGCAGAAGCTAAAAAAGAAGGCATTGTGAAGATTGAGATTGAAGATTTCGATACCCGCTTGTTCCATTTGGAAAACTATGTAAAAGAAAAATACGGGCTCAAGGGAATAGAAATTGTCAGTAACTTAGTAGATGAATCTCCAGCAGACCTGGAAGAGAGGTTGGCTCAAGCTGCTGCAGGTATGCTGCGCGGCCTGATTAAAGACAATGATAAAGTGGGATTTTCTTGGGGAAAGAGCTTGAGCCTTTTAGTAGAGCACTCCAGCAGCAAGCATTTGACAAATGTTCATTTCTTTCCTTTGGCAGGTGGTCCCAGTCATATCCATGCACGCTACCATGTGAACACCCTCATCTATAGCATGGCTGGAAAATACCATGGGGACTGCCGTTTTATGAATTCCACGATTATTCAGGAAGATGAGCAACTAGCAAATGGAATTTTAGATTCTAAATATTTTGAAGATCTAAAAAGCAGCTGGCAGGAGCTAGATGTGGCTGTGGTTGGTATTGGCGGGCAGGTTGACACGAGAAATCGTCAATGGCTGGACATGCTGACTTCAGAGGATTTTCTTGCTCTAGAGAGTCAGGATGCTGTCGGAGAAATCTGCTGTCGCTTCTTTAATAAAAAAGGGGATATGGTCTACCAGCATTTGCAAAATCGAACGATTGCCATCTCTTTGGAAAATTTGAAAAAGGTGCCGCTTAGTCTGGCCTTTGCCTATGGCAGTCAAAAATCTGCTGCTATCTTAGCGGTGTTGCGAGCTGGCTATGTCAATCATTTGGTTACGGATGAAGCGACGATTCTAAAAATGCTTGACTTGGATGGAGATAGGAGTTTCTTCACTTCTTGATAGTAGCGGCATCTCAGGTGCAAGAGATTTCCAAAACTAAATTTAGGAATCCTATTTTTTAATAGTGGATTTGCAGCTATGTATGGAGGTGGATTGTTGATTTGAAAAAGCCGATGAAACAAAAATTGGTTAGTTTAGCCACAGGAGAGCTAGTCGCTGTACTAGTATTTTGGCTGAATTTTTTCCTGCTCAAAAGATGGATTCTTACTACTGGAGCTTTGATTTCTATTTCTTTCTCCTTGTTTGTACTGAGTTTTATTCTGATACAGGGCTCTGTTTTTTGGTGGCTTTTGATAAAAAGGATTTCCAATCCAAGATTTGCTGAAAGATATACAGGCAAGATTTACAGGGTACTAAAGATTTTAGACCTTATTTTACTGGGTGTGGGAACCCTGATAATCATTTTTAATTCCAGTGATTTTTCCACCTTCATAATCTCTGTAGCAATTTGGTTTTTTGCTGTCATCGAGTGGATTAATTATTTTAAATGGCAATTATCCTACAGTCTGAATCCTGCTGTTTTATTGAAATACATCCTCCAGAGGAAATTGCGGAAAAGTAAAATAGCAAAGGAAATTGAGAAGGCCGTATAAAAAGATAAGTTTCGGTTTCTTAAAATAGCATATATGAGGAAGTAGAAGCAAATAGCTGCTGCTTCTTTTTTGTGCCGAATCTGCTTATCGTTCTTATCTAATATAGAGTGCCTTTGAATCGCAGATGAATACAGCTGTACAGAACTGTCCTTTATGGGGGGAGTTTTTGTCCTGCACAAATGTGCAAAATAATTTAAATAAGCTAATTTGTTCTATAATATATTGACGGACTGAGATAAAGGTGATACATTCTAGTTACAAACAAAAATAAATCACTTTCAAACAAAAGAACAGGTTTTTGTTAATTATAAAGATAGGAGCGGTTGTAGCATATGGAAATGATTGTAGCAGATCAAATTATCATGGGTCTTATCTTAGACGCTGGTGATGCCAAGCAGCATATTTATCAAGCTTTATCACTAGCTAAAGATGGTAAGTTTTCAGAATGCGATGAGCAGATTGAGCTGGCAGATAAGGCGCTGTTAGAGGCTCATAACTTGCAGACACAGTTTCTAGCTCAGGAAGCTGGAGGAACGAAAACAGAGATTACAGCACTGTTTGTTCATTCTCAAGATCATTTGATGACTAGCATTACAGAGATTAACCTCATCAAAGAAATCATCGACTTGAGAAGAGAATTACAAGGGGAAAAATAAATCATCAGGAGGATGAAAAGATGGTTAAGATTGGTTTGTTTTGCGCGGCAGGTTTTTCAACAGGAATGTTGGTCAACAATATGAAAATAGCTGCAGCTGAAAAAGGGCTGGAAGCTGAGATTGAAGCCTACTCTCAGGCTAAGTTGGCTGATTATGCAGCGGATCTGGATGTCGCTTTATTGGGCCCGCAGGTAGCTTATACTCTGGACAAATCTACAGCTATTTGCGACAGCTGCCATACTCCGATTGCAGTTATTCCGATGGCTGATTACGGTATGCTAGATGGCGAAAAAGTGTTAAATCTCGCTTTGAGTTTGTTGGATAAACATTAAAATCAAGGAGCTTCGTTATGTCTAAAGTGGATACTCAAAAAATCATTGCGCCGATTATGAAGTTTGTCAATATGCGCGGGATTATCGCCTTAAAAGATGGTATGTTGGCAATTTTGCCCCTTACAGTTGTGGGAAGTCTATTCTTGATTGTAGGGCAATTGCCGTTTGAAGGTCTAAATCAAGCCATTGCTGGTGTGTTTGGGGCTGACTGGACAGAACCGTTTATGCAGGTTTATTCAGGTACCTTTGCCATTATGGGGCTGATTTCCTGTTTTTCAATTGGCTATTCTTATGCTAAGAACAGTGGTGTAGAGCCTCTGCCGGCAGGGGTGTTGTCTCTTTCTTCTTTCTTTATCCTTTTGAAATCCTCCTACATACCAGAAAAGGGTGAAGCGATTGCAGATGCGATTGCCAAGGTCTGGTTTGGCGGTCAAGGAATCATTGGGGCCATTCTTATTGGTTTGGCAGTTGGCAGTATCTATACGATTTTCATTCAAAAGCATATTGTCATCAAAATGCCAGAGCAAGTTCCTCAAGCGATTGCCAAGCAGTTTGAAGCCATGATTCCTGCTTTCGTTATTTTCTTGCTGTCAATGCTTGTTTATATTATTGCCAAGATAGTGACAGGTGGCGGTACCTTTATTGAGATGATTTACGATGTCATTCAGGTGCCTCTGCAAGGTCTGACAGGCTCTCTGTATGGAGCTATCGGTATTGCTTTCTTTATTTCTTTCCTGTGGTGGTTCGGCGTCCACGGTCAGTCCGTTGTTAATGGTGTCGTAACAGCTTTGCTACTGTCAAATCTAGATGCCAATAAGGCCCTGCTTGCTGCAGATAAGCTGTCCGTTAGTCAAGGCGCTCATATTGTGACCCAACAGTTCTTGGATAGTTTTCTTATCTTATCGGGATCCGGTATTACTTTCGGAGTGGTCGTGGCCATGCTCTTTGCTGCCAAGTCCAAACAGTATAAGGCTCTGGGGAAAGTTGCTGCTTTCCCGGCAATCTTTAATGTCAACGAGCCAGTTGTCTTTGGTTTTCCGATTGTGATGAATCCGGTCATGTTCCTGCCCTTTGTTTTGGTACCGGTTCTGGCTGCTTTGATTGTCTACATGGCGATTGCGGTCGGCTTTATGCAGCCATTCGCAGGTGTGACTTTGCCTTGGAGTACGCCGGCTATCATTTCTGGCTTTATGGTCGCTGGCTGGCAAGGGGCAGTCATTCAAATTGTCATCTTAGCCATGTCCGCCTTTGTCTATTTCCCATTTGTGAAGTTTCAGGATAAGATTGCCTACAATAACGAATTGAAAAATGAAGAATAATCTGATTTTGATGAATAAAAACACAAAAGTTTCTTGGCTCAGATGGCACAAATGTGCAAAAAATCTTTAATTCTGTAATCGCCTATAAATGATTGAATTCTAGGATTTTGCATGTTACAATAGTTACGAAAGAAATAAATTGAATTTCATAAGAAAGGTTGTAGCCAAATGATCCAAGTAAAAGAAGTAGAAAAAACAACAATAAAAACAGCCTATTTTGGCAGCTTAACAGAGCGGATGGATAAGTATCGGGAAGATGTTTTAAATAAAAAGCCCTATATTGATGCAGAGCGCGCTGTCTTAGCTACCAAGGCTTATGATAAGCATAAGGAAAAACCAAATGTGTTGAAACGTGCTTATATGCTCAAAGAGATTTTGGAAAATATGACGCTTTATATCGAAGATGAAACGATGATCGTCGGCAATCAGGCTTCATCTAATAAAGACGCGCCTATCTTCCCAGAGTATACTTTAGAGTTTGTACTCAATGAACTAGATCTTTTTGAGAAGCGGGACGGAGACGTCTTCTACATTACAGAGGAAACCAAAGAGCAGCTCCGCAGCATCGCTCCTTTCTGGGAAAACAATAACCTCCGTGCGAGAGCTGGAGCTTTACTTCCAGAGGAAGTTCAGGTTTATATGGAAACTGGCTTCTTTGGTATGGAAGGAAAGATGAACTCTGGGGACGCCCACTTGGCGGTCAACTATCAAAAACTCTTGGCCTATGGACTGAAAGGTTTTGAAGAAAAAGCTCGCGCAGCTAAGGAAGCCTTGGATTTGACCGATCCGGCTAGTCTTGACAAATACCACTTCTATGATTCCATTTTCATCGTAGTAGATGCTGTGAAAGCTTATGCGGAGCGTTTTGTGGCCTTGGCCAATCAGCTTGCTGAAAAAGCAGAGCCTAAGCGCCGTCAAGAGCTCTTAGAAATCGCTAGAATCTGTTCTAAAGTGCCGTACGAGCCAGCATCAACCTTTGCTGAAGCTGTTCAGTCTGTTTGGTTTATCCAGTGTATCCTTCAGATTGAGTCCAACGGACATTCACTCTCTTATGGACGCTTTGACCAGTACATGTATCCTTATGTCAAGGCGGATTTGGAAGCTGGACGTGAGACAGAGGCTAGCATTGTAGAACGCTTAACCAATCTCTGGATTAAGACGATTACCATTAATAAAGTGCGCAGCCAGGCCCACACATTCTCATCTGCGGGCAGTCCCCTTTATCAAAATGTGACAATCGGTGGCCAAACGAGAGATAAGAGAGATGCAGTCAACCCACTTTCCTACCTTGTCTTGAAATCTGTAGCTCAAACTCATCTTCCTCAGCCGAATCTGACTGTTCGCTATCATGCAGGCTTAGATGCTCGCTTTATGAATGAGTGTATCGAAGTCATGAAGCTTGGTTTCGGTATGCCGGCTTTCAATAATGATGAAATCATCATTCCGTCCTTTATCGCCAAAGGCGTTTTGGAAGAAGATGCATACGATTACAGTGCTATCGGCTGTGTGGAAACTGCTGTGCCTGGTAAATGGGGCTACCGTTGTACAGGCATGAGCTACATGAACTTCCCTAAGGTACTCCTGATTACTATGAACGATGGAATTGATCCAGCATCTGGCAAGCGCTTTGCACCAAGCTTCGGTCATTTTAAAGATATGAAGAGCTTTGCTGAGCTGCAAACGGCTTGGGACAAGACCTTGCGCCATTTGACCCGCATGAGTGTCATCGTGGAAAATTCTATTGACCTGTCTCTTGAAAGAGAAGTGCCGGATATCCTCTGCTCAGCTTTGACAGATGACTGTATCGGACGCGGTAAGCATTTGAAAGAGGGCGGAGCTGTCTATGACTATATTTCCGGTCTTCAAGTCGGTATTGCCAATCTATCAGACTCATTGGCGGCTATCAAAAAGCTGGTCTTTGAGGAAGGCAGGCTGACTCCGGCTGAACTCTGGCATGCACTTGAAACGGACTATGCAGGTGAGCGTGGTAAAGAAATTCAAGAGATGCTGATTCATGATGCACCAAAATATGGTAATGATGATGATTACGCAGATAAGCTAGTGACAGATGCTTATGATATTTATGTGGATGAAATCGCTAAATATCCAAATACCCGTTATGGCCGCGGTCCAATTGGCGGTATCCGATACTCTGGAACATCTTCTATTTCAGCCAATGTAGGTCAAGGTCGCGGTACCTTGGCGACACCAGATGGCCGCAATGCCGGAACACCGCTCGCTGAAGGCTGCTCTCCATCCCACAATATGGACAAGAACGGCCCGACCTCTGTATTGAAATCTGTTTCCAAATTACCGACAGACGAAATCGTAGGAGGCGTTCTGCTCAATCAAAAAGTCAATCCTCAGACCCTGTCTAAGGAAGAAGATAAAGTGAAACTTATTGCCTTGCTTCGTACATTCTTTAACCGTCTGCATGGCTATCATATCCAATACAATGTCGTTTCTCGGGAAACCTTGATTGATGCTCAGAAGCATCCTGAAAAACACCGCGATTTGATTGTTCGCGTTGCAGGCTACTCTGCTTTCTTCAATGTGCTTTCCAAGGCGACACAAGATGATATTATTGGACGTACGGAGCACACATTGTAAAAGAGGTCCAATTTATGGAATTCATGCTTGATACCTTAAATTTAGAGGAGATAAAAAAATGGTCGGAAGTCCTCCCCTTGGCGGGAGTGACTTCTAATCCGACCATCGCAAAAAAAGAAGGAAAAATAAATTTCTTTGAACGGATTCGCGCCGTTCGGGAAATCATAGGAGAAGGTCCATCTATCCATGTGCAGGTTGTTGCCAAGGATTATGAGGGAATCTTGAAAGATGCTGCTGAAATTCGAAAAAAATGCGGCAATGCTGTCTACATTAAAGTTCCGGTCACACCGGCTGGGCTGGCAGCTATCAAAACTCTTAAACCAGAAGGTTACAAGATTACAGCGACAGCCATTTATACAACCTTTCAAGGGCTATTAGCCATTGAAGCAGGGGCTGATTACCTTGCTCCTTACTATAACCGCATGGAAAATCTCAATATTGATTCAGATGCTGTCATCAGCCAGCTGGCTCAGGCGATTGAGCGGGATCATTCCACCAGCAAAATATTGGCAGCTTCCTTTAAGAATGTCGGTCAAATCAATCGTGCTTTTGCTGATGGGGCTCAAGCTATTACAGCAGGACCTGATGTCTTTGCAGCAGCCTTTGCCATGCCGTCTATCGCTAAGGCAGTAGATGACTTTGCTGCTGACTGGTCAGCAATTCACAGTCAGGAATGCATTTAAAAGGCATATTTAATGCTCTATTTATGAATAAATGAAAGAGGTGTTCTATGAGAATTTTTGCAAGCCCGTCTCGTTATATTCAGGGAGAAAATGCCCTGTTTGAAAATGCAAAACAGATTCTTCAGTTAGGCAGCCATCCAGTCTTGCTTTGTGATGATATGGTTTACCAGATTGTTGGGGAAAAGTTCAATGACTACCTTACCCGTTATGGCTTTCATGTGCTGCATGTCGCTTTTAACGGAGAAGCTTCTGATGCTGAAATTGATCGGGTCGTTGCTCTGGCTGAAAAAGACGGAGCAGACCTGGTTATTGGTCTAGGCGGTGGAAAAACCATTGACAGTGCGAAGGCCATTGCGGACATACTAGGACGTCCTGTGGTCATTGCGCCAACCATTGCCTCTACAGATGCCCCAACCTCAGCACTTTCTGTTATCTATACAGAAGACGGCGCCTTTGAAAAGTATATTTTCTATAGTAAAAATCCTGAACTCGTCTTGGTGGATACGAAAGTGATTGCTGGAGCGCCAAAACGGCTTCTGGCTTCTGGGATTGCAGATGGTTTAGCGACTTGGGTAGAGGCGCGTGCTGTCCAGCAAAAAAATGGCACTACCATGTTGGGACAAAGACAGAGTCTAGCTGGTGTAGCAATTGCGAAAAAGTGTGAAGAAACACTGTTTGCAGATGGCCTGCAGGCTATTGCAGCCTGTGAAGCAAAAGTCGTGACCCCAGCTCTGGAAAATATCATTGAAGCTAATACCCTTCTCAGTGGCGTCGGCTTTGAGAGCGGCGGTTTAGCAGCAGCCCATGCTATCCACAACGGCTTTACAGCTCTCACAGGCGATATTCATCACCTGACCCACGGAGAAAAAGTTGCCTATGGAACCTTGGCCCAACTCTTCTTAGAAAACCGACCTAAAGAAGAATTGGAAAAATATATCCGCTTCTATCAAAAGATTGGTATGCCGACAACTCTGAAAGAAATGCATTTAGAAAATGCCAGCTATGAAGACTTGCTCAAAGTTGGTCAGCAAGCGACGATTGAGGGCGAAACCATTCATCAGATGCCATTTGAGATTTCAGCTTCTGACATTGCAGGTGCCATCCTAGCAGTCGACCAATATGTCAGGGATTTGGATAAATAAAAGCAAAATACAAAACAAGCTACCTTTCAACAATAGGGTTGATAGCGTGGCTTGTTTTTTGGTGAGATTACCAGATGTAAGGAAAAACTCGGTATCTAACCTTTTGGCAATAAGCTTCGTAATTTTTCCCAAAGTGATTGCCTAAAGCTTTTTCTTCTACTCTAAGTCGAATGCTATATCCTAACACGAGTAAAATAAGACTGATAATGATTGTCAGAGGATTTAATGAGGTAATCGATAGGCCAAGGATAGACAAGATACTGCCAGTATAGGCAGGATTTCTTACAATAGAATAAGGGCCATGGTCTACTAATTGTTGACTATCGGTTGTTTGAACGGCCAGTGTGAAGTTTTTTCCGAGATAATTGACTGCATAGACCCGCAATGCGAACCCTGCTAGAGAGATGAGGATTCCAAGATAGATAGTGAGGCTGGGTAAGTGGGGGACAAAGTCGAGAAATTGTCCGTTTATCAAAAATAAGCAGCTGATAACACTGCCGATAATGATGTAGCGGCTCCCTTTATCTGCAGAGTCGTTTACATTGTTTGACTTAGTTTTATTTTTAATCCACATTTCTGTGCTAATAAAAATAACAAAGAAAATATAAGTGAAAATAGTTTGTAAATTCATGATTATTCCTCCGGTCAGAATTATACAACTTTTAATTTTAGAGGTCAATCAGAGATTAACTCTTTAGAAGTGAGTTATAGTTTTTGTCAGTGAAAACTGGATTCCATCTTTCAAAATCCCTTGAAAATGGTATAATAGAAACAGTACAAAAAATGGAGAAAAGAATGGCTTATTATAATCACAAAGAAATCGAACCCAAGTGGCAGAAATATTGGGCAGAGCACCATACATTTAAGACAGGTACGGACCAGGACAAGCCTAACTTTTATGCGCTAGACATGTTTCCTTATCCATCAGGCGCGGGGCTCCATGTAGGGCATCCGGAGGGCTATACGGCAACAGATATCCTCAGCCGCTACAAGCGAGCTCAGGGCTATAATGTCCTGCATCCTATGGGCTGGGATGCCTTTGGTCTGCCTGCTGAGCAATATGCCATGGATACAGGCAATGACCCGGCTGACTTTACAGCGGAAAATATTGCCAACTTTAAGCGTCAAATCAACGCTCTTGGCTTCTCCTATGACTGGGACCGGGAGATTAATACAACTGACCCTAACTACTACAAGTGGACCCAGTGGATTTTCACAAAGCTTTACGAAAAAGGCTTGGCTTATGAAGCTGAAGTGCCAGTAAACTGGGTTGAAGAGCTGGGAACGGCTATCGCCAATGAGGAAGTCCTGCCAGACGGAACATCTGAGCGCGGTGGTTATCCAGTTGTCCGAAAGCCTATGCGTCAGTGGATGCTGAAAATCACAGCCTATGCAGAACGTTTGCTCAATGATTTAGAAGAGCTGGACTGGCCAGAGTCTATCAAGGATATGCAGCGCAACTGGATTGGTAAGTCAACCGGTGCCAATGTAACCTTCAAGATTAAGGACACAGACAAGGACTTCACCGTCTTTACGACTCGTCCGGACACCCTTTTTGGAGCGACCTATGCTGTTTTGGCTCCAGAGCATGCTCTCGTCGATGCCATTACAAGTGCAGAACAAGCCCAAGCAGTTGCAGACTACAAACATGCAGCCAGTCTCAAATCTGACCTTGCTCGGACTGATTTGGCTAAGGATAAGACTGGTGTCTGGACAGGAGCTTATGCCATCAATCCTGTCAATGGCAAGGAAATCCCAATCTGGATTGCCGACTATGTGCTTGCAAGCTACGGAACAGGAGCTATCATGGCCGTTCCTGCGCATGACGAGCGCGACTGGGAGTTTGCTAAGCAATTTAATTTGGAGATTATTCCTGTTTTAGAGGGGGGCAATGTTGCTGACGCTGCTTACACAGAAGATGGTCCGCATATTAACTCTGGCTTCCTAGATGGCTTAGACAAGGCTGCCGCTATCGAAAAGATGGTTGCTTGGCTGGAAGCAGAAGGTGTCGGAAATGAAAAAGTCACCTATCGTCTGCGCGACTGGCTCTTTAGCCGTCAGCGTTACTGGGGTGAGCCGATTCCAATCATTCATTGGGAAGACGGGACTTCAACAGCTGTCCCTGAAAATGAATTGCCACTTGTCTTGCCTGTAACCAAGGATATACGCCCTTCTGGTACCGGTGAAAGCCCTCTGGCCAATCTGACTGACTGGCTGGAAGTGACTAGGGAAGATGGTGTCAAAGGACGCCGTGAAACCAACACCATGCCTCAATGGGCTGGTTCCAGCTGGTATTACCTGCGTTACATTGACCCGCACAACAATGAGAAATTAGCAGACGAAGACTTGCTCAGGGCTTGGCTTCCAGTTGATATTTACATCGGAGGTGCGGAGCACGCCGTGCTCCATCTTCTCTACGCTCGCTTCTGGCACAAGTTCCTTTATGATATCGGAGTGGTTCCGACCAAAGAGCCTTTCCAAAAACTCTTTAACCAAGGGATGATTCTGGGGACTAGCTACCGTGATAGTCGCGGTGCTCTAGTGGCGACAGACAAGGTGGAAAAACGCGATGGTTCTTTCTTCAATATCGAAACTGGAGAAGAACTGGAGCAAGCGCCTGCTAAGATGTCTAAGTCTCTGAAGAATGTAGTCAACCCAGACGATGTAGTGGAGCAATATGGTGCCGATACGCTTCGTGTCTATGAAATGTTCATGGGGCCGCTGGATGCATCTATCGCTTGGAGCGAAGAAGGGTTAGAAGGCAGCCGTAAGTTCCTTGATCGGGTTTATCGTCTCCTTAACTCTAAGGAGCTGGTCACTGAAAATAGCGGAGCTTTGGACAAGGTCTACCATGAAACGGTCAAGTCTGTCACAGAGCAGATTGAGGAGCTCAAGTTTAACACAGCCATTGCCCAGCTCATGATCTTTGTCAATGCAGCCAACAAGGAAGAAAAGCTCTATGTCGAATATGCCAAAGGCTTTATCCAATTGCTGGCGCCTTTTGCACCGCACTTGGCTGAAGAACTCTGGCAGGCAGTTGCTCAAACTGGCGAGAGCATTTCCTATGTAACTTGGCCAACTTATGACGAAAGCAAACTGGTCGAAGCAGAGGTCGAAATCGTTGTTCAAATCAAGGGTAAAGTTCGTGCTAAGCTAGTCGTAACTAAGGACTTGAGCCGTGAGGAACTGCAGGAAATCGCTCTGTCAGATGAAAAAATCAAGTCCGAAATCGCTGGCAAAGAAATCGTCAAAGTGATTAGTGTTCCAAATAAACTGGTTAACATTGTAGTGAAATAATTAGTTTGCTTATTGCATTTGCAGGAGATTTCAATCAAGTCTGCATTAGACAACAAATGCTATTGCTATCAAATACAAAGAAGACCTTGAGAAAATTTTCTCAAGGTCTTTTGTTAGAACAATTCCCAATTAGGTGTTGAGAATTTCTTGGTCTGTGTCATATAAAAATGAGTAAAATGAATTTCCATTGCTAAGGTCATCAGAGTTGCGATAGCAATGACGATGGTTGGGCTGGCTGAAAAAAGGAATGAAAAGGCCAATCCGAGAAGGAAGATTCCTGCTTGGAACCCATAAAAGAACTTGTTATAGCGGAGATAACTCTTGTTGAAGCGACCATTTGACAAGACCGCAGCTTGGAAGAGCCCGATACCAGCATAGAAGAAGCTAGTCGCAAAGAGATGGTGAGCTTCTGGATTAACCAGAAAGCTCATGGAAACAGTGATCATAATTAAGCCGATAAAAATCGGATAGTGGCTATAAATTAGGAAGATTCCTTTATTCTCCCCTTTCTCATTAATGGCATGGTCAAACTGACCGAAATAGTTCATAAAGAGGTTGACCATGATGATAAAGTATAGGATAGAATGAATGGAAAAATGTTGCAGTGTAAAGAAATCCGCTAGACCCATAATCATCTCACCAAAAGTGATGATAACTAAAAGCGAAATGCGTTCAATCAGGTGGGGCAGATTGATTTGAAAATGGGAAACTTTTCGGGTCAATAGGACAGGCATGATAAAAGTTAGGAGAATCCCAGTCATGTAGACATGAATCCCAAGATGAATTGGCAAGAGAGCAGCTAGGTAGACCAGGACAGTTCTGAGACCAGTCATCCAAAGAAACCCCTTGATGCTTTTACGATTGGCAGAGCTTGTAGATTTTCGAAGATATTCAACCAAGTATTGGAAAAATAAGGTCAAGGTCAGTGTCCCAATCGTCCAGCAGAAGGTATGGAAATAGGATTGCCAGTCATTGGTAATCATGTTTGATATCAAGAGTAGCATAGCCATATTGACGAACATGACGACCATATTGAAAAGAGAATTCTTTCCATAGCGGTTGGTGTAGACGGTCTGAATCATCCAAGAATTGACCAGAACCAGAAGCGACATCAGGAAACCAAAGATGGCATCTAGGGATAAGACACCATGGTGAAGATGATGGATGAGGGCAGTCGTTTTAGATATCGCGTAGACAAAGACCAGATCATAAAAGAGTTCGCTAAACTCCACCCGTTTGTGTTTGATAAGATTTGACATAAGAAGACCTTTCATAGAAATTTCTAACAGTTTATTATAACAGAAAATGGATAGAATGAGGCAGATTGTTTTTTACCAGAATTTTTGGCGTAAATTGTCATTGGCGTGTCAGAATCTGTCATTTTCTTGTCGGATTCTGTATCGTATAATAGTCTCATCAATCAAATGAAACAAAAGAGGAAATGAACATGTCAAACAAAAAAGTTATCTTAGTCACAGGCGCTTCATCAGGTATCGGTTACCAAACTGCTGAACAACTTGCTAAAGAAGGTCATATTGTCTATGGCGCTGCCCGCCGTGTGGATGCCATGAAACCACTTGAAGCCTTTGGCGTGACACCAGTTAGTTTGGATATTACAGATGAAGCTAGCATTAAAGAAGCTCTTAATCTCATCATCAAGAAAGAAAATCGTATCGATGTCTTAGTCAATAATGCTGGCTACGGATCCTATGGTGCAGTTGAAAATGTAACGATTGAAGAAGCTAAGATGCAGTTCGAAGTCAATATCTTTGGTCTAGCTCGCTTGACACAACTCGTTCTTCCTTATATGCGTAACCAAAAATCAGGTCGCATTATTAATGTGGGCTCAATGGGTGGTCGTTTGACATCCTACTTTGGTGCTTGGTATCATGCGACCAAATATGCTCTCGAAGCTTTTTCAGATGGTCTTCGTATGGAAGTGTCTGATTATGGCATTGATGTCTCTATCATCGAACCAGGCGGTATTAAAACGGACTGGGGCTTCATCGCTGCTGACAAACTGGCCGAATCAGCTAAAGGTGGTGCTTATGAAGTAGCAGCCACCAAGGCAGCAGAAGGGATGCGTAAGCAATACTCTGGCAATATGATGTCAAATCCTAAAGTTATTTCAAACGCTATTTCAAAAGCAGTCAACAGCCATCGCCCTAAAACCCGCTACTTAGTAGGTATGGGAGCTAAACCTTTGGTATTCTTGCATGCTATCTTGCCAGATCGTTGGTTTGATGCCCTCATGAAGCGGGCTTCTTAAGAGAAAAAGGAGAAACCCTATGCGTCTGAATCTCAGTCAGCAATATATTGACAATTTAAAACTGATCGGGCTAGATCTGAACATGATTCTGGAACTAGCCAATCTTCCAGATACCACATGGAAGGAAGAGATGAACCTCTCAACTCTGGACTATTACCATCTTTTGATGGCTTTTGATAAGGTAGCCAATGATGAGCAGATTATCGCTATGAGCCGCATCAAGGATATTCAAATGTTCATGCCACCTTTCTTTGCGGCACTTTCGTCAAAAAATGGCCTCGCAGCGATTGAACATTTTGCCAAATATAAGAAAATCACAGGTCCTATTGTTGTCTGTATTGAGACCTTTGATGACTTAGTCCGTGTGAGCTATCGCTATGATTATCCAGGGTTTGACTTGCCTCGTTTCGCTCTCCTCAACGAACAGCTGTTATTGGTCGATTTGGTTCGGACAGGGACAGGAGAAAACATCACTCCAGCACACGTTGGGACTCCATATGTCTATGAAGAAGCGAGTATTGCGGTATTTGGTTGTCACGTGGAAAAAATGGAAGGCAATGAAGTCGTCTTTAAAAAGTCAGATTTGGAGAAACCATTTTTAACTGCCAATAATGTCATGCTAGACTACCTAGAGCCTCAACTCAAAGAGCGCTTGGCAGAAGCCGTGACTAGTGAAAGTTTTACCGGTATCGTTCAGCAAAAACTCTATCAGGCGATCCCAAGTGGGGTCTTTGGTATCGAAGATATCGCAGCGACGCTAGGGATTAGTAGCCGAACCTTGCAACGAAATCTGACGGCAGAAGGCACTAAGTTTAACCAAGAATTGCAAAATGTGCAGAAGCTCCTAGCCTTTGGTTACTTCAAGAATCCTGACATGACAACGGATGATGTAGCCTATCTGCTGGGCTATTCCGAAGTGTCCTCCTTCTCGCGGGCCTTTAAAAAGTGGACAGGAAAGACCATTTCAGAGTATCGAGAAGAGATTCAGAAACACTCCTAAAATTAGAGATATCGATTATAAGCATCAGATAATATCATCTGGTGTTTTTATTTTTTAAAGAATTTCAACTTTTTTCTTGACAAGTGAGTAAACACTCACTATAATAGCTCTTGTGATTTAAAAAGTGAGTATACACTCACCTAGGAGGAAGTAAATGAAAACATTACTACATTTACAAGATTTAGTAAAATCTTTTGACCATCAAATAGTTCTGAATCATGTCAGCTTTGAATTGCAGACAGGAGAAATTATAGGATTAATTGGTCCGTCTGGTGCTGGTAAATCAACTATGATTAAGACTACGTTAGGAATGGAAAAGGCTGATGGAGGCGTAGCTTTAGTGTTAAATCACACTATGCCCAATCGCCATATTTTAGGAGATATTGGTTATATGGCCCAGTCAGATGCCTTATATGAGGCTTTGTCAGGTCAAGAAAATCTAGAATTTTTTGGTCAGCTAAAAGGGCTATCCAAAAGAGATCTGACAGCTGAAATTTCCCATGTGGCTCAAGTTGTGGATTTGACAGAGCATTTGAATAAAACGGTATCCGGTTATTCTGGAGGAATGAAACGGCGTTTATCTCTGGCCATCGCACTTCTGGGGAATCCTCAGCTCTTGATTTTGGACGAACCGACAGTTGGAATCGACCCTTCTCTTCGAAAGAAAATCTGGAAAGAATTATTCGCGCTTAGAGATAATGGGGTTGGGATATTAGTTACTACCCATGTTATGGATGAAGCAGAGTTGACGGATAAGGTCGGTTTATTATTAGGCGGAAAAATCATTGCTTTTGATACACCGCAACACTTAAAAGAAAGTTATCAAGTTTCAAGTATTGAAGAAGTATTTTTAAAAGCAGAAGGTGAGTAAAATGAGAACAATAGCGATTGCAAAAAAAGTCATCAAAGAATTACTTCGTGACAAACGAACTCTAGCCCTGATGTTTATAGCACCTGTTTTTATCATGTGGTTGATGAACCTCATGTTTTCAGCTAGTACAACCGTGAATGTCAAGTTGGCAACACAAGATCTACCAACTGGTTTGGTAACGAAAATGGATGAGCTCGATCATGTGGACGTCGAGATTTATCAAGGCTTAGATCAAGCCAAAGAAGCGCTAGTAAATGAAAAAGTCGATGCTGTGATTTCTTATAAAGACGGTGAGTATCAGGTCGACTACGCAAACACAGATGCCTCCAAGACATCTATGATACGACAAGTGTTACGAACAAGTATCGTCAATGAAGGCACCAATCAGTTATTATCTCGTGTCAAACAAGCTCTTCCACAATTGAAATTAGATGCAAAGGCGCCTGAAATCAAAGAATCTTACCAATATGGAGATAAAAATACTGGATTCTTTGCACGTATGATTCCAATTTTAATTGGCTTTGTGGTCTTCTTCTTTGTCTTTTTGATTTCTGGTATGGCGCTTTTGAAAGAACGCACCAGTGGAACACTAGAACGTTTGTTAGCAACACCAGTGAAACGATCTGAAATCGTCTATGGCTATATGTTGTCTTACGGTATTATTGCGATTTTTCAAACGGCAGTTGTCGTCTTAGCAGCAATTTGGCTACTAGATGTAGAAGTTGTAGGAAGTATTTTAAATGTTATAATAGTTAATGTGGTACTGGCTCTTGTAGCACTGGCATTTGGAATTCTCTTGTCTACTCTAGCAAAATCAGAATTCCAAATGATGCAATTTATTCCTCTCGTGATTATGCCCCAACTTTTTTTCTCAGGAATTATTCCATTGTCATCCATGGGAGAATGGGCTCCAACTGTGGGGAAATTTTTGCCATTAACCTATTCTGGTGATGCAATAAGCCAGATTATTCTTTACGGGCACAATCTTGGTGATATTTTGTCAAATCTTAGTGTTTTAATGGTTTTCTTGATCATTTTAACAATTCTTAATATTGTTGGATTGCGTCGTTATCGTAAAGTTTAGAAATCAACATAAATAATGCTAAAAAGGTGTGAAGATTAGATGGATAAGACTGTTTTTGAATCGTTTGAAGATTACTTAGAAGAAGCGAATTACCCTCAAGGAAAGAAAAAAATCATGCAGGCAGCAGTGGATCTCATATCAACCAGGAGTTACCATGGGACCTCAACTCTTCACATAGCTGAGCGTGCTGGACTAAGCCAGGCAACTTTGTTTAAGTATTTTAAGACGAAGGATGATTTACTGACGGCTATTTTACATCCTGTAGTCCCAGGCATTTTCGGTAGTTTTTTTGAGGAACTCTTAGCTTTTGAAACGACAGAAGAGAGGGTTCGTTATCTCGTCCACGATCGTATGAGCTATCTCAAAAAAAATCGTGCTTTGATGAAAATCATTCTGCAGGAGAGTTTTTCAAATAAAAAACTAAAAAATGAACAGATTTTTATCTGGAATGCTATTCAAGATAAACTTCGAGTACTTCATAAGGAATTGCTAGCAGATCCACGTGTAAATCCAGAGTTAACGATTCCTCAAATGGTTCGTATTTGTGTTGGTCCATTGTTGGCTTACTTCGCTCAGCTTTATATCGTTAGCGACAATGGCGAAATAAGGGAAGAAGACTTAGATTTGATAGAAAAACAGATCTTAGGTGGCTTGTGGAGATGATACTTGCATTATATTAATGAAGTTTAAGATTTATCTTTGAGAAATATTTTTATTAATCCATTCTTTCTCTTAAATAGTAGAACTTTTCTCATTTTTCGATTTTCTCTTGTATTAGTTTTGGGTTTTATTTATAATCATTATAAATAAAAAGAAAGAGAAAATTAAAATAGTGGAAGAACATAAAATTGATACGAACTTTAGTGGGCGGCTGAATATATTGCGGGCCGGGGTTTTAGGAGCCAATGATGGTATTATTTCCATAGCAGGTGTGGTTATTGGGGTAGCTAGTGCGACGGACAATGTTTGGATGATCTTTCTGTCTGGTTTGGCGGCAGTCTTTGCGGGCGCCTTTTCTATGGCTGGCGGAGAGTATGTATCAGTTTCTACTCAAAAGGATACAGAAGAAGCTGCTGTTGCTAGAGAGCGGGAGTTATTAGAAAAAAATCCAGATATTGCTAGGCAGTCTCTCTATGCTGCCTATGTTCAAAATGGCGAGTGTGAGACTTCTGCCCAGCTCATGACCAATCGGGCCTTTCTTCAGGATCCGTTGGAGGCCTTGGTGGAGGAAAAGTATGGAATCGAGATTGAGGAGTTTACCAATCCTTGGCATGCTGCCGTATCAAGCTTTTTAGCCTTTGCTGTTGGTGCGATTTTTCCTATGATTACCATTATCCTGCTTCCAGCCACTATCCGTATCTGGGCAACCGTTCTGATTGTGGCCTTGGCCCTCTTGGGAACAGGCTATACCAGTGCTAGATTGGGCAAAGCACCGCTCAAAAATGCTATGATTCGCAACCTCGTGATCGGTCTTTTAACCATGGCGGTCACCTATGCAGTAGGACAGGTGTTTGCAATTTAGATAGTAGAAAATATTGAAGCCAGTAGATTTACTGGCTTTTAATTATATAAAAGTTTTAATTATGAAATTATTTTTCTAAAAATAGTCCATAAAAGTTTTTGTTTAGTCTATCATGAATCAATGGATTTTAAAAAGATGCAGGCTCAATAAAGTTTGATTAAGCATTTACAAATATTCATTCATTTGTTAGAATGATATTAATAATGATACTAATAAAATAAAAAGTAGATTTTTTATGAGTGATTCGGTAAATAATGTGAATAATGAAGAATCGGTAGAGAAGGTTGAAAACAAACCTGTCGAGGAAGTAAAATCAACAGATTATAAGCAAGTTCAAGATAATCAGTCTAAAGAAGTGGTAGAAAAGGGAAACACTGAGCCAGTAAAAAATGAGACGGCTGCAAGTCAAGCTCAACAGTTTGATGCCCAACAAGTGGTTGAAAAAGCAAAAGGATTATTTGCAACGAAACGGAAGGAAGTTATTGCGGCTTTGGTAACTTTGGCCGTTATCGTGGGAGCATTTATAGGTTATAATGTTATTCAATCTCAACCAAAAAGTTTGATTGACATTGTAAAAGTTGAATTTTCTGGTTATGATGGATCTGGAACAGTGACTTATAATAGTCAAGATATTACTGAAAAAGTGGCAGAGTTATCTTACCAAAGAGCTGGTTTTAATAAAGAGCAGGCAACTGGCTTGGCTAAGAGAGACTCTATTACTTACGCACAAGTATCTGGAGACACTAAGTTGGCTTCTAAACTAGTTCAAGCAGAAGCTATGATTAATAGTGTTCATTATGAATTTGATAAAACAACTGGTCTAAAAAATGGGGATAAGATTACTTTCACTGTAACAACAAGTTCAAAAAATTCACCATTTAAAGCTGAAAAGAAAACCTTCGAAGTTAAAGACTTGAAAGATTATGAAAAGGTTTCAGCAGCTGATTTGCTTAAAGAGACCCCAGTAACCTTCTCAGGATTTAACGGTTATGGTACGATCTCTATTGACAAAAATGATGACGACGAAACTTATTTCGATTTTGAAAATGGTAAACGTCCTACTAACCTCAAAAATGGGGATAAAGTAACGTTAGCCGTTAGCTCAGATTATATCGATACTCTGAAATCTTCAGGGAAAATGGTTGATAGCAAGACTGTTGAAGTGACTGTTGAAGGTTTGAAAGAGTTGAAAGATGTGAAGAATTTTGCTGATCTTTTGAAGAAGAATGAAGATTACAGCAAGTCTGAACACAAAAACGATTCATTTAATACTTATGTTTTGGAATCACAGGGAAGCTACTTAAAAGTTATTCCTGGTGAGGATAAAACATCAACTGGCAAAATTGCGCTGATTACAGTTTATAAAGTAACTCACACTGGAATTGGTGGATCTACTGATGTACGTTACAAGTACTATGGTTATGAAGCTTACTTATTGAAGGATGGCAATCTAGACCTTGAAACTGCAGAAAAAATTTCTAGTTGGGGGACTCAAGACTATGAAGGGTTGAAGGCAGAGCTTGCAACTGACGGATATAAAGAATATTCGGAGAAATCAAACTAGAAGAAGTTGGGGGAACCCAACTTCTTTTGTATGGCAGAGAAAAAATCGTATCTTATTTTCAACTATACCAATTTCATGCTTGACAAACCAAAAAACAGTGTGTATACTAGTTTTGTTGGAGTTTTTAGATTCCAAGAAGACTATACCAATTTTCAATAAGAAGGGCTGGTTTCTAAGACCAGAAATCAGAAGTAACGTTATGTGTGGAATTGTCGGAGTTGTCGGAAATCGCAACGCAACTGATATCTTGATGCAGGGCTTGGAAAAGCTGGAATACCGAGGTTATGACTCGGCTGGAATTTTTGTAACAACAGGAAAAACTTCTAGTCTGATCAAGTCGGTCGGTCGTATCGCTGACCTGCATGCTAAAATTGGCATTGATGTTGCTGGGACTGCTGGTATCGGACATACTCGTTGGGCTACTCATGGAAAACCAAGTGAAAACAATGCCCATCCTCATACTTCACAGACCGGCCGTTTTGTCTTGGTTCACAACGGTGTGATTGAGAACTACCTTGATATTAAGAATACTTATCTAGCTGGTCATGACTTCAAGGGGCAGACAGATACAGAGATTGCAGTGCATCTGATTGGCAAATTCGCTGAAGAAGAAGGCTTGTCTGCTTTAGAAGCCTTTAAAAAAGCTCTCCACATCATCCGTGGTTCTTATGCCTTTGCTTTGGTGGACTCACAAGATGCAGATGTTATCTATGTTGCTAAAAATAAATCACCTCTTCTAGTTGGACTGGGTGATGGCTATAATATGGTCTGTTCAGATGCCATGGCCATGATTCGTGAGACAAATCAGTTTATGGAAATTCATGATCAAGAGCTGGTTATTGTCCGTAAAGACAGTGTGGAAGTGCAGGATTATGACGGAAATACTCTGGAGCGTGAAAGCTATACAGCTGAGCTTGACTTGTCCGATATTGGTAAGGGAACTTATCCATACTATATGCTCAAGGAAATCGATGAGCAGCCAACTGTGATGCGTAAGCTAATCAGCGCTTATACAGATGATAAGGGGCAAGTATCAGTAGATGCAGATATTGTCAAAGCTGTTCAGGAAGCTGACCGTCTCTATATCCTTGCAGCTGGAACTTCTTACCATGCTGGCTATGCTTCTAAGCGTATGCTAGAAGAGCTGACGGATACACCTGTTGAGCTGGGCATTGCCTCTGAGTGGGGTTATGCTATGCCGCTCCTTAGCAAGAAGCCCCTCTTTATCTTTATCAGCCAATCTGGCGAAACAGCTGACAGCCGTCAGGTCTTAGTCAAGGCGAATCAGATGGGCATTCCAAGTTTGACCGTGACCAATGTTCCGGGTTCTACGCTTTCTCGGGAAGCCAATCATACCATGCTGCTGCATGCAGGTCCTGAGATTGCTGTTGCTTCTACTAAAGCCTATACAGCTCAAATCGCTGCTTTGGCTTTCTTGGCTAAAGCTGTTGGTGATGCCAATGCTTCTGAAAAAGCGGCAGCCTTTGACTTGGTTCACGAGCTGTCCATAGTTGCGCAGTCTATTGAGTCCACTTTGTCAGAAAAGGAGTTGATTGACAATAAGGTCCGTGGCCTTCTGGAAACAACTCGCAATGCTTTCTATATAGGCCGTGGTCAAGACTACTATGTGGCGATGGAAGCTAGCTTAAAACTCAAAGAAATTTCTTATATCCAGTGTGAAGGTTTTGCTGCTGGTGAGCTCAAACACGGTACAATCTCTCTGATTGAAGACGAGACACCAGTTTTGGCCCTGCTTTCTGATGAAGTCTTGGCTAGCCATACTCGGGGCAATATTTCAGAAGTCGTAGCTCGTGGAGCCAAAGTTTTGACTATTGCTGAGGAAAATGTGGCTAAGGATGGAGACGATATTGTCTTGAGCCAAGTTCACCCTTACCTGTCACCGATCTCTATGGTGGTACCGACTCAATTGATTGCTTATTTTGCGACCCTGCACCGTGGATTGGATGTGGATAAACCGCGTAATCTGGCTAAGTCTGTCACTGTAGAGTAAGCTTTCTAACGAATCTTGATAATAATACTAAGCCTCAGATTTTTCTGGGGCTTTTGGTATGGTATTTTTGTGACCATGCTCTTTGGAAGTCTCTTTCGACCATGGCAAAGCCATGATGACGACAGTCATCCTATTTCATACAGATGGACAAATAGGATGAGCATCATTTTTGTATTTATCACTAATTAGTTATAAAATGTTTTTATCTTAAATATCAGGAGGACAAAAACATGGTGGAATTAGGTATTTCTACTTTTGGAGAGACAACGCCGCTGGAGGGGACAGGGCAGACCTATACTCATGATGAGCGGATTCGGCAGCTGGTAGCAGAGATTGAGCTGGCAGACAAGGTGGGGCTGGACGTGTATGGCATTGGAGAGCATCACAGGGAGGACTTTGCGGTCTCTGCGCCGGAGATTGTGCTGGCGGCTGGTGCGATCAAGACGGAGAAGATTCGTCTGACCAGTGCTGTCAGTGTCCTGTCGAGCTTGGATCCTATTCGAGTCTACCAGCAGTATGCGACGATTGATGCATTGTCAAATGGCAGAGCAGAGGTCATGGCTGGCCGTGGCTCTTTTATCGAGTCCTTTCCGCTCTTTGGCTATGACTTGAAGGATTATGAAGAGCTTTTTGATGAAAAGCTGGATCTGCTCCTCTATGCCAGTGCCGAGACTCGGCTAAATTGGAAGGGCAAGCTGACGCAGACTATTGACAATCGGGAAGTCTACCCACGGGCGGTGCAAGAAACATTGCCAGTTTGGGTAGCGACGGGGGGCAATGTCGAGTCCACCATTAAGGTCGCCCAGAAGGGCCTGCCAATTGCGTATGCCATTATCGGTGGACAGCCTAAGCGCTTCAAACCCTTGCTGGATGCGTATCGCCGGATTGGGCAGGAAAGTGGCCACTCAGATGAAAAGTTGAAGATCGCTGCCCACTCTTGGGGCTGGGTCATGGAGGATAATGAGGAGGCGGTCCGGACTTACTTCCATCCGACCAAGCAGGTAGTGGACGCTATCTCTAAGGACCGTCCTCAATGGCGGGAGATGACCTATGAGCAATACCTAGATCAGGTAGGACCAGAGGGGGCCATGTTTGTCGGTAGCCCTGAAAAGGTCGCTCAGAAATTGATCAAGATGATAGAGGAGCTGGGACTGGACCGCTTCATGTTGCATCTGCCGTTGGGATCGCTTCCGCATGAGCAGGTTCTCCAGTCTATCGAACTCTTTGGCACCAAGGTTGCACCGCTCGTGCGGGAGTATTTTGCGGCCAAGGGCAAGTAAGATCGGAGTAGCAGTTTTTTGATAAAAATTACCTATCTCATCTATAGAAAATATATATGGTACTTATCTAAAAAGGGTACAAAAAATAAGGTTATTCAGCGGAGGCTGAAAAACCTTGAAAAAGCTAGCTTAGTCTAGCTTTTTTATTTTGCTTTGATAAATATTTTTAATCAGGCTGATAGGGAAAATATATTTCCCAGGAGAAAGAGAGGATGGTAAGATATATTACAAATTCAAAGAAGGAGGAAGTAATGGTCAGCAAGAAAGAATTAGTGCTGAGAGCTTTTCGGGGTGAAGAAGTTGACCGAGTGCCTGTTGGTTTTTGGTTTCACTTTGTAAGCCAAGAGGAAAAGATGCTGGGCCTGGATAATCCAGTGATTTTCAATAAAAGTGTTGAGGGGCATGCTGCTTATGTTCGAGCTGCACGGCCAGACTTTGTCAAGATTATGAGCGATGGCTTCTTTAAGTATCCTAGCGCGCTTTATTCGGATCATATTGAGTCCATTCGGGACTTGGCAGCTATCCAGTCTATCGGAGAGTATCATCCTTGGATTGAGCAGCAGATTGAGATAGTTAAAGCTGTAAAGGCAAGCTATCCAGAAGACTTCGCTTCCTTCTACAATATCTTTGCGCCGGTCTCCTATCTCAAGCGCTGGTTCCGCAGGGAAGGGTCACGAGGAGATAGAGAAATTGCAGATTTTCTGGCAGAGGATTCTGAGCTGACAGGACATGTTTTAGATGTCATTGCCGGCGATATTGCTATTTTGACTAAACGCATCATTAAGGAAACGGGCATTGAGGGGATTTATCTCAGTACCCAGCAAGTCCAAGACAGCCGGGTAGATGCGACCAGTTATCGTCGTTATATTGAGCCTAGTACGGTTAAGGTTCTGGAAGTGGCTAATGCGGCTGGCGGAGTGAATATCCTCCACATCTGCGGCTTTGAAGGAGCCAGCAATGATTTGGAACTGTTCAAGGACTATCCGGCTCAAGTCTTTAACTGGGCAACCCATCATGAAGGGGTCAGCTTAGCGGAAGGGCGCAAGCTCTTTGGCGGTCAGACTGTCCTGGGCGGCTTTGAAAATGGCAGAGCAGCTCTTCTGAATACGGGCAGTCGAGCAGAGTTAGAGGCTGAGACCAAGCGGCTGCTGGCTGAAGCTGGCAGTCAGGGAGTGATTCTAGGGGCTGACTGTACTGTACCAGATGATTTTGAAATAGAAAGATTGGACTGGATCCGTCAGGCTGCTAGACAGTTCTGACGGACTTGCTAAAGTCCTAAAGAGCAATTTTCAACTCTTTCAAGGAGGAAGATAGATGAATCGATATCAAAAAAGGCTTGCAGCTCTTGCTCTGATATTCTTGATAATAGGAACCTTTCTGAGCATCAGTCAGATTTATGCTCATCAGTCTTCAGACAAAAAAGAAGATGATTTACAGTTGCTCAAGAAACTGCCTGAGCAGTCAACTGGCTTGATGCAGCCCAATGATATCGCTGCTCTGCTCTTGTCGGATTAGAATTTTACTTAAAATGATGAATTAGTCCAATGAAAAAGCTAAAAAACAACTCATTGGCTAGATAGGAACAATAAAAAAGGAGAGAAGATGACTTCAAAAAGAGAATTAGTACTGAAGGCTTTCAGAGGAGAGTCCGTTGACCGAGTGCCAGTTGGTTTCTGGCATCATTTTACCAGCGAAGAGGAGTGGCTGGCTGGTTTTGGAAATCAGGCCATTATTGATAAAAATCTGTCCGGTCATCAAGCTTTTCTGGCAGAAGTCGAGCCAGACTTTATCAAGCTGATGAGTGATGGTTATTTTGCCTATCCTAACGAGCACTTGAAAAAAGTCCAATCTATCAAAGAGTTGGCAGCTATTGAGCCGCTAGGTGCTGATCACCCTTGGATTAGTGAGCAGGTGGAACTGGTTCAGAAGATTAGGGCTGGCTTTACAGAGGACTTGGTCGCTATTTACAATATTTTTGCGCCAGTGACCTACTTCAAATGGTTGGTCGGTAAGGTTGCCGGAGGGGATGATATCATTGCAGATTTCCTGGCAGAGGATGCAGTGCTCACGAAGCGGGTGCTGGATGTGATTGCTCAAGATATTGCAGCTCTGACGGAGCGAATTATCAAGGAAGCTGGTGCGGATGGAATCTACCTCAGCGTTCAGAGCATTCAGGATGCGCGGGTGTCGGCTGAAGACTATAAGGCTTTTATTGCTCCGAGTGAATTGGCGGTGCTGGAAGCAGCCAACGCGGCTGGCGGAGTGAATATCCTGCATATTTGCGGTTACGAAGGCGCGCGAAACGATGTTCATCTTTTCACTGACTATCCAGCTCAGGTCATCAACTGGGCAGTGGGGCCAGAAGGCATCAGCCTAGCAGAGGGCCGGAAATTGTTTGGCGGCCGGACTGTTCTGGGTGGCTTTGAAAATGGCAAGGACGGCCTGCTTTACACGGGCAGCCAAGCGGCTATTCAAGATGAGACCAAGCGGTTGATAGCAGAGGCTGGCAAGGAAGCTTTGATTATCGGGGCTGACTGTACTATTCCAAGCGATATTGAGGCAGAGCGGATTCAGTGGGTTCGCCAAGCAGCAAGCTTAGCATAAGAAGGAGACGAAAGAATGAGCAAGAAAAAATGGATTATTGGTGGAGCAGCAGTGATTGCTATTGTAGCGGCGACTTATTTGGGGCGGACCTTGACAGGTGCTTCATCTAGCAAGACGAGCAGCTCTGCATCAGGCAGTGACAAGGTCACGACTTTGAAAGTGGCTCATACACAGAACTATGTTCCTTATGACTTTGTAGATGAAAAGGGAGAATCAGATGGCTATGAGGTTGCTGTTCTCAAGGCCATTGATGAAAAGCTGCCAGACTATCAGTTTGAATATACTGGTACCAGTGATGAAGATCTCTTAGTCGGTCTGGAATCTGGAAAATATGACATCGGAACCAAGGGAGCATGGTACACCGAAGAGCGGGCGAAGAAGTTCATCATTCCAAAAAGCCCAATCGGCGCTAGCATTATCGGTTTCACTATCCGCAAGGAAGACTCTGAAAAATACAAGACCATTGATGATTTTGCCAAGGAAAAGGGCAAGCTGGTACCAATCTCTCCGCAGAATGCTCAATGGGCCGTTATCGAAGAGTATAACCAAAAGCATAGCGGTGCTCCTATTGATTTGACTGCAGCAGAGTCCTTCAAGGTGGCTGATGCTTATGCTTGGGTTCTGGAAGGGCGCTACGATGCCTTCTTTGACATCAAGCTGTCTTTTGAAAAAGCAGTGACAGACAAGGAAGGTTCATACCATCAGTATGCGGATCAACTGACTTGGTTCCCTTACAAGGGGATTCCGACCTATCCTCTGCTTCATAAAAACGAAAAAAATGAAGAATTTGCCAAGGCATATGAGAAAGCAATTAAGGAACTGGAAAAAGACGGAACCTTGGCTAAACTATCTGAAAAGTATTTCGGAGAAGATGTCTTCTCTTATGTGGACAAGGATTAGTTGCTGCTGTCTGCTGATTATGGAAAATCAAAAGGCTGACTGAGAAGCTAGCTGAATATAGAGTTGGTGGTTTCTAAGCTGACCTTGCTGCTGTTTGAAGGAATTTTCAAAGAGGATAGCTAGGCGAGAGCATGGCTGCTCCAAGCTGAAAGTGCCCGTCCAAGAGAAGCTTATTCTATCTAATTACTGTCGAAGGAGAAGAAAATTATGGTCTCATATGACTTATCCCGTGTCTTTGGTCTGCTGCCTAGTCTGCTGCAGGCTCTGCCGACCACTTTATGGATTATGTTTGTGACAGCTTTGATTGGCTCCTTGCTAGGTGGTCTGTTGGCTTGGGCTCAGATTTCTGAGGAGCAGTCTTTCGCTGGTCTGGCTAGAGGATATATATTTATCCTTAGGTGTACACCGCCTATCGTCTTGCTTTTCTTGGTTTTTTATGGCATTCCAGAGTTTTTAGAATGGTGGCTGGGGCTGGATATCAATAATTGGTCGCGGACTGTTTTTGTTATCATCACCATGATTCTGCTCTTTGCGGCTATGATTGCGGAAGTCTTCAAGGCAGCCTATCTTGCTGTTCCCAAGGGACAGACCGAGGCAGGTCTCAGTATTGGCTTGACACCGGTGCAGACTTTTCTGCGCATCGTCCTGCCACAGGCTTTTCGCATCGCCCTGCCCAATCTTACTACTGCCCTTCTTAATCTCATGCGGGATGCTGCGCTGGCTTATACGATTGGAGCTGTTGATGTCATGGGAGCGGGGCAAAATCTCATCAGCCGTAATCTAGGCAATTATTCCCTAGAAACCTATACAGCGGTGGCCTTGATTTACTGGGGGATTGCCCTAGTGGTTTCGCTGGCTTCCCAGCTTCTGGAAAAAAGTCTGACAGTCAAGGAGAGGTAAAGCATGGATTTGAATTATATTGTAAATACCTTTCTGGTTACTTTGAAAGGCATACCAGTAACCCTGATTATTATGGTGGTTGCTATTCTGATCAGCTTTATTCCAGCTCTGCTTCTAGCTCTGGGGCAGATTTATAAAGTTTGGGGTGTGCGGACCTTTTCGGTGGTTTATCTGGCCTTCATTCGGGCGACGCCTCCTATTTTGCTTATTCTCTTTTTCTACAGTCTTTTTCCTAGTTTACTGAATCAAATTTTTAAAAGTCTGGGCAGTCAGGTAGACGTCTTTAAGTTCAATCCGCTTTACTATGCTTTCATCATCTATAGCCTGATGACGACAGGCAGTTTGTCGGAAATTCTGCGCTCTGCCATTTTGACGGTGGATAAAGGGCAGTTGGAGGCGGCTCAAGCGATTGGTTTAACGAATTTTCAAGCCTATCGGAGAGTTGTTTTTCCTCAGGCATTGCGTTCTGCCCTGCCCAATCTGGCCAATCTGGTTATCAATCTAGTCAAGGGAACCTCGCTGGTATTTGTCATGACGGTCAAGGATATCACAGCCTTGGCTAAGATAGAGGCCTCCCATTCTTACCAGTATTCAGAGTCTTATCTGGTGATTTTTGTTATTTATCTCATTATTTGTGGCTTGATTCAGTGGATTTTTAGGGGCTTGGAAAAGCGCTATGCTCTTGCTTAGGAAGGAATGATTATGTTAGAAGTAAAACATATCTCCAAACGATTTGGAGAGCACCAGGTGCTGGCAGATGTCAGTCTCAAGGTCAATCAAGGTGATGTTGTGGTTATTCTGGGACCCTCAGGCTCTGGGAAAACAACATTTCTGCGCTGTCTGAATCACTTAGAAAAAGCGGATAGCGGCCAGCTGACTTTGTCTGGTAAGGACTATGATTTGGCTAAACTCAGCAAAAAGGAGATTTTGGAAATTCGTAGAAAGACAGCCTTTGTCTTCCAACATTATAATCTCTTTGCCAATAAAACAGCCCTTGAAAATATCTTAGAGGGCTTAGTGATCGCTCGTAAGATACCGAGGGAAGAAGCGCTTGAGATTGCGGAAAAGTCCTTGAAGCGCGTGGGTCTCTTGGCCTACAAAGACTACTATCCTTCCCAGCTATCAGGCGGCCAGCAGCAGCGGATTGGGATTGCCCGCGCCATTGCTGTCAAGCCAGACGTTATTCTGCTGGATGAACCAACTTCGGCGCTAGATCCGGAACTGGTCGGCGAAGTTCTTAGTGTCATGAAGCAGCTGGCTCAGGAGGGAGTGACCATGGTCGTTGTGACCCACGAGATGAGCTTTGCCCGTGATGTGGCCAACCATGTCATCTTTATGGACGGAGGCCATATCGTCGAAGAAAATCCTCCTCAGGAATTCTTCTCTAGCCCGAAGGAAGAGCGGACCAAACAGTTTCTGTCCCGCATTCTGTCGGATGCCAGCTATAGTGTAGAGTATATGATTTAAAATCTGGATTCTGTCCAGATTTTTATTATAAAAAAGCGTCTTTATAGGGATAAAAAGGGCCTCAATGATAATTTTGATTACATTTGTAAATTTATTTTAAAAAATTATGTAAAATCTATTGACAAATAGATTCTGTCATGATAAAATTACAACTGTAAACAAAAAAGTTTACGTAAATTTAATCAGAAGATATGAATACAGCCGGAAGGCAATTATTTTTGGGAGGATTTAAAGTTATGTAAAATCATCTTCTTCTGAAAGAGATTTAATTCACTCATAAAAATAGAGACTGAATCAGTCTTGATTTTTGGAAATGAAATAAGTTATGTAAAATAATTGATTGGAGAAGATCTCCCAAATGAATATTTATAGTGGATAAGGAAGAGATTTCTTATCTGAAACTTTGGTAAAATCAAAAATTATGTAAAGCAAAATATGAAAACAGCGAGGTAATGCTATGAACAACAACTACAACAATTTTAACAATATGGACGACCTTTTCAACCAACTTATGGGACGCATGGGTGGCTACAACAGCGAACACCGGCGCTACTTGATTAATGGTAGAGAGGTCACACCGGAAGAGTTTGCTCAGTACCGGGCTACTGGCAAGCTCCCTGGTCAAGGAACAGGTGAGCAAACTGGACAAGCTGCTGCTCAAGGACCTAAGCAGGATGGTATCCTGGCTAAGCTAGGTCGCAATCTAACTCAGGAAGCTCGTGATGGTAAGTTAGATCCAGTCATTGGACGCAATAAGGAAATCCAAGAAACTGCTGAAATCCTTTCTCGTCGGACCAAGAACAATCCTGTATTGGTCGGAGATGCCGGAGTTGGTAAGACAGCCGTCGTAGAAGGATTGGCTCAGGCTATCGTCAATGGTGATGTGCCAGCGGCTATCAAGAATAAGGAAATCATCTCTGTTGATATTTCCGGTCTGGAAGCTGGTACTCAATATCGTGGTAGCTTTGAAGAAAATATCCAAAACTTAGTCAATGAAGTCAAGGAAGCCGGCAACATTATCCTCTTCTTTGATGAAATCCATCAAATCCTAGGAGCAGGATCTATCGGTGGAGATAGTGGCTCTAAGGGCATGGCGGATATTCTTAAACCAGCACTTTCTCGTGGTGAGTTGACAGTTATCGGGGCTACTACTCAGGACGAGTACCGTAATACTATCCTTAAAAATGCAGCTTTGGCTCGTCGTTTCAATGAAGTCAAGGTCAATGCACCGTCGGCCGAAGATACCTATCAGATCCTTCGAGGCATTCGGGACTTGTACGAAAAGCACCACAATGTCATCCTGCCGGATGAAGTGCTGAAAGCGGCTGTGGATTACTCTGTTCAGTATATTCCACAACGAAGCCTGCCAGACAAGGCGATTGACCTGGTCGACGTGACTGCTGCCCACTTGGCAGCCCAGCATCCAGTGACTGATGTTCATGCGGTTGAAAATGAGATTGCTGAACAGAAAGACAAGCAGGAAGCGGCTGTTGAGAAAGAAGATTATGAAGCAGCTCTGAATGCTAAGACTCGCATTGAAGAGCTAGAAAAGAAAATTCAAAATCACACTGAGGATATGAAGGTGACAGCTACAGTCAACGACGTAGCAGAGTCTGTTGAACGGATGACGGGTGTACCAGTATCTCAGATGGGTGCCAGCGACATTGAGCGCCTCAAGGGCATGAATGACCGTCTCAAAGCCAAGGTGATTGGCCAAGATAAGGCTGTAGAAGCTGTGGCTAAAGCTATTCGCCGTAACCGTGCAGGATTTGATGAAGGCAACCGTCCAATCGGAAGCTTCCTCTTTGTTGGACCAACTGGTGTTGGTAAGACTGAGCTAGCTAAGCAACTAGCTCTAGATATGTTCGGTACTAAAGAGGCCATTATCCGTCTGGATATGTCTGAATACTCTGACCGGACTGCTGTTTCCAAGCTGATTGGTACGACTGCAGGCTATGTCGGATATGATGACAACAATAACACTTTGACCGAGCGTGTACGCCGCAATCCTTACTCTATCATTCTCTTGGATGAGATTGAAAAGGCGGATCCACAAGTGATTACCCTTCTCCTTCAAGTTCTGGATGACGGTCGTTTGACAGATGGTCAAGGGAATACAGTCAACTTCAAGAATACAGTTATCATTGCGACCTCCAATGCTGGCTTTGGCTACGAAGCAGGCTTGGAAGAGGATGCTGAAAAGCCTGATCTGATGGATCGACTCAAAGCTTATTTCCGCCCAGAGTTCCTCAATCGTTTCAATGCGGTTATTGAGTTCTCTCATCTCAAGAAAGAAGATTTGATGGAGATTGTTAATCTCATGCTGATCGAAGTAAATCAAACCTTGAGCAAGAAAGAAATTGATCTGGCTGTATCTGATGCAGCTAAGGAATTCCTGCGCGATGCTGGTTATGACCAAGTCATGGGTGTTCGTCCGCTCCGCCGTGTCATCGAGCAGCAAATTCGTGACAAGGTGACTGACTTCCACTTGGATAATCTAGATGCTAAGCACTTGACAGCCGATTTAGAAGATGGTGTCTTAGTTATTCGTGAAAAGGGTGCTGCCGCATCTGAAAAAGACAAGCAGGCAGAATAAAGCTTACTAAACCATATGCTGAGAAAATTTCTCAGCATATTTTATAAAATCTATATTTATAAGCTGTTTTCATATATGAAAGTAAAAAAAATCTCTATTTTTTAAAAGTAGTTATAAAAAAACATCAAAAGCCTATAAAATAGCATAAGTTGACAGTTCAATACATTATGTTCTAATTTTTTTGTATATTTTCAAGTTTTTATATATGGAAATATCAGAAAAAAGTGTATAATAGATTAGTAAATTAAATTTTAGGAGAGGATTTAATTATGAAAAAGTTGGATATTACAACGATGCCTGACTACCAAAAAGTTGAGGCTGTTGTTCAGTTGTTGGTTAATGGAACTTTAACTAGTTATAGAATTGCGACGGATGCAAACATCAGCAAGATGAGTATCCTGACTTTAACTAAAGGAACTAGTAAAATTAAAAACATAACCTATCAAACTGCGATGGCTTTAATTAATTGGTATGAAGAGAACCATGAAAAATATGGTATCACCATTCATCAAAAGGCTGCAGGATAGTTTAAAATTATGATGTAGCTCAACCCTAACCCAGTTAACCATTTGGCTAGCTGGGTTTTTCTATGCCTCTTAATGAGACAAGCCGTGGGCGCAGTCGAATTTAGAGGCATTGATGCAGACTGAACGCAAGCGAAGTCTACGTTCCGCTAATTTCTTAGTGATTGCCAGCTAGAAGAGTCGAGCAGAGCTTAGAGGCATAGATGCAGTTTGAGCGTAAGCGAAAACTAGGTTCTGTAAAAACTTAATGAGACAAGCCAGAGGCGCAGTCGAATTTAGGAGCAGCCATGCTCACTTTCTTACTTTTTTCTGTCCTTATGGGCAGATTTTTTTGACAGTCCAAGAGTGAACAGTCGCCTGTGTAATTCTTGGTCTTTTTGTTACCGTTTTCAAGATTTATAATAAATCTATAAGAATAAGAAAAATAAAAAATAAAGGGGAGTTACCATGAATATCCTTCTTAATATTCTAAATTGGTTCTCGCAGAACATTCTGCAAAATCCAGCTTTCTTCGTCGGCCTTTTGGTGCTAATCGGTTATGCACTGCTTAAGAAACCGGCTCACGATGTGTTCGCTGGCTTCATTAAAGCAACGGTCGGCTATTTAATTCTTAATGCCGGAGCAGCCGGTCTGGTGAATACTTTCCGGCCAATTCTGGCAGCCCTGAACTTTAAGTTCAAAATCGGGGCGGCGGTCATTGATCCTTACTTTGGATTGACAGCGGCGAATACAAAGATTGCGGAAGAGTTTCCAAACTTTGTCGGAACAGCTACAACAGCGCTCTTGATTGGCTTTGGCTTCAACATCCTACTAGTAGCTTTCCGTAAGGTCACTAAAATTCGGACTCTCTTCATCACTGGTCACATCATGGTTCAGCAGGCTGCTACTGTATCACTGATGGTGCTCTTGCTGGTACCGCAGCTGCGCAATAGCTGGGGAACTTTGGCTATCGGCCTCATCTGTGGTCTCTACTGGGCTGTCAGTTCCAATATGACTGTCGAAGCTACTCAGCGTTTGACTGGCGGTGGTGGTTTCGCCATCGGTCACCAGCAGCAATTTGCTATCTGGTTCGTTGATAAGGTTGCGCCTTTCTTTGGTAAAAAAGAAGAAAATCTGGACAATCTGAAGCTGCCTAAGTTTCTGTCTATCTTCCATGATACAGTTGTTGCTTCTGCAACTTTGATGCTAGTCTTCTTCGGTGCTATTCTCTTAGTATTGGGCCCAGATGTTATGGCCAACAAAGAAGTTATCACGACTGGTACACCATTTGACCCTGCTAAGCAAGACTTCTATATGTATATCATTCAGACAGCCTTTACCTTCTCTGTCTATCTCTTCATCCTCATGCAAGGGGTGCGTATGTTCGTATCTGAGCTGACTAATGCCTTTCAAGGTATTTCAAGCAAGCTCTTACCAGGTTCCTTCCCTGCGGTGGATGTGGCAGCGTCTTATGGCTTTGGCTCACCAAATGCCGTTCTCTCTGGCTTTGTCTTTGGTTTGGTTGGTCAGCTGATTACCATTGTACTGCTGATTATTTTCAAAAATCCAATCCTGATTATCACTGGTTTCGTTCCTGTCTTCTTTGACAATGCAGCGATTGCAGTCTATGCTGATAAACGTGGTGGCTGGAAAGCAGCCCTTGTCCTATCGTTTATTTCAGGTGTGCTGCAGGTAGCCCTTGGTGCTCTCTGTGTGGCTCTGCTGGGCTTGGCTTCTTATGGCGGATATCACGGTAATATCGACTTTGAAATTCCATGGTTAGGCTTTGGCTACATCTTCAAATATCTGGGTATTATAGGTTATGCTCTGGTTTGCTTCTTCTTCTTGCTCATTCCTCAGCTGCAATTCGCTAGAGCTAAGGATAAGGAAGCCTACTATCAAGGTCAGGTACAGGCAGAAGAATAAACTTCTATGACTATAAAATAAGATTTCGGAGGAAACTAAAATGGTTAAAGTATTAACAGCATGCGGAAACGGCATGGGATCATCTATGGTGATTAAAATGAAAGTGGAAAATGCGCTGCGTAATTTGGGACAGACAGACTTCACAGTCAACTCCTGCAGTGTCGGGGAGGCTAAAAGTTTAGCTTCAGGCTACGATATCGTGATTGCTTCTCTGCATTTAATCAATGAATTGGAAGGCCGCACCAATGGGAAATTAATCGGCTTGGACAACCTGATGGATGATAAGGAAATCACTGAAAAATTAAGTCAGGTATTGTAAGAATTTCTATCTATGAAGATGGGTTCTCAGTTAGGGTAGGGTGGTTAGGCTGCCCCACCTTCCTATTATTGTCTATTGTGAGATTGCGCAGGGGCTAAAATTCTGGAAAGTATTGAAGATGCCCCTTGTATCTAATGAAAGGAAGAGAAATGAATTTAAAACAAGCATTGACAGACAACAAATCCATTCGTTTAGGTCTTTCAGCCGAGACTTGGCAGGAAGCAGTCAAGCTATCAGTAGAGCCCTTGATTGAGAGCGGAGCTGTTCAGCCTCAGTACTACGATGCCATCGTCGAGTCGACAGAAGAATATGGACCTTATTACATTCTCATGCCAGGCATGGCTATGCCTCATGCCAGACCAGAAGCAGGGGTTAATCGCGACGCCTTCTCCCTGATTACACTGACAGAACCAGTCACTTTTTCAGATGGCAAGGAGGTTAGTATTCTGCTTTCTTTGGCGGCTACCAGTTCCAAGATTCATACCAGCGTGGCCATTCCGCAGATTATTGCTCTGTTTGAGTTGGAAAATTCCATTGAGCGCCTCAAGGCTTGCCAATCAGAAGAAGAAGTGCTGGCTCTGATAGAGGAATCCAAGGACAGCCCTTACTTGCAGGGTCTGGATTTAGATTCCTAATGCATGCTTAGAGATAATTGATTGCAACTGAAACTAAGAAATGAGGTAAAAAGATGTCAAAACAGATTCCAAATTTACAGGTGGCGTTGGACCATTCAGATTTGCAGGGAGCTATCAAGGCTGCTGTCTCTGTCGGTCATGAAGTGGATGTGATTGAGGCAGGAACGGTTTGTCTCCTGCAAGTGGGAAGCGAGCTCGTCGAAGTGCTCCGCAGTCTTTTTCCAGAGAAAGTCATCGTAGCTGACACCAAGTGTGCGGATGCCGGCGGAACGGTAGCTAAGAACAATGCAGTGCGTGGTGCAGACTGGATGACCTGTATCTGCTCAGCCACCCTTCCAACTATGAAGGCGGCCTTGAAAGCTATTCAGGAAGAGCGCGGCCAACGTGGGGAAATTCAGGTCGAACTCTACGGAGACTGGACTTATGAACAAGCTCAGACTTGGCTGGATGCCGGTATTTCGCAGGCCATTTACCATCAATCCCGCGATGCTCTCTTGGCTGGGGAAACTTGGGGAGAAAAGGATCTTAATAAGGTCAAGAAACTGATTGAGATGGGCTTCCGCGTATCAGTGACAGGCGGTCTGAATATTGATACGCTCAAACTCTTTGAAGGAGTTGATGTCTTCACCTTCATTGCTGGACGCGGTATTACTGAAGCTGAAGATCCAGCTGCTGCTGCGCGGGCCTTTAAAGATGAAATCAAGCGAATTTGGGGGTAGGCCATGGCACGTCCAATTGGAATTTATGAAAAGGCAACACCCAAGCATTTTTCTTGGAGCGAGCGTTTAGCTTTTGCCAAAGAACTAGGCTTTGACTTTGTTGAAATGTCGGTGGATGAAAGCGATGCTCGCTTAGCGCGCTTGGAATGGAGTAAGGAAGAACGCTTTGAAGTGGTCAAGGCCGTTTATGAAACGGGTGTCCGCATTCCGACTATCTGCTTTTCTGGGCACCGCCGCTATCCACTAGGATCAAACGATCCAGCCCTCGAAGCCAAGTCGCTGGAAACCATGAAGCAATGTATCGAGTTGGCTCAGGACTTGGGAGTACGGGTCATTCAGCTAGCAGGCTACGATGTTTATTATGAGGAGAAATCTCCTGCAACTCGTGCTCGCTTCCTGAAAAACCTCCGTCAAGCTTGTGATTGGGCGGAGCAGGCTCAGGTCATGCTGGCGATTGAGATTATGGATGATCCTTTTATCAACAGCATTGAGAAATATCTGGCTGTCGCGAAAGAAATCAATTCGCCTTATCTCTTTGTCTATCCGGATACGGGCAATGTCTCTGCTTGGCACAATGACCTTTACAGCGAGTTTCTGCTGGGCCATCAAGCCATTGCAGCCCTGCATTTGAAAGATACCTATGCCGTGACCGAGCAGTCCAAGGGGCAATTCCGCGATGTGCCTTTTGGTCAAGGTTGTGTCAACTGGGAAGATACTTTCAGAATTTTAAAAGAAACCAATTATCAAGGGCCATTTTTGATTGAAATGTGGTCTGAAAATTGTCCAACGGTAGAGGAAACCAAGGCGGCTATCAAAGAAGCCCAAGATTTCCTTTATCCACTCATTGAGAAAGCGGGGTTAAACTAATGCTGTTACCAGAATTAAGAGAGCGCGTTTACAAGGCTAATTGTGACCTACCAAAACATGGCTTGGTTAAGTTTACTTGGGGAAATGTCTCTGCGGTGGACCGCGAAGCGGGCTTGATTGTCATCAAACCGAGCGGTGTGGACTACGATAAGCTCAGTCCGGAAAATATGGTTGTGGTCGACTTGGATGGCAATATCGTTGAAGGCGACCTCAATCCGTCATCTGACTTGGCTACCCACGTGGAGCTCTACAAGGCTTTCCCAAAAGTCGGTGGCGTTGTTCACACGCACTCAACGGAAGCGGTTGGCTGGGCACAGGCTGGGCGCGATATTCCATTTTACGGAACGACGCATGCGGATTATTTCTACGGTCCCATTCCAGCGGCACGTTCATTGACAGAAAGCGAAATCAACACGGCCTACGAAAAAGAAACAGGCACCGTGATTATTGAAACCTTCCGCGAGCGCGACATTGACCCCATGGCAGTGCCAGGTGTCACTGTGCGCAACCACGGTCCCTTTACTTGGGGCAAGACGCCAGAAGCTGCGGTTTACCACAGCGTTGTCTTGGAAGAAGTTGCCAAAATGGCGCGCTTCACCGAGCAAATCAAACCCGATGTCAAAGAAGCACCAAAATACCTCATGGACAAGCACTACCTCCGCAAACACGGACCGAACGCTTACTATGGGCAAAAAGGCGCTAGTCATTAAAAAAACAAAGAGCAGTCCCAGGGATTGCTTTTTTGTGTTGGTTTTAAGTGGCATCTTGATTTTTAAAGTGGTATAATAAATGCAATTTGATGAGTTAGAAAGAACAAAATGACAAAAAAAGTAACAATCAATGATATTGCTAGCTTGGTTGGGGTGTCCAAGGCGACGATTTCCTATTACTTAAATGGAAATATGCGGAAAATGTCTTTGGAGACGAGGGAGAAAATCCGGCTGGCCATTGAAGAAACGGGCTATCAACCCAACAAAATGGCGCAGAGTTTGGTGACCAGAGACACCAAGACGATTGGCGTTGTGATTGCGGATATCACCAACCCCTTCATTTCCTCAGTTATCAAAGGAATTCATGACACTTGCAAGAAATACGGCTACACGGTTAACTTTACCAATTCGGACAATGACCAGCTGATTGAGCAGGAAAATATCGAGCGGCTTCAGCAGCAGAATGTCTCAGGGATTATTCTCGATACGGTGGATGCCAATTCGCTCCTGATTCAAAAGCTGAGTAAGAAGCGGACGGTTCTAGTGGACAGGCAATCGAGAGAAGTGACGCTGGACACGGTTGTATCTAATAATCGTAACTCGACCAAGGCTTTTCTGGCAGAAATGAAGAAGGCAGGCTATGAAGACATTTACTTTGTCACCTTTCCGATTGAGGGGATTTCGACGCGGGAAATGCGTTATCAGGGCTTTAAAGAAGAGGTTTCGGCTGACCCAGAGAAACTTTTGGTTTTGGGACAAGACGGGACAGCTCAAAAAATTCTTCAGTTGATTGAGCAAAGGCAAGAAAAAATCGCTTTTTTCACCATGAACGGCCCAGCCCTACTTGATTTTATGAAAATCTTGAACAAGACCGACTACAGCTATCCCCGTGATTTTGGTCTGGGTTCCTACGAGGATTTGGAATGGATGGAGGTTTTAAATCCGAATGTGTCCTGTATTCGCCAAGATTCTTATAAAATTGGTCAAGTGGCAGCAGAACATCTAATCAAAAAATTAAGAGGAGAGCTAGCGGCGGAACCTGCTCAACTCCTTGTCGTTCCTAGCTTTACAGTTCTTAGAAGCTCTTTTTAGAAATGAAGTATTCGCACGAGTGGATACTTTTTTTAAAATATTTTTTGAAACCGCTTGCAATTCTAAAGAGAATAGTGTATACTATGACAGTAGAAAAGTGAAACGGTTAACCATAATTAAAGCATTATTTTATAAGGGAAACGTAGTTCACTTTTATTTTTTGAAAATAAGTTAACCGCTTCGCCCAGAGTTTGAAAATAATTTCGCAGTGAAAGGTTGATTGCTCGTCTAGAAAGGAGACCAAGTGAATAGTAAAACAATATTAAGCGACCCCTTGGATGCCTGCTATGCCGTTGCAAGGTTGACCGATAGCGCTAACGACTATCTTTTGGTGGCTTCGGAGACCGAAAATGCCTGCTTGGCCTATGATGTCAATCGCGATTTCGCAAGGACGGTGGTTTGGAGCGAGGTTGGTGGCACCATGTCCATTATCCAAGTGCCAGGGACGCTGGATTTCTTGGCAACCCAGCGCTTTTATCCCGGTTTTGATGCCAAGGATTGCCGGATTGTTCACGGACAGTTCGAGGGCGAGGGCAAGTGGACAATCACGGAAGTGGGGGCTTTTCCTTATCTGCATCGCTTTGATTTAGTTGACAATGAGCGTGGAGCTATTCTTTTTATCGGTTGTACGATTGCCAATTCCAAGCAGTTTGTCGAGGACTGGTCGGATGACGGGAAAATTTTTGTCGGTCATTTTGATAAACAGGTAAGGCAGCTGACAAATGTAGAAGAATTGCCACTTCGGCTCAAGAAAAATCACGGTTACTATCCTGTTCACGCGGAGCATTACTCGCTTATCACAGCGGTGGAAGGGATTTATCGTTTGGACTATCCGCAGGGTGCGTCTGACTGGACTTTGACCCAGCTCTTTGATGAAGAAACGAGCGATATTGTGCAGTTGGACATGGACGGTGACGGTCGTCTGGAAAATATGATTATCCAGGCTTTCCATGGCGATAGCTTGCGAATTTTGTCAGAAGATTTTAAGGAGGAATTATTTGCCTATCCAGAAGCGACGCCTTTTGGGCACGCTATCTGGTCGGGGACTTTACTCGGTCAGCCAACCTTTGTCTTTGGCTGGCGCTCAGGGAAGAAGCACTTGCTTGCTTTTACCTATGAAAATGGACGTTTTCTGGAACACATGATTGCTCCAGAAGTTGCTTCTAGCAACTGTTTGGCTTTTGAAAAAGCTGGAAAATCCTATATCTTTTCGGCGAATAATGGGAAAAATACAGTTGCTCTTTACGAACTACAAAAGGAGGAAAAGAATGCCTAAGAAGAAAGTTCTTGTGACGGGAATTGTGCCTAAGGAAGGCTTGGTCAAGCTAATGGAAAAGTACGACGTGACCTACTCAGACGGGGAGCCGTTTTCACGCGACTATGTGCTGGAACACTTGCCTGAGTACGACGCTTGGCTCTTAATGGGACAAAAAGGGGACAAGGAAATGATCGATGCGGGGAAAAACTTGCAAATCATCTCTCTTAATGCGGTTGGTTTTGACCATGTGGACATCGAATACGCCAAACAAAAAGGGATTGTGGTCTCCAATTCGCCGCAAGCCGTGCGGGTACCGACAGCTGAAATGACTTTTGCCCTTCTCTTAGCCGCTACCAAACGTTTAGCCTTCTATGACAAGATTGTCCGTACAGGAAACTGGATTGACCCGAGCGAAAGACGCTATCAAGGGCTGACACTTGAGGGCGCAACGCTTGGTATCTACGGTATGGGGCGTATTGGTTCAACTGTGGCTGGCTTCGCCAAGGCTTTTGGGATGAAAGTGCTCTATCACGACCTCTATCGATTGCCAGAGGAGAGGGAAAAAGAATTGGGCGTTAGCTATGTGGAATTTGATGATTTGGTTGAGAAGGCTGATGTCATTACCATTCATGCTCCGTCTCTACCGTCCACTCACCACAAATTTAACAAAGAAGTGTTCAAGAAAATGAAGAACAGAAGCTATCTAATCAATGCAGCGCGTGGTCCGATTGTGTCTGAAGAAGACTTGATTGAAGCGCTTAAAACTGGAGAGATAGCGGGAGCTGGTTTGGATGTCTTTGAGTTTGAGCCAGAAGTTTCTGAAGAGCTTCGCGCTTTGGACAATGTTATCATGGCGCCGCATGCAGGAACGGGAACGATTGAAGGTCGCCGTACCTTGGCAGCAGAAGCCGCAGCGAATATTCTTTCCTTCTTCGAAGGGAACCCTGTCAATGTCGTAAACAAATAAAATAAAGGAAAAAGGGTAAAACTATGCTAGAAGCCTTACAAAAATTTTTCGATGTTTTTGGTGCAACAATCGTTGTGCCAGTAATGATTTTTATTGTTAGTCTGTTCTTGAAAGTCAGTCCCAAGCGCGCTTTTTTCAGTGCCCTGCGCGCGGGGGTTGGTTTGACAGGATTTGGCTGGGTCATCTCTGCTTTTACACCGCTGGTAACCAAGTACATCCAGCAAATGGTTGACACGGCAGGGCTCAATTTGCCTATCGTTGACATCGGTTGGCAAACGGGTTCTCTGACTGCCTTCTCTTCTTCAATCGGTCTGTCCTTCTTCGTTTTTGGTCTGCTGATTGAGTTGCTTCTTTTCCTTTTTGGGATTACGCGGGTCTTTGTACCGTCCAATCTCTGGAATAACTTCGGTTACATGATTTGGGGAACCATGGCTTATGCGGCAACAGGAAACTTTATCCTCTCCTTTGCTTTCATGGTCTTTGTCCTTCTTTACTCACTGATTATGTCAGAAGTGGTAGCAGAGCGCTGGTCAGAATACTACAGAGTCAAAAATGCAACAATCAACTCTATTCACAATATCGAAACCTTGATTCCAGCCTTAGTATTGGATCCGCTGTGGAACCTTATCGGTATTAACAAGGTCAAACTCAATCCAGAATCGCTGAAAACCAAGCTGGGAATTTTCGGAGAACCCATGACTCTCGGTTTCTTGCTGGGGATGATTATCGGGATTCTCGGTAGCTTGAAAAATCTGGCGAGTTTGGAAGTCTGGGGTGGCATTCTAGGTTTTGCCATGTCACTTGCAGCCGTTATGACCATTTTCCCCTTGATTACAGGCGTCTTTGCAAGCGCTTTCGGACCTCTGGCTGAAGCGGTCGAAAAGAACAAGAAAAAAGAAAGCGAAGAAGAAGACGGACTGGCAGACAAGAAACGCTGGTTTATCGCAGTGGATGACGGAGTTGGTTTTGGTGAACCTGCCACTATCATTGCGGGGCTCATTCTGGTGCCAATCATGGTCTTGATTTCCTTGATTTTGCCGGGCAACCGCGCGCTTCCAGTCGTTGACTTGATTGCTATTCCCTTTATGATTGAAGCCATGATTGCCGTATCAAAAGGAAATATCCTCAAGGCGATCCTAAACGGAATCGTTTGGTTTTCACTGGGACTTTATGCGGCCAGCGCCCTCGGTCCAATTTATACGGAAGCTGTGCAGCAATATGGAGCGGTCTTGCCAGCAGGAGTGGTCTTGATTATGAGTTTCAATCTTTTGGCTCACCCTTTGACGGCTCTCGTCTTCTTTGCTTGGATTTCGGGCAATCCGCTTTGGATTGGCGTGACGATTGCTGTTTACCTAGTGTCTCTTTTCTTCCTACGGACAAAACGCGAGTCTATCTACGCTTATTTGCGGAAAATGGCAGATAAAAATAGTGGCTTTGAAGGAAGTAAAGAAAAGATTATGATTAGCGAAGACTAATGAATGACAGATTTGAATTTGGAGGACTGTATCATGAAGAAAATTGACGGACATGCACATATTTTAAATACCATTGCTGGTTTTAACGGCAAGGGCAGACTGAATGCTCTGGGCAATGGCTATGCCATTTGGGACGACGGCGAATTGATTAAGCTCATTCCAGACGGCTATGGCGACAAGGACTTTACAGCAGAGGCTTTCTTGAAGTACATGGATGCCAATGATATTGAGAAAGCGGTGATTTTGCAAGGACACTTGAATGGCTATCAAAACTACTATACTCATCTGGCGATTAAGCGCTACCCAGACCGCTTTACAGGCGCATTTTCGGTGGATCCATTTGCTGAAAATGCCATGCAGATTGTTCGCCGTCATGTAGAAGAGCTGGGCTTTAGAGCACTCAAATTTGAAATCAGCCAAGGTGGTGGTATCCACGGCTATCGTGGACAAAAGACGCCTTTCCGCTTGGACAGCGACCCGCATGTCAGCTTGATTTTGAGCTACTTGCTGGATTATCCAGGCTTCGTTATCACTGTGGACTATGGCAACTTTGACCAAATCAGCCACCAGCCGGATGCTATTGCCAATCTTGCTCGTTTGCACCCAAGCCTTGACTTTGTTGTCTGCCATTTGTCATTCCCGCATGCAGATACACCAAATCGTCTGCGGGCGGAACTCAGCATGTGGAAAGATTTACCAAACATCTACACAGATATTTCTGCTATCCAAGATATTGACCGTCCAGATACTTTCCCATTCCCTAAATCTGAAAAGAATGTTCGGATTGCTAAGGAAGTGCTGGGAGCGAAGCGCATAATCTGGGGCACAGATTCGCCTTGGTCAGCTACTTTTAACACTTATGAAGAGTTGGCAACTTGGCTGGAGCACGTGGATATTTTCACGCCAGAAGAGCTAGAAGATGTCCTCTACAATAATGCAGAGCGCGTTTACTTTAAGCCGTCGGCTGTTCAAGCAAACCGTGAAGCGGTTGATGCAGCGACTAAGGAATTAGGCTTGTACTAAAGCCGCATGTGCTTGTTCATAAAGAAGCTGTGAGGCAATCTCAGCTTCTTTTATACTTGAAATCGGAGGAGAAAAATGAAATATTTTTTAAGTATCGATTATGGGGGCACCAATACCAAGGCAATCGTATTTGATGAAGAAGGGCGACAATTAGGGCAGTCTGCTTTTAGTACCAAGAAGATTGAGGAAAAAGCAGGCTATCGCGAAGTGGATTTGAAAGAGACCTGGCAGGGGATTCGTCAGGCTATGAGGCAAGCTGTCAAAAATGCCCAGCTTAAGGCAGAAGACATCAGCGCTCTTGCCTGTATTGGTCATGGGAAAGGCCTCTATCTGCTGGACAAAAACGGTCAGGAATTTACGCGCGGTATCTTGTCTACAGATGAGCGAGCGGTCGAGCTGGCTCAAGAATTTGAGGAGCGGCTAGACGAAATCTGGGACTTGACGCACCAGCATGTTGCTGCCGTGCAAAATCCCGTTTTGCTTCGCTGGTTCAAAGAGTATGAACCAGAGATTTACCAGAATATTGGGGCAATTCTGTCGGCCAAGGACTATGTCCGCTTCAAGCTGACTGGGCGTATTCAGCAAGAGATAGGAGATGCTTCGGGCAATCACTGGATTAACTTCCAGACGGGCACTTACGACAAAAGAATTACGGCTTTCTTTGGTATTGAAGAAATGTACGAGCTTTTGGCGCCCCAAGTGGACTATGCAGAGCTTGTTGGTGGCTTGACCCAAGAAGCTGCCGCAGCAACGGGACTTCTTGCAGGAACGCCTGTGGTTGGTGGGCTCTTTGATATTGATGCTTGCGCAATCGGCTCTGGCGTCTTAGACGCCAGCACTTTTAGCGTGATTTCAGGCACTTGGAATATCAATACTTATCCCAGCAAGACGGCAGTCAGCCAAGATAGCGGCTTGATGCACTCTTATTTTCCCAATCGCGATTTTTTGATAGAGGCAGGCAGCCCAACTTCGGCGGGCAATTTGGATACTATGATAAAAATGCTGATGATGGAGGAAATCCAACATCTCAAGGCTTCAAATTCCTCTATTTACGATGTACTGGAAGTGTTTTTGCAGGAGACGGACGCTTCTTACAGCAAGATTCTCTTTTTCCCTTTTCTTTATGGCAACAATATCGGCAGAGCTGCTGAGGCTTGTTTCTTTGGTCTGACAACCCAGTCCAGCAAGTCAGAGATGATTCGGGCGGTTTATGAGGGGATTGTCTATGCGCACAAGCAGCATATCGATGATTTGCTAGCGACGGTTGAGCAAAGACCGCGCGCTTTGCGCTTGTCAGGCGGTGCGACAAATTCGTCAGCTTGGATGCAGATGTTCGCTGATATTTTAAATATCCCAGTAGAGACGGTTGAAGCGCCAGAATTGGGGGGTCTGGGCGGCGCCATTGCTTGCTTGCAAGCGGTGGATGATTTAAGCCTAGAAGAAGCTGTCGAAAAAATGGTTCGGGTCAAGGAGCGCTTTGAGCCTCAGGCTAAGGAACATGAGCTTTACCAAAGGAAATATCGCGTTTACCAAAGTTTGCTTGCAGCCATGGAGCCTGCTTGGGCAGAGCTTTGTCAGCTACGGACGACATTAGAATAGAGGGTTAGGATGAAAATAAAGCGAGAAGAATTGATTATCAACACGATTGCTTTTAAGGAAGAATTAGACAGGGGAGTCAAGCAAGAAGATTTGCTAGAAAGCGTCAAAGAGCTAGGACTTTCAAGGGTTGAAATTCGGCGAGAGTTTTTAGGGGATATTGATGTAGAGTTAAAAAACATCAGAAAAAAAGCCGACCAGCTAGGGCTGTCGCTCTTTTACAGTGTCAATGAGGATTTTGTCATAGGAGATAGGGTCAATCCGAAACTTAAGACTTTGCGGCAGGAAGCGGAGCTCTTGGGCGCTCCCTTTGTCAAATTAAACACGGGCGATGCCGGTCAGATTTCGGTGGCTTCTTTGGCAGAGTTGGCGCCTAGTTTTCAATCATCTGTCGGACTTAAGCTGGAAAATAACCAAGACTCTCTTTATGCCAGTATCAAGAATTGCCGTTTGATGATGAACAAGGTCAGCGCAGCAGACCTGCCTATTGCTTTCGTCTTTGACCTTGGCAACTGGGCTTGGCTGGGAGAAGATATAGAGCAGGCTTTTGCTAGCTTGGCAGAAGTTACCGATTACCTCCACTGCAAAAATTACCGTCATGTAAATGGTCAAGTGGAGATTGCTAGTTTATTTGAGGGTGAGTTAGATGCTCCTAGCCTCATGAAGCGCTTTAGCCATGTGCGCTATCTTGCCCTAGAATATCCGACTTCCTTGGAAAACTTAGAAGCAGACATCGCGCGGCTGCTGGAAAAATAAAACTGAGGTAGGTTCACCTACCTCAGTTTTATGGTTGATAATTGCTTTTGTCTTGGTCAGTGATTGGTCGAATGACGCGGCAAGGAACGCCAGCCGCCACAACATTAGCTGGGATGTCCTTGGTCACGACGCTCCCTGAGCCAATGACACTGTTGTCTCCAATCGTCACACCTTGATTGACATGAACGCCAGCACCTAGCCAGACATTGTCGCCAATCTTAATCGGCTTGGCATAGCAAGCCCCCTGACTACGCTCCCAAGCATCCAGAGCATGATTGGACGTGTAGAGTCCGACGCGCGGTCCAAAAAGGACATTGTCACCAATCTCAATACCGCCGCCGTCCAGCATAACACAGTCAAAATTTGCATAAAAATTGTCCCCGATGCTGATATTGTAGCCGAACTCACAACGAAAAGTCGGCTCAAAATGGGCATTTTTTCCGACGGATTTAAGCACTTCTTTTAAAATAGCCTGCCGCTCGCTAGCAGGCTGTCCAAAACTGGCATTGTAGCGGTTGGTCAGAAAGACCGTTTTTTCGCGTGCTTCGACCAACTCGGGAGTCAAGTCATTGTACATGGCACCCGAAAGAATATGCGACTGTTGTTCTTCAAGATTCATGGAGAGCTCCTTTTTTCTTTTATTATAACATGCAAGGGAGTGGGAAACAAGACTTTCCAAGTAGCTGAAAAATCCTTCATCTTTCAATTTTGTAAGCGGTTGTGATATACTAGAAAGGAAGTTTAAAGGAAAGAAAAGCAAATGATTTATTTAGATAAAAGCAGCTCTGTTTTGCTCAACTATCTTTTGCAGTTAACAGAGCCTGAAACAATTATGGCGATTTCTCGTGCCACAGGGCAATCGCGCCGCAAAATTTATTATCATTTAGAAAAAATAAACGACGCTTTGCCTCAAGGAGTGGACAAGATTGTCAGCCAGCCGCGGGTCGGACTGGTTTTGACAGCGGAACAACGAGAGGCTTGTGAAGCCTTGCTTGAAAGCGTGGATGCTCACAGCTATGTCATGAGTATGGAAGAGCGCATGCAGCTGATGATTCTCTTTATCTGCGTCTTGAAAGAGCGCGTGACGATTGAAAAGCTCATGGATTTGACCGAGGTGTCGCGTAATACAGTGCTCAACGATCTCAACACCATTCGTAGCCAGCTGACGGTCGAGCAGTATCAGGTTAGTCTCATTACAACCAAGTCGCAGGGCTATGTTCTCAAATGCCACCCGCTCAATAAAGTCCAGTACGTTCACGCTCTGTTGACCACGATTTTTTCTGAGGGCAATAGCGGTTTTATGCGGATTTTGGGAAGTAAAATCAAGCAGTTTGTGCAGGAAGATGTGCTGCTGTCCGAGGAATTACAAATTTTTCTCAACCAGCAGGTGCATTTTATCGAGCAGGACTTGGGCAAGAAAATCAATCGCTATGAAATCGAGTTTATGCTCAAGGTTCTGCCTTATCTGCTGCTGTCCTACCGTAATATGACCTTGAGCGAGCAGGAGAGGGACGATTTGTACCGCGAGTTTTCTCTTATTCGTAAGCGCGTGGAATACAGCACGGCTAAGAAGCTTCAGACTTTGCTGGACGAAAAATTGGGCTTGCATTTGGATGAGATTGAGCTGTCTTGGATTGCGGTTTTGTTGCTTTCTTATCGAAAAGACCAGGATTTACATGCAACTAGTGAAGATTTCGCGGATTTGCAGCTGGCCATTGACAATTTCATCTGGGATTTTGAAGCGCATTCTCCCTATGAGCTGGAAAATCGTGACGACCTGATTCGCAATCTCATGACCCACTGTAAGGCGCTTTTGTTCCGCAAGACTTACGGCATTTTTTCCAAAAATCCGCTGACGCGGCACATTCTGCAAAAGTATCCTGAGCTTTATCACTATACCGAGCAGAGCGTGGGGATTTTGGAGGAGGCCTGGCTCATTTCGCTGACGCGAGACGAGATTGCCTACTTGGCTATGCACCTAGGTGGTGCTTTGAAGCCGCAGGCGACGAGGCCCAAGGAGGTCAAGCAGATTTATATTGTCTGTGATGAGGGGGTGGCAGTCCAGCGCTTCTTGCTCAAGCAGTGCCAGTATTATTTTCCGCATGACTATATCCGCGCTGTCTTTACCAGTGAGCAATTTAAGAGCGTGGAAGACCTGTTGGAAGTGGATTTGCTGATTGTGACCAGCGACGGGCTTAGCAGTAGATTTCCGCTGGTGCAGGTCAATCCTATTTTTGACTATGAAGACGTGGTCAAGCTCAACCGCTTTATCAAGTATCGCCTGACAGCCAGTCAGCACAGCGATTTCAGAAGTGAGCTAGAGCGGCTCTTGGCGCATTATCTTGCCAATAGCGAAGAAGCCAAGGAACTCCAGTACCAAATCGAAAACCTGGTCGAAAAGCAGATTTTGACTGGAAATTAGCCTGATTTTACCAGTTCACGGACAAAAATGTACATTTCGAGGACTTGTGTTTTAATTTTCTGGAAAATCTGTTATTTTATTTTGCATATGAAAAGAAAAATCATCCAATATATCTATCCAATTATTTTACTTTTTCTAGTAAAAATGTTAACAATGTGGGTTGAAGTTTTTTTAAACGGTAGGAAAGTAAAAGTCTACAGCGATTTGGAAATGACGATTTATTTGTCTGCTTTGCTAATTACGATTGTCTGTTCAATTTTTGCTATTTGGCGCTGGGGTGATAAATCTATCTTTAAATTTTCTAAAATAAAACTGTCTTATATTCTAGTAACAGTGGGACTTTATTATTTCCTTCAGTATTTTAACGAGCAGTATTGGCAATGGTTTCCTAATTACGTTACGACAAATCAACAAGGCTTAGATGATATTAGATATGCGCATCCTAGCACATTTGTATGGGGCAGTCACTTGTTCGTGATGTCTATTTTGAGCCCTGTTCGTGAGGAGTTGGTTTTTCGTGGAGCTATTATGACCAGTTATTTCAGGAATTCCCAATATTTCTTGGATGTTCTTGTTTCGGCAGCAGCCTTTGGTATTTTTCACATTATAGGCTTTCCTTGGTCTTGGATTGATTTTTTCTTTTATGCAATGGCTGGTGCTGTGATAGGTTTTATTTTTCGCTACACCAAGTCCATTTACTACCCTTTGACTTTCCATATTTTTTGGAATACAGCTAATCATTGGAGTGAGATTTGGAGTTTCATCTATTTGAATATTCTCAATCATAACCACCCGTCTAACGGGTGGTTTGTCCCAGGGCTATAAGCCCACATCACCAGCCAGCGCCTAAAGACGCTGGTTTTCACTTTGTTCAAGCCTCATTGCTCTTGACTCGTCACAAACCTCTCAAAGAGATGTTTGCATTATTTACCACTATCCCTAAAGGGATCCTCATATTCTTTCACACTCAATTTATCCAACGCTATATCATGCTTTTCCTGCTCTTGGATATATTTCTTAATTGTGGCTTCATTAAGTCCTACTGTACTCACGTAATAACCTTCCGCCCAAAAATGTCAGTTCCCAAACTTATATTTTAGGTTGACGTGTTTATCAAACATCATGAGAGCACTTTTACCGTTTAAATCCTCCATAAAACTAGAAACACTTATCCTCGGTGGAATACTTACCAACATATGTACATGATCTGGCATTAAGTGACCCTCGATAATTTCAACACCTTTATAACTACATAATCGGTGGAATATTTCACCCAAACTGTTTCGATATTGATTATAGATGACTTTTCGTCTATACTTAGGTGTAAACACAATGTGATATTTACACATCCACTTTGTGTGTGATAAACTATGTGCCTTTTGCACCATATTTTTCTCCTTTCGCTTCACAATGGGCTTGAACACCTTTATTGTATCGCGTTTGGAGTTTTTTTGGTATAACCTTCGAGGCGCACCCGCATAGCGGGTGGTTTATTTGTCTCGCACCTAGCGGAGCGAGACAGACTGAAAGTCACAAATTAAACCACACCCGCAAGTCCAAACTCGCGGGTGTTTTTATCAAAAAATAAAGTCCAATCTTGAACACAGACCTGTGTTTTATTTGGTCTTTTTTTATCCCTTGAGGCGGACTATACTAGAAGCATAGAAATCAATCAATTTTTGAGGAGGAATGGACTATGCCAAACGTGAAAGACATTACCAGAGAATCTTGGATTTTGTCAACTTTTCCAGAATGGGGCACTTGGCTCAATGAAGAAATTGAAGAAGAAGTAGTGCCAGAAGGCAATTTTGCCATGTGGTGGCTGGGCAACTGCGGTGTCTGGATTAAGACGCCGGGCGGTGCCAATGTCGTCATGGATCTGTGGTCTAACCGAGGAAAATCAACCAAGAAGGTTAAAGATATGGTCAGAGGCCATCAGATGGCCAATATGGCTGGTGTCCGCAAGCTGCAGCCCAATCTGCGCGTGCAGCCGATGGTTATCGATCCTTTTGCTATCAATGAACTAGATTATTATTTAGTTTCTCATTTCCATAGCGATCACATTGACATCAATACCGCAGCGGCTATTGTCAACAATCCTAACTTGGATCATGTTAAGTTTGTCGGACCTTATGAGTGCGGCGAAATTTGGAAAAAATGGGGTGTGCCTGAAGAACGCATCATGGTAATCAAGCCAGGTGAAAGCTTTGAGTTTAAGGACATCAAGGTGACAGCTGTTGAATCATTTGACCGTACCTGTCTGGTGACTCTGCCAGTTGAAGGTGCTGAAGCTCAAGACGGAGAACTGGCTGGACTGGCTGTGACCGATGAAGAAATGGCACGCAAGGCAGTTAACTATGTCTTTGAAACACCAGGCGGAACCATCTATCACGGTGCAGACTCTCACTTCTCTAACTACTTTGCCAAGCACGGTAAGGACTTCCAGATTGATGTAGCTATCAATAACTATGGTGACAATCCTGTCGGTATTCAGGACAAGATGACGTCTATCGACTTACTGCGTATGGCTGAAAACCTGCGGGCCAAGGTCATCATCCCAGTTCACTATGATATCTGGTCCAACTTTATGGCTTCAACGGATGAGATTTTAGCCTTGTGGAAGATGCGCAAAGAGCGCCTTCAATATCAGTTCCATCCATTCATCTGGGAAGTGGGCGGCAAGTATACCTATCCTCTGGACAAAGATAGAATCGAATACCACCATCCTCGTGGCTTTGATGACTGTTTCGAGCAAGAGTCCAATATTCAATTTAAAGCCCTCCTTTAATATTCTTTCAAAATCTTTAAATCTTGTCAGCCCTGCCATGCTGTTTTCAAATTCAGTCCTTGGCTAGCTTTCAAGTTTGCCCTTAGATTTTCATTGATTATAAAATGTTTTTCTATTTGATGAAGCAAAAGTTCAAATGGATAAAGGCTTCAGAAAGTATCCGATGAGATTATCCCTATCTTGCGATATAGGGATAATTTTCTTATAATAGATATGAGACAATTTTTATCGTTTCTACGACCACTGTTTATCCTGTTCTGATGTCAGGACAGATTTTAGTAAAAATAAGGAGAATCCAATGTCACAATTATCAGTTAATGCCATTCGCTTTTTAGGAATTGACGCGATTGAAAAGTCTAAGTCAGGTCACCCTGGTGTAGTCATGGGCGCTGCGCCAATGGCTTATGACTTGTTTACTAAACAACTTCGTATCAATCCAGAAGAGCCAAACTGGATTAACCGCGATCGCTTCGTCCTATCTGCAGGACATGGCTCTATGTTGCTTTATGCCTTGCTTCATCTGTCTGGCTTTAAAGATGTCAGCATGGAGGAAATCAAAAACTTCCGCCAATGGGGTTCTAAGACACCTGGTCACCCAGAGTTTGGCCACACAGCTGGTGTCGATGCCACTACTGGCCCACTGGGACAGGGTATTTCTACAGCTACTGGATTTGCTCAGACAGAGCGTTTCTTGGCTGCTAAGTATAACCGTGAAGGCTATCCAATTTTCGACCATTACACTTATGTCATCTGTGGTGATGGTGATTTGATGGAGGGGGTTTCAGCTGAAGCTGCTTCTTATGCTGGGCTGCAAAAGCTGGACAAGCTGGTTGTTCTCTATGATTCAAATGATATCAACCTAGATGGAGAGACTAAGGATTCCTTTACAGAAGATGTTCGTGCCCGCTATGAAGCATATGGTTGGCATACTGCCTTGGTAGAAGATGGAACAGACCTTGCAGCGATTGATGCAGCCATCAATGAAGCTAAAGCTTCCGGCAAACCATCTTTGATTGAAGTCAAGACGGTTATCGGTTACGGTTCTCCAAACAAGCAAGGAACGAATGCAGTGCACGGTGCGCCTCTGGGAGCAGAAGAAGCTGAAGCTACTCGTAAAGCCTTGGGCTGGGACTATGCTCCATTTGAGATTCCTGAGGAAGTCTATGCAGACTACCGTACAAATGTAGCGGAGCGCGGTGCAGCGGCATACGATGCATGGAAGCAGCTAGTAGATGACTACAAGCAAGCCCATCCAGAATTAGCAGCAGAAGTAACAGCCATCATTGCTGGTCAGGATCCAGTAGAAATCAAACCAGAAGACTTCCCAGTGCTTGAAAATGGCTTCTCTCAAGCAACCCGTAATTCCAGTCAGGATGCACTCAATGCAGCAGCTAAGGTGCTTCCAACTTTCCTCGGCGGTTCTGCTGACTTGGCTCATTCCAATATGACCTACATCAAGGAAGACGGCCTGCAAGATGATGCTCACCGTCTCAATCGCAATATCCAATTTGGTGTGCGCGAGTTTGCTATGGGAACAATTCTCAACGGTATGGCGCTTCATGGTGGTCTTCGCGTTTACGGTGGTACCTTCTTCGTCTTCTCAGACTATGTCAAGGCAGCTGTCCGTTTGTCTGCCCTTCAAGGCTTACCAGTGACTTATGTTTTCACGCATGATTCTATTGCAGTTGGTGAAGACGGCCCAACTCACGAACCGATTGAGCATTTGGCTGGTCTGCGTGCCATTCCAAACCTGACTGTTTTTCGCCCAGCAGATGCGCGTGAAACTCAGGCAGCTTGGTATCTGGCCCTTAAGAGCCAATCTACTCCGACTGCTCTGGTCTTGACCCGTCAAAATCTGACAGTCGAAGAAGGCACAAACTTTGACAAGGTAGCTAAAGGAGCTTATGTAGTTTACGAAACAGGAGCAGATTTCGATACTATCTTGCTGGCTTCAGGTTCTGAGGTTAATTTGGCAGTTGCGGCTGCTAAAGCACTTGCAGCAGATGGCGCTAAAATTCGTGTGGTCAGCGTGCCATCAACAGAGCTTTTTGATGCTCAAGATGCAGCCTACAAAGAAGAAATTCTGCCTAATGCAGTTCGTCGTCGCGTAGCGATTGAGATGGCAGCTAGCCAGCCTTGGTACAAGTATGTCGGTCTAGACGGTGCAGTTATCGGAATCGACCAGTTCGGTGCCTCTGCGCCAGCAGGCAAGGTGCTGGAAGAATACGGCTTTACAGTTGAGCACGTAGCAGAAGTTGTTAAAAACCTTAAATAAAAAAGACATAAAATCAGGGTGTTGCTCATCCTGATTTTTGCTTTTTAAAAAATGTCGTTAGGTTAATCATGCTTCATCCGACTTGAGACGGACTTTACTTGAAAAGTCAGAATCGCCTTGTAAAAATAAGGGAAATCTGCTATAGTAGTTCATATATGACATTCGAAGGAGAAAAGATATGAATCCAATTATGCTTATTGTATTTGCGGTTGTACTGGTAGGGATGACCTATTTCCAAATGCGTGCTCAAAAGAAACAGGCTCAGCAGCGTATGGAAAGTCTTAACAAGCTGCAGAAGGGCTATGAAGTCATTACCATCGGCGGTTTGTATGGAACGATAGATGAAGTGGACACAGATAAGAAAACAGTTGTTCTGGATGTGGACGGTGTTTACCTAACCTTTGAACTGACAGCTATTAAAACTGTACTGCCATTGGCTGAGGGCATTCCTGCTGCTGCTGGCGGTGAAGGAAGCGTTGACCTTCCCGAGGAAGAATCAGCGATTGAAGAGTAAAGAAATAAACAGCTTGCGGGCTGTTTTTTTGTTTTGACTCGTGTGGCTAGGAGGTGTTTGATTGTAAGCTTATCTGCCTTGCGGTTTGGACAGCCTGGGTGAGTTTTAACTGAGTTTGGATTCTCCGGTTGACATTCTGTCCTTATTTTATATCCTCAGGCTTGAAAAAGCGGATGAATTGCCCACATTCCATGGATTTATGATATAATGAACTGATAAAACTTTAAATAGGATAAAAAGTATGTTTAGTTTTAAGAAAAAAGAAAAGCTGAACGCGCCGCTGAATGTTCCCAAACACATTGCTGTCATTATGGACGGTAATGGTCGCTGGGCCAAAAAAAGGATGCAGCCGCGCGTGTTCGGTCATAAGGCTGGTATGGAAACCCTGCAAAAGGTGACGATTGCTGCCAAGGAAATGGGTGTTCAGGTCTTGACTGTCTATGCCTTTTCAACGGAAAATTGGTCTCGGCCGGAAAAGGAAGTTTCCTTTATCATGAATCTTCCGGTTGAATTTTACGACCGCTATGTGCCAGAGCTACACAAGAACAATGTTAAAATCCAGATGATTGGTGACACGGCTAAGCTTCCTAAGGCGACATTTGAAGCTTTGGAAAAGGCTGAAAGCCTGACCAAGCTCAATACAGGTTTGATTCTCAATTTTGCCCTAAACTACGGTGGTAGATATGAGATCAATCAGGCCGTTAAATTGATTGCTCAGGATGTTCTGGATGCCAAACTCAGCCCCGGTGACATTACTGAGGAAGTCATTGGCAACTACCTATATACCAGCAACTTACCCAAGATGCTGCGCGATCCGGATCTGGTGATTCGGACCAGTGGAGAGCTGCGCCTCAGCAATTTTCTGCCTTGGCAGTCAGCATACAGTGAGTTGTATTTTACGGATATTCTCTGGCCTGACTTTGATGAGAATACTTTGAAGACTGCAATTGCAGAATATAGCCGCCGGAATCGACGTTTTGGCGGTGTTTAAGGGAGAACAAATGTCTAAAGATTTACAAAAACGATTAATATTTGGAGGGATAGCACTAATTATTTTTATTCCTCTAGTAATAATGGGAGGAGTAATCTTCCAAATAGGGGTTGCTTTATTATCTATGTTAGCGGTCCATGAATTGCTTCACATGAAAGGATTACCAACTACTACAATTGAGGGTATCCTAGCTATGCTGGCGGCTTTTGTACTAACTCTCCCCTTGGAAAATTACTTAAAATTCCTACCAGTGGATGGTAATGTAGTAGCTTATGGTTTAGTTGTCTTTATGCTATTAGGGGCAACGGTACTTGGAAGCAACTATTCTTTTGAGGATGCAGCTTATCCTATTGCAGCTAGTTTTTATATCGGCTTTGGTTTTAATGCTCTACTAGACGCTCGTCTAGTAAATGTAGACAAGGTGCTATTAGCACTATTTATAGTGTGGGCGACAGATAGTGGTGCCTATTTTATTGGAACCCGTTACGGCAAGAAGAAACTATTACCACATGTCTCGCCAAATAAAACAATAGAAGGTAGTCTAGGAGGTGTTGTTTCAGCTGTCTTGGTAGCAGCTATCTTTATGCTTATTCGCCCACAAGTAGCTAGACCTTATAATTTTTTAATTATTCTAGTGTTAACGGTAATTTTTAGTATAGCTGGACAATTTGGTGACTTGGTTGAGAGTGCTATAAAACGTCATTTCGGGGTCAAGGATTCTGGTAAATTCATTCCTGGCCACGGCGGTGTCTTGGATCGCTTTGACAGCCTTCTCTTCGTCTTTCCGCTGATGCATTTCTTCGGCTTGTTCTAAGACAATCGTGTATGGCTGAAAGCAAGGGATGGTAAGTTTGTCCAACGACCCCACAATCTAAGAAGGAACTAGGATTTAGAACTCAAAATTTTGAGTTGAGCTTCTATCCTATTTTCAAGAGTGTCAGCAATGCAGGGGCGGGAAACTTGGTATTTGGCCGTTTTCTGCTCCTTCTTTGATTTAAAAGCAAAAACAAGATTTCTAGGAAAGGTAAAATATAGAAGTCCATGCAGTTTATAACCTTTATTATTATTTTTGGGATCATTGTGGTGGTCCATGAGTTCGGACACTTCTACTTTGCGAAGAAGTCCGGCATTTTGGTCAGAGAGTTTGCTATCGGTATGGGACCCAAGATTTTTTCCCATATTGGTAAGGACGGGACGGCCTACACGATTCGGATTTTACCCTTGGGGGGTTATGTGCGCATGGCCGGCTGGGGGGAAGACTCCACTGACATTAAGGTGGGAACACCGGCTAGTCTGACCTTGGATGCAGAGGGCAAGGTGGTTCGCATCAATCTTTCTGGCAAAAAGGTTGACCAGACAGCTCTGCCCATGAATGTGACCGGCTTTGACTTTGAGGAAAAGCTGGAAATCACTGGTCTGGTCCTTGATGAGCTCAAGACTTATGCGGTAGATCATGATGCGACGATTGTTGAAGAAGACGGCACTGAGGTGAGGATTGCACCACTGGATGTTCAGTATCAGAATGCTAGTATCTGGGGTCGCCTCATCACCAACTTTGCTGGGCCTATGAATAACTTCATTTTGAGTGTACTGGTATTTATGCTGCTTGCTTTTGTACAAGGTGGAGTTCAAGATGAAAACAGCAACCATTTTCAGGTCATGGATGGCAGCGCCATAGCAAATGCTGGGGTTCAAAATAATGACCAAATTCTTAAAATTAATGACTATGAGATTAGTAACTGGGCAGATTTAACCAGCGTTCTGGCAAAAATCACAGCCAAGAGTAAGGAAGCACCGAGCTTATCAGTTATTTACAAGCATAGTAGCGAAACGAAAGAGGTTACCGTACAGCCAAAAAAAGATGGTAATCGCTATGTTTTAGGGGTCTCTCCAGCTATTAAAACAGGATTTTTTGATAAAGTAGTCAGTGGTTTTACAACTGCTTGGAGTACGACAGCCCGAGTTTTAACAGCTTTGAAAGATCTAGTCTTTAATTTCAATATCAATAAACTAGGCGGTCCAGTAGCGATATACAATGTGAGCAGTAAGGCTGCAGAGCAAGGCTTGCCAGCAGTACTCAGCCTTTTGGCCATGCTGTCGCTCAATATCGGTATTTTCAACCTGATTCCCATTCCAGCCTTGGATGGCGGAAAGATCGTCCTCAATATTCTAGAGGCTATCCGCAGAAAACCGCTGAAAAGAGAAACGGAGACCTATATCACTTTGTCTGGAGTGGCTATTATGGTCATCCTGATGATTGCCGTTACCTGGAACGATATTATGAAATTATTCTTCTAAGAGCTCGAAGCTCATAGAGCCATGAAAAAGAAATTATTCAATGAAAGTCAAGGAGTTTTGTTTTTATGAAACAAAGTAAAATGTTAATTCCAACCCTGCGTGAGATGCCTAGCGATGCTCAAGTTATCAGTCACGCTCTGATGCTGCGGGCTGGCTATGTCCGTCAGGTTTCAGCTGGGGTCTATTCTTATCTGCCGCTGGCCAATCGTGTGATTGAAAAAGCAAAAAAAATCATGCGAGAAGAGTTTGACAAGATTGGTGCAGTGGAGATGCTGGCTCCAGCCCTGCTCAGTGCAGACCTCTGGCGCGAGTCTGGCCGTTATGAGACCTATGGTGAAGACCTCTATAAGCTGAAAAATCGTGAGAAATCAGACTTTATCTTAGGGCCAACCCATGAGGAAACCTTTACAGCTATCGTTCGTGATTCGGTTAAATCCTATAAACAGCTGCCACTCAATCTCTATCAGATTCAGCCTAAATACCGCGATGAAAAGCGTCCTCGTAACGGGCTCTTGCGGACGCGTGAGTTTATCATGAAAGATGCCTACAGTTTCCACGCTAACTATGACAGCTTGGATGTGGCCTATGATGAATACAAGTCTGCCTATGAGAAAATCTTTACCCGCAGCGAGCTGGATTTCAAAGCCATTATCGGTGATGGCGGCGCCATGGGGGGTAAGGACAGCCAAGAATTCATGGCCATTACGCCAGACCGGACGGATGTGAACCGTTGGGTGGTTTTGGACAAGTCTGTAGCTAGCTTTGATGAAATTCCTGAGGATGTTCAGGAAGCTATTCGGACAGAATTGACCAGCTGGATGGTATCTGGTGAGGATACCATTGCTTATTCCAGTGAGTCCAGCTATGCTGCCAACCTTGAAATGGCGACGGATGAATACAAGCCGGCAGGACGTGTCGTGACTGAGGAAGAAGTAGCCCGTGTCTCAACGCCTGACTGCAAGACCATTGACGAAGTTGCTGCTTTCCTTGGGCTGGATGAAAGCCAGACAATCAAGACCTTGGTTTACATGGCTGACGAAGCTCCTGTCGTAGCACTTTTGGTCGGCAATGACCAGCTTAATGAAGTCAAGCTGAAAAATTATTTGGCAGCGGATTTCTTTGAAGTGGCGAGTGAAGATGAAGTCCGTCAGCTCTTGGGAGCAGGTTTTGGTTCACTAGGGCCAGTCAATCTGCCAGAAGGCGTGAGAATCATTGCTGACCGTAAGGTGCAAGACCTAGCTAACGCTGTGGTTGGTGCTAACGAAGATGGTTACCACTTGACCGGTGTCAATCCAGGTCGTGACTTTACAGCTGAGTATGTGGATATCCGTGAAGTTCGTGAAGGTGAGATTTCGCCAGACGGTCAAGGCATCCTCAAGTTTGCTCGAGGGATTGAGATTGGACACATCTTCAAGCTGGGAACTCGCTACTCTGACAGCATGAACGCTAATGTCTTGGACGAAAATGGCCGAGCAGTACCGCTGATTATGGGTTGCTACGGTATCGGTGTCAGCCGTCTCCTGTCCGCTGTTATGGAGCAGCATGCTCGTCTCTTTGTCAATAAAACTCCTAAGGGAGAATTCCGCTATGCTTGGGGCATTAACTTCCCGAAAGAGCTGGCACCATTTGATGTGCACTTGATTCCGGTCAATGTCAAGGACGAGGAAGCCGTGACTCTAACTGACCAAATCGAGGCTAACTTGCTGAGTGCCGGTTATGAGGTCTTGGTGGATGATCGCAATGAGCGCGCTGGTGTTAAGTTCAGCGACAGCGATTTGATTGGCCTTCCAATCCGTGTGACAGTTGGTAAGAAAGCTGCAGAAGGCATTGTCGAAGTCAAGATTAAAGCTACTGGCGATACCATTGAAGTCCACGCTGATAATTTGCTAGAAACCTTGTCTATTTTGACAAAATAAAAGCAACTGCCAGTTTTATCTGGCAGTTTTCTTTTGCTTATTGGAGGTGAAAATGCTATAGTAGGAAAAAATAGATTGGAGGACCGAATGATGGGATTATTCAGCGGTTTATTAGGCAATGCCTCTCAGAAAAATATTGAAAAAACAGAAAGACAATTAGAGGATATTCTGACAACAACAGAGAATGTGGAACTGGCTTTTAGCCTCATTCGCGACTTGATTGTCTTTACAGATAAGCGTTTAATCTTGGTCGACAAGCAGGGAATGACTGGCAAAAAGACTTCTTATAAGTCCTTTCCATATCGCTCTATCAGTCGCTTCTCAGTGGAAACAGCCGGCCATTTTGACTTAGATGCTGAGCTGAAAATCTGGGTTTCCAGCGCTCAAGAGCCAGCAGAAGTCCTGCAATTTACCAGCGACCGCAGCGTCATAGCCATTCAAAAGGCTTTGGCAGAAGCGGTTTTAAGATAAGTTAAGGCGGTTTCAACCGCTTTTTTTAACAAACTAAAACTAACCATAGCCTAATAGCTTGGTTAGTTCATAGTTTAAGACTGGTAGTATAGAGAAGTACCCATCTAGTTGTCTTCACTAGGGAAAGATTCACCAAAATGTAACTCAGAGTATGGAGTTTCAAAATTACCTCCGTCATAAGTTACCTTGACTGAAGTTATTCCGAAGTCAACGATGATTGGTTTTGCAGCTGTTATGAAGACGTAGCGATTAGCGTTTTGTTTTATATCATAGACTTTTACTGCTCCGTAAATGGAATCGGAAGAATAGATATCTCCATTTTTAGTCGATTTGGTTATTTCAATGGTCTTCTTAGCAGGAGAATAGGATAAATTATAGACTTCTTTTTTTTCGATGCCTTGTGTAATAAAAGTTTCATGGTCATCACTTTTTGCTTGGTAGTGAATAAAATTTTTATCAAAACTTTGCTGAGCGTTGTTCATAACGAGAAATACATTTACTCCCCATGCAGCTAAGCCCAAAATAAGAAGAGAAGCGATACCAATAAAAACAGTTTTTTTAGTTAAGCGCATAAAAGCTCCTTGAAAATCATGCTATTGGAGAAGTGAAAGCCAATAGCTTGCTCTAAAAAATATTTTCTAAGTTTTTTCTTGCTGGCGAACTAAGGACTTGGCTAGCAAGACAGGACAGTTTCTAAAGTAAAAAATAAGTCAGAAAAGATTTCATTCTTCTGTGAATCCTTGAGATAGCAGAAAAGCAAAGAAATCTTCGGGCTTTTCCTTAAGTTTTTTGAATAGGTTATCTTTAGTTGTTTCCCCTAAAGCCGCCATGACTTGTTTTTCTTTTGCTTTGCTGAGATCAAAGTGGGCAACTTGTGCAACGGTTTTCTTGTCCTCTGAAACTTTGATTTCAAGTGTGACTCCATCTAACTTGCTGAATTTATCATAAAAGTCACCAGCTTTTAATTCTTCTTGATAAATGTTGCTGATTTCTTCAGGACTCTTACTTTGTTCGTCCTCTTGAGTTGGTTTCATAGCCATAAAATCGAAGGCTCGAATCTTATCTTTTTGATAATAAGCGACAATTTTATTATTGTATCCGTTAGGCATGTCGTAAGCAAAAGTCTTGGTTTTTACTTTCTCTTCTTTTTTTGGCTTGCTTTGACTCTGACTTTGCTTGGGTGTATTTTCTTGCTTATTCTGACTGGTCGTGCTACAAGCAGTTAGGGTCAGCAGACAAGCGCTGGCTAGTAAAATTTTCTTCACAATTAAGACTCCTTTTGATAAATGTTCTGTTCTATTATATCATAACTTAGTATCAAGAGAATGCATTGACAATTGTGTAGGAGTCGCGCTTTGCCCTACTCTTTTTCTGTCGAAAAAAGTGCTGATTTATGGTAAAATAGGGTCACTACTGTACGAGGAAATGTCATGTCAAACAAGTTTGAAATTTTAATGAATCAGCTGGATATGCCACTGGAAATGAGAAATTCAGAGGCCTTTTTGAATGCTGAAATTGAGAAGGTTCTGGTCCACAAGGTCAGTCGGGTCTGGGAGTTTCATTTTTCTTTTGCGAATATTCTGCCCATTGAGATTTTTCGGGAATTGCAGAAGCGCTTAGCTCAAGAGTTTTCGAAGACGGGCAATCAGGCTATTTTTGAAATTCACTGTCAGGCTCCTCAGCTATCGGATGAGCTCTTGCAGGCTTATTACCAGCAGGCTTTTGAAGAGGGACCTTGTGCCAGCCATGGATTTAAGAGTCTTTATCAGGATTTGCAGGTTCATTTGGATGGGGACAAGCTGCTGATTGAGGGAGCTTCGACCATTGATACGGAGCATTTTCGCAAGAATCACCTGCCCAACCTTAGCCAGCAGTTGGTCAAGTACGGCTTTCCTCAGTTGACCTGTCAGGTTCAGCACAGCGATGAGCTGACCCAGCAGCAAGCGGAGAATTTCCAGGCTGAGAATGACAAGATTGTTCAGGCGGCCAATGAAGAAGCGCTCAAAGCCATGGAATCCCTGCAGCAGATGGCGCCACCGCCAGAGGAAAAGCCAGCCTATGACTTCCAAGCCCGCAAGGCGGCGGCTAAACCAAAGCTGGACAAGGCAGAGATTACCCCGATGATTGAAGTTCAGACTGAGGAAAATCGTCTGGTCTTCGAGGGAATGGTCTTTGACCTGGAGCAGAAGGTTACTCGAACCGGCCGGGTCTTGCTCAACTTTAAGATGACGGATTACACTTCCAGCTTCTCCTTGCAGAAATGGATGAAAAACGAAGAAGAAGCTAAGAAGTTTGACATGATTAAGAAAGGCGCCTGGCTGCGCGTGCGAGGAAATGTGGAGATGAACAATTTCACCCGTGACCTGACCATGAATGTGCAGGATGTGCAGGCCGTTACCCACTATGAGCGCAAGGATTTGATGCCTGAGGGCCAGAAGCGGGTTGAGTTTCACGCCCATACCAATATGTCTACTATGGATGCCCTGCCTGAGGTGGAGGAAATCGTGGCAACGGCCGCCAAGTGGGGCCACAAGGCTGTCGCCATTACTGACCATGGCAATGTGCAGAGCTTTCCCCATGGCTACAAGGCTGCCAAAAAAGCTGGTATTCAGCTGATTTACGGTATGGAGGCCAATATTGTAGAAGATCGGGTGCCTATCGTCTACAATGAAGTGGACATGGCGCTGAGCGATGCGACCTATGTAGTCTTTGACGTGGAAACGACGGGGCTTTCGGCGGTATACAATGACTTGATTCAAGTCGCTGCCAGCAAGATGCACAAGGGCAATATCATCGCTGAGTTTGATGAGTTTATCAATCCTGGGCATCCTCTGTCGGCCTTTACGACAGATCTGACCGGGATTACAGATGAGCATGTCCGCAATGCCAAACCGCTAGAGCAAGTGCTGAAAGAATTTCAGGAATTTTGCCAGGACAGTGTCCTCGTTGCCCATAATGCTACCTTTGACGTGGGCTTTATGAATGTCAATTATGAGCGTCATGGCCTGCCGAAAATCACTCAGCCAGTCATTGACACGCTGGAATTTGCCCGTAACCTCTATCCAGAGTACAAGCGTCATGGTTTGGGGCCTTTGACCAAGCGTTTCCAGATTGCTCTGGAGCATCATCACATGGCCAATTATGACGCGGAAGCGACGGGCCGCCTCCTCTTTATCTTTATCAAGGATGTGGCTGAAAAGCATGGTGTGACCAACCTTAAGGATTTGAATACGGATCTGGTCGATGAGAATTCCTACAAGAAGGCTCGGGTCAAGCATGCGACCATTTATGTGAAAAATCAGACGGGGCTCAAGAATATTTTCAAACTAGTCAGTCTGTCCAATACCAAGTATTTTGAAGGCGTCCCACGGATTCCACGGACCGTTCTGGATGCCCATCGTGAAGGCCTGATTCTGGGCTCAGCCTGCTCAGAAGGCGAAGTCTATGACGCTGTTGTCTCTCAGGGGGTGGATGCAGCTGTCGAAGTAGCCAAGTACTATGACTTTATCGAGGTCATGCCACCAGCCATCTATGAGTCACTGATTGCCAAGGAGCAGATAAAGGACCAGGAAGAACTGCAGACAATTATTCGCAATTTGATTGAGGTCGGAGATCGCTTGGGCAAGCCTGTCCTTGCGACGGGGAACGTCCACTATATCGAGCCGGAAGAAGAAATTTATCGTGAAATTATCGTACGGAGTCTCGGTCAGGGAGCCATGATTAACCGGACTATTGGTCACGGTGAAAATGCCCAGCCGGCTCCACTTCCTAAGGCTCACTTCCGGACCACCAATGAGATGCTGGACGAATTTGCCTTTCTGGGCGAGGACTTGGCTAAGAAGCTGGTCATCACCAATCCGAATCAGCTGGCCGAGACCTTTGAGCCGGTTGAGGTTGTCAAGGGCGACCTCTATACACCTTTCATTGAAAAGGCCGAGGAAACAGTTGCCGAGTTGACCTATCAAAAAGCCTTTGAGATTTATGGCAATCCGCTACCAGATATCGTGGACTTACGGATTGAAAAAGAGCTGACCTCCATCTTGGGGAATGGTTTTGCCGTGATTTATCTGGCTTCGCAGATGCTGGTGCAGCGCTCCAATGAGCGGGGCTATCTGGTAGGTTCACGGGGGTCTGTCGGATCCAGTTTTGTCGCGACCATGATTGGGATTACCGAGGTTAATCCTCTGTCACCCCACTATGTCTGTGGCAAATGCCAATATAGCGAGTTCATCACGGACGGCTCCTATGGTTCTGGCTTCGACATGCCGGATAAGGACTGTCCAGAATGTGGCCACAAGCTGAGCAAGAACGGTCAGGATATTCCTTTTGAGACCTTCCTTGGATTTGACGGGGACAAGGTACCCGATATTGACTTGAACTTCTCCGGAGAAGATCAGCCAAGCGCCCATTTGGACGTGCGGGATATCTTTGGTGCGGAGTATGCCTTTCGGGCTGGTACCGTTGGTACCGTTGCGGCTAAGACGGCCTATGGATTTGTCAAAGGCTACGAGCGCGACTACGGGAAGTTCTACCGGGACGCCGAAGTTGAGCGTCTGGCGCAGGGAGCTGCCGGAGTCAAGCGGACGACTGGACAACACCCGGGTGGAATCGTTGTTATCCCCAACTACATGGATGTTTATGACTTTACACCGGTCCAATATCCAGCTGACGATGTGACGGCCGAGTGGCAGACCACCCACTTCAACTTCCACGATATCGATGAAAATGTCCTCAAGCTAGATGTTCTGGGACACGATGATCCAACCATGATTCGGAAGCTTCAGGACTTGTCTGGCATTGATCCAAATGACATTCCTATGGATGATGCCGGCGTCATGGCCCTCTTTTCTGGGACAGATATTCTGGGTGTGACTCAGGAGCAAATCGGTACGCCGACTGGTATGCTGGGAATTCCGGAGTTTGGAACCAACTTTGTACGGGGCATGGTTGATGAGACCCATCCGACGACTTTTGCCGAGCTCTTGCAGCTATCTGGTCTCTCCCATGGTACGGACGTTTGGCTAGGCAATGCTCAAGACTTGATTAAGCAAGGGATTGCCGACCTGTCTACCGTTATCGGCTGTCGGGACGACATCATGGTTTACCTCATGCACAAGGGCTTGGATCCTAAGATGGCCTTTACGATCATGGAGCGCGTGCGGAAGGGCCTTTGGCTGAAGATTTCTGAAGAAGAGCGCAATGGCTACATCGCAGCCATGAAGGAAAACAATGTGCCAGAGTGGTACATCGAGTCCTGTGGAAAGATTAAGTACATGTTCCCCAAGGCCCATGCGGCAGCCTATGTTATGATGGCCCTGCGGGTGGCCTATTTCAAGGTGCATCATCCGATTTATTACTACTGTGCTTATTTCTCCATCCGGGCTAAAGCCTTTGATATCAAGACCATGAGTGGCGGACTTGATGCCGTCAAGCGCCGGATGAACGAAATTGCTGAGAAGCGTAAGAACAACGAAGCCTCCAATGTAGAAATTGACCTTTATACGACTCTGGAAATCGTTAATGAAATGCTGGAGCGGGGCTTCAAATTCGGAAAGCTAGACCTTTACAAGAGCCATGCAACTGAGTTTCTCATCGAAGAGGATACCCTTATCCCACCATTCTCTGCCATGGACGGTCTGGGTGACAACGTTGCCCGCCAAGTGGTCAGAGCTCGGGAAGAAGGCGAATTCCTCTCCAAGACAGAGCTCCGCAAGCGCGGCGGTCTCTCTAGCACCCTAGTCGAAAAAATGGACGACATGGGCATTCTGGGTAATATGCCAGAGGATAACCAGTTGAGTCTGTTTGATGAGTTTTTTTAAGAAGGATGTTTATGGAAAATATTACGGAACAATTTAATGCGGTTGCTTTAGAATATGATTGGGTAACTACTCTTTTGGAAGGCAAGCCCGATTATCTACTGGATAATTTGCCTGACCGTAGAGTTTCCGCTTTGGATATTGGTTGTGGCGGAGGGAATACCTGCATTTTTCTGTCTTCATATTTTCAACATGTGACAGGAATAGATCTTTCTGTGGATTTTCTGCAGATAGCAAAAGATAAAGTAGAAAAAGAAGATTTACAGAATGTAGAATTACTGCAGGATGATTTTTTAACCGCTGTTTTTGAGAAACAATTTGATTTTATTTTCAGTCGAACGACATTTCATCATTTGGACATCCCTGAAGCTTTGGAAAAATGTAAGAAATTACTAAAGCCAGGTGGCATCCTATTTGTTATGGACAATGTATCAGAAAAGCCCACTCCTTCAACTTGGACCTATGTTGTAGGCGCTTATTTAGATTTTCCTCGACACTGGAAAAGATTCGGCTTGAAAAATGCCAGAAGAATCTTCAAACACAGCACCTCCAAATCTTGGCTCAATCATTTAGCAACAGATCGCTACCTTTCTAAAAAAGGATATGAAGAGATTTATGGGAAGTTGCTGCCAGGCTGTAAATTAATTCAGGATGGTTGGAATATGAAAGTCATCTGGCATCATAAACCAATAGATGGTTAACAAAGGAAAGGACTCTCTCATGAAACTTAGAATAAATACCGAAGATAAGCCAGCGCAAAAGGCATTTGATTACCAGCTGGATCTTGATTCAGATACGATTTTGAAAATGACCGCTTTGATTTGCGGTACGGTGGCAGCAGTTAGCCTGCTGTCCTTGTTTAAAGAGAAATAACAAAAGAAAAGGAGAAGCAGCATGGTTCTGCCAAATTTTAAAGAAAACTTAGAAAAATACGCTAAACTATTGGTTGCCAATGGTATCAATGTGCAGCCGGGTCACACGGTGGCGCTCAATATTGATGTGGAGCAGCGTGAGCTGGCTCACTTGATTGTCAAGGAAGCCTATGCTCTGGGTGCTCACGAGGTCATCGTCCAGTGGGCGGATGATTTGACTACGCGGGAGAAATTCCTCCATGCGCCGATGGAGCGCTTGGACAATGTTCCAGACTATAAGGTGGCTGAGATGAACTATCTCCTCGAAAAGAAAGCCAGCCGCTTGGGCGTTCGTTCATCTGATCCGGGGGCTTTGAATGGCGTGGATGCTGAGAAATTATCGGCTTCTGCTAAAGCTATGGGGATAGCTATGAAGCCGATGAGAATCGCAACCCAATCCAATAAAGTCAGCTGGACAGTCGCTGCAGCAGCTGGTACAGAGTGGGCTAAGAAGGTCTTTCCAAACGCAGCCAGTGATGAGGAAGCGGTAGATTTGCTTTGGGATCAGATTTTCAAAACCTGCCGTGTCTATGAAGATGATCCAGTAGCCGCTTGGCAGGCGCATGAAGAAAAACTCAGCTCAAAAGCTAAGGTTCTAAATGAGGAGCAATTTACTGCTCTGCACTACACAGCTCCGGGAACAGACTTGACATTGGGCTTGCCAAAGAACCACCACTGGGAGTCAGCTGGCAGTCTCAATGCCCAGGGCGAGTATTTCATTGCTAATATGCCAACAGAAGAGGTCTTTACAGCACCGGATTTCCGTCGAGCTGAAGGTTTTGTGACTAGCACCAAGCCTCTCAGCTACAATGGCAACATCATCGAAGGCATCAAGGTGACCTTCAAGGATGGCCAGATTGTGGACATTACTGCTGAAAAGGGCGACCAGGTTATGAAGGATCTTGTCTTTGAAAATGCGGGTGCGCGTGCTTTAGGTGAGTGTGCCTTGGTGCCAGATCCAAGCCCGATTTCCCAATCAGGTATTACCTTATTCAATACTCTCTTTGATGAAAATGCTTCTAACCACTTGGCTATCGGTGCAGCCTATGCGACCAGTGTGGTTGGTGGAGAGAATTTCTCTGAAGAAGAGCTGGAAGCAGCGGGTCTCAACCGCTCGGATGTCCATGTGGACTTTATGATTGGCTCTGATCAGATGGATATTGACGGTATCCGTGAAGACGGCAGCCGCGTAGCAATCTTTAGAAATGGAGACTGGGCAATCTAAGGTTTCGAGCTGCCTTAAATGGCACATTCCATAATGACAGCTTCCACTTGCTTCTTGAGAAGTCTTGCTAGAAATATAGAAAGAAGGGGAATATATGATTGGTAGTATGTTTGTCGGTTTTATCATCGGCCTTATCGCTGGGGCTATTACCAGCCGTGGGGAGCGCATGGGCTGTATCGGAAAAATCCTCTTGGGCTGGTTTGGTTCCTTGATAGGTCAATTTCTCTTTGGCCATTGGGGACCAATGCTTGCTGATACAGCTGTTGTTCCATCAGTGCTAGGAGCAGTTATCCTCTTGGCTATTTTCTGGAGACGGGATAGTTAGAATAGAAAAAATACCTAGATAGTTTCTATCTAGGTATTTTCGATAATGATATGCAAGTTATTTACTCAATCACCAACATGCCGTCTTTGACTGCAAATGGGTCTTTTTCATTGATGCGGTCATAGAACATGATGCCGTTGATATGGTCGATTTCATGCTGAACAACAATGGCGTTATAGCCCTTGAGTTTGATACGATGCTTTTGACCATCCTTGTCAAAGTAATCCACGGTCACTCGTGCATGACGAACTACGTAGCCCGGTACTTCTCGATCGACTGATAGGCAGCCTTCACCATCAGCTAAGGCTGCATCCTGAACGGAATGGGCTACAATCTTAGGATTGTACATCAGCGTTTGCAGACTATAAGCTTCCTTAGGCGGATTGCCCTCTTCGTCGTCAGGGTTGGGAACTAAAACAGCGATGAGCCGTTTGGAAATATCCAGCTGGGGAGCAGCTAGACCAACACCGCCACGCAGTCCCATTTTTTCCGCCATGACTGGGTCTTGGGAATGCTTGAGAAATTGCATCATCTTCTCGCCCAGAATGATTTCCTGGTCTGATAGAGGGAAGCTGACTTCCTCAGCGATAGCACGCAGGGTTGGATTACCCTCGCGGATAATGTCCTCCATATCAATTAAATGGGCTGGTTTGGTTAATCGTTCAATAACAGATGTTTTTTCACTCACAGACATGATTCTCTCCTTTTTCTATCCTTCATCATAACATAAAACCTCCAAGAAATAAAGGCGGGAGCGGTTTTGACTGACTGGCGTTACCAGATTTTGAATGGAGCCACAGCGACCCATGATATTCCTGGCAAAGAAATTGCGTCTTGGCCCAAAAAACTGTATGATAGAGGTAGTGTGAATTTTAAAGGAAAATAGAATGAAAAAATTGATGGAAAAAGTGAGTATCCTCTCGCTTTCTTTGATTCTGACGACGGCTTTTTCGATTTCCAGTGCCCAGTCAGCCATGTTTGCTTTTTATAAGGGGATTCCAGAAAGTTGGGTAGAACTTCTGGTTTCTTTGCCTTCGGCTGGGATTATGCTGATGTTGCTGTTTAATAGGGTCATTGAAAAATACCTAACAGAGCGTCAGATGATTGTGAGCGGGCTTCTGATTTTTTCACTTTGCGGGCTTCTTCCTCTACTTAATCAGTCTTACTGGCTTATGTTTGCCTCTCGGATTGTTTTTGGGATGGGAATCGGTCTACTCAATGCCAAGGCTATTTCGATTGTTAGCGAGCGCTATAAGGGCCAGGAACGCGTTCGGCTTTTAGGACTGAGAGGGTCGGCAGAAGTAGTCGGGACAGCCCTGCTGACTTTTGGTGTCAGTCGGCTTCTTCCTCTCGGCTGGCAGGCTGCCTTTCTCGTCTATACCTTCGGACTGGTGGTTTTAGCGCTTTATCTGCTTTTTGTCCCTTATGACAAGGCCTCTGAAAAGCAGCAAGAGCAGTCTGAATTGACTCCCAAGCTAAGCCAGCAGGATTGGCAGCTGAGTCTAGCTTTTGCCTTTGTGGCGGGGGTTATTGTGCTGACCTATATTGCCATCAATGTGCGGGTGCCGGGGATTGTAGAGAAGTCTGGTATGGGAACAGCTCAAACTGCAGGCGTTATTCTTTCCTTGATGCAGTTGATTGGGATTGCAGCGGGCATCAGCTTTGCTAGTTTGACCCGTCTTTTTAGAGATAAACTGCTGATGCTTTCTGGTCTGGTTTTTGGACTGACTCAGATTGTTATTGGCTTCTCACCAAATCTCTTGTCACTCAGCATGGCTACTATTAGTGCTGGCTTTGTCTATAGTGTCGGTCTGACGACCATTTTTTACACCCTGTCCGAGCGCATTTCCGCCCCCCTACTCAATCAAGCCACTTCTATCGTGATTTTAGGTTGCAGTATCGGAGCAACGGCCACTACATTTGTCCTCAGTTTCATCGGGAGATTCTCCAATGTCCCAGCCTTTATCTTCAGCGTTTTGGGGCTGGCTATGATTTTGACCTCGCTCTTTGTTCTAAGATTTAGCAAAGAAAAGAGCGGATTGGATTCAGGAAGTTAGGAGATTATACGATGCGTCTGGATAAATTTTTAGCAGAAAATGGTCTGGGCTCCCGCGCTCAGGTCAAGCAGCTCCTAAAGAAAGGGCTAGTTTTGGTCAATGGCAGAGCAGAGAAATCACCTAAGACCCAGATTGATGAGAGAGCGGATGAGATTGTCGTTTCTGGCCAAAGGCTGACCTATGAAAAATTCGTCTACTACCTTCTCAACAAGCCGCAGGGAGTCATTTCGGCGACAGAAGATGACCGTCATCAGACAGTTCTGGACTTGCTGGACGAGACTGCCCGTCAGAAAGAAGTCTTTCCTGTCGGCCGTTTGGATATTGATACCCACGGCCTGCTCCTTCTGACCAATAATGGCAAGCTAGCCCATGCCATGCTGTCACCCAAAAAGCATGTAGAAAAAATTTACCGAGCTCAAGTGGCTGGCCTGATGGAGCAAGCAGATGTAGAGCGATTTGCTGCAGGAATAGAGCTGAAAGATTTCACCTGCCAGCCAGCTCAGCTCAAGATTTTAGAGCTGGACGAAGAAAAAGAGTCTTCTCTCGTAGAAATTACCCTAGCTGAAGGCAAGTTCCACCAGGTAAAGCGCATGGTGGCTGCCTGTAGAAAAGAAGTTACGGATCTTCAGCGCCTCACGATGGGACCCTTGCAATTGGATCCCACACTGGCTCTTGGAGAATGGCGGAGATTGACTACTGATGAATTAGAACGTTTAACAATTTTTAAAGTCGAGCTTTAAAATCCAGCACCTAATGAATAGGTGCTGGGTTTTAATTTACGACGTTTTTGGGATGTATTCAAAAATTACAATATATCTTAGGCACAATTCTTTTGATAATTTCCTGATGACAATTGGACTGAATTTTGATTGAAAACGTTAACTATTTTGTTTATACTAATAATATAGGAGGGCTAGAAGTGTTATCAAATGAGCTCATTGAAAAATTTCAGCTTTTATCCAAATATTCAGATTCTTCTCTTGAGGAAATGGAAAAACTTCTAAAAATTAATCGTAAATATCTTATTCTGCAAATTGAAAAAATTAACGATGTTTTAGAATCTTTTCATTTTCCAGTTATTGAGGTGAAAGGAGGACGAATTAGAACTCCGGCAGTATCCTTGAATAGCCTTTTTGAAAAGATATCTCATCATACAGGTGACTATCTTTTTCATGAAGAGCGCTTAGAAATGATTGTGCTTTACATTCTGTTGGCTCAGCACTTTGTATCCAATCAGCATTTACAGAATCTATTGCAGATGAGCAGAAATTCAGTCCTGTCGGATATAAAAAGGCTTAAGCAACATTTACTTTCTTATCAGATAGAACTGTCTTATACTCGTAAACAGGGATATTTTTTAGCAGGAAAAACAAAAAAGCTCATTTATCTATTAGAGAAGACATTGAGTGAGCTTTTGTCAATAGCGAGTGGGCGCTGGGTACTTCGATATTTGCTTGAAGATTGTGGTCTAGAGCTTAATGATGGGGAAGTTGCAGACAGACTCGTTTTACTCGGAAAAAAGTATAACATTCATTTTTTGTCTGAAAAAACGAAAGAAGTAAGCTGTCTTATCGCTATTTTAAAAGCGGGGAGTTTAAAAATATGTCCTGACGATGATATTGTCTTAGGAGAGATATATACAAATTCTTTGTTTTATTTATGTGAAGAACTATTACAAACTTACCCAGAGTTGGCAGGCAAAAAGAATTTTATCTTTTCTCGCTTGCTAGGTTGTACAGAAGGAAATCTTCAAGTTTTTTCTGACCAAAGGGTATTTGAGTTGATGGAAGATATAATAGAACAGGTCAAAGCTCATACAGGAGCAGATTTTTCTCAATCACCTCAATTTCGTCAAAATTTATACTCGCATCTTTATCCAGCGTATTATCGCCTGTTATTTGATATTCCTTTAATAAATCCATTGAAAGAACAGATTAAAGCAGATTTTGGCTCACTCTACTATTTGGTAAAACGAAGTCTTATTCCTTTAGAAGAATACGTAGGCAAACTATTAAGTGATGATGAGGTAGCTTACTTCACGATTCATTTTGGTGGATATTTAGAGGGAGAGTATAAGAAAGATAGTATACAAACTTTAAGGGCTTTGAGTATCTGTCCAAATGGAGTGAGTTCTTCCCTGATCCTTCAGGCGGAATTAAAGCATCTTTTTCCAAATATGATGTTTAAGCCTGTTCACCAGCTTGATGAAGCTAAAAAGATAGACATTGAAGAATACGACCTTGCTTTTTCAACAGTTCCGTTTGAATCAGAAAGACCAGTCTATTTACTGCAGCCTGTTATGAAGTCTATTGAAAAGACCATGTTAAAACGCAGAGTCATCAGTCAATTTTCTTGGATTGAAACTCAAGGAATTTCCTTAGACGGGTTGATAGAAATTATAGAGCGACATACAACGATTCATCACTATCCCGAGCTAATGAGAGAACTATCGAATTACTTGATAGGCTGGCAACAAGGTCAGACGAGAGGAGGATATGGTTTGACAGAATTATTAAAAAAAGAATTTATTCAACAGACTAATCAGGTCAAGGATTGGAAAGAAGCTATTTCTTTGGCAGCCGCACCTTTGCTGAGGGGAAATTATATTGAGCAGTCTTATATTGAAGGAATGATTGCTTCTGTGGAGAAGTTAGGAGCCTATATTGTACTAGCACCGAAAGTCGCTGTTCCTCACGCTGCTCCTGATTTGGGGGTAAACAAGTTAGGAATGAGTTTGCTGCAGGTGGCAGAGCCAGTTGATTTTGATGTAAAAGGAGATGAGGAAAAACAAGTTCAGTTGATTTTTGTACTTGCGGCCATTGATTCAACTGCGCATTTGAAAGCTTTACAAGAGCTTGCTATGATTTTAGATGACGATGAGTCCATAGAACAGTTAATTGCAGCAGAAAATCCAGATGAAATAATGGAAATCATTACCGAAACAATAAAGAATGGAGAAAAAGATGATTAAAATTGTCACAGTTTGTGGAAATGGTATTGGCAGCAGCTTACTTCTTCGGATGAAAGTAGAAGCCATTGCCAAAGATTTAGGAATAGAAGTAGAAGCAGAATCTTGTGATTCTAATGCAGCGGTCGGAAAGGGAGCAGACCTATATGTGACAGTGAAAGAATTTCAAGATATCTTTCCTGAGGGAACAAAGGTTTGTATCGTTAAGAGCTATACTAATCGCAAAAAAATCGAAGCAGACCTTGTTCCTATATTAGAAGAAATGAGAAATCAATAAGAAGAAAGAATGGAGGTTCAGCCATGAATGGTATACTCACGCTGTTTCAAAATATCTTAAGTGAACCAGCCTTTTTAATGGGACTGATAGCTTTTGTTGGTTTAGTAGCTCTTCGAACTCCAAGTCATAAAGTTTTGACTGGAACACTAGGGCCGATTCTAGGGTATTTAATGTTAGCCGCTGGAGCAGGAGTTATTCAAAATAATTTATCTCCTTTAGCTAGTTTGATTGAAAAAGGGTTTGGTATTACAGGTGTTGTTCCCAATAATGAAGCTGTAACATCAGTTGCTCAGAAAATACTGGGTGTTGAGACGATGACAATTCTCATTGTTGGCTTATTGCTAAATTTATTATTTGCTCGTTTTACTCGCTTTAAATACATCTTTTTAACAGGGCATCATAGTTTCTTTATGGCTTGTTTATTGTCAGCCGTTTTAGGAGCAATTGGCTTTAAAGGAGCTGCCATGATTGCAGTAGGAGGATTTATATTAGGTGCTTGGTCAGCTATTTCTCCAGCTATTGGACAGAAATATACTCTTCAGGTAACGGACGGAGACGAGATTGCAATGGGACATTTTGGCAGTCTGGGTTACTATCTCTCAGCCTGGATTGGATCTAAGGTAGGAAAAGGCAGCACCAGTACAGAGGAGTTGAAAATTTCAGAAAAATGGAGCTTTCTTCGCAATACTACAATATCAACAGGTATTGTCATGGTTGTCTTTTATCTAATAGCAACAATTGCTTGTCTGATTCGTAGTCCTAAAACAGTTGAAGAGTTAGCAGCTGGTAAGAATCCTTCTATATTTGCTATCGTCAGTGGTCTAACTTTTGCGGTTGGTGTCGCTATTGTATATGCAGGGGTGCGGATGATACTTGCTGATTTGATTCCTGCTTTTCAAGGTATCGCCACTAAGCTTATTCCGAATGCTGTACCAGCTGTGGACTGTGCTGTATTCTTCCCTTATGCGCCTACAGCAGTTATTATTGGTTTTGCCTTTAGCTTTTTAGGTGGACTGATTGGTATGTTCATTCTGGGAGCAATAGGTGGTGTGCTGATTATTCCCGGTATGGTTCCTCACTTTTTCTGTGGTGCAACAGCGGGAATCTATGGCAATGCAACTGGAGGACGGAAGGGAGCTGTTTTAGGTTCTTTTGTAAACGGCCTATTCTTAGCCTTTTTACCTGCAGCGGTTTTGCCAGTATTAGGTGAACTAGGTTTTGCAAATACGACCTTTGGTGATTTTGACTTTGGTGTATTTGGTATTTTGTTAGGTCGCGTAGGAGATTCTGTTGGTCAAGTTGGTATTTATGTGGTAGTAGCAGTTCTAGCAGTTATATTGCTTTTACCAAATTTCCTCAGTAAATCAGATACAGCACTGAATAATGTTTGCGACGAAGAAGAATAAGAGGGCGAATAATGGCACGAAAATTATCTATTAAAGTTTATTCAGATGGCGCAGTTTTGGAAACTATGCTAAAGGATCTAAATTCTGGTTTGGTATCGGGATTTACCACTAATCCTAGCTTAATGAAGAAAGCAGGTATCACCAGCTATGTAGGATTCGCTAAAGAAGTATTAAAGGATATTAAGGAATTTCCCGTTTCTTTTGAGGTGTTTGCTGATGACATTGAAACAATGGAAAAAGAAGCAGAAAAAATAGCCTCACTGGGAGAGAATGTTTATGTAAAAATACCTGTGACAAATTCTAAAGGGGAATCAACTGTTGATTTAATGAAACGTCTAGCAGCAAAAGGTGTTAAAATCAATGCTACAGCTATTTTCACTCTTGAACAAGTTCGCGAGGTAGTTGGAGCTTTGAAGGCAGGTACTCCAGGGATAGTGTCAGTTTTTGCTGGACGTATTGCAGATACGGGTGTGGATCCTGTGCCGATTATGAAAGAAGCACTGTCTATTTGTCGTCAAAAAGACGGAGTAGAGTTGTTGTGGGCTAGTCCGCGCGAAACCTATAATATTTATCAAGCGGATGAGTTAGGGGTTGATATTATTACCTGTACCTCAGATTTGATTCAAAAATTATCGTTAAATGGTAAAGATTTGACAGAATATTCCCTAGAAACAGTTCAGATGTTTTTGAAAGATAGTACTAGTCTTGGTTTTAAAATCTTAGATGCTTGATTTGATATTTTAAAATCCTAACCTTAAACCCCAGTTCTTAATGAAGTAGTACTGGGGTTTTAATTTGTTTATTTGACCGAGGCAGAAATGGTTTCTTTGAGGTTGAATTATAAATATTATATTTTAAATTTTAATGAATTCTTTGGGATTGAGAAGCATAACTCAAATTCAAGGATATTTTTTATCTATAATTTCTGAGGACGGCAAGATTATTTGTTTTCAATAAAAATGCTTATAATTTATAGTTTTAAACTTGATTTAGCTTATGTAAACGGTATTCATTAAAGGGTTTTTGTGGTATAATTATGGTATATCCATAGGGGTGTTTGAAGCTATTTTTATTTAAAATTATAAGGAAAAAGAATTTTTTAGACACGATGACAGCCTGTTTTGATACTTAATTTTATCAAATTACTAAGCTTTGTACATTTTATGTGGATTTTGGGCTGATATGCTTGCTATTTTCCCTAATTAGTTATATGATTTTAAGTTGAGTGTAGAGAAATACGATACATAAAAGTATTTTAAACATAAATCTTGTTTTTAAAATGGGAAAATGATATTTAAAGGAGAAGAAAGTGAAAACTTTACTATTCGGAAACACAGGTTACATATCTAAAGAATTTATTGAGGAAGCTTTCCCAAATAGTGACGTTTATATTTTTGGAGATACGCACTTAACCAAGCTAAAAAAGGTGACTGTTTTTAAACAATCTGCGTCAATTGGTATCTCTGAAATCTTAGAAAATTATCATTTTGATCAAATTTTGTATCTCTCAAATTATTTGACCTATAAAAATCAACAGATTGGTGAGTTGGAAAGATTGCAAGATTTCCTGAAAAATACTACGAAGTTATCTTGGTCAAATATTCTATATGTCACAGGACCGGAAATTATTAATCTCCCTCAGGATTTGGAAAGAGCAGCAGAGAATCTTTGCTTACATTGGGCAAGTACATACAGTGGTTCTCTGAAAATTATTCGGAGCCCCTATGTCTATTCTGCAAAACAACCAGAGGATTATTTCTATGGTTTAATGGACAATCTTCGGCGAAATCAGCCAATCAGTTTTGATGAGCAACCAGACGAAGTACTGAATTTCATTAATTCAGAAGATTTAGCGGAGCTTGTATATAAGGTATTTAATAGTTGGACGGATGAGGCTGAAATTTTGACAATAGCTAATCCTTTTCAAGATACTTTCAAACTTTTAGCAAGCAAATTACAGGATTTAACTCTGACACGTAGTTCGATTACTTTCCAGCCATCCAATAAGTTATCTCCTGTATATCAATCAATAGACAAAAATAATCTGCGCGGTCGGTATGGATGGTTTATCCATTATTCTATCGTAGATGATTTATCAGATCTGTATGATCAATTTATTAGTGAAGGAAAGCCGTTGAGAAGGCTTGAATTTCGTAGTTTGAAAAGAAATGTTTATAAACTACGTTCTCACAGTGATTTTCAAAAAATCGCGGAAGTCTTCCTTGCTTTTATAGTTTCAGAAGTCTTAAGTTTAGTCGTAACAAGGTTCAATCAACTAGGAATGATTGATGTAAGGCTCTTATTTGTAACTCTAATTAGTACTATTTTTGGTACGGTTTACGGTATATTTGCTGGTGTTCTATCTGTTTTAGGATTGTTTACGATGAGTCTAGTGGCAGGTAATAAATGGCAATCTATTGTTTATAATACTGATAGATGGCTTCCATTTGCTGCATATATTTTTGTAGCGCTTATTTGTGGTATTATCCAAATGAAATATCAGGATGAGAAAGAATTACTGGAAAAAGAAAATCAATTGTTGAATGAACAGAATGAATTCTTAACACTTTCATATGAAGATGCGACTCACGATAGAGATGTGCTAGTTCAAAAGGTTGTTAGTAGTCATCATGGTAGCAGTCAACTTTATGATGTTTTCAAACGCTTAAACAAGAGAACGGTTGAAGAGATCATTGTTGAAGCTGAAAGAATTATTGGAGAAGAATTTTCAACTGACACAGTGCATTTTTATCCTCTATCACAGTTCTCTGATTTTAAATTAGAGTTGTATCCTCAGTTAAACGAAGGATTGGAAAATGAATCCGTTTGGATTAATAGGAAATTACTCCCAGATTATCCTACTATTGCTGTTGAGATGAAGAGTGCTTCGGGCCTACGCTATCTTATATGGATTGAAGATGTTGCTTATGATAAGTTGACCTTAACAAGACTTCATTTCTTGCAAATGGTTAATGAATTAACAGCTTCTATGGTGGACAAAGCTGGTTATTATCAAGTCTTCTCTAATATGAAGAAGAACCCCGGTTTGGCGGCACATATTAGTCCAAGTGAAATCAGACAAGGAAACTAAAATGGAGTGGATGATTACTAGTTTTTTCGTACTTTTATACGTGGCTCTATCTATGCATTCGTTTGTTTCTTTAAAGAAAAAACGAATTCAGTTACCTATGTTTTACATTATTTTCCCCATTTGCCTACCGTTTTTAGGCTATATCATGCTTTGGGGGTTGAATCTTTCTTTAAATAAAGAGGAGACTGACATCTCTCTGGATCAAAAGGATCCAGATGAATGGTTTGAGGTAGATGATACTCAAAAAATGAGTAGAGTTGAGAGCGCTTATAATCATGTTGAAGAAGTCATTCCATTAGAAGAAGCTCTAGTTTTGAAAGATAAGGAAGTTTCTCGGTGGATGCTAATGGAAATCGTCAGTCGGGCACCAGCTAAATTTATCGATTTATTATTCTTAGCTCGGCAGGATGATGATACTGAGGTTGTCCATTATGCAACAACCTTGATTGCAGAAATTTCTCGACAATATGATATTCGATTGCAGGCATTGGAAAAAAACACCAAGATAATCCGACTGATTATCGTGTTCTAGCGGAATATTGTGCTGTATTAGAAGCATATTTGCAAAAGGATTTGGTAACTAAGAGGATGGGAGAATTATTGCGAAAAGATTATTCTAATCTCTTAGAAAAGAAACTTCATCAAAAAGAGCAGCTTTCTGATTATATAAAACTGATAGAGAATGATTTTTTGCTTAAGCGTTATGAGCGAGTTAAAGAATATCTGGACTTCGTTTCTCAAAAGTGGCCTCACCAAGAAGCTATTTATATGCTTTATTTAAGATATTATTTTGAAACAAGCCAGGGAGAAAGGTTAGAAGAATTGGTAGAAATAATCCAAAATGGTTCTATTTATCTTTCTAAAGAGAATCGTGAACGTCTCGCTTTCTGGCAATCGTAGGTTTTTGTGATGACAAAGAAAAAAAGAAAACTATTATATTCGAAAGAATCTATTATTGTAATTGTTATCTTTCTTTTGCTATCTGCTGTTTTGTGGATTCAAAAGAGTGGCGAGCAATATACAGTTACTTCAGAAAAGGATACTTATCTTAAAGATGTTCCTTCATCCAACGCGGTTTTTGACAGCTTAGCTAAGGATAGCCTAATTCTTTATGATGAAAGTAATGACACAAGCCGACGAGCGAAAGAGCAATTTTCTCAAATCCTTAAAGATATGAGAATGGGTTATCAGATAGTTGATATTTCAAAAGAGACCATACCAAATTTTTCTGACTATAAAAAGGTAGTTGTACTTCTGAGCGATTTGGAAAGTTTAGGAGATAAAGCTATTGAAATGACCGACTGGGTTGAGCAAGGGGGCAATGTTCTTTTTGCTGTAACTCTGGCTAAAGATAGTCGATTGGCTGAAATAGAACAAAAATTAGGCGTGGCAAATTCAAGCTTTGAGAATGCTTATGTTAAGAAAATTTTTATCGATAAAGATTTTATGATTGGTGGAGGAAAGAGTTATTCCATTGATGGTGCTTTCCATTCTGCTTGGGCAGTTACACTCTCATCTGATGCCAAGGTTCATGCTTGGACTGATGATGAGGCAAAAACACCTTTGATTTGGGAAAAAAAGCATGGCCAAGGGAAATTTGTTATTGATAATTTTGGAATTTATGAAAGAGCAGTGCGTGGTTTGTATGCGGCTTCTTATAGTTTGATGACGTCTGTGACAGCTTATCCAGTTATCAATGGAACTGCTTTCTACCTTGATGATTTTCCTTCACCAGTTCCTGCAGGAGATGCTACTTATATTAAGCGAGATTATAATATGAGTATCTCTGATTTTTATACCAATATCTGGTGGCCTGATTTGCTAAAGTTATCCGAAAAATACGGAGTTAAGTATACAGGTGGTGTTATCGAAAATTATGAGGATGATACCTCAGGTAATGTTCATAGTCAAAAAGATATAGATCGTTTTAAATATTTTGGGAAATCACTTTTAGCTAATGGAGGAGAAATAAGCTATCATGGTTATAATCATCAACCCTTGACCCCTAAAGGAGTTGATTATGGAGATGAGTTTCCTACCTATAAAACTTGGAAAGATAAGAAAGCTATGTCTTCTTCGATAAGTGAGTTACTTCGCTTTACGAAAGAGCTTTTTCCAAAAGGAGAGAAATCTATCTATATTCCTCCTTCAAATGTTTTGTCTAAAGAAGGAAGAGAAGTTTTACGAGAAAACTTTCCAGAAATTAAAAGTATTGCAAGTAATTATTTTCCAGGGAAATTTACTTACTCTCAGGAGTTTGAAGTCGCAGATGATGGTTTGATTGAGCAACCCCGGATTGTTTCAGGTGCTTCGTGGGATGCCTATTCAGACTTAACTGTGTTTTCTGAACTTAATATGCACTATGTTACAACTCATTTCCTTCATCCGGATGATGTTATGGATGAAGATAGAGGTGCAAAATTAGGCTGGTCAAAACTTTATACAGATTTTACTAATGAAATTGAAACATTGTATAAGATTGCTCCAAATATTAGGCGTTTGACTGGTTCTGAAATGGCGGGTTCTATCCAACGTTATGCTATACTGACCATTAATCAAAGCAAAACAGATTCTGGATTGGAATTAGAACTAGGGAATTTCCATAGCCAAGCTTATGTGATGTTTCGATTTAATGAAGGTCAACCAGGTAAAGTGACGGGTGGAGATTTAGAACATTTAACAGGCAATCTCTATCTCCTGCATGCTACATCTGATAAAATATCTATTGAGGTCAAATAAATATAGAAAAGAAAGTAAAAATGAGAATTTGTTTGGTTTTAGAAGGATCATATCCCTATGTTCATGGTGGTGTCTCTACATGGATGCATCAATATATAACTGAAATGAAAGAGCATGAATTTATTGTATGGGTGATCGGAGCAAATGAATCTAAGAAAGGAAAATTTGTCTATGAGTTACCCCAAAATGTAGTTGAGATTCGAGAAGTCTTTCTAGATAGTCTAGCTGGAACTGAAATAAGGAAAAGCAGCGCTGAAGATTTAACTAGTGAAGAATATGAATCTTTAAGACAGTTGGTCTTCTGTGCTAAACCAGATTGGTCCTTAATCTTTAACATGCTTCAAGATGGAAAAATCCAACGAGATAGTTTTTTGGCTAGTGAAGATTTTTTCCATATGATTCAGGAATTGTGTGCAGAAAGATACGCTATGCAGCCAATGTCTGATGTCTTTCATACCATTCGCTCGATGCTGTTTCCTCTGTTGACCCTTCTTTCTAGTGAAATACCGATTGCAGATGCTTATCATGCCATTTCGACAGGTTATGGTGGTATCTTGGCGACATTGGCAAGCGTTCGAACAGGTAAGCCCCTTCTTTTAACAGAGCATGGGATTTATACACGGGAGCGCGAGGAAGAAATTATTCGTGCAGATTGGATTTTGCCGTCTATGCGAAAACAATGGATTGATTTTTTCTATACTCTTTCAGATGCAATTTATTCAAAAGCGGACTGTATTACTAGTCTATTCTCAAAAGCCAGAGAAACTCAGATAGATATGGGCTGCGATCCGGAAAAGTGTCGAGTCATTTCAAATGGAATTGACTATGAGTCTTTCTCTGCGATTCCTTTTGAAAGTGATGGTTTCATCAATGTTGGTGCAGCTGTCCGAATGGCTCCTATCAAAGATATTAAAACCATGATTTATTCTTTCTATGAGGTATCCGTCCAAATGCCTAATTTTCGCCTCTATGTCATGGGGGGTGTTGATGACAAAGGCTACGCTAGTGAATGTTATGACCTGGTTCGAAAACTGAAGTTAGACAATCTGATTTTTACCGGCCGGGTTAATGTCAAAGAATATCTTAAAAAGATGGATTTTATGATTTTAACCAGTATTTCTGAAGGACAACCTCTCTCTGTTTTAGAATCAATGGCAGCAGGAAAAGCGTGTGTAACGACAGACGTAGGTTGCTGTAGAGAATTGCTTGAGGGGAGAGAAGATGATAGTTTGGGTCTTGCAGGATACTGTGTCCCTCCTACTGATTTAAATGGTTTAGCAGATGCAATGCTATCTATGGCTTCTTCAGAAGAGAAGAGGATGGCAATGGGAAGAATTGCGAAAAAACGCATTGAACAGTTTTACCAGTATGGTCAAATGATTGATCAATATAGAAAAATGTACAAGGAGTATGTGAAGGGATGGCAGGATTAGGTTTTGAGCTAAGAAAGGTATATAATAAGGGAAATTTCCTTGCCAAACAAAAAGCATATGGCTATGCAGGCATAATCTATGTGGGGCCTATGATTCTTGGGATTCTACTTATCCTTGCTGTTGTATATCTTAGCGTATTTGGACGTTTTGATAATGTTGAGCGTGACCATCTTTTGGGGCTGATTTCCTACTCAATTCTGGCTTCTTTGGCTGTAACTAATATATTTTCCATGGTAGTAACTCGCTATGTTTCGGACATGCTCTATGAAGAAAAGTTTGAAAAAATTCTGCCCTCGTACTTTTCTTCAGGGGCTATGATGTTGGGAATTGGGCTTGTGTCCTATGGCTTATTCTTATTTTTATCTGGAATTCCTTTGCTGGAGATTTTCTTAAATCTTCTTTTGTTTAGTGAACTATGCTTAATTTGGCATGCAGTTAATTATTTAACAGCTGTAAAAGACTATCGTAGTATCTTAAAAACATTTGCAGCAGCTATTTTGATTATGCTTGGAACAGGTTTCGTTTCCATATATTTATCTATTCCATATGGTCTGTTGTTGAGCACTTGTATTGCCTATGCTTATATTTTGGTTCAAATGATTCGAATTATGTATCGTTATTTTCCGAAAAGTTATGAGGCTAATTTCGAGTTCTTGATTTGGTTTGATGAATATTTTAATCTTTTTAAGGTTGGTATCTATCTGTTTATAGGACTCTTTGCACATATCGTTATTAACTGGTTTGGACCATTGAGTAAGGGGATAGGAGGACTTTTTCGTACAGCTCCTGTTTATGATGTATCAGCCATGTTGGCTTATCTTGTTACTTTAGTTTCTACTGTAAGTTTTGTTGTCTCATTAGAGGTTGTATTCTATCCAAAATTCAGGAAATATTATCAATTATACGATGGAGTAGGAAGTGTCGACAGAATCAATCAGACGGAAGTAGATATGCTTCGGACTCTTAGAAATGAATTAAAGTATTTATCTTGGAAACAACTTTTAGCAACCTTGTTAGCGATGTTTGTTGGTATTGTCTTGTTGGCTGTTTTACCACTCGGCTTTAATAGTCAGATGAAAGGTTATTTTCAGACATTGTGTTTGGGCTATGGGCTTTATGCGGTCGGAAATATTAATTTACTGTTGTTGCTCTATTTTGTTGACTATGAGGGGGCTAAAAATTGTAGTAAGTGGTTTGCTGGAATTTCAGTTGTATTTAGTATTTTAACCCAGTTTATAGATACTTCTTTCATTGGTTATGGGTTTTTATTAGCTTCATTAGTTTTATATTTCACTACAAGTGCTCGTCTAACTGAATACACCAAAGACCTTCCTTATCGAGTCTTAGGAAGTCAAGATATCATCGTATATGAAGAAACTGGATTCTTTACTAGACTTTATAATACTTTAGAAGCGAGGAGAAACGATGGATAATAAATGGGGTAAATTTTTACTAGTCTTTGGCTTGATGTCCCTCGCATTTATTCTTTTGGCTGTGTTTGATAATGGAGGTGGCAATGGAGACGAGAAGGTAACTCAAAAGGTCAAAAAAGAAAAGGTGCAAAACATTAATGATTTGCATCTTTATGATAAGGAAACCTTGTATAATCAAGGTGATCCTGATGTTATTACAATGTACTTGACTGTTAGACGGGGGAATACTGTTGAAAATACTAATCATTCCTGGAGTGAAGTCAATCAGTATTCGGCTTACGACTATGAAAAAATGGGAGTTAAACGCTATCAGGTAGAAGGACTTTTACAAGTTGGGAATGAAAAGGGGCCTGAATCAGGGCAGTTCGGCTTTGGTGAAGAGGTTCCCAATGCTACTGTTCAAATTAGAGGACAAAGTTCCAGTCGAGCTAGCCAAAAAAATTACAAGATAGAAATCAAAAGAAGTAAGGGAAGATGGGAAGGCCAGCGGACTATTAACCTAAATAAGCATCCCTATGACTATCTTCGATTTCGAAATAAACTAGCTTTTAAGCTGACAGAAAGTATTCCACAAATTGTAGGACTTCGTACTCAATTCGTCCATCTCTATGTTAAGGATGAGACAGGTGAACAGTCCAAAGAGTTTGAAGATTATGGGATTTACACTCAAGTTGAGCAATTAAACAAGACCGCTCTCGAAGCTCATGGACTTGATCAAAGCGGTCACCTCTATAAGATTAATAATTTCGAATTTTTTAGAGAGCCGGATGTCATTAGAAAAGAAGATGATCCGAAATTTGATAAGAAAAAATTTGAATCTCGTTTAGAGGTTAAAGGAGACAATGATCATACCAAGCTGATTGACATGTTAGATAAGCTAAATGACGAATCAGTGTCTAGTGATGAATTTCTAGAACAGTATTTTGATGCACAAAATGTTCAATATTGGATGGCCTTTCAAATCTTGATGGGCAATATTGACAGTCAAAATCGGAATATGTTTCTTTATAGCCCTAAGAACGGGACGCGCTGGTATATTTTGCCTTGGGACTTGGATGATTCTTTACACAAAAGCGAGTATGAAATCCGAAAACCAAGTGCTTTAGGAGAGAATTCTTGGCAGTATGGAGTTAGCAATTACTGGGGAAATCATTTATTTCAGCGCTTGCTTAAATCAGAACGATTCCGAACAGGTTTAGAGAGGACTGTTGATGAATTATATAAGAATCAGCTGAGTCCGCAGAATATTGGTGATTTAAGTAAGGAATATGCAAAAATAGTAAAACCATATTTGTCGCGTATGCCAGATTTAGGGCATCTATATTTTAACGAAGACCAGTATAATCAGATTCTAGCTGCTCTTCCTAAGGAAGTTGAGACGAACTATCATGCTTATAAGAAGAGCCTACAATCACCTCAACCGTTTTATATTGATCAACCAAAAGTCGAAGGAAAGAAACTTATCTTAAAATGGCTACCATCTTATGATTTTAATAATCAGCAGATAACCTATCATGTAGAATTAGCTAAGGATCCAAGCTTCAAAGAAAAAATATTGGATAAAAAAGAGATTTCAGAGCTCAGTATTGAGACAGATCGCTTACCTAAAGGTCAATACTTTATAAGAGTGTTTGCAAAGAATGAAACTGGCAATTCTCAAGCAGCCTTTGATTATTATCGTACAGATACCACGAAGGAATTTGGGGTTTCAGGATTCTATGTTATGGAAGACGGGGGAATAAAGGTTGACACTTATGAAAACAGATAAAAAAGAGCAATTTCGTCATGAGGCGAAGTATCTCATCGGTTTAAAAGAAAAAGCCTTATTAACACAACGTTTTGAGTCCATTCTTAATTTAGATAAACATGCCCAAAATGGAGGATATACTATCCGAAGCCTTTATTTCGATGACTACTGGAATAGTAGCTATGAAGAGAAGGATGCAGGGATTTTGATGCGAAAAAAATACCGTATCAGAATCTATAATTTTAGTGATCGTAGCATCAAGCTAGAAAGAAAGAAAAAATTTGAGAATTATATCTATAAGGAAGCAGCGCCTTTAACACGAGAAGAGGTAGAGAAAATTATTGAAGGTGACTATGGATTTTTACTTCATAGTCCCTATCCTCTTTGTAGGGAGTTTTATTTTGAATGTATGACAAATGTTATGCGTCCCCGCGTAATCGTTGATTATGAACGTGAGCCATGGGTCTATGACGCTGGTACTGTTCGACTGACTTTTGATTCGGATGTACGAGCTGCTGTTGGTAGTTTGGATATATTTGATTCCAACTTGCCAACTATCCCAGTTCTTCCCCCAGGCAAGCTAGTTTTTGAAGTGAAATATACGGAGTTGCAACCACAGATTATCAAAGATATTATTCCACCTCAGGCTTCAGAATTTATTGCGGTATCAAAATACGTCCTTTGCTATGAAAAGACAAGATATTTGCATGATTTTGAATACTGGTATGATACAGATTATTAGGAGAGATTGGAGAGAAGAATGAGTGTTCAAGATATGATTAAAAAATCAATACTAAAATCGGAGAATTTTACTTCCCAAAATGCTGTAAAAATTCTTGCCACTCTATTATTAGCAATCGCTTTAGGAGCATTTATCTATTTTGTTTATCAGAGATTTTTCACTGGAGTTGTCTATTCTAGAAGTTTCGCAATGACCTTGATTGGGATGTCTATTCTAACGGCTATGGTAACTTTGGCAATTAGTACCAACGTGGTTATCTCTTTGGGTATGGTTGGTGCCCTTTCCATTGTACGTTACCGGACGGCTGTAAAAGATCCCATGGACTTGCTCTACCTGTTCTGGGCCATTACCACAGGAATAACCGTTGGTGCTGGTATGTACATCTTGGCAATTGTGACAGCAGTAGTCATTTTTGGAATGCTACTGGTTTTTAGTCGGATGCAACACCAAGGAAAGGTTTATATTGTCATTATTCATTATCAAGGTGATGAAACAGGTGATCGCATCATTCAATCTTTTGGTAAAATAAAATACTTTGTGAAATCAAAGACACTTCGAGGTGATACTATTGAAATGGCGGTTGAAGTCCTCTGTAAGAAAGAAGATTTCACTTTTGTAGAGAGAATTCGAAATCTTGAACGGGTTTCAGACGTGACGCTTATCCAGTATAATGGTGAGTATCACGGTTAACATGATTGGAAATGGAATGAATAAAAAATTGAGATATAGTTTAATTTTTGTAGTAGTAGCTACTATTTGCGGCGCTCTTCATATTACTTCTTTTAATAAAAAACAGGTGGATCGTGCTTTTACATATTCCACTGAAGTCCTTCCTAATCCCTTGATGGGCTATGCTCCATCAGCAGAAGAAGAAGAACTTCCAGAAGATGTTCAGCTTGTATATATGGATGTTACGTGGAAAGAACTAGAGGCTCAAAAAGGTGTTTATAATTGGGAAAAGATAGAAGAAAGTAATCAAATTGAACGTTGGAAAAAAGAGGGAAAATATATTGTCTTACGATTTGTATTAGACTACCCTTCAGATACTCCCCACGAAGATATCCCTTCTTGGCTGATAAAAGAAATGTCTGATCCCGGGGATCGCTACGCTTCTGAATATGGTAAGGGTTTTTCTCCTAACTATTCAGATAAAAACTTGATATCCTATTATCAAAAGGCTGTTGCCGCCATGGGGGAAAGGTGGGCTAAAAGTGGGCAAATTGCCTTTATTCAGCTTGGAGTTCTTGGTCACTGGGGTGAATGGCATATCAATGAGGAAGCGAATATCCGGAAATTACCAGAAGCAGAAACTCGAGAGAAGTTTATTACTCCATGGATTCAAGCTTTTCCAAAAGCCAATATTTTAATGCGTCGCCCCTTTGCAGCTGCTAAAAAGCATGGATTCGGACTGTATAACGATATGGTTGGAGAAGAGGAAAGCAGAGAAGTTTGGTTAGGTTGGGTTCGATCTGGTGGAGACTATGACCAAGAAGATGCTAAAAACGGGCTAGTTGCGATGCCTAATGCTTGGCAAACGTCACCTATTGGTGGTGAATTTACTAGTGCAGTAAGCATGGAGGCTATTTTAAAGAAAAATTTATCCCAAACGGTTAAAGAAGTTCGACAGTCCCATACAACTTTCTTAGGACCAAAAGTAGCTGAAATCATTGATGAAAAAGATGATAAGGGCTATAAAGAAGTTTTGAAAAATATGGGATATAGATTATGGGTCCCTTCGGTATCTTTAAAACCAGAAAGTGAAAAGACCCAGCTGACCGTTACCTTGTCAAACAAAGGAGTGGCTCCTTTTTATCGTAATTGGGAAACGAAGATTTATGTTTATAATAAAACAGGCAGGGTTGTGGAGACAAAGAAACTGCCAGTTGATTTAACTAAGATGTTACCTGGTAAAGAAGAGAAAGTTGAATTATCACTGTCAACCGTAGGAATAACAGATAATGATAAAGGTTATAGGGTTGCTATAGGGATAGTTTCTCCTTTGACAAACCAACCATCAATACGTTTTGCCAATAAAGGTCAGGAGAATAAAACTGTTTTAACATTATATGATTCAGCAGTAGATAGATAAAAAGAAGTGAAACGGTTGTTTCACTTCTTTTTTCGTCCTGTTACTTATATAATATGAGAATGCAAGATTAGATAGTAGCTAATAGGATATTTAGGAGAGAATCATTTGACAAAGGTAGAGCTTCTTGGTAGAATAAGTATGTCGTAAAGACAAATAACTTCTTCTTGGTTGCAGGCCATGCCAAACCTGCCACTCGGATGAAGCGTAAAGAAAAGGAGTAAATTATGGCAATCTCAAAAGAGAAAAAAAATGAAATCATTGCACAATATGCACGTCACGAAGGTGACACTGGTTCAGTAGAGGTTCAAGTTGCTGTCCTTACTTGGGAAATCAACCACCTCAACGACCACATCAAACAACATAAAAAAGACCACGCTACTTACCGTGGCTTGATGAAGAAAATCGGTCGCCGTCGTAACCTCTTGGCTTACCTTCGTAAGAACGACGTTAACCGTTACCGTGAGTTGATCAACTCTCTTGGACTTCGTCGCTAATCATGATGCTAAGGGCGTTAAAAATCCGTATGAAAATAGGGAAACGACACTGTGTTCGATGAACACAAGTAGTTTCATCTTTTTCACTAGGATTTTAGCCCGAGCTCAAATTGGCTCTCTGACTCCAGAGGGCTTTTTTACTTTTGTCACCTTACCTCGATATACTCGAGTATTATCTTCGGTTATGGTTTCTAGCATTGTAAGGTAAAATAAACCAGGTCTTCTCTCTTCGGGGAGATTTTTATTTTATCAACTCGCTTAGTACGTGTTCAATTGAATACACAAAGTTGAAGCTGCTCTACTAAAGAGTAGTTTTTCTTTTTCTCTAGGATTTTAGCCCGGTCTCAAATTAGTTATCTGATTTCAGAAGTTTTTTTATTCATCACTCCTCTTAATTCGTTGTAAGCTCTTCAAATATCATTTCCTAGTCTAATTCTTCTAATTTTTCCAAATAAAAAGTCCTTCTATTTCTTTAGAAGAACTTTTTCTATCAGCAACTTTACTCTTTCAAGAATTTTTGAATGGCAGGAGCGGCAGTGATAGCAAATCTTTCGTCAATACGATGCTCCCCACCTTCTACAGTGACCAGCTTTGCATTTGGAATGGTCTGACTTGCTTGAACGGCATACTGATAGGGCACGACTGCGTCATCGGTACCATGGATAATGAGGGTCGGAGCTGTGATTTTGGCCTGCTCTGCTTGGATGTCAATGTCTAAGGCATCGATTAGATAAATCTTGCCCAAAGTAGTATTGTGGTGTGTCAGGCTATCAGGAAGTTGGTCGAAGTCAAGGCTCCCTAGCTCACGATAGGTCTCCTTGGCATCATCGAAAAGAACGAAAGCTGGAAAGATAAGCAGGAGTTTGTGTACGCGGTCCGGATAAGCAGCAGCATAGAGACTGGCAACGACACCGCCTTGGCTGGCACCGAATAAGCTCATCTTGGTCTTATTTACAAAGGCCTCGGAACTCAGCTTTTCCATGACTTGGGTCAAGTCTGTCAGTTCGGTCTTGACCGACATATTCAGCATATCTTGTCCACCGCTCTTCGATTGGCGGCTGCCGCCGTAGAAATCAAAGCTGTAAACCAGATAACCTTGCTTTGCCAGCAGTTGGCTGTACATGTCATATTGTTCAAGGGTGTTGTTCAATCCATGTGCAATGACAATGGTCGGCAATTTTTTACTCTTGTAGTCACGAGGAGCAGTAATCTTTCCGTAGAGCTGCTTGTCATCGTATGAAACGCTGTATTCTTCAGACACGATGTCTTCTGTCGGAGTCGGTTGATTGTCGATTTTCTCGCTAGAAGCTGTCTGTGTGGTTTCTGGCTTAGGAGGGGTAGGATTTGATTTGGTTTGGGAATGCCAGAAGAAAAGAACCAGTCCAGCCAAGCTCAAGGTTGCTAAGAAAGCCCAAATATACTTCATAGTTCTCTCCTTTCAGTATTTGTAGTATTATAGCGGAAATGAATGTATTTTACAAGAAGAGAGCTTTCTTGTTTTTTGATTTTTCTGCCTTTCATACAAGAAAATCCAATTCACTTATCTAAGCGAGATTCTGATAATCTTGAATTTTTTAGAAAATCTTGCTAGACTGTAGCTACTAAGATAAAAACACAGTTCTGGTTGGTAGTCCAGACGCAAAAAATCCATTTTTTGTCAGTAACCTTCCTCCTTGGTTGTCCATTCTTAGGGATTTTTTAAAGGAGGTGCTGTCATGGATAAGATTTCAATGACGCTGACAGTTTATTTTGAAGAGGGATTTTGGCACGGTCTTTTCGAGCAGGAACATGCTCAATCTTATAGAGTTTGCCGAGTCACCTTTGGTGCAGAGCCTAGCGCGCAGGAATTGTTGGATTTTCTAAACCGTTATTATCATCGGTTGCAGTTTAGTCCTAGCATCAGGGTAAAGGAGAAGGCTAAGTCCATCAGTCCCAAACGCCTGCAGAGACAGGCTAAAAAGGAGCAGATGGCTTCACGTTCTTCAAAGTCTCAGGAAGCGCTGAGTCTGCAATTAGAAGAGCAAAAGAAAATTGCTCGAGTCAAGCGCAAGCAGCAGAAAGAACTGGCTAAGCAAAGGAAATTCGAACTCAAACAGCAAAAACGATTGGAAAAGCACAAGGGGCATTGAGCCTGGTTTTTCTTATTTATATGGGAAAGTCTTCCGATGGGAGGCTTTTTTTGTTTGTCAGGAAATCGGTGAGTGGCTTGAAAGGCGAAGTGATATCTCCAAGTCGTTTTATTTGATAGATGTAACAAAAGAGATTACAATATAATCATAAAATAAAAATTACAAGAGTAGTTTTGAAAAGGAGAAGTTATGATTGAAATCACATATTTGGATGCTGTCAAGCAGGAGCGGAAGATGACCTTTGAGTCTTATCAGGAGTTTGAGCAGTCCCAGCAGGCCTGCTTGATTGGAGTGGCAGATTATTACCCAGTTAAAAAATTGACTTATAAAGGCCATGATTTGAACTACCAGGGTACTTACGGGGACGTCTTCTTTTTCCTGATGAAGCAGGATTTGACAAAGTTTGACTAAGAATAAAGGAGAAAAATAATGGTAAAAGCAATCACAGATGCAACATTTGAGCAAGAAACAAAAGATGGATTAGTGCTCATTGACTTTTGGGCCACTTGGTGCGGACCTTGTCGGATGCAGGGGCCAATCCTTGACAAGCTCTCAGAGGAAGTTTCCGAAGAGGAGCTCAAGATTGTCAAGATGGATGTGGATGAAAATCCAGCTACAGCACGCGACTTTGGCATCATGTCTATCCCGACCTTGCTCTTTAAAAAAGACGGTCAGGTCGTCAAGCAGCTAGCGGGTGTTCATACTGCCCAGCAGATTAAAGCCATTGTGGCGGAGTTGGGATAAAGTAAGATTACGGTTATATAGGCCTGTTTTAAAATGAGGCTGCTCTTGTTTTGGAGCGGTCTTTTTTATTTCGATTATAACAATAATGAGTCAATTTAAAATTTTTGTTTGAAAATGCATATTTTAAGGTATAATAGGTAGAGGTAAATTTTTTCCAACGGGTCGCGCTAGAGATCTAGGTTATTTAAAACACGATGGGAATGTGGTGATGATTATTATTGAGTTTTTAAAATATATTTTATTTATCTTTATGATTTTTACACCATTTGTTGCTCCAGCGGTTTTCTGTTTTTTTGTGGGGTGGATGATTCCTAGAGAGCAGATCACGCAAAAAAGAATCATACTAGTATTGGCTTTGTTGATTCCTGTTTTACTTTTAATTTCGTATTTTGCTCCTCAGATATTAGGCCTGGTTTTTTGGAGTCTGATCTGGTTCTTCATCGGGCTATTGCGAATGAAGAGTTATACTAAGTCACAGTACTGGACAAGATGGCTTATATTTATCGCTTGTTTTAGTGCCTATATTTTACTTTATCTCCGCTTTTTTGGGCCTCTTTATTTTTATTAAACTATTTAAAAATCAGCTTGAACGAAATTCAAGCTGATTTTGTTTATTCTTTACTCCCCCAACTCCTCGCTGTAAGCAATAATCTGATCAACTGTGTCAGACAAGAATTGGATGGTGTCGCGGAGTGGTTTGTCTGTCGAAATATCTGCTCCGATAATCATAGCAGACTCAAGCGGAGTCTTGCTGCCGCCAGATTTGAGTAGCTCCAGCCAGTCACGGGCACCATTCTCGTCATTTTTCAGATGTAGGTAGCCAGCGGTAGAGATGACCAATCCTGCGGAGTAAGTGTAGCTGTAAAGTCCCATATAATAGTGGGCTTGGCGCATCCAAGTCAGGGCAGCGTCGTCGTCAATCTCAACGGCATCGCCCCAAAATTCTGTCAAGACTTCTTTCATGATAGCGTTGAGTTTGCTTGCGCCGAAGGTTCCGCCTTCTTCAATCAAAGTATAGACCTTGCGTTGGAAGGCGGCTTCCAGCAAGTGAGTGATGAAGTTGTGGAAGTAGGTGTCTGTCAGACGGTGAGCCAGGGCAAAGCGTTTCTGACGAGGATTATCAAACTGGCGTTCCAGATAATCACTGAGCAGGAGTTCATTAAATGTAGACGGTGCTTCCACATAGTAGGTGGACATGTGGGCGTTGAAATAGCTTTGGTGATTGTCAGAGAAGATAAACTGACCAGAGTGGCCAATTTCGTGAATCAGAGTATAGACATCGCTCATGCGACCAGTCCAGCTCATGAGGACATAAGGGTGAACCCGATAAGGATCCGCAGCATAGCCTCCAGAATCCTTTCCAGCATTGGCCGCAAAGTCGACCCAGCGTTCTTCCTTATAGCGGGCAACTTCTTGACAATACTCTTGTCCGAGTGGCTCGACTGATTTCATGACGAGATCGTAAGCATCATCAATGCTGACTTCGGGATTGAGCTCGCTGTCCAAGTCCAGCTTCCAGTCGGCAAAGGTCATTTTTTCAAGTCCGTTTACCTTAGCGACATGCTTGAGGTATTTCTGAGCTACTGGGGCAAATTCGCTCATAATCAAGTCAATCTGCCGGTCAAACATAGAGCGATCAACTTCTTGCTCTGCTAGTAAGTAGTCAAAGACAGAGTCATATCCCTTCATGTCAGCCAGCAGTTTTTCAGACTTGACCTGAGCCAGATAGGCAGCTGCAGCAGTATTTTGATGCTGACGAAGGCCTTCAGAGAAAGAGCGGAAAGCTTTTTCGCGGATTTCTGCATTTTCATGATTTTGGTAGAAATTCTCATAGGTGACAAAGCTGTTTTTGTAAACTTTGCCGTCTACTTCAAAGTCAGCCATGGCAAAGTCGCCAGCCCGCATCTTGGTGTAAATATCCTGTGGGCTATAAAATACTTCGCCCAGATTAGTCAAGGCTTTTTCGACATCCGCTCCCAGATAGTGGGATTTTTTGATTTTGGCCTGGCGAATGGCTGATGTCAGATGGGGCTCTTGGCCTAATTTCTCTAAGACAGCTTCGTCTGCACCGACCAGGGCGTCGTCAAAGAAGCTGAGTGCGACATTGGCCTCGGTCTCAAACTCCATGGCTGCTTGGGCAATCTGCGCAAAGCTCTCGTCACCAAAGTCAGTGGTCTGTGGCATAAAACCGTAGTTACCGATGTGGCTGATTTGGATATAAATCTGCTCTAGTTCAGCAAATGCCCGCTCAAAATCTTCGAAAGTGCTGAGATTGCCTTGGTAATCACGGACGAATTTCTGGATGTCCTCTCTGGCCTTTTCGATGGCCCGCAAGAAGTCCTCCTGGTCTTGGTAAAGGGCCGTTAGGTCCCAGAGTTCATTTTCCGGAAATTCAGAACGATGTTTTTGTTCCATAGTCTACTCCTTTTGTCATATATAGAAATAGTATAGCAAAAAATCCCCCAAAATGTCTTTGGGGGAGAAGGATAAGTCAGTAATTTTTAGCTGTTTATCAGATCGAGGATAAAAGTCAATGTTTCTTTGCAGCAATCTTTTTAAAAAGCAGTAGATAAGACAAGAATACGAAGATAACCAGGCTTAATAGCAGGGTGAAGACGTTTTGAGTTCCTTTTGTCATATTGGGAGCTTGATTAGCGATGACGGCCGTTACTGCGGTACCTATTGCGCCCGCAAAGGTCTGGGCCAGCTGAAACAGCGCAGTCGTATCTGCAGTCTTTCCTTTATCAACTTGAGTCGTCGCTAGGGCTAGTGTGTTATTAAAGGCCATATTTCGTCCCAAGGTAAAGCAAATATAAATCGCAATAACAGCTGTTAAGGTGAGTTCTTTTGTGAAGATAAGGAGCAAGAATACAGCAAGGAAAAGAAGAGAATTTCCTGTAAAAAGGGTTGGTTTAGGACCATTTCTATCATAGAGCTTGCCAAAGAGAGGAGATAGGAAGGCTCCAAGCATGGTTCCTGGAAGTAATGCAAAGCCTGCCTGAGCGGTTGAAATGTCTTTTTCTATGACCAGGAAGTTGGGAATCAGAAAATTAGCCGATAGGTTGATAAACTGAAAAATGAAGAAGGGTAAAATAGCCAATAAGACCGTCGGTTGCTTTAAAATCCGAATATCTAGGAATGGATGATCGATTTTCAAGCTCCGATAGATAAAGCAGGCTAGTGGCACTATGCAGAGAACAAGATAGAGCCAATCGATATGTCCTTCTTCTAAGCTGGAAATGGCTACAATGGCAAAGACGAGTGAGCTTGCTAAGAGGAGAAATGAGAGAAGATCAAAGGCGCGTTTCCTAGACTTCTCTGAATTTCTTAGAAAGAAAAAGCCAAGAATAAAGGAAATGATTGGGACAGGAAGAATAAAGGTATAAATCATATGCCAGTCAAAACGACTAATCATAAAACCACCGTAAGTCGGCCCAATTGCTGGTGCTAGGCTAACCACCATCCCAGATAAGCCCATGTAGGTTCCGATTTTTTGCTTAGGAACACGCTCAACAATCAAGTTAAAGAGCAAAGGAATGGCTAATCCAGTAGCTCCTCCTTGTAGGATTCTCCCTACCATCAAGATGGGAAAGCTTGGAGCCAACATGTCAATCAGTGTGCCCAAGCAAAAGTTGGCCAAAGCGGTAAAGAGGATGGTTCGCTCTTTCCAATTGTGAGCTAAGGTCGCTCCTAAAGTAATCGTGATGGCCACTGCTAGTAAATACCCTGTCGTAATCCATTGCAGCGTTCCCAATCCTAAGCCAAAGACCTTACTTAGATGCGGGAAGGTTACATTCATACTGGTTTCAGATAAGATGCCTGCAAAGCAGACTAAGGCTGTCGCAAGGAGCGAGAAAAAATCTTTCTTTTCAACTGTTTGATGTTCTGGCACGATTGTCTCCTTTACATGTTTGAAATGAGTCACTGTATTTATTATAAAGCAAGAAGTTCTCTTTGAAAAGTGAATAATGGCTATACCGCCATCTTATTTGACGAATCGAAAGGGAAAAAACGAACTCTGACAGCCAACTATAATCAGCTATAGAAAAGAAAAATAGATTTTCAGTACTTTTCTAGAAAAAAGCCATTTCCAGCCTTTTTCTTTTGCCTGAAATTGTGGTAAAATAAGGTCTGTACGTGCTTGATACAAAGATGAGGATATAATAAGCTACTAAGAACATAAAATTAAAGTCACGGTGCTAACTGAACACCTCCTATGGGTTGCTTAAGGGATTAATATCTTGATCTTTGTAGCCAAGGCGTATGAAAAAATTTGAGCATGTGCTCGGCAAGGAGTCTTTATGACAAAACAAGTTTTTAAAACCGTTTTTGCAGGTCGTGATCTGGTAGTTGAAACCGGTCAGGTTGCAAAGCAGGCAAATGGCAGCGCCGTTGTTCGATATGGAGAAAGTACCGTTTTAACTGCGGCAACCATGTCCAAAAAGATGGCTACTGGTGACTTTTTCCCATTGCAGGTCAACTATGAGGAAAAAATGTATGCGGCTGGGAAATATCCTGGCGGCTTTAACAAGCGCGAAGGCCGTCCGTCAACAGATGCGACTTTGACAGCCCGTTTGATTGACCGTCCGATTCGCCCTATGTTTGCGGAAGGGTTCCGCAATGAAGTTCAGGTTATCAATACAGTTCTTTCTTATGACGAAGATGCTTCGCCTCAAATGGCCGCTATGTTTGGTAGCTCTCTGGCTCTTTCTATCTCAGATATTCCTTTTAACGGCCCTATCGCAGGAGTTCAAGTCGGCTATGTAGATGGTGAATTCATCATCAACCCTAGCAAGGAACAAAAAGAAGTTTCACTTTTGGAACTGACAGTGGCTGGTACCAAAGAGGCTATCAACATGGTAGAGTCTGGAGCCAAGGAACTTTCTGAAGATGTCATGCTGGAAGCTCTTCTCAAAGGGCACGAAGCGGTCAAAGAATTGATTGCCTTCCAAGAAGAAATCGTTGCAGCAGTCGGCAAGGAAAAAGCAGAAGTAGAATTGCTGCATGTTGATGAAGAGTTGCAGGCAGAGATTATCGTAGCCTATAATAGCGACTTGCAGAAGGCTGTTCAGGTAGAAGAAAAGCTGGCGCGTGAAGCCGCAACTCAGGCTGTCAAAGACCAAGTCACAGCAGTTTATGAAGAGAAATACGTGGACCACGAAGAATTCGACCGTATCATGCGTGATGTGGCTGAAATCTTGGAGCAAATGGAGCACGCAGAAGTGCGCCGTTTGATTACCGAAGATAAGGTCCGTCCTGACGGCCGTAAGGTTAATGAAATCCGTCCGCTAGATGCGGAAGTGGATTACCTGCCGCGCGTGCATGGTTCTGGTCTCTTTACTCGCGGGCAAACTCAAGCCTTGTCTGTCCTGACCTTAGCACCAATGGGCGAAACGCAAATCGTTGACGGCTTGGATCCGGAATACAAAAAACGCTTCATGCACCACTATAATTTCCCGCAATATTCTGTCGGTGAGACAGGTCGTTATGGGGCTCCTGGCCGTCGTGAAATCGGACACGGTGCTCTTGGGGAACGTGCCTTGGAGCAAGTCTTACCTAGCTTGGAAGAGTTTCCTTACGCTATCCGTCTGGTAGCAGAAGTCTTGGAATCAAACGGATCTTCCTCCCAAGCCTCTATCTGTGCGGGCACTTTGGCTCTGATGGCAGGTGGTGTGCCGATTAAGGCTCCGGTTGCTGGTATTGCCATGGGCTTGATTTCAGATGGTAGCAACTACACGGTTCTGACGGATATTCAAGGTTTGGAAGACCATTTTGGCGATATGGACTTTAAGGTAGCTGGTACTCGTGAAGGGATTACCGCCCTGCAGATGGATATCAAGATTGAAGGAATTACAGCTGAGATCTTAACAGAAGCTCTGGCTCAGGCTAAGAAAGCCCGCTTTGAAATTCTGGACTTGATTGAAGCAACGATTCCAGCTCCGCGTCCTGAGTTGGCTCCGACCGCTCCGAAAATCGACACCATCAAGATTGATGTGGACAAGATTAAGATTGTCATCGGTAAAGGTGGAGAAACCATCGATAAGATCATCGCTGAGACCGGTGTTAAGATTGACATTGATGAAGAAGGAAATGTGTCCATCTACTCTAGCGACCAAGACGCCATCAATCGTGCTAAGGAAATCATTGCTGGCTTGGTCCGCGAAGCAAAAGTGGATGAAGTTTACCATGCCAAGGTTGTTCGGATTGAGAAATTCGGCGCCTTTGTCAATCTCTTTGACAAGACGGATGCCCTCGTTCACATCTCAGAGCTGGCTTGGACTCGGACTAATAATGTCGAAGATGTCGTACAAATCGGTGATGAAGTGGATGTCAAGGTTATCAAGATTGATGCCAAAGGCCGAGTAGATGCTTCCATGAAAGTATTGCTGCCGCGTCCACCAAAGTCTGATAAGCCAAAGCATCACCATGACAAGGGACATCATCCGCACAAGGAGTACAAAGGTCACAAAGACCATCAAGAAAGCCCTAAAACAGAAGAATAAGAGGTCACTTATCCCTGTAGACCTCATCAGAAATCGGCAGAGGCGAGCCTAGTTCTCGTCTCTCCTTGTTTAGAGAAGGAAGGAGGCTAGTATGGGTTGGTGGAAGGAATCCATTGATATTGTAAAGGAAAATGACCCAGCGGCACGAACGTCGTTGGAAGTCTTGCTAACCTATCCAGGCATTAAAGCTTTGGCGGCCCACCGCCTCTCGCATTTTTTGTGGCGGCACGGCTTTAAGCTGCTGGCGCGCATGCACAGTCAATTCTGGCGTTTCTGGACCCAGATTGAGATTCATCCCGGTGCTCAGATTGAGTCAGGTGTCTTCATCGACCATGGCAGTGGCCTAGTGATTGGTGAAACGGCCATTGTGGAGAAGGGGGCTATGCTTTACCACGGTGTGACCCTAGGCGGGACGGGCAAGGATACAGGTAAACGCCATCCGACCGTCCGTCGGGGTGCCCTGGTCTCTGCCCATGCCCAAGTTATCGGACCAATTGAGATTGGCGAGAAGGCCAAGGTCGGAGCTGGTGCAGTTGTTGTAGCTGATGTTCCAAGTGATGTGACGGTGGTTGGCGTACCAGCCAAGATTGTCCGTGTTCACGGTGAGAAAGACGAGCCAACCATTCACGAGGTAGAGGAAAAACGGGAATACTATCTAGACAAGCTAGAGCATGCCCGTGAAGCCAGCCACCATTCATCAAGTCTATAGAAAAGGTTAGCAAAGTTATCTAAGTAAAATATGACGGGAGGAACCGACATGTCAGATTTATCAGATGCTATTTTAAAGCAGGTAGTCCTTGAACTGAAAGAAGGTTTGGACGGTCTTGCCAAGGAGCGCTTTACCAAACTACCGCCTAGCCACCAGCGCGAATGGGCTCGCTATATCAGTGAAGCCAAGAAAGATGAGACCAAGCTGCGCCGCATAGAAAAGATGAAGGCGGATTTGCTGAAGCCTTAAAGAAAGAGAACTTATGCTATTAGAGGAATTTGAAGATGTAGCAGCAGTGATTGAGCCAACTGAAAAGCCAGTCAATGACAAGGGTGAAGTGTGTGAAACCATCATCCTATCCTTTAACGGGGAAATTCTGAAACGTTTGATTGAGTCAGAAGAAGTCTATCAGGGAGGCTATTTGAAAAGCATAAACGGACAGCATCCATGGTATATTTATGGTCAAGGTCCTAGCAAACTAGCAGTTATGTTGGCTCCGATTGGGGCTCCTATGATAGTTGGTCAACTTGAGGAGTTGGCAGCCAGAGGCTTCAAGAATTTCATCATTCTAGGTTCCTGTGGCGTTTTGGATCGCTCAATCGAGGCGGATAAAATTATCCTTCCGGCGGCTGCTTTGCGAGATGAAGGAACTAGCTATCACTATGCCCCACCGGGTGACGAAATTTCCTATGATGAATCCCTGTTGATTAAGCTGGAAGCCATCTTTGACAAGCACAATATCGAGCATATCCGCACCAAGTCTTGGACGACTGATGCCTTTTATCGAGAAACGCCTGATAAGGTCAAGCGTCGCTTGGCTGCGGGAGCCAAAGTGGTGGACATGGAAGCTTCAGCTATCATGGCTTGGAGTCAATTTCGCAAGAGTAAAGTCTATCAGTTCTTCTACACAGCTGACTATGTGGATCATCATAACCGAACCTGGGATGCTCGCCATGAAGAGCGGACAGCTGATGCCATGACTTTTTTCACTATCGCTTTGACAATAGCAAAGGAACTAGAAAGGTAACTACAAGAATGGCAGTATATTTTTACGGCTGTATCACCATGGATGGCTACTTGGCAGACAGCCAGCACAGGATAGACTGGCTGCATCAGCTTGGTTCTGTAGAGGATACAGGCTATGATGACTTTTACAGGCAAATGGATATCACCATCATGGGCAAGCGGACCTTTGAGGAAATCCAAGATTTGCAAGATGTAGAAAGTTTTTATCAAGCTACGGAAAACTATGTCTTTACGCATGATAGGCACTTGCCTGTCAGCAATTACCAGCCAGTAGCTGGGGATGTGGTGGACTTTGTTCACCAGATTGACAAAGGCAAAAATGTCTTTGTGATTGGTGGTAATTCCTTGGTAGGACCGCTCTTGGATGCGGATCTTTTCGACCACCTCATTATTCAGATAGCGCCCCTTATCCTAGGAAAGGGGGTTCCCCTCTTTACCCAAGAGGAAGGGCAGCGCTTTTACCAACTGGATAGCCTCAGACAATTTGGCCCTTTTGCAGAGCTGGTTTTCAGCCGAAAAAGTCAGAAATAGAGAAGGGAGTGGACCGCATGATTAAAATTTACGACACTATGACCCGCAGCCTACGTGAATTTGTGCCCATTGAAGAGGGCAAGGTTCGCATGTATGTCTGCGGTCCGACGGTTTATAACTATATCCATGTCGGCAATGCCCGCTCAACAGTAGCTTTTGACACAGTTCGTCGCTATTTTGAGTATCGGGGATTTGAGGTCAATTATATTTCCAATTTTACAGATGTAGATGATAAGATTATCCATCGCGCCAAGGAAGAAGGCATCACACCAAAAGAAGTGGCGGACAAGTATATCGCAGCTTTTCGTGAGGATGTCTCAGCTCTGGGTGTGAAACCTGCGACTCGTCATCCGCGGGTGGTGGAGTTTATGGCTGACATCATCCGTTTTGTTGAGGACTTGGTTGACAAGGGCTACGCCTATGAGTCAGAGGGCGATGTCTACTTCCGCGTGGAAAAGTCTCGTGATTATGCCAAATTAGCCAACAAAACTTTGGCAGACTTGGAGTTGGGTGCTTCTGGTCGGACAGATGAGGAGACTGCTCGTAAGGAAAATCCAGTGGACTTTGCTCTCTGGAAGGCAGCTAAGCCAGGTGAGATTTCTTGGGACAGTCCTTGGGGAGCAGGTCGCCCAGGCTGGCACATTGAGTGTTCGGTTATGTCGACAGAGATTTTGGGTGATACCATTGATATCCATGGTGGTGGAGCTGACCTTGAGTTTCCTCACCATACCAATGAAATCGCCCAGTCAGAGGCCAAGACTGGTCAGACCTTTGCCAACTACTGGATGCATAATGGCTTTGTCAATATTGACGATGTTAAGATGTCTAAATCTCTAGGCAATTTTATCACTGTTCATGATGCCCTCAAGACCATTGATGGTCAGGTGCTGCGTTTCTTCTTTGCTACCCAGCATTATCGCAAGCCGATTAATTTCACAGAAAAAGCTGTTCATGATGCAGCGACCAATCTCAAGTATTTGAAGAATACCTATGAGCAGCCTTTCACTGGTCAGGCAGACTCTAATCAGCTGCAAGCCTTTCTGGATAAATTCACCGCTGCTATGGACGAAGATTTCAATGCAGCCAATGGTATCACGGTTGTCTTCGAGTTAGCCAAGTGGATCAATTCTGGCAACTACACTGCTGAAGTTAAGGAAGCATTTGCCAAGCTCTTAGAAGTTTTTGGTATTGTTTTTGTAGAAGAAGTCTTGGACGCAGACATTGAGCGCTTGATTGAGGAACGCCAAGCAGCGCGTGCTAATCGAGACTTTGCAACTGCAGACCGTATTCGGGATGAATTGGCCACTCAGGGCATCAAGCTTTTGGATACCAAGGACGGAGTGAGGTGGACCCGTGACTGATGTCAACCTGATTAACGGCATTGCTCTCGCCTTTGAGGGAGATGCTGTCTACTCCATGTATATAAGACGTCACCTGATTTTTCAGGGGCTCACTAAGCCCAATCAGCTGCATAGGGAAGCGACCAAGTACGTTTCTGCCAAGGCTCAGGCCAATCTTATCTCTCTCATGCTGGAAGAAGGGATCCTGACAGAAAAGGAAGAGGATATCTACAAACGTGGCCGCAATGCTAATAGTCACACCAAGGCCAAGAATGCAGATATTGTTACTTACCGTATGTCTACAGGATTTGAAGCAGTCATGGGCTACCTGCATATGACTGAATCTATTGAGCGACTGGAAGAACTGATTGACTGGTGTATTCGGAAAATAGAGGCTTCGTTCTGATTTTGAAAGGAACTAATTTATGAGTGATTTCTTACAATTTGACAATTTTAATTTCAAGTTGGCTATTATTCAGGAGTTAATGTATGAACAAAACGTGCTTGAGCCACGATTTAACGTTTATAGTTTTTGTGAATCTGAGAAATTATCTGTAGATCCAGAAGACTTTGATGAGACACCAATTCCTGAAGTAGAGGCTTATTTCGAACGGTTAGAAATACCTAAAGAGTATGCGCAGAATGTGGAAAGCCTCTTCTTTGATGGAGGTAATGATATCTATGCGCAATTAATCCCTTTATGGGATGGTGAAGATGATCAATTTGATTTGGAAAATGTGAGTGAAAAAGAGCTATCACAGTTTTCGAATTTAAAAACCATAGACGGAACAATCTTTCCATTTTCTAAAGAAGTACGTGATTTATTTGAATCCAAAGGAATTGATATCGAAGAGTAATATTTAGTAATAACGCTCTTATGTTTTATGAAAAAGCGATAGATAAACCTAAGATACAGTAAAATAATGTATCTAAATTGAATAAAGGAATCTTATGAAAAAATTTATATTGTTTGCAGTATGCTTATTTAGTCTGATGACACTTAGCGCCTGCATGTTTGTCCCTCTTTTCAGACGAAGTGGCAATACTTCGTCCTCATCTAGCTCTAGCTACTCTAGAAAACAGAGTTCATCTTCGAAAAAAGAATACTTTGATGACGACTATGACTATAGCTCATCTAGTTCGTCTTCTGCAATTGAAGATGATCCATATACTCTCTTTAATGATTTTGGTCAATCTTTGGATGCCCTTACTGATATGCAAGATATTGATAAGTGGGAAGAATTTAAATCAATCAATCTCATTTATTTTGAAGAGGAGTCTGATCGGGTTGCTACTAAAAAGGATGAAGTACGTGCTAAGTTGGGTCAGCCAACTTCAGAGCTCAGTAGTGGAGGTGACCTGTGGAAGTCGGATAATTATACTATCCTTATTGCTTATGATGAAAATTCTGTTGTCATGAATAAGCTGATTACATTCACTTCTTCTAAGCAGGTGGAAAGTTTAAGCGGTATTTCTAAAGGAATGTCAGCCCAAGATGTTGTCAAAAAACTAGGTAAACCACGTGGACTGGATGTGACAGGTATGTTTACTCGCTTCGTTTGGGCGGACGAGGATGATAAGGACTATTACGTCTATTTTAAGGGAAACAAGGTTTATGATATTAAGGAACCTAATTAAAAAGACATCAGCTATATAGCCGATGTCATGAAATGAAAACTTGTTGTTTTAATGCGGAGATAAAGATGGTTAAAAGTCTTTATCTCTTTTTTGATGTTAGTACTTTATTTGCCAAACAAAACAGCTAGTCTTCTTTATAATTTTCGTAAAATTCCACCTTAATTCTAATAAAGGTTTCCAAATCTCGCAGGAGCTGCAGAAGTATGGCACGGGTTTCAAATTCCTGGCGGGTCTTAGGGAGCGGCCGCTCGCGAAATACGGTTAAATAGTTGTCAATCTCGTCCAGAAGGTCTCGGGCGGGATTTTCTTGGCTCAGTTGCTTAGCGGTCTGGGAGAAGAGGCGGGCTAAAATCAAGCTTTCACTGGCTGCTAGATGGCAGTTGTTGATATTGCCGGCCATGTCTTGTAGGATACGGTTTTGAGCCTGCCGCATTTCAAAGTAGTGGATATGGTAGTTGGTCTGGTGAAAGAGGTGGTTGGAGTGATCCAGATAGACCAGCTGCAAGGCCTGCTGCAGAATCTTATCCAGCTCCTTGATCAGAGCTGCATCATTTCGGCCGTCTCCAGATTTTAAGAAATATTCAAAGCGTAGCAAAATCTTTTTCAGCTGTTCCTCTACCCGCTCGTGGTAGCTGTCAATCTCTTGCTGGCGCGAGGGCATATAGAGATTGGCAAGGAGTGCAAAACCAGTTCCAATGAGAAATAGAGCTAGCTCATTTCCAAGGAGTGACCAGGAGGTGGATTTTTCTAAGAGCAGATGGGTGACCAGGACGGTGCTGGGGGTAATACCAATTTCCCAGCCAAGTCGAAAGGCCAGAGGCACATAGATTGCGATATAGATGGCCAATGTTCCGAGATGAAAACCTAGAAAGTGAAAAGCCAGGCTTCCGATAGCCAGAGCCAGCAGGGTAGATAAAAAGCGATTACCAGCTAGCTTAGCAGTGCTGCGGCGGGTATCAGTCACGCTGAGGATGGCAATAATTCCGGCTGAAGTTGAGTAGGCCAGACCTAAAAAGTCAGCCAGCCAAGCAGCGAGACAGGTAGCTAATACTAGCTTGATGGTGCGTTGGAGGAGAGACATGAGTAAGGGTTTCCTTTTTTAGACTTCTTTCTATTATAGCATGACTGGTAGGGAATTTTGGAAGCTGCTGATTGCTTTTTATCAGAGCAGAATTCTGTCTCGCCTGAGTAAATCCTGCCGCCATTTGTTCGCCTTTGTGTTATACTAGTCCTATGGAAAAAAACGATATTGTCTACGGTGTGCATGCGGTGACAGAGGCTCTCGCGGCTAACACTGGAAATAAACTCTACATTCAAGACGACCTGCGTGGTAAAAAGGTCGACAAAATCAAAGATTTAGCAGCGGAAAAGAAGGTTTCCATCTCATGGACGCCTAAGAAGACCCTGCAGGAAATGACTGACGGGGCTGTTCACCAGGGCTTTGTTCTGCGAGTGGCCGAGTTTGCCTATACTGACTTCGAGGCTCTGTTGAAAAAAGCAGAGCAGGAAGACAATCCTCTCTTGCTGATTTTGGATGGTCTGACTGATCCGCATAATCTAGGCTCTATCTTGCGGACGGCTGACGCGACCAATGTGACTGGAGTCATCATTCCCAAGCACAGGGCAGTCGGTGTGACACCAGTCGTAGCCAAGACCTCAACGGGTGCCATTGAGCATATTCCCATTGCCCGTGTGACCAATCTCAGCCAGACTCTGGATAAGCTCAAGGAAGCTGGTTTCTGGATTTTCGGGACGGATATGCAGGGGACACCTTCTCATAAGTGGAATACAGCAGGCAAGCTGGCCCTCATCATCGGTAACGAAGGTAAGGGAATTTCCAGCAATATCAAAAAGCAGGTGGACGAGATGATTTCCATTCCCATGAATGGGCATGTCCAGAGCCTCAATGCCAGTGTCGCAGCGGCAATTCTCATGTATGAAGTCTTTCGCAATCGCCTATGAAAAGAAAAATCTTACTGGTGGACGGCTACAATATGACGGCCTTTTGGCGGGAGACTCGTCCTTACTTTAACCGCGGAGAACTAGATGCCGCGCGAACGATTCTGCTCCAGAAGCTCAGCAATTATGCCAGCTTTGAAGGACTGGAAGTTATCTGCGTCTTTGATGCCCAGTATATGCCGGGAGTTCGGCAGACCTATGAGGAGTTTAATGTAACGGTCGTTTTCACCGAGGAGGAGGAAACGGCAGATGACTATATCGAGCGCTTGGCAGCTGAGCTCAATACACCCAAAAATCAGGTGTCGGTTGCGACCAGCGATCTCAATGAGCAGTGGACTGTCTTTGCCCAAGGAGCTTTGAGAGTGTCCGCTAGAGAGCTAGAGAAGCGAGTAGCTGTTACCAAATCAGACCTCAATAAGCTGAGCGGACAAATCAACCTGCAAAGACCGCCCTTGCGACCGATGGACAGCCAATCTTTGCGAGATTTACAAAAAATGATGGAGAAAAAAGATGACCTTTAAAATTTTAACCGATTCAACAGCAGACTTGCCAGAAAACTGGACCCAGGAAAATGATGTGCAGGTCCTAGGCCTGACCATTCAGCTGGATGGTCAAACTTATGAGACAGTTGGCGCTGGTAAGCTGACCAGCCAAGAACTTCTGGATAAGATGGAGTCCGGCAGCAAGCCGACTACCAGCCAGATTAATGTCGGCCAGTTTGAAGATGTCTTTCGCAGCTATGCCAAGGAAGGGACACCAGTTCTCTATGTAGCCTTTGCTTCGGCCCTATCGGGTACTTATCAGAGTGCAGTCATGGCACGGGAGATAGTCTTGGAAGATTTTCCAGATGCGCTGATTCGCATCATTGATACCAAGGCGGCTTCCATGGGTGAAGGACTTTTAGTCATGAAGGCAGCAGAGACTAGAGCGGCAGGCCAGACCTTGGAGCAGACTGCGGACTTGATTGAGAGCTTGGTGCCTAAGGTCAAGACCTATTTTCTGGTTGATGACCTCAATCACCTCATGCGGGGCGGTCGGATTTCCAAAACTGCTGCGCTTATGGGGAGCTTGGTCAATATCAAGCCGATTATCGCTGTCAAGGGAGATGGAACTCTGGACTCGGTCGCTAAGGTTCGCGGAAAGAAGAAGGCTCAGGCCGAAGTGGTCCGCATGACTCTGGAGGGAGTTGCTGACCCGCGGGTGGTCATCGCCTATGCAGGTGCCGAAGAGATTGCTGAGAGTTTAAAAGCCCAGCTGCTGGAAAGCGACCAAGTGGAGGAAGTTCTCCTCATGCCTCTGGGACCTGTCATTTCTACCCATACTGGTCCTGGAACTTTGGGACTCTTTAGTATTGCCCAAGACATTCAAGATTAAGAAAGAATGAAATCGCTATTTCATAAATAATTGCTTCAAATCTATTGCTTTTGCCTACTATTTTTGATATGATAGTAGGCGGTATTGTTTACCCCATTTGTAAGGCCCCGGAACCTTTCAAATAACTCGCGGACCGGAACATCCGCCCTGTAAACAAAAACGATATTCATAGGAGAAATCATGAACAAAACAACATACATGGCTAAGCCAGGTGAAGTTGAACGCAAATGGTATGTAGTGGACGCTACTGATGTCCCTCTTGGACGCCTTTCTGCTGTTGTAGCAAGCGTACTTCGCGGAAAAAACAAACCAACCTTTACACCACACACTGATACTGGTGACTTCGTAATCGTTATCAACGCTGAAAAAGTAAAATTGACTGGTAAAAAAGCGACTGATAAGATCTACTACACTCACTCAATGTACCCAGGTGGATTGAAACAAATCTCAGCAGGTGAGCTTCGCTCTAAGAATGCTGTTCGTTTGATCGAAAAATCAGTTAAAGGTATGCTTCCGCACAATACTCTTGGCCGCGCTCAAGGTATGAAGCTGAAAGTATTTGTAGGCGCTGAGCACACTCACGCTGCACAACAACCAGAAGTTCTTGATATTTCAGGACTTATCTAAGGAAAGGAACAAATAAGCTATGTCACAAGCACAATATGCAGGTACTGGACGTCGTAAAAACGCTGTTGCACGCGTTCGCCTTGTTCCAGGAACTGGTAAAATCACTGTAAACAAAAAAGATGTTGAAGAGTACATCCCACACGCTGACCTTCGCTTGGTTATCAACCAACCATTCGCAGTTACTTCAACTGTTGGTCAATACGACGTTTTTGTAAACGTTGATGGTGGTGGCTACGCTGGTCAATCAGGAGCTATCCGTCACGGTATCGCTCGTGCCCTTCTTCAAGTAGACCCAGACTTCCGCGATTCATTGAAACGCGCAGGCCTTCTTACTCGTGATGCTCGTATGGTAGAACGTAAGAAACCAGGTCTTAAGAAAGCTCGTAAAGCATCACAATTCTCAAAACGTTAATCAATCCGATACTATCAACCTTTACAGACATTCAAGAATTTTCTCTTGGATGTCTTTTTTGATGTAAAAAGGAATTTAACCTAAAAATACCCCAAGATTCAAAATCTTGGGGTATTATCTTTTTTTAGATAATTGTTCTTTAAAAAGTTTTGTCATTTGTTTTTGTCCGGCAGGAGTACCTAGTGCTTCTTTGCTTATTTCTCCTTTAAATATTTGTTCCATTAAAAATAGGTAAGCCTCGCCCAAAGCTGTTGTAATTAATCCGGCAGTAGTTCCGGAAATAGTTCCGCCAACTGCCGTTCCTACTCCGGGAATAAATTTGAGGATATTAGAAACAATTGTTTTTCCAAGGAATGTTGCTCCCCCAGATCCTAAAGTTGAGGATACAAAGGCGGTTAGAAAGGTTTTATTGATATCAAGCCCAAAAATTACAGTAATGCCAGTAATCATGCTTATCTGAGTCGGCACAAGCATGAAGGCATCTGCAAATGGAACTGGTGCGAAACCTTCACCAAAACTTGCTGCTACTGCAGTTGCAATGACTGCCCTAGCATGTTTTTTTTTAGATTCCAGAGATACTTTTTGGATATTTTGCAGTGTATCCTGTAGTTCAGTTGGCAAGACTTCAGACATTACATCAATCAAAGTATCTAATCCAAAAGCTTTAGCGACATATTCCTCATCAAAATCCATATCCTGAGCTAAAATTGGCACAACTTTACAGACATCTAAGTTCTCCTGCTCAACATGAGCTTTCATTTCTAGTGCTTTCTTCTTAGGTACAGATTGAGTAAGGACAACGATGATTGGGACCTTAGACTGTTTATTTTTCTCGGAAAACTCTCTGAGCCATTCCACTTCCGAGCTATCAAAGGTACGGTTGGAACCGACATTAATACAATACCAAATGCAGTGAATGACCTCATTGATATCATTAGAAGAGTAACCGTTGTTAATTAGTTTAATGACTTCATCTTTGACACTCTCCTGTTGGGTATATGACAATTCAAAGCCGGGTGTATCATAGATAGCCAAAGGATATCCATTTTTTTCAATTTTGCGAATTTCCTGAGTTACTGGTCGGCCTAGTCCAGTATCGGCAAAATTACCTCTAAACAAACTGTTGATTAGTGTGCTTTTACCGACGCCTGATTTCCCAATTACGATGATGTTTAATCTTTTTAAATTGTGAATTCTATCGTTAATAGCATTGAGACATTGTTGCGCAATATTGTCAGTATTAATTTGCATGTTCTTCTACCTTTTTATATTCAGATTTTTTAACCAATTTGTCTTTACAATCAAAATTTATTTTTCGACGATTAGTTATTTTTACTTGCTTTTTATACAAATAATTTGTAGTTTTTTTCAAAACTTTAGGCAGAATCACTGTAGAAGCTAAAATTAAAGCTCCGCTTCCTAGGATATATTTTACTTTAGAAGAATTTCTTTTTTATTACCTTTTGTCTTTGACATAATATTTCTCACTAATATGATTTTTAAAATAATTATATCATATAAGAAATTAAAAGAGTCAATTTAATGATTTTGTTTATCTCTTTGTTTTAAAGCTTTTAGAACAAGTTCTTCGATAGAAATTGAAGTAATGTTAGCAGAGTAATATTAGTTGTAATGAAGAGGGGACAAAGATATTGAAGATAGAAAAGTAGTTATGTGGCTTTCAGCCTCTCTCGCTCTCCAAGGTACAAGAAAAATAAACCACCTGTCTTGCGTATGTGCTCCCTAGATGGGGGCTATGATTTGTAAAATAAGTCTAAGAAAATAGCATGCTAAGATTTAGTAATTTATAGATTTTTAAAAATTTATATAGTACACTAGATGTGTAATATTGAGTTTTGAGTGACTGAAAAATTAGTATGGATGTTACCAGTTGTTTTAGAGAAATTAGTGTGATATCAAAAAATTTAAGGGGACGTTATGACTAAACAAACGAAAATCATAATTGCGACAGTTGTTTCAATAGTAGCACTAGTAAGTATAGGAGGATGCGCTATGAATCAAAAAGGAAGTAATAAAGGAGATCAGAAAGTTGCTTCTTCAAAAAAGGCTATCAAAGATGATAAAGAAGCCATCAAACAAAAAGAACTCACCTATCTCAAAGAACATGAGCAAGAAATTATAGATTTGGTAAAAGCTCAAAGTCCAAAAGTCGAATCCGTTCAGATTGATTGGGATGGTGTTAGATGGAGTGAAGCGAGTAATGGTACTCCTCAAGGTGGGGGAAAAATGCTGCAAATTTATGGAAGTTTCAATAATACTGAAAGTTCAAGTTGGGGAATATTAATTCCAATAAATGATGATGGGACATTAAATATGGATGAGATGTTCCTTAGTAATCAATTAAGAATAAGAGGTAATCTTTTTTCCTAATTGAAATTTAGATCTTGATAATTAATTAAACATTCCAAGGAGATACTATGAAGAAACAAACGAAAATCATAATTGCAACAGTTACATCAATAGTAGCGCTCATAAGTCTGGGAGGATGTGCCATGACCCAAAAAGAAAGTAATAAACAAGATAAGAAAGTCACTTCTACAAAAAAAGATATTGCAGATGACAAGGAAGCTGTCAATCAAAAACAGCTCGCTTATCTAAAAAAGCATGAGCAAGAAATTATAGATTTGGTAAAAGCTCAAAGTCAGAAAGTTGAATCCGTTCAGATTGATTGGGATCAGACGCAATGGAGTGATGGCGGTCTTACAAATCCCGAGTATTATATTAATGTTTTTGGGCGAATCAATAATATTGAAGAATCAGGTTGGGGAGTAGATATCCCAATTAATGATGACAATACATTAAATATGGATGAGATGTATATAGGATCCGACATTAACATAGGGGGAAGATTATTTGAGTAATTGGAATTTAAAAAGTTTTGATAATCTATATGCTTCATTAGCAGAATCAGCTTACAGAGATAGACCCAATAAGTTTCCATATGAACAATTAGATTTGGAAAGATGGATAATACTTGATTTAGGCAAATCAATGTCATGAATACATATTTGTTGACCATCCAAGAAGGCAACAGCCAAAAGTTTTAAAAAGAAAAATTTTAACTTTCTTGGTATTGTTAGAAGAATAAATTAGCGGTATAATATTAACAAATCAATACAAGGAGGCACTATGAAGAAACGAACGAAAATCATACTTGTAACAGTTACATCAATAGTGGTATTAGTAAGTTTAGGAGGATGCGCCATGACTCAAAAAGAAAGTAATAAACAAGATAAGGAAGTTACTTCTTCAAAAAAGGCTATCAAAGATGATAAAGAAGCCATCAAACAAAAACAGCTCGCTTATCTAAAAAAGCATGAGCAAGAAATTATAGATTTGGTAAAAGCACAAAGTCCGAAAGTTGAATCCGTTCAGATTGATTGGGATCATACACAATGGAGTGATGGTGGACTGACAACTCCTGAATATTATATGAATGTTTATGGAGGTATAAATAATATTGAAGAATCGAGTTGGGGAGTAGATATCCCAATTAATGAGGACAATACATTAAATTTAGATGAGATGTATATAGGATCCGACATTAGAATAGGGGGAAGATTATTTGAGTAATTGGAATTTAAAAAGTTTTGATAATCTATATGCTTCATTAGCAGAATCAGCTTACAGAGATAGACCAAATAAGTTTCCATATGAACAATTGGATCCGAAAATTCAAAAAACACTTGATTCAGGGAAATCCGTTGAATTTAATTTCTCTACAGATGGAAAAGATTCGGAAGGTAAAGTAACTCATGGCGGGGGTACGGATCTGCCAAATGGTGGCAAGGTTTATCTTCAACCGGATAATAAAAAGTTGTTAGAGGATGAAGAAACTGGATACCACGCTTATTATGTCACGGATACAGATACGATCAACCAAAATACCAAACAGACCTATTTTGCTGTTCGTGGGAGTGATGGTTTCGGAATTGATATAGATGAGGCACAAAAGGACTGGGGTGGATACTTGCAGACTTACAACCCTAGCGATTTCAACTTCCAAGACTGGGTTTACAATGATGCAGCTTTTGCACTGACAGACGCGATTGTTCCACAAGCCAAGCATGCTACTGAAGGCATGAAGGCCAAAATTGCGGAACTAAATCAATATGCAGCACCAGATGCCAAGATGGATATAACAGCTCATTCATTGGGGACGATGACTTCGATACAAGGGGTTGCAGGACTTAATGAGAAAGAGTTGAATAAGGTTGGTCAGATTGTTCTTTTTGATGGTCCGGATCCTACTAAAAGTCTGGAAAAAGCAGGTTATGGCGATAAAATCCCACAATTAGATGCTAAAACAATTTATTATGTTAATCCCTTTGATCCTGTTAGTATGCTCAATCGTGATAAACCTTGGGATCAGCAACTTGGTGATGTCAGAGTGGTAGTTCCGATCGAATATACAAGTATGATGGATAAACACTCCTCCCATGACTTTGGCGCTTATCAGATAGATAGTAAGGGAAATCTCTTGGAGGTTTCTGAAGACTATCATCCTGAATTATGGAAAGCAGGTCATAAACTTGCGGAATTAAACAAAAAGAGCATTGAAAATATAAAAAAATATGTTCCAGAAAAAGCGATTGAAAAATTAGTAACCATGAGTCCGGGTGAGTTTAGTAGATTAGCGGGACAACTACAAGATAGTATTAAGAGCGGAGACCTATCAGAGATTTTAAAAAGTGTACTTGTGATAAAAGAAAAATTGGGGTTGAGCTTGGAAGAAGCATGGAATATTGCTAATAACATAGATAAACTCAAAGCTACATATAAAAATTATGAAAAGGAATATGAAAAAATCATCAAGGATGCAAAGAAGGAGTCCTTGGCTTGGGATCGAAAGAATCTCGATCTTAATAATCCGAATAACTTACACGAGAGAATCAAGCGTGCAGGTAGTTACGAAGATCGTATTTTGCTGAGGAGCCAGCTGTTGTATACTGCTGTAGAATTGGCTGGTTCAGATATTGAACAAAAGATATCTGAAGTGAAAACTGCCTTGGCTGATGCCGAATCGAATCTTAAGGGATTTATTGAGTATAGTAGAAGTGCTATTAAGATTTTGGGTTTTTTATTGTCTGATTCGGAGATAGAGGGACTAATGTCAGAACTGTCCTTTGAAAACTTGTGGGATTCAGGGATTAACGAGTCAAATATCAGTCATTTAAAAGAATTTGAAACTAAGATAACTAATTTCTCTCAAAGTATGATTCAGTGTGCACAAAATCTGGAGCAAGTAGATGCTCAAGGCGCTGCAGATATTTTTGCAGCCTTCTCTTGATTGTACTCAAGTTTAAACGATAAAAGTAAAGGATAATTATGGCAGAAAAAATAAGTGAAAATATTATAATAGAAATATTGAAGAGCCAACAAAGACTAGCTATAAAAGCGGCCGTTACAGTCTCTGTAGTAGCTGCCAAGGCCAAGAGAGAGGCGCTTCAACAAACGTTAGATACCAAAGCACAAGAACTGCAAGATTATGCCAAAAACACATATAACACGAATATCACGGATGGGCTAGAAGGTCAAGCAGCAAATGCAGCTAAAGACTATCTATCCCAAATGCCAAAACCAGAATTAACAAGTCCAATCAAAAGTTAGTTATAGGTGATAAAGATGAATGCAGAAATTTATAGACTGGATGAACAGTTTGATAAAAAGATGAGGGAATTAAAGAAAAAAGAGGAATATTTAGAAGACAATTTGTCTTATGTCCTTCATACGACAGAGCAATTAAAAGATGAAGTTTACCGAATAGCAAACGGAGAACTGCCTGTGGAGGCGTATTCCGATATTTTTCAAATGGATACTAATGCAGAGTTGTTTCGAAAAGATGTTCTTGAGCAAATCGATGATATCGGTGAAGAACGCTCAAAACTTCGTTGGGATTATGAGGAGCAATTAGATGCTCTCTATAAGAAAAAAGCTAAAAAGCAAAATAACTAAGCAAGTATTGTGGTTTAAGGGGGATATTTAGAAAGAAATTCCTTGCTGAAGTATTTTTTGTGAGTTGTTATGAAGCCAATTTAAAAGCTGTGAGATTATACTTTATAATAAGATTATAAAAGATCGCATTTTTTTGGATGCTTCTATTAAAGATTGATTTTTCTTTGTAAGGATAATAGATGTATCTATAGCTCCCTTGGGGGATAGCGGGTGAGTTGGTCTTTCCTACCTGTTCGCTTCATGCCTATTTGGAAAAATAGCAGCACTTATTACTGAAATCACACCTTGCATCAATTGGGAGGTGTGATTTTTAAGTCTTTGTCTTAAAAGCAAGAACCCTAAAGGAAAAGAAAGCTTGGTAATTCAGTAAGTTACTGCGCATATGAGAATTTTCCTTGTTTCAAGTGCTATTTGCAATATCCGAACCTTCTGCCTTTATTTTCTGAAATAGTATACAAAATCCTCGAATTTATGCTACAATGAGACAAACTAAAAATGATTGGAGCCAAGCATGAAAGCAATTATTACCGTTGTCGGAAAAGATAAAACAGGGATTGTAGCCGGAGTTTCCACTAAGATTGCGGAGCTGGGGCTGAATATTGATGATATTTCCCAAACCGTTTTGGAGGAATATTTCACCATGATGGCCTTGGTGTCCAGCGATGAAAAGCAAGATTTTACGGCTCTTCGCAATAAGTTTGAAGCTTTCGGTCAAGAGCTCAACGTTAAAATCAACATTCAAAGCGCAGCCATTTTTGATGCCATGTACAATATCTAAGGAGTGAAGGATGGATATTAGACAAGTAACAGAAACCATTGCCATGATTGAGGAGCAGAATTTTGATATTCGGACCATCACCATGGGCATTTCACTCTTAGATTGCATTGACACAGATATTAATCGAGCGGCGGAAAAGATTTACCAAAAAATCTCGACCAAAGCGAAAGACCTGGTAGCAGTTGGGGATGAAATTGCTGCCGAGCTCGGGATTCCCATCGTCAATAAGCGGGTATCTGTGACTCCGATTTCTCTGATTGGGGCAGCGACAGACAGTAGTGACTATGTGCCTTTGGCCAAGGCTTTAGACAAGGCGGCCAAGGAAATTGGTGTTGACTTTATCGGTGGCTTCTCGGCCTTGGTTCAAAAGGGCTATCAAAAAGGCGATGAAATCCTCATTAATTCCATTCCACGTGCTTTGGCTGAGACGGACAAGGTCTGCTCCTCTGTCAATATCGGCTCAACCAAAACTGGCATCAATATGACGGCAGTTGCGGATATGGGGCGGATTATCAAGGAAACAGCCCAGCTTTCTGACATGGGGGCGGCCAAGCTGGTCGTCTTTGCTAATGCAGTAGAGGACAATCCTTTTATGGCAGGCGCCTTCCATGGTGTTGGTGAAGCAGATGTGGTCATCAATGTCGGTGTTTCTGGGCCTGGTGTTGTCAAGCGAGCCTTGGAAAAGGTCCGTGGTGAGAGCTTTGATGTGGTAGCTGAAACAGTCAAGAAAACAGCTTTCAAAATCACCCGTATTGGTCAGTTAGTCGGTCAGATGGCCAGCGAGCGTCTGGGCGTCAAGTTCGGGATTGTTGACTTGAGTCTAGCTCCGACGCCAGCAGTCGGGGACTCAGTGGCTCGTGTCTTAGAAGAAATGGGCTTGGAAACAGTCGGTACTCATGGCACGACAGCGGCGCTTGCTTTGCTTAATGACCAAGTCAAAAAAGGCGGTGTCATGGCCTGCAATCAGGTTGGTGGTTTGTCTGGTGCTTTCATCCCTGTGTCAGAAGACGAGGGCATGATTGCGGCTGTCCAAAATGGCTCGCTCAATCTAGAAAAGCTAGAAGCTATGACAGCTATCTGCTCGGTAGGTTTGGATATGATTGCTATTCCAGAGGCGACACCGGCTGAAACCATCGCAGCCATGATTGCGGATGAAGCGGCGATTGGTGTCATCAATCAGAAGACAACAGCTGTGCGGATTATTCCGAAAGGCAAGGAAGGCGATATGATTGAATTTGGCGGGCTCTTGGGAACAGCTCCGGTCATGAAGGTCAACCAGGCTTCGTCAGCTGACTTTATCGCGCGGGGCGGTCAGATTCCAGCGCCTATTCACAGCTTTAAAAACTAATAAGAAAATCAGGTCTGTGCAGACAGGCCTTTTCGATTAAACAAGGAGAAAAGATGGCAGAAACAAAATTATTTATCATTCGACATGGGAAAACCATGTTTAACACAATCGGCCGGGCTCAGGGCTGGTCTGATACCCCGCTGACTGCCAAAGGTGAGCGCGGTATTCGTGAGCTGGGTATCGGATTGAGAGAGTCGGGTTTGCCTTTTGTCAGGGCTTTTTCCAGTGATAGCGGCCGAACTATTCAGACCATGGGCATTATCCTAGAGGAGCTGGGCCTGACTGGCCAGATTCCCTATCGCTATGACAAGCGCATCCGGGAGTGGTGTTTCGGAAGTTTTGATGGTGCCTATGGGGGTGAGCTCTTTCATGGCGTTATCCCACGAGTTCTTAAGCGGATAATTACAAGGAACTCAGTTGGCCTGATTTGGCGAATGGCTTGGTAGAAGTGGATTCGGCTGGCTGGGCTGAACCTTGGGACAAGCTTAGCGGTCGAATTTTAGAAGGCTTTGAAGCCATTGCTAGAGAGGTGGAGTCCTCTGGTGGCGGGAATGCTCTGGTCGTCAGCCACAGTATGACCATTGGTACCCTGGCTTATCTGGTTGATGAGAATATCACGAAAAATCCTAATGTCGAAAATGGCAGTGTCACAGTGCTGGAGTATGAAGATGGTCGCTTTAGCATCCAGGCCTTGGGTGATGTGTCTTATCGTCAGGTTGGTGCAGCCATATTGGATCGAGAAAATCAAGAATGAGCAGGAGTTTTGAGACTCCTGCTTTTTGCTTTGAAAGCCAGATGGAGCCAATTTCTTCATAAAATGGTATAATATGAAAAGAACAACGGAGGAGATGAAATGGCAAAAACAAGATTATACTTGGTTCGTCATGGCAAAACCATGTTTAATACTATCGGCCGGGCCCAAGGCTGGTCTGATACCCCATTGACTGAAGTTGGGGAACGTGGCATTCATGAGTTGGGCATTGGCTTGAGAGAAGCTGGGCTTGATTTCAAATTGGCCCGTTCCAGCGACAGTGGCCGGACTATTCAGACCATGGGCATTATTCTAGAGGAGCTGGGTTTGACAGAACAGATTCCTTATACCTTTGACAAACGGATTCGCGAATGGTGCTTTGGCAGTTTTGATGGTGGTTATGATGGAGAGCTCTTTATGGGTGTGATGCCCCGGGTTTTCAATATTGAGCATGTTCATCAGCTTAGCTATGCTGAGTTGGCAGAAGGCCTTGTAGAAGTCGATACAGCAGGCTGGGCAGAAAACTGGGAAAAGCTCAGCGGCCGAATCTGGGAAGGCTTTTCAGCCATAGCTGAGGAGCTGGAAGCTGCTGGTGGTGGCAATGCTCTTGTAGTCAGCCACGGCATGACCATCGGAACCTTTGTCTATCTAATCAATCGAACTCGGCCTCATGGTTTGGACAATGGCAGTGTGACGGTTGTAGACTATGAAGACGGTAAATTCACAGTAGCTTGCGTCGGAGACATGTCTTATCGAGAGGCCGGTGCCAAAGTAATGGAGGAAGAAGTTGAAGCGCGCTAAACATCGCAAAGAAAAGAGAAAATCGAAGTCTAAGAAGATTGGGTTGACACTTTTGCTGTTAATCGTCTTGTGTCTGGCAGCTGGAGGAACGGCGATTTATTTCCGTCCGTCCTTGTTACAAGATCTGCTTGCAAAGATTCAGTTTTCGGGTTCGTCTAGCAGTTCTGCTACGAAGGGCTCTTCTAGCTCAGAGAGTTCGCAGTCTGATTTGCCCAAGGTTTCTTCTACTGACTGGAATTTGATATTGGTCAATCGTGACAACCAGCAAGAAGAAAAGACACCTGATCTGACTCAGATCGGAGAGGTACAGGTCGACAGCCGCATTGCTGAAAATACTCGGCAATTTCTAGCAGCAGCCCAGGCGATAGCTCCTGAAGAAACTTTAATCTCTGGCTATCGCAGCCGAGCAGAGCAGGAGGAACTCTATAACGAAAAAGTTGCTGGGGAAGTCGCCAAAGGCTTGTCGAATGAAGAAGCAGTCAGCATCGTGCTGAAGCAGGTGCAGCTTCCAGGAGCCAGTGAGCATCAAACGGGCTTGGCTATTGATATGAGTGCTCCAGAAGGCCAGGAGGATGAATTGGCAGCTAAGATTGCCCAACTAGCTCCGCAGTATGGCTTTGTCCTTCGCTATCCAGATGGCAAGAGTGATATTACTGGAGTTGATTTTGAGAATTGGCATTACCGCTATGTCGGTGTGGAGAATGCCCAGTATATGCAGAAGCATAATCTGGTTCTGGAAGAATATATCGCCCTGCTTAAGGCAGCAGGAAAATAAACAAGTAAGTCAGGTTTTCCTGGCTTTTTTATGCTGATTTATCAGAATGCAGGTCTCTAATCCTTTTAACTTCTGATCAAATCAGCTACAAGTATTGAAAGATAAAAATGAATCACTTTCTGTAAAAATATTTATAAACCCTTGACAACTATATCGAACTGCGATATAATTTTTTATATCAAGGTTCGATATATCGAGGTGAAAGTGAGATAAAAAGATGAGTGGATTGACAGAAAAGCTTAGGAGAGTCTATGTACCAATGACAGAGACAGGTTTTTATATCCTCTTCTGTCTTCAGAAAGAAAGGCATGGCTACAGTATTACTCAAAAAGTTAAGGAGCTGACAGAAGGACAACTATCTATCAGTCCGGGAACCATGTACGGAACCTTGGCAAAGATGGAGAAAGATGGTCTGATTGCCTTTGTTCGTGAGGAAGAAAAGAGAAAACTCTATTCTATCACGGAGCTTGGAAGACAGATTTTAGAGTTGGAAATCCAGCGGATTGAGCGCCTTTACCGCAATAGTAAGGAGGAAGTTTGATGGAAAAGAAGATTGTCTATAAAATCTTTACCATTGCAGACTATGACAGAGAAGCAGCTTATTTTAAAAAAATGCATAGCCAAGGCTGGAAATTGGAAAAAGTAAGTTATTCTCCCTTTCTTGTTGCGGTTCGTTATACATTTGAGTCCTGTCCGCCTCAGGACGTGGCCTATCAATTAGATTTTCACCCTATGAAGAAGGCGGAGCAGGAATCCTATTATCAACTGTTTGAGGATTGTGGCTGGGAGCATATTACAAACTTTAATCAATTTTCTTATTTCCGAAAGCCGGTTTCTCAGATTGATGCAGACAGTGATCTTGAAATCTATAATGACGCATGGTCTAAGCTAGAAATGGTCAAGCGTTTGCTTGTATGGCGTTTTTTGCCAGCCATCATGGTTTTGTGTGTCACTACCTATCTCATTCTAGATATTTTCCAGAAGAGTTTGAAAGCAAGTCTATTATTCAAATCAATCTTAGCAATAGATTGTGTCATATTGCTCATTCTGTTCTGTCAATTGGTCCATATTGCCTTGCGTTTTTGGAAAATGAGGCAGGAACTGAAAGATTGATTGCAGTTTTGTTAAATACTGTTGTGAAAGCGAGGAAAACAATGAAAAAGACCATTATTGAAGTGCAAGGCTTGAAAAAGAAGTTCAAGGAACAAGAAGCCTTAGCAGGAATTGATTTTTCCATCCAAGAGGGAGAGATTTTTGGCTTTCTAGGGCCTTCTGGATCTGGTAAAACCACGACTATCAATATTTTGACTGGTCAGTTGTCTGCAGATGCTGGGACAGCTCATGTGCTGTCTGCACCGGTTGAGGATTTAAAGGTAGAAATCCTGGAGCAGATTGGGATTGTCAGCGATGGCAGCGGTTTTTATGAAAAGATGTCACTTTATAAAAATCTCAAGGCTTATGCTATGCTCTTTGGTGTTAATATGACAGAAGTCGATGAACTTCTCCGAAAAGTGGGGCTTTATGATAGTCGCAACAAGGTGGCTGAAAAACTATCTACGGGTATGAAGCAGCGCATGTTACTGGTGCGTGCCTTGATTAATCGACCTAAACTGCTCTTTTTGGATGAGCCAACCAGTGGTTTGGATCCGTCAACCTCTCGCACCATTCACGAATTGCTGCTGGAACTAAAAGCGCAGGGGACAACTATTTTTCTGACGACTCATGATATGCAGGAAGCTACCCTCTTGTGTGATCGCTTGGCCTTGCTAAGTAAAGGAAAATTAGTTGAAGTAGGCAGTCCGCATGAGATAATCCAAAAGTATAATACAGATAAGAAGGTTCGTTTAGAATATCTAGATTTGACGACTAAGACAGTGCCTTTTGAGGAACTGCAAGGAGGCTTGGATTTGTCCAATGTTATCAGTATTCATTCCTGCGAACCAACTTTGGAAGATGTTTTCATCACTTTGACAGGAGGTACCTTAAATGTCTAATAAATTAAAAGGTATGATTTGGCTGAGAGGTCAAGTGACGCTAGCTAATAAAAGTATTCTATTGCAGGTTTTCATGCCAATTTTCCTCATTTTTCTCTATAAATTTATTTTTTCACTGAATGGAGCGGGTAAGGAAATTGGAGCGGATAAACTAGCTACTATGTTGCTTACAATCTCTCTGCCTTTCTCTCTAGCCATGTCTGTTGGGACACCTATCATCATCATCCTAGCTGAGGAAAGAGAAAAACGTAATTTGCAAAGTTTGCGCTTGGCTGGTGTGACAGCGGGTAAATACATTCTCTCCGCCTTAATCTGGCCAGCGATTATTGGAATTTTTTATATCGTCATTACCCCACTTTTGGTGGGAGCTAAGCTTTCTAATCATGTATTCAGCTATAGTTTGGTTCTCTTGTTGACCATGCTGGTCTTAATTTTCTTCTTTTTAATGGTTGGCTTGCTTTGTAAAAATCAGGTCATGGCACAATCTCTTAGCGTTCCGGCTATGCTCTTGGCAGCATTTATTCCTATGTTTTCAAATATGAGCGAAGATTTATTTAAGGTGCTGCGTTATAGCTTTATGGGTCTCTTTACTAGCTATATGAGAGATTGGTCTCATTTTCACTTGTGGAGTGGAGAATTTTTGGCTTTTCTAGTTTGGTTGCTTCTTTTTGCAGGAATTTCTTTCTATTTGATGCGCCGTTTACAAATCTTGGACGACTAATCTAGGTCGCTAGACCGATTTTTAGCACTCTTGTAAAAAGAGTGCTAATTTTTTGAGTTTTTGTCTTGACTTTGGAGTAGAAGAGTGTATAATAGAATCATGAGTTAGCACTCGAGGTGGCTGAGTGCTAATCAACAGCAGAATCTTGATTGGAGGTGATGCCGTGGTCACGGAGCGTCAAAATGAGATTTTGAATTTGATTATTGATATCTTTACCAAGACCCACGAGCCGGTCGGATCCAAAGCCCTGCAGGATTCTATCAATTCCAGTAGTGCTACTATCCGAAACGATATGGCGGCTTTGGAAAAGCAGGGGCTTCTGGAAAAGGCGCATACGTCTAGCGGCCGTAAGCCTAGCGTGGCTGGTTTTCAGTACTTCGTCAAGCATTCTCTGTCCTTTGATCGTCTCGCTGAGAATGAACTTTATGAGGTTATCAAGGCCTTTGACCATGAGTTTTTCAACTTGGAGGACATTCTTCAACAGGCAGCAGACCTTTTGACCAAGCTCAGTGGATGTACGGTTGTTGCACTGGATGTAGAACCCAGTCGGCAGCGCCTGACAGCTTTTGACATCGTAGTGCTCAGTCAGCACACGGCTCTGGCGGTCTTCACCTTGGATGAGTCCAATACCATTACCAGTCAGTTTATGATTCCGCGAAACTTCCTAAGAGAAGACCTGGATAGGCTTAAAGGCCTAGTAAGGGAGCGGTTCTTGGGACAGACAGTACTGGACATCCATTACAAGATTCGGACGGAAATTCCGCAGATTATCCAACGCTATTTCACTACGACAGACAATGTCATCCAGCTCTTTGAGCATATCTTTGGTGATATTTTCAAGGAAAATGTGATTCTGTCTGGCAAGGTTCAGCTCTTGGAATTTTCAGATCTGTCAGCTTATCAGTTTTTTGATGACCCGCAGAAAGTAGCATTTGAAATTCGCGATAGTTTGGCTGAAGATCAGATGCAAAGTGTGCGAGTGGCAGACAGTAGAGAAAGCTGTTTGGCTGATTTGACACTAATTTCCAGCAAATTCCTGATTCCTTATCGAGGCTTCGGAGTGCTGGCAGTTGTCGGTCCGGTCAATCTTGACTACCAGCGGCTAGTCAGTCAGATGAATGTCGTCAATCGCGTTCTGACCATGAAATTGACAGACTTCTATCGCTATTTGAGCAGCAATCACTACGAAGTCCATTAAATATAGTATAAATATTCCTAAAAAGGAGGTGCCTTGTGGCAAAGCATAAACAAGAAGAACATCCAGAAGATGTGGAAGTAAAAGAGGAAGCTGTAGAAACAGCTGAACAAGCTGAATCAGTAAGCCCTGAAAAATCAGAGTTAGAACTAGCTAATGAGCGGGCAGAAGATTTTGAAAACAAATATCTCCGCGCTCATGCAGAAATGCAGAACATCCAGCGCCGAGCAAATGAAGAACGCCAGCAGCTGCAAAGATACCGCAGCCAGGACTTGGCAAAAGCTATTTTGCCTTCGATAGATAATCTGGAGCGCGCGCTTGCCGTTGAAGGTCTGACAGATGATGTCAAAAAGGGGCTGGAAATGGTGCAGGAAAGCTTGATTCATGCTCTCAAAGAAGAGGGCATCGAAGAAATTCCAGCTGACGGAGCTTTTGACCATAACTATCATATGGCCATTCAAACAGTTCCAGCTGATGATGAGCACCCAGCTGACACTATAGCGCAGGTCTTCCAAAAAGGCTACAAACTTCATGACCGTATCCTAAGACCGGCTATGGTAGTGGTCTATAACTAGGCTAGAAAACTTGAAAAATCTTGTCCGAAACGACAATAAACTATGAAGGAAGAAAACATTCGTTCAACTTTGCTTTTAATGAGCGAACGAACCAAAGAGTATTGAAAATAAAATTAAAGTAAAAAGAGGTAAAAATATGTCTAAAATTATCGGTATTGACTTAGGTACAACAAACTCAGCAGTTGCAGTTCTTGAAGGAACTGAAAGCAAAATCATTGCAAACCCAGAAGGAAATCGTACAACACCATCTGTAGTGTCATTCAAAAATGGTGAAATCATCGTTGGTGATGCGGCAAAACGTCAAGCAGTGACAAACCCAGATACAATCATTTCCATCAAATCAAAAATGGGAACATCTGAAAAAGTAGCTGCTAACGGTAAAGAATACACTCCGCAAGAAATCTCAGCTATGATTCTGCAGTACTTGAAAGGTTATGCAGAAGAGTACCTTGGTGAAAAAGTAAGCAAAGCGGTTATCACAGTACCGGCTTACTTTAACGATGCACAACGTCAAGCGACTAAAGACGCTGGTAAAATCGCAGGTCTTGAAGTAGAACGTATCGTCAACGAACCGACTGCAGCAGCCCTTGCTTATGGTCTTGACAAACAAGATAAAGAAGAAAAGATCTTGGTCTTTGACTTGGGTGGCGGTACCTTTGACGTTTCAATCCTTGAGTTGGGTGATGGTGTCTTTGATGTATTGGCAACTGCTGGTGACAACAAACTCGGTGGTGACGACTTTGACCAAAAGATTATCGACCACATGGTGGCTGAGTTCAAGAAAGAGAACGGCATCGACTTGTCAAATGACAAGATGGCGCTTCAGCGCTTGAAAGATGCAGCTGAAAAGGCCAAGAAAGACCTTTCAGGTGTGACTTCTACTCAAATCAGCTTGCCGTTTATCACAGCTGGGGATGCTGGACCTCTCCACTTGGAAATGACTCTGACTCGTGCTAAATTCGACGATTTGACTCGTGACCTGGTAGAGCGAACTAAAGAACCAGTTCGCCGTGCTCTTTCTGACGCAGGTTTGAGCTTGTCAGAAATCGACGAAGTAATCTTGGTTGGTGGTTCAACTCGTATTCCTGCAGTTGTGGAAGCTGTTAAGGCTGAAACTGGTAAAGAGCCAAACAAATCAGTGAACCCTGATGAAGTAGTTGCTATGGGTGCTGCTATCCAAGGTGGTGTCATCACTGGTGATGTCAAAGACGTTGTCCTTCTTGACGTAACACCATTGTCACTTGGTATCGAAACAATGGGTGGCGTCTTCACTAAGCTGATTGACCGCAACACAACAATTCCAACTTCTAAATCACAAGTCTTCTCTACAGCAGCGGACAACCAACCAGCCGTTGATATCCATGTTCTTCAAGGTGAACGCCCAATGGCAGCAGATAACAAGACTCTTGGACGTTTCCAATTGACAGATATCCCAGCTGCTCCTCGTGGAATCCCTCAAATCGAAGTAACATTTGACATTGACAAGAACGGTATCGTATCTGTTAAAGCTAAAGACCTTGGAACTCAAAAAGAACAACACATTGTCATCCAATCTAACAGCGGCCTGACTGACGAAGAAATCGACCGCATGATGAAGGATGCAGAAGCGAATGCTGAAGCAGATAAGAAACGTAAAGAAGAAGTTGACCTTCGTAACGAAGTTGACCAAGCTATCTTTGCGACTGAAAAGACTATCAAGGAAACAGAAGGTAAAGGCTTCGACGCAGAGCGTGACGCTGCCCAAGCTGCTCTTGATGAACTTAAGAAAGCGCAAGAAGATAATAACTTGGACGACATGAAAGCGAAATTGGAAGCTCTCAACGAAAAAGCTCAAGCGTTGGCAGTGAAACTCTATGAACAAGCTGCTGCGGCTCAACAAGCCCAAGCAGGAGCGGAAGGAGCTGAAAACGCAGGCTCAACTAAAGCAGACGACGATGTTGTAGACGGAGAGTTTACTGAGAAATAGGCGGTGAGACAGAACTAAAAATTGAAAGTTTTTAGTTCGTAGTCGAACCCCCGCGAGGATGATTAGGATTTTTGGGAGTCTAAAAGACGAACCTAAAATCCAATCAGCTACCGCGTCAAAAATTTTTCAAAAAATATTGTTTTGAAAATTTCACGTCGTAATGATAGGAAGAAATCCAGAGGTTGCAACCCAGCCTCTGTTTTTCGCTAAACTAGAGGGTGACGCTTATGAAGAAAGTGCTCTGTTTAATTTATCCTAATTTTTCACTTTATGAAGTAGTTGGTCTGACCAGTACTTTAGCTCTATCTTTTGGTGTTGAGGTTGATTATGTTGCTACAGATAGAAATGTTATAAGATCGGAAGAAGGATTAGCCTGTCAACCTACTGGAACACTGGATGAAGTAGTTATCGAAGACTATTCTTGTGTCATTTTGCCAGGAATGATAGATATTGTTCCTACTCTGCATGATGAAAAATTGATTTCTTTCCTAAGAAGTTTGAAGCAGCAAGAAGTTTTAATTGCAGCTATTTCCTCAGCGCCCATTTTATTGGCGAAAGCAGGTTTATTGAAGGACACTAAATTTACTGGTGGGATTTGGCAAAACTTCTTTGACTATTTTGAATTTCTTCCACGGGAGAATTTCAAAGCTAAAGCGGTCCTGCAAAATAAGAACATCATTACGGCTGTTGGCTTTGCACATCAAGCGTTTGCGAGAAAAGTGCTTCTTAGTCTAGGTTTGGTAGATAATGCTGACAACTATTTTAAAGAACGGAATCAATATTCGGAAGAGGACTTGATATTCACTTTATCAGAAGAAGAGTTTGCTGAAATGAAGCATGAATTTGAAAATACCCTCTGATCAATATTTTCTAAAATTTAAAGAAAGGAACTGAACCCGACCTAAATTTTCGGAAAAAAGAGAAATCAGCCGAGGGGCATCGCTCCGTCGCCTGATTTCCTATTTTTCAGTCGAATTTTACGGTCTTGGTATCTTATATGAACAATACAGAATATTATGACCGTCTAGGTGTCTCTAAGAATGCTTCTCAGGATGAGATCAAGAGAGCCTATCGGAAATTATCTAAAAAGTACCACCCCGATATTAATAAGGAAGCTGGGGCGGAGGACAAATATAAAGAAGTCCAAGAGGCTTATGAAACGCTGAGCGACGAGCAAAAGCGGGCAGCCTATGATCAATACGGTGCAGCGGGAGCTAATGGTGGCTTTGGCGGTGGTGCAGGCGGCTTCGGTGGCTTTGATGGCTCCGGCTTTGGCGGTTTCGAAGACATCTTCTCTAGCTTCTTTGGTGGCGGTGCTTCGCGTAATCCTAATGCTCCGCGCCAAGGGGATGATCTTCAGTATCGTGTGAATCTCCGCTTTGAAGAAGCGATTTTCGGAGCTGAGAAGGAAATCAAGTATAACCGCGAAGCGACTTGTCGTACCTGTGACGGGTCTGGTGCTAAGCCAGGAACTAGCCCTGTTACCTGTGGTCGCTGCCATGGCTCAGGTGTCATCAATGTTGATACCCAGACACCGCTTGGCATGATGCGTCGGCAAGTGACCTGTGATGTCTGTCATGGCCGAGGAAAAGAAATCAAAAGTCCTTGTGAAACCTGTCACGGAACGGGTCATGAAAAACAGGCTCACAGCGTTAAGGTGAAAATCCCAGCTGGTGTGGAAACTGGTCAGCAGGTCCGTCTGTCTGGTCAAGGTGAAGCAGGCTTTAATGGCGGTCCTTATGGAGATCTTTACGTCGTGGTCCAAGTTGAGCCGAGTGATAAGTTTGAGCGAGATGGCTCTACCATTTACTACAAGCTCAATCTCAACTTTGTCCAAGCAGCTCTTGGTGACAGTGTGGATATTCCAACTGTTCACGGGGATGTTGAGCTGAATATCCCAGAAGGAACACAGACTGGCAAGCGTTTCCGTCTGCGTGGTAAGGGAGCACCGAGTCTGCGTGGTGGAAGCATGGGTGACCAGTATGTAACTGTCAATGTTGTGACGCCGACTGGCCTCAACGACCGTCAAAAAGCAGCCCTCAAAGAATTTGCGGAAGCTGGCAATATCTCGGTCAATCCTAAGAAAAAAGGCTTCTTCGACAAAATGAAAGATGCCTTGGAAGATTTATAATCATATAAAAAGGAGCAGCCTAAAGCTGTTCTTTTTGTGTTTTCTAGAAAGCTATTGGGCAAATGTAGTCAAGGAAGAGAGCAGCTCTGATCAGCCATTTAATTAAAAGAAACTCACAATAAAAAGCGTAAAGAGATTTTCTCTATTTACTTTTACAAAAATTAATTGTTTTTTTAAGCAAAATCTATTGTAAAAATTTCCTAAAAGATATATGATAATACTATATGTATAAAACGCATCTTTTTAGTCTACAGGGGAGTTGGTTAGGAAGATAATGGGAGATTAGCTTTATACATTTTAGGAAAAAGGGGATTTATAAAGTGAAACGTTTTGAAAAAGTGCAGGAGCGAATTCAGAAATATTCGATTCGCAAATTGTCTGTTGGTGTGGGCTCAGTTGCCATTGCAGCTCTGATTTTTGGGAGCTCTTTGTCCAGTTCGACAGTTGCTGCAGATGAAGTAGGAGGCGGTGCGACTGCTCACTATACTTATGTTGAAGAGCAAGAGCTAACAGAGCAGGAAAAAGGTCTGATTAAGAAAGGTCTGCCTGAAAATCTGCAAACAGGGGAAAATTATTACCTGATTTATCGGAAGCAAGATGGGCAAGCTATCTTGCCGCGTACAGGAAATAATGGTCAGCCGCTTCTCGGCTTATTTGCGGGAACGGCTATTTTGGCTGTCTTGGTATTCTCACGAAAGAAATCTGGAAAATTACTAGGAGTGCTTTTGCTAGGTAGCTTGGGACAGACTCTATTACAGTCTCCTCAAGCGTTTGCGCTAGAAAATCGGGAACTGCTTTCCTATAACCGTCAAGTTTCGGTTTCGTCAGCAGTTTCTGAAGTGGATGTGACTATTGCAGGTTATAACTATATCGGTTACTTTACCGCTTCTGATTTGCGTACTTTGACAGAGACCAAGACAACCTCTTTGCCAGCTGGTCAAGAGGCTCAAGCGCAAGCAGAAGTGTCAGAAGCTGCAAAAGAGGATTCTGATTCTATTGATCGAGCTGCTCAGGCAGGGTTGCAGTATCAGTTGAATCCTGATGAAAGTGATTCTGGCCAGATAGGAAATCTTCCAACTCCAAATCCTAGTCCAGCTCCTCAGCCGTCAAATCCAACTATAGAAACGGCAAAAGGGGAAAGTTTACAAGAGCCCGCCTTGCCAGAGTACAGCGGTGCTGTGAACGGTGAGTCGCTAGTTCAAGCGGAAACTCCAGTCTATACTGCCCCAGTTGGTACAGTTGGAGACACTGCCTCAGTCGAGCCAGCCCTCCCAGAATACACAGGCGGAGTTAATGGTGAGTCGCTAGTTCAAGCGGAAACTCCAGTCTATACTGCCCCAGTTGGTACAGTTGGAGACACAGCCCCGGTTGAGCCAGCATTGCCAGAATATACAGGCGGCGTTAACGGCGAATCGCTAGTTCAAGCAGACAATCCAGTCTATGATGCTCCAGTAGCTACAGTTGATGATACAGCCCCAGTTGAGCCAGCCCTCCCAGAATACACAGGCGGCGTTAACGGTGAATCGACAGTTCAAGCAGACAATCCAGTCTATGATGCTCCAGTAGCTACAGTTAGTGACGTGGCTCCAGTTGAGCCAGCTTTGCCAGAATACACAGGTGGCGTTAATGGTGAGTCAACAGTTCAGCCAGAACAGCCTAGTCTACATACAGATATCAAGCTAGAAACGATTGAACCTCAAGTTGTCAACAAGACAGATGATAGCAAGTATCTTGATGAAGAGACAACTGTAGATGGAACACCAGGACAAAAAGAAATTGTAACCAGCTATGAAGTCTTGGACGGTAATCGCATATCAGAGCCACAAACAACTGAAAGAATCTTGCATGAAGCAGTTGATACAGTGGTCACTCGAGGTAGCAAGGCTCGCATCAATAAAGAAGAATTGAGCAAGCAGCTAGCTTTAGCAGCGGCTGTAGATCCTGCAGTTTACACTAATCAATCCTACCAGCAGCTGCAAGCAATTAAGAATATGGCTACGACGGTTTATCAAACTTCGTCGGGTCAAGATGAAGTAGATGCGGGTGTCAACCAACTCAAGCAGGCTTTAGCAGACTTATTGGCCCTTAAAGCAGCGCCAAATCTGACTGTTTCAGCAGTTAAGAAGGATGAATTGCAGAAATCAGTTCAGATTCAATACCAGCTGACGGATAGGGATCAAGCCTTTACTAGTGCTCATGTTCGTCTGAAGAAAGGTGGCCAGCTGATAGCAGAGCAGAACTTGACGGCAGGCCAGTTGACTGCTAGCTTCAGTGGTTTGGACTACTATACACCGTATAAGATTGAGACGATCCTGTCCTATGATTTAGGAAATGGCTCGGAAAGTCAGGAATTAGCTCAAGAGACAGTCCAGCTTGACCTAAAGAAGGTGGAACTCAAGTCCATCACTAATGTCTCCTTGATGAAGGTTGAGAATGGCCAGACAAAATTGATGCCTACTTTGGCTGAAAACCCAGCAAATCTGGACCAATATTATCTGCACTTTACATCCGACCAGTTCAAGGACACTGTCCTGCCAGTTACCTCTATCGAGGAAGTGGTCGTTGATAACCAGCCTGTCTTTAAGATCCAGGCTCAGCTGCCAGACTTGCTGCAAAGAAGCGCAACTGGTCTTCAAAACAGCTTTGATTTCTATCTGGAAAAGGCCAAGAAGCGTGAAGGAAATGTCTACTATGACTTCCAAGATCTTTTGGACGGTATCAAGGAAGATCCTTCTGGAACCTTTATTTTGGGCCGTAGTATCAGTGCCAAGCTGATTGACAAACCAGCCAACAGCAAGTCTTACCTACCAGGTGAGTTCAAAGGCCAGCTGATTGGTGGTCAAAATGGTGAGCGCCATGCGATTTTAGACTTAGCGCATCCTCTATTTGATACGATTACTGGCGGAACGGTCAAGGATATTGACTTTAAGCGAGTCAATATGGTTTATCCAGATTCGCAAGCGGGCGATACTATTGCGACAATTGCTGCTCGCTTGAAGAATAAAGGAGTAATCGAAAACGTCAATGTCCAAGGCTACTTGGAAGGAAGAGACCATATAGCCGGTCTGGTTAACAATATAGAAGGCCAATCTCGAGTTGAAAATGTCTCCTTTAAGGGCCGTATTAAGTCCAAGGGTGGAAACTCTGTCACAGCCGGTATCGCAGGCACCAACGCCATGTCCTTGGTAAGCCGAGCTTATGTCGAAGCAGATATTTGGGTCAAGAGTGGCCAAAATGCAGGTATGCTGGTCGCTCAAAACTTCACCAACTATTCAGGTGCAGGCTGGGGTAATTGGGGCAAGCTAACTCAGTCCGTTGCCAAAGGTAAGTTAGAGGATGCAGGCTCAAGAAATGCGGCTGGTATCGCTGCTTCCATTTGGCCGTATGGAACTATCAATGACACAGTCAGCTATGCCACAGTAGTGAACGGTAAAGAGCTCTTTAGCTCAGATAATGAGATTACCGATGCTTGGATGGGGCAAAAACTCCAAAACCTCTTTGGTGTTCAGGGACAAAGCTCTGGAACCAAGATAGGTAAAGATGCTAAGTTCCGCCGCTTGACAGAAGCTGAAGCGGAGCAAAAAGTCAAGAGCTATCAGATTACGGCTCTTGAGCAAAGCAGCGCAAATGAAGTAACGACTGAGAAACTAAATGCTGCTATTCTGAGAACAAGTACTTATCAAGACAAGCCAGGTTACAAAGTAGAAAATGAACAGCTTTATCAGAACCTCGAGCGCTTTATGCCTTTCTACAATCAAGAGTTCTTGATTCATGAAGCCAATAAGCTGGTGGATGCTGGTAAGGCAGGCGATCTGCTGACTAAGAAAGTCTTGGCAGTTCAAGCTCTGAAGGGTAACCAGTTTGTTGCTGGCGGAACGGATGCAGATAAGATCTTAGTCCATTTTGCAGACGGAAGCAAGATCATCTACAATCTTCAAAATCAAGCACGATTTGAAGAGACGGCTCTGCCGGAATATCAGATTGCAGAGCTTGGTACAGTCTATACTCCAAATCACTCAACGGCTGTCAAAGAAGACTTGCTGACTCAGCTGACTGAGAGCTTGAAGAGCTTTGAACTATACAGTGATGAAGTCTATCATTCTGTTGGTCTGCCTAATGATAATGACAAGGTCAACAAAGTGAAGCGCCTCTTCCTGGATGAATCTCTGGCTGAAGTGAAAGCCAACTTGCGGGATATGCTTGGTAAGCTCTTGGCCAATGAGTGGACAAGATTCCATGCTGATAATCCGGCAGCCAATGAAGCTCTGAAAGCTAAAATCGAAGAGAATAAGACGGCTATCATGCTCGGTCTGACCTACCTCAACCGTTATTACGATCTCAAGTTTGGCGACTATAACCTCAAGGAGCTGGTACTCTTCAAACCAGACTTCTATGGTGAAAAAGTACCATTGCTGGATCGCTTGATTAAGATTGGACGTTCGACAGAAAATCAACTGAAAGGGGCAGACAATGTCAATATGTTTGCGCGTCAGTTGAAGGCTGAGTCCAAGTCTAGTGATTTGGTGGCTTACTTGGATTACAACCGTCGCCTGCTGACTGACTTTGCGGACATGGATTCTTGGTTCAAGGATGCAACTCGAGGCTTTATTCAGTTTGAAGAGCGCCAGTCAGAAGTAGAGGAGATCAAGTCTGCTAAGTATCGCGTCTTTGACAATCTCAACTCTGAATATTTCAGCAATTATATCCTTCCGCTGCTAACCTTGAAGAATACGCGCTTAGCCATTCTGTCAAACTATAGCACGATGGCCTTTGTCAACAGAGACAAGCGCCGGTCATGGTCTGATGAACGATTTAATGCGCGCATCAAGGAAGTAGCGACCCAGCATCGAAATCACGTAGACACTTGGTACAAACTGCTCGCAGATGATATCAAGTCCAGAATGGTCAAGCAAAATGTAACGGCTGTATGGGATGGTTTCGATGTGGAAGGACGTGGCTGGATTGATGTCAACGGAAATGATAACAAGGGCAATCCTTATGCACCATCCCGCGAGTTCTTTAATCTAGTTGGCGGCAGAGCTGGTGGCTGGTACAAGTCAAATGGCTATGGTGCCCACGCTGCTGGTTCAATCCGTGTGAACTTCGAGGCCTTTGATCTCTTGACAGAATACGGTGTGTCCGTCTTCACGCACGAGCTTACCCACGTCAATGACAGAGATATTTATCTGGGCGGACATGGCAGACGACAAGGGATTGGACCAGAAGGCTATGCCCAAGGTCTGCTCCAATCGCCTGTTCCTGATCAGCCAGGCTGGGGTGCTCTGGGTCTCAATATGGCCTTTGATCGTCCAAATAATGGTAGTCTCATTTTCAATAGCTCGCCAAGTCTCTTCAAGAACCGAGCAGACATCGACCACTATATGAAGGGCTATAATGATACTCTCATGCTGCTGGATTACCTTGAAGGTCAAGCAGTTGTGGATAAAGGAAATGCAGCAGCTGCTAAATGGTTCAAGAAGGTTGAGCCGAAGGTTGTAGATGCTCGGACTCAATATGATGTCGTGAGAGAGTTGACGGCAGAAGAGAAAGCGGCCATGTCAGTTTCATCTGTAGAGGACTTGGTTGACCAAGGCTTGCTGTCTAACCGTGCGGTGGACAATCGAATTTATAACCCTGCTGACTACGACTCTAGTTACATTGCTATTGACTTTATGACAGGTATCTATGGCGGCGGTCAAAACAGTACTGGAGCGCCAGGTGCCTTGATGTTCAAGCATAATACCTTCAGAATCTGGGGTTACTATGGTTATGAAAAAGGCTTTGTAAGCTATGCTTCTAATAAACACCGTAAGACAGCCAATGAGCAAGGGGTGACTGGTTTGAGCGATAACTTTATCATCAAGCAAATTTCTGGAGGTGAATTTGAAACTATGGAAGCCTTCAAGAAAGCTTACTTCAGAAAAGTTGTGGATAAAGCACAAACCTCAGGTATTAAGCCAGTGACTGTCAACGGAAAAGTCTATAGTACTTATGAAGAGCTGAAAGCTGGCTTTGCAGAAGCTGTTGACAAGGATCTGAAGAAGTCTCGTGTCGATGAACGTGCAACCAAGGACTTCAAGTATGCTGTCTTTACGCAGTTGCTCAAGAATACCAACAGCTTTATGGATGAAAACTCCATTTGGGGTTCCTAAGAAAAAGTGTTTAATTGCCTACATGAGTAGCTGCAAATAATGACCTTTAGCAATATGTGATCAATAACCCATTTGAATTAGTTCTGTTTGTGTCGTCACTGACAGTCTGATTCAGATGGGTTGTTTTGTTGCATAATGGCAAGTCAAAGTGCAGATTATCCCTATTTCTTATACAATATTTTTCGAAAAATCTGTCCCCGGACAGTTCCTGCTTTTAGGGCTTGCTGGGGGCTTTTTTTCCTGCTAAAATAAACACATGACACGTTATAAAGCGATTATTTCCTATGATGGCTATGGCTTTGCTGGCTTTCAGCGACAGCCCCATGCCAGAAGCGTTCAGGAAGAGATTGAAAAGACCCTGACCCGTATCAATAAAGGCCAGCCTGTGGTGATTCATGGAGCGGGCCGGACCGACAGCGGTGTCCATGCTCTGGGCCAGGTGCTGCATTTTGATTTACCAGAAGAGCGGGATGAAGAGAAATTGCGTTTTGCCTTAGATACTCAGACGCCGGAAGATATTGATTTTATCAGGGTGGAGCAGGTATCGGATGATTTTCATTCTCGCTACAATAAGCACAGCAAGACCTATGAATTTTTGGTGGACATCGGCCGACCTAAAAATCCTATGATGCGCCATTATGCTACGCATTATCCTTATCCTTTGGAGCTGAGTCTGATAGAAGAAGCAATTGCTCAGTTAGAGGGGACGCATGATTTTACAGGCTTTACTGCTTCGGGGACCAGTGTGGAAGACAAGGTTCGGACCATCACCGAGGCTAAGGTTCGTTATGATGCAGAGCGTAAATTTCTGGTCTTTACTTTTTCAGGCAATGGCTTTCTCTACAAGCAGATCCGCAATATGGTCGGTACCTTGCTCAAGATTGGCAATAAGCGCATGCCGGTGGAGCAAATTCAGAGGATTTTAGCGGAGAAAGATCGCCATCTGGCAGGGCCAACAGCCGGTCCAAACGGCCTCTATCTAAAGGAGATTCGTTATGAAGAATAAGTTGATTTTAGCCCTTTCGGGCAATGATATTTTCAGCGGCGGAGGACTGCACGCTGATTTGGCTACCTATACAGTCAATGGCCTGCATGGCTTCGTAGCTGTGACTTGCCTGACAGCTATGACTGATAAGGGATTTGAGGTCATTCCAGTTGAGGAAGAGGTTTTTGCCCAGCAGTTGGCCAGTCTCAAGGATGTTCCTTTTTCTGCTATTAAGATAGGACTTTTGCCCAATCTGCAAATAGCAGAGCAGGCTTTGGCTTTTGTCAAGCAGCATGCGGATATACCAGTAGTCCTGGATCCTGTTCTGGTCTGCAAGGAAAATCATGACTTGGAAGTCAGTGCGCTGAGAGAGGAAATCATTAAGTTTTTCCCTTATGTCAGCATCATCACGCCAAATCTGGCAGAAGCTCAGCTATTGACCCAAAAAGAAATCAAAAGTCTGGAGGATATGCAGGCTGCAGCCAAGGAACTCTATGATTTGGGGGCCAAGCATGTGGTGATTAAGGGCGGCAATCGCTTGAGCAAGGAGCGGGCGGTGGATGTTTACTATGACGGTCAAGATTTTGAGGTCATGGAATCGCCAGTGCTGGCCAGCAACAATACCGGAGCGGGCTGCACATTTGCTTCCAGCATTGCCAGTCAGCTGCTTATCGGCAAGTCTCCACTTGCAGCAGTTCAATTGTCTAAAGATTTTGTTTACCGAGCGATTCAGAGCTCAGATCAATATGGGGTAGTTCAGTATGAGAAATCATCAAGTTAAAAAATTAATTATCTTAGCTTTCATCACAGCTCTATCTGTGGTTTTGGGGAATTTTTTAAAAATCCCAACTCCGACAGGATTTTTGACACTGCTGGATGCAGGGATTTATTTTACAGCTTTCTACTTTGGTCGCAAGGAAGCAGCTATTGTTGGAAGTCTTTCAGGCTTTTTGATTGATATGATTGCTGGCTATCCTCAGTGGATGATTTTCAGTCTGATTTGCCACGGACTTCAGGGGTTCTTTGCTGGCTTTGAGGGCAAGAGTCGCTATCTTGGTCTGGTCTTGGCCGCAGCGGCTATGGTTGGTGGCTATGCCCTCTTTGGTAGTATCATGAATGGTGTCGGGGCTGCCCTAGCCGAAATCTCAAGTAATTTTATGCAGAATGCATTTGGTTTAGCAGTTGGATTTGCTCTTTACAAAGCTTTCCCGGAGAGTTTGAAAAAGGCAGTCGCAGTGAAATAAACGAGGTGAGACATGGACTTAGCTAAGATTGGAGCAGACACTCGTCAGATTGTTCTAGATGTTTTGGACAAGGCTGCCTTGGTCGAGGGGGATATTTTTGTTTTGGGTTTATCCTCTAGTGAGGTTGTCGGAGGCCATATCGGTCAGAATTCCAGTCTGGAAGTCGGACAGGTCATTGTCAAAACCATACTGGATATCTTAGAAGAGGAAGGTATCTTTCTAGCAGTTCAGGGATGTGAGCATCTCAATCGCGCCCTCGTAGTCGAAAGAGCCTTGGCGAACAAGAAGGATTTGGAGATAGTCAATGTTCTGCCTACTCTTCATGCTGGAGGCAGCGGTCAGCTAGCGGCTTTCCAATACATGAAAGATCCTGTCGAGGTAGAGTTCATTGTCGCTCAGGCAGGGCTGGATATTGGCGATACTGCTATCGGCATGCATGTCAAGCATGTGCAGATTCCTATCCGACCGATTCTCAAGGAATTGGGAGCTGCCCATGTCACAGCTTTAGCCAGTCGTCCCAAGCTAATTGGCGGCGCTAGAGCGGCCTATACAGAGGATAAGATCAGGAAGGGATAAAAGGAAAAATAATTTTGAAAAAAACTCTAATTATGCTATAATGGGTTGTATTCAATAAATTTTAAGGAGAAATGACAGAATGTCTGTATCATTTGAAAACAAAGAAACAAATCGCGGCCTTTTGACTTTTAGCATCAGTCAAGAGAAAATCAAGCCAGCCTTGGACCGTGTATTTAACTCAGTAAAAAAAGATATTGCTGTACCAGGTTTCCGTAAAGGTCGCCTTCCACGTGCTATCTTCAACCAACGTTTTGGTGAAGAAGCCCTCTACCAAGATGCTTTGAACGCTCTTCTTCCAGAAGCATACGAAGCGGCTGTCAAAGAAGCAGGTATCGAAGTAGTTGCTCAGCCTCAGTTTGATGTCGAGTCTATGGAAAAAGGTCAAGACTGGGTCATCAAAGCTGAAGTAGTCACTAAGCCAGAAGTTAAGCTGGGTGCTTACAAAGACTTAGAAGTAACTGTTGAAGCTACTAAAGAAGTGACTGACGCTGAAGTAGATGAGCGCATTGAGCGTGAGCGTAACAACTTGGCTGAGTTGGTTCTTAAAGAAGGTCCAGCAGCTGACGGTGATACAGTTGTGATTGACTTTGTTGGATCTGTTGACGGAGTTGAATTTGACGGCGGCAAGGGCGATAACTTCTCACTTGGACTGGGTAGCGGTCAATTCATCCCAGGATTTGAAGAGCAGTTGGTTGGCCACAGTGCAGGTGAAACAGTGGACGTTGTCGTAACCTTCCCAGAAGACTACCAAGCAGAAGACTTGGCAGGCAAGGAAGCTAAGTTTGTGACAACTATTCACGAAGTTAAAGAAAAAGAAGTTCCAGCATTGGACGACGAACTTGCAAAAGACATCGACGAAGAAGTTGAAACTCTTGACGAGCTGAAAGAAAAGTACCGCAAAGAATTGTCAGAAGCTAAGGAAACAGCTTATAAGGATGCGGTAGAAGCAGCAGCTATTGATCAAGCAGTAGCAAACGCTGAAATCGTTGACTTGCCAGCTGAAATGGTCCACGAAGAAGTACACCGCGCTGTTAATGAATTCTTGGGCAACATGCAACGCCAAGGAATCTCACCTGACATGTACTTCCAAATCACTGGAACTACTCAGGAAGATCTGCACAAGCAATACGAAGCAGATGCTGAGTCACGCACTAAGACAAACCTTGTCGTAGAAGCAGTTGCTAAGGCAGAAGGTTTTGAAGCTAGCTCAGAAGAAATCGAAGCAGAAGTAACTTCATTGGCTTCAGACTACAACATGGAAGTAGAACGTGTTCGTCAATTGCTGTCAGAAGATATGCTAAAACACGACATTGCTATCAAGAAAGCTGTTGAATTGATTACTAGCACTGCGAAAGTGAAATAAGCTTCATCATTCAAAATGAGATTATTTGAAACTAGTGTACAGATGCACTAGTTTCTTTTTGTACTTGTTCCGTGATTTTTCCTGGATTTTCTTTTGACGAAAATAGAAATTTATCGTACAATAGAAAGTAGCGAAAAATTGCAAGAGGGCGACAAGCCTTTACTTAATCTTAAAGGAGATCAACTTTGGAATTAGAAGTATTTGCTGGACAGGAAAAAAGTGAGCTTTCTATGATTGAAGTGGCGCGTGCCATTTTGGAAGCCCGCGGCCGCGACCATGAGATGTATTTTAATGATCTGGTCAATGAAATTCAAAACTATCTGGGAAAATCAAACAGTGAGATTCGTGATGCTCTGCCTTTATTCTACACAGAACTCAATGTAGACGGCAGCTTTATTCCGCTGGGGGATAATAAATGGGGTCTGCGTTCATGGTATGCCATCGACGAAGTGGATGAAGAGATCATCGCCTTGGAAGAGACTGATGAGGACGATGCACCTAAGAAACGTAAGAAGAAACGCGTCAATGCCTTTATGGATGGCGACGAGGATGCCATTGACTACAGCGATGACGATCCAGAAGATGAGGACGGCTACGAAGCAGATCCAGCTCTCTCATACGATGAGGAAAATCCAGACGATGAGAAGAATGAAGTGGAAGCTTATGATGCTGAAATCAACGAAATCGCTCCGGATGATCTTGGTGAAGAAGTCGAACTCAACGAAGAAGATGACGACTACTCTGACGAAGACACGGAGACCGAAGAGGAAGAATAAATCAACCAAAAGAAACAAGGGGCGAAATCCTTTGTTTCTTTTAATATTCCTTGAAATATAAGTTCGGAAGGTGTAGAATACTAATAAAATTTAACAAAGAAAAGATGGAGGTATGCTGCTATGAAATTTGTCATTGATAAGAGTCTGGGTGATTTAGGCATTAAGAGTGTCGTTATCGGGATTGCCAAGAATGTCAATCCTCATGCAGAACTGTCACCCTCATTTCTAAAAAAGAAAAAGGGAATGGAAGACTGGGCTCTGGCTTGCGACTTGGATGAGGTGCTTGAGTCGCCAGTGGTTCAAGGTTATATAGAAATACTCCAGCGCGTAGGTCGCAGTGTCAAGAAAAATCCTCCGACGGTTCCTGCTCTGATTCGCAATATCCAGCACCGAGGCTCGCTCCCTCATATTAATAGCATTATTGATATTTATAATGTCGAAGCCCTGCATTCTCTACTGGCTATTGGTGGGCATGATTTTGATAAGATTGATGGTCAGATAGAATTCACTGTAAGCCAAAAGGAAGATGTTTTTCTGCCTATTTTGTCCAAGGAGAAGCATGTTGCCAAGACGGACTATGTCTATCGGGATGCCAAAGGCATTTTGGCTTGGCTGGATGTTCGTGACAGTGAGTATTATAAGTTTGATGAAGAGACCAAGGATGCCATTTTCATCATTCAGGGGAATGCCAATACCTCTGTCGAAATGCGTCTGGAAGCCTTGGAACGAATCCGACACGATTTAGCAGAGTGCATGCCTGATGTAGAATTCGAAACACATGTCATCAGTATTGGTGAAAATGGATGAAAACCAAATGAAATCATTTGACAATTTTTTAGGTTTGCGATATGATACTGTTCGGGCACCTCTTTTAGAGGTCAGAGCTTCCTGTGTTCAGGGAGCTATTTTTCTTTTTCAGACAGATTATGGAAAATTCTCCTCTAGATAAGTTTCCAGCAACGACGTGGTTGCTGGAATGAATAGTTTTATGAAAAGGAGCACGTATGTCAACTAAATATATTTTTGTCACCGGCGGTGTGGTTTCTTCTATCGGGAAAGGGATTGTGGCAGCCAGCTTGGGTCGGCTTTTGAAGAATCGCGGTCTCAAGGTTACAATTCAGAAATTTGACCCTTATATCAATATTGATCCCGGTACCATGAGCCCTTACCAGCATGGGGAAGTGTTTGTCACAGATGATGGAGCCGAGACGGATCTGGATCTGGGGCATTATGAGCGTTTTATTGACATCAATCTCAATAAATACTCCAATGTCACCACTGGTAAAATCTACAGCGAAGTCCTACGCAAGGAGCGTAAAGGCGAGTATCTGGGGGCGACGGTTCAAGTCATTCCGCATATTACGGATGCTCTCAAGGACAAGATCAAGCGGGCAGCGCGGACGACGGACTCGGATGTGATTATCACAGAGGTCGGTGGCACAGTGGGCGACATCGAGTCTCTTCCTTTTTTAGAAGCTTTGCGCCAGATGAAGTCGGACGTCGGAGCAGACAATGTCATGTATATCCATACGACCCTCCTGCCCTATCTCAAGGCGGCTGGCGAAATGAAGACCAAGCCGACTCAGCATTCTGTCAAAGAGCTGCGCGGTCTGGGGATTCAGCCTAATATGCTGGTCATCCGTACAGAGAAGCCGGCTGGACAAAATATCAAAAATAAGCTGGCTCAATTCTGTGATGTGGCGCCGGAGGCGGTCATTGAGTCGCTAGATGTGGAGCATCTTTACCAAATTCCTCTCAATTTGCAGGCGCAAAAGATGGACCAAATCGTCTGTGATCATCTGAAGCTGGATGTGCCGGCAGCGGATATGACTGAATGGTCAGCCATGGTAGAGAAAGTGATGAGTCTGGAAAAGCAGGTCCGTATTGCTCTAGTCGGTAAGTATGTTGAGTTGCCAGATGCCTATATTTCAGTTGTTGAAGCGCTCAAGCATGCCGGCTATGCCAATGATGCGGAAGTTAAGATTGACTGGATTGATGCGAATCAGGTAACGGCTGAAAACGCCGCAGAGCTTCTTGGAAATGCGGATGGGATTATCGTTCCGGGTGGCTTTGGTCAGAGAGGAACTGAGGGTAAGGTTCAGGCAATCCGCTATGCGCGTGAGCAGGATGTGCCTATGCTGGGCATTTGCTTGGGTATGCAGCTAACCTGTGTCGAATTCGCCCGTCACGTCCTAGGGCTGGCAGATGCCAACTCAGCAGAGCTCAATCCAGACACAGCATTTCCGATTATTGATCTCATGCGTGATCAGATTGATGTCGAAGACTTGGGTGGAACGCTGAGGCTGGGGCTCTATCCTTCTAAGCTTAAGCCTGGCTCTAAGGCAGCAGCGGCTTACGACTATCAAGAAGTCGTGCAGCGCCGTCACCGTCATCGCTATGAGTTTAACAATGATTTTCGCGAGCAGTTTGAGGCGGCCGGATTTACATTTTCAGGAGTTTCACCAGACAATCGCTTGGTCGAAATAGTGGAAATCCCAGAAAATAAATTCTTCGTGGCCTGTCAGTATCACCCAGAGCTTTCCAGCCGACCGAATCGACCTGAAGGTCTTTATACGGCTTTTGTCACCGCAGCGGTAGAAAAGAGTCAGGAGAGATAGACTAGTTTTGTCTGACCTAAGCGACTTTTCTAGAGAAATGTTATAATGAAAACAAAAGGAGGGAAGAAGATGTTTCTAAACATTTTAGCTAGTATTCGTACTAATAATTTTCAAGATGAGCACTGTATAGAAAAAATCCAGGCTCTCTGGCAGGAACAAGAGGAAGCGGTGAAAGAAGCTTTTGCCCAAGGGGAACCAGTCTATGCCGTCTATCATGACTATGCCAGTGATTACAAAGGAGACTACAGTCTCTCTATCTGTCGTTTGACAGATGGGGAAGTATATGATTTTGATACATCCGAGCAGACCTATCAAGTATTTGAGGCTGATAAGGAGGATCCGCAAGCAATTCTTCATGCTTGGCAGAGGATTTGGCAGGCAGAAGAAACAGGTGAGCTTCATCGAGACTACACTATTGACTTTGAAAAATACGATCCCGACCAAACGGTGGCTGTCTTTGTTGCGACTCAGCAGCACTGAGTTTTCTGTGTTCCGTCCTTAGCTTCATTTTCGCTTAGATTTCCCAATTTTGTTGATTGAGTAGAAAGTTGATTTTTTGAAATAAAGTCAAAAATTTTCTTGACAAGCCTTAGCTGTCCTGTTATACTAGTAAGGTACTCAATCGCGGGGATGGCGGAATTGGCAGACGCGCAGGACTAAGGATCCTGTGACCGCTTTAGGTCGTGAGGGTTCAAGTCCCTCTCTCCGCATCAAGTAAGCTGGCTTCGGTCAGCTTTTTCTTTTTGCGATAGGTACGCTTAAAAAGGCTAAGCGTCTCCCTGCAATTCTTTAAAATTTCAGGAAAAACTAGCAATTTTAGTGAAAAAGTGATAAAATAAACAATGTAAGTGGTTTAACCACAAAAAATAAGAGGAGGCCTGATAAGAATGGCAATCGTTTCAGCAGAAAAATTTGTCCAAGCAGCTCGTGACAATGGTTACGCAGTTGGTGGATTCAACACAAACAACCTTGAGTGGACTCAAGCTATCCTGCGTGCGGCAGAAGCAAAGAAAGCACCAGTGCTTATCCAAACTTCAATGGGTGCTGCTAAATACATGGGTGGCTACAAAGTTGCTCGTAACTTGATCGCTAACCTTGTAGAATCAATGGGCATCACTGTACCAGTTGCGATTCACTTGGACCATGGTCACTACGAAGATGCACTTGAGTGTATCGAAGTTGGTTACACTTCTATCATGTTTGATGGTTCACACCTTCCAGTAGAAGAAAACCTTAAATTGGCTAAAGACGTTGTTGAAAAAGCACACGCTAAAGGTATCTCAGTAGAAGCTGAAGTTGGTACTATCGGTGGTGAAGAAGACGGTATCATCGGTAAAGGTGAATTGGCTCCAATCGAAGACGCTAAAGCAATGGTTGAAACTGGAATCGACTTCTTGGCAGCAGGTATCGGTAACATCCACGGCCCTTACCCAGCAAACTGGGAAGGTCTTGACCTTGACCACTTGAAGAAATTGACAGAAGCTCTTCCAGGCTTCCCAATCGTATTGCATGGTGGTTCAGGTATTCCTGATGACCAAATCCAAGCAGCTATCAAACTTGGTGTTGCCAAAGTTAACGTTAACACTGAATGCCAAATCGCATTCGCTAACGCAACTCGTAAATTTGCTCGCGACTACGAAGCAAACGAAGCAGAATACGACAAGAAGAAACTCTTCGACCCACGTAAATTCTTGGCTGACGGTGTAAAAGCCATCCAAGCATCAGTTGAAGAACGTATCGACGTATTCGGTTCAGAAGGTAAAGCATAAGAAGCTTGATATATTTTTAAAAAAGTTTATCCGAAAGGATAAGCTTTTTTGTATTATGATAATTGGACAAGTAAAGAATAAATAATATTTTTCTTACAATCTAATAAAATAATCTTGACAGACTAGATGATGAGGAGTAAAATATTAACCAGTTAATTAACTGGTTAATTAGTTTGGTAAGTTGTTAAAAATTGGGTTTCTTCTATATTTTATAGAAAAAATATTTAGATGATTTCTTTGGGGGTATATTATGAGTTAATTGTAAATTGTGATAGGTTTTAGCGAATTCTATGTAATCAAAAAAGAAAGTGATATTCAATGGAAAAAAATAAGAAATACTTAACAGGAATTGTTGTCATTGCTACTGTGGGTCTTTTTGCTCATCAGTTAGGTTATTATCAGGCAAACAGTTCGATTAAAAAATCCAATCGAGTTAGCTATATTGATGGTAAGCAAGGTGTTCAAAAGTCTGAGGAGTTAACGCCTGACGAAGTAAGCAAAAAAGAGGGGATTAACGCGGAGCAGATTGTTATCAAAATTACTGATCAGGGTTATGTCACTTCTCATGGTGATCACTATCATTATTATAATGGGAAAGTTCCATATGATGCGATTTTCAGCGAAGATCTTTTGATGAAAGATCCCAACTATCAACTTAGGACTGAGGATATTGTCAATGAAGTCAAGGGTGGATATGTTATCAAGGTTAATGGACAATATTATGTTTATCTGAAAGATATAGCTCGTGCGGATAATATTCGCAGTAAGGAAGAGATTAATCGTCAAAAACAGGAACATGGTCATAATGTTACGAAAATAAGCAATGAAGTAGCAACAGCTAGAGCTCAAGGCCGTTATACAACAGATGATGGCTATGTTTTTAATGCTTCAGACATTATTGAGGATACGGGAGATGCGTATATTGTACCTCATGGTGATCATTTTCACTATATCCCAAAGAGTGATTTGTCGCCTAGTGAGCTAGCTGCAGCTCAAGCTTACCTATCAGGTAGAGGAAAAGTAGCTAGTACTGTAGTCAGCCGTTCGTATAATAATGGAAGCAGTGGCTGGATACAGACACAACCTACTTTTACTCAAATTTCAAACAACTATCAACCGAGTCAAGGAGAAGATGTTAAGAGTCTCCTTCAGCAACTTTATAATCTTCCACTTAGTCATCGTCATGTTGAATCAGATGGCTTGATCTTTGATCCAGCACAAATTACTAGTCGAACACAAAATGGAGTAGCAGTGCCGCATGGTAATCATTATCACTTTATTCCTTATACACAAATGTCGGCATTGGAAGAAAAGCTTGCTCGGACAATTCCTCTTATAAGTCAGCCTAATAAACCTATGTTAGGATTGACACCTTATAGACCTATACCAACTCCATCTCAACCAGCTTTAAAACCGATTCTTCCTCCAAAGTTAAATTTGGAACATGCGGATTCATTGGATAAGGATTTAATCCAGCAGGTCGTTAGGAAAATAGCTGGCGGTTATGTGCTAGAGGATAAAGGAGTGTCCCGCTATCTTTTAGCTAAAGACTTGCCTAAAGAGATTATTACAGCGATTGAAAATAAATTGGCGAAGCAGAAAAGCATATCTCATGTCCTGCAAGCTAAGAAAGAATCAGTTGAACCGAAAAATCAAGAATTTTACGATAAAGTATATGGTCTTCTGAGTCAGACCCATCAGCAATTACTAGAAAATAAGGGACGTTTGTCAGATTTTCAAGTCTTGGATGATTTAGTCAAGCGTTTAAATGATGAGACAAGTGATAAGGTGCAATTAATTGATGACTTATTAGCATTTCTTGCGCCTATCAATCATCCAGAACGTCTCGGCAAAGCAAATTCACAGATTGAGTATACTGAAACCGAAGTTCGAGTAGCCCAGCTGGCTGACAAATATACGACATCTGATGGATATATCTTTGATGCCCGGGATATTATCAGCGACGAAGGAGATGCTTATGTAACCCCTCATATGGGACACAGTCACTGGATAGGAAAAGATAGTCTTTCAGCTAAAGAAAAAGCAGCTGCTCAGGCGTATACTAAAGAAAAAGGTCTTCTTCCACCTGCACCAACAGATGATTCCAAAGCCAATCCAAGTGGAGAAAGTGCAGCTGCGATTTATGAACGTGTTCAAGGAGAGAAACGGATACCGCTCGTTCGTCTACCTTACAATGTTGAGCATACTGTAGCAGTTAAAAATGGTAATCTGATTATCCCTCATAAGGATCACTACCACAACATCAAATTTGCTTGGTTCGATGATAAGACTTACCGAGCTCCTAATGGCTATACATTAGAGGATTTATTTGCAACTATCAAGTATTATGTTGAACATCCAGATGAGCGACCACAGTCTAGCGATGGATGGGGGAATGCAAGTGATCATGTTTTAGGTAAAAAAGATGACAAGGAGGATGCTGTTAGCCCAGAGAAACCTCAAGAAGAAGTTGAAGAGGAAACACCAACTGAGCCAGAAGTACCTCAAGTTGAAACTGCTAAAGTAGAAGCTAAGTTGCAAGAGGCGGAAGACTTACTTGAAAAGACGACGGATCCAAGTTTGAAATCCAATGCAACTGAGACCTTAACAGGATTGCGAAATAATCTTAATTTAGGGACTATGGATAATAATAACATCATGGCAGAAGTAGAAAAATTGCTAGCCTTGCTGCAATCTGCTTCTTCAGCTTCTGTGTCAAGTACAGAAGTAACTGATTAGCTGAGGTGAAGGAGTATTGTATGAAAAAAAGAACTGCAGTATTACTAGTGCTGAGTATACTAGCTTTGATGCTGGGAGCGTGTACTCAGAAAGAAGAACAACAAGCTAAAGGTTTGAAGATTGTGACCAGTTTTTATCCGGTTTATGCCATGGTTAAAGAAGTATCTGGTGATTTGAATGATGTTCGCATGATTCAATCTAGTACAGGGATCCATTCATTTGAACCATCGGCTAATGATGTAGCTGCTATCTATGATGCGGATGTTTTTGTCTATCATTCACATACCTTAGAGTCGTGGGCGGGGAGCTTGGATCCAAATTTGCAAAAATCTAAGGTGAAAGTACTTGAAGCTTCCGAAGGAATGCCCCTGGAACGTGTACCGGGTTTGGAAGACGTGGAAGCTAGCGAAGGAATCGATGAAAAAACTCTTTATGATCCTCATACATGGCTAGATCCTGAAAAAGCTGGTGAAGAAGCGCAGATTATTGCGGATAAGCTATCTGAACTCGATAAAGAACACAAGGAAATATATCAAAAAAATGCTAAGAAATTCATTTCTAAAGCTCAAGAATTGACCAAAAAATACCAACCAATCTTTGAAAAGGCTAAGCAAAAGACTTTCGTCACTCAACATACTGCGTTCTCGTATTTAGCAAAGCGGTTTGGTTTGCAGCAGCTAGGTATTGCAGGGATTTCTCCTGAACAAGAGCCAAATGCAAGGCAGCTTACTGAAATTCAAGAATTTGTGAAAACCTATAAAGTTAAAACGATTTTTACCGAAAGCAATGCATCGTCGAAAGTGGCAGAAACGCTCGTCAAGTCAACAGGTGTCAGGCTAAAAACTCTCAATCCTTTGGAAGCAGATCCTCAAAATGATAAAAACTACCTAGAGAATCTAGAAGAAAACATGAGTATCTTGGCTAAAGAATTGAAATGAGAAGGTAAAGCATAATCTAGCTGAACAATACAAAACAGAAACCTGCCCGTAAGGGTGGGTTTTTTGGTGTGTGATAAAATATGATAATTATTTTTGAATTTCCTATGTTAGTTTGATAGTAAAAGTGGTAGTATAGTGAGGAGATAAGATTCTGTTTTTCCTGAGTTAGGTGGGGAAATGGTCTGTAACATGAATTGAATGATAGGATATTGAGAAACGTATGGCAATGATAGAAGTAGAGCATCTTCAGAAAAATTTTGTGAAGACAGTTAAGGAACCAGGTTTGAAAGGAGCTTTGCGCTCCTTTATTCATCCCGAAAAGCAGACCTTTGAAGCGGTCAAGGATTTAACCTTTGAGGTTCCAAAAGGGCAGATTTTAGGTTTCATCGGGGCCAATGGTGCTGGGAAGTCAACAACCATCAAAATTCTGACCGGGATTTTGAAGCCCACTTCTGGTTTGTGTCGAATCAATGGCAAGATTCCGCAGGATAATCGCCAAGACTATGTCAAGGATATTGGAGTGGTCTTCGGGCAAAGAACCCAGTTGTGGTGGGATTTGGCTCTGCAAGAGACTTACACGGTCTTGAAAGAGATTTACGATGTGCCAGACGCGCTCTTTCACAAACGTATGGACTTTTTGAATGAAGTCTTGGATTTGAAGGACTTTATCAAGGATCCCGTGCGGACTCTTTCACTTGGTCAACGGATGCGGGCGGACATTGCGGCTTCCTTGCTCCACAATCCCAAGGTTCTCTTTTTAGATGAGCCGACCATTGGTTTGGATGTTTCGGTCAAGGACAACATTCGTCGGGCCATTACCCAAATCAATCAGGAGGAAGAAACAACTATTCTCTTGACCACTCACGACTTAAGTGATATTGAGCAACTTTGCGATCGGATTTTTATGATTGACAAGGGGCATGAGATTTTTGATGGAACGGTTAGCCAGCTCAAGGAAACCTTTGGTAAGATGAAGACACTTTCCTTTGAACTGGTGCCAGGGCAAAGTCATCTTGTCTCTCACTATGAAGGCTTGCCTGATATCACTATTGAAAGACAAGGAAATAGCCTCAACATTCAATACGATAGTTCACGCTACCAGTCAGCTGATATTATCAAGCAAACCCTGTCTGATTTTGAGATCCGTGATTTGAAGATGGTGGATACGGATATTGAGGATATTATCCGTCGCTTCTACCGAAAGGAGCTCTAAGATGGTCAAATTGTGGAGACGTTATAAACCCTTTATCAATGCAGGAATTCAGGAGTTGATTACCTATCGAGTCAACTTTATTCTCTATCGAATTGGCGATGTCATGGGTGCTTTTGTCGCTTTCTATCTCTGGAAGGCAGTCTTTGATTCGTCGCAAGAGTCTTTGATTCAGGGCTTCAGTATGGCGGATATCACCTTCTACATCATCATGAGTTTTGTGACTAACCTTTTGACCAAGTCGGATTCTTCCTTTATGATTGGAGAGGAGGTCAAGGACGGCTCCATTATCATGCGCTTGCTGAGACCAGTGCACTTTGCGGCCTCTTATCTCTTCACCGAGCTTGGTTCCAAGTGGTTGATTTTTGTCTCTGTCGGCCTCCCATTTTTAAGTGTCATTGTTTTGATGAAAATCTTATCTGGGCAAGGCATTTTAGAAGTGCTGGGATTAACTGTCATTTATCTCTTTAGCTTAACGCTAGCCTACCTGATCAATTTCTTCTTTAATATCTGTTTTGGATTTTCAGCTTTTGTTTTTAAAAATCTATGGGGCTCTAATCTGCTCAAGAATTCTCTGATTGCCTTTATGTCGGGGAGTTTGATTCCCTTGGCTTTCTTTCCTAAGATTGTTTCAGATATTCTGTCCTTTTTGCCTTTTTCATCCTTGATTTATACTCCGGTCATGATCATTGTTGGGAAATACGATACTAGTCAGATTCTTCAGGCTCTTTTCTTGCAGTTGTTTTGGCTTTTAGTGATGGTGGGCTTGTCTCAGTTGATTTGGAAAAGAGTCCAGTCATTTATCACCATTCAAGGAGGTTAGTATGAAAAAATATCAGCGCATGCATCTGATTTTTATCAGACAATACATCAAGCAAATCATGGAATATAAGGTTGATTTTGTGGTTGGTGTTTTAGGTGTCTTCCTGACCCAAGGCTTGAACCTCTTGTTTCTAAACGTACTCTTTCAACATATTCCTTCCTTAGAGGGCTGGACCTTTCAAGAAATTGCCTTTATCTATGGATTTTCCTTAATTCCCAAGGGATTGGACCATCTCTTTTTTGACAATCTCTGGGCACTGGGGCAACGCTTGGTGCGCAAGGGAGAGTTTGACAAATACCTGACTCGTCCTATCAATCCACTCTTTCACATCCTAGTTGAAACCTTTCAGATTGATGCCTTGGGCGAACTTTTGGTTGGTGGAATCCTTCTGGCAACAACGGTCACCAGTATTAGCTGGACCTTTCCCAAATTCCTGCTTTTCCTAGTCTGTATTCCTTTTGCGACCTTGATTTATACTTCCTTAAAAATAGCGACAGCTAGTATTGCTTTTTGGACCAAGCAATCAGGCGCTATGATCTACATTTTCTATATGTTCAATGATTTTGCCAAGTACCCGATTTCGATTTACCATTCGCTTATCCGTTGGTTGATTAGTTTTATTGTGCCTTTCGCCTTTACGGCCTACTATCCAGCTAGCTATTTCTTGCAGGAAAAGAATGGACTCTTTAATATCGGAGGTTTGATTCTAGTTTCCCTTGTTTTCTTTTTCATTTCGCTCAAACTCTGGGACAGGGGCTTAGACGCCTACGAAAGTGCAGGATCGTAAGATAGAAAATATGTTTAGTCCTAAAGCTTAAAACAAGAAAGGATTTGAAGATGATAGTAATTGAAGAAGTGAAGGAAGAAAAACAAAAGATGATAGCGGTTAGCGAAGTTTTAAAGGATTTACCAGAATGGTTTGGAATATCTGAAAGTACACAAGCTTACATTGAAGGAGCTAAGGATTTGCAAGTTTGGGCTGCCTATCAGGAGAGTGATTTGGCTGGCTTTGTAAGCTTATCATACTCTAGTGAAGATTGTGCTGAGATTGACTGCCTAGCTGTTAAAAAATTCTATCATAGAGCGGGAATTGGCAGTCAACTTCTAGAAGTTTTAGAAAAATCTGCTCGTCAAAAAGCATCCTATCTGCAAGTAAAAACGGTAGCACCAGGTCATTATCCTACTTACGACAGGACTAATGCTTTCTATCATGCTCAGGGCTTTAAAAAGTTAGAAATCTTTCCTGAACTTTGGGATAAAAGCAACCCTTGTTTGATTTGGGTTAAAAAATTGTGAAATTTTCCCTTGACAAAAAAGCTCAAGATGCTAAAATAAAAGGGAAAAGGCGCCGATTTAGCTCAGTTGGTAGAGCAACGCACTCGTAACGCGTAGGTCACAGGTTCGATCCCTGCAATCGGCATCTTAATTTGGAAGCTTAAAGGCTTCTTTTTTCTTTGCTTATGCTAGAAATTTTTGTTGTCTGGGGTAAATATACTTTCTATCATCTCTTATAAACCACTTACCGGTCAAAATTGACCACTTACTGAAAAGGCCTTGTTTCTCGGGAGTTTCTTGTTATAATAAAGATAAGCAGATGGAAAGGAGAGTCTATGAACATTCGGATTGAATTAGATCAGAGTTTGGATGAAACAGAAATGGTGATAAAAGTTTCGCGGCTGGATGAGCGGATTCAGCGTATCCAGGAAGCTCTGGAAGAAACGGCGACTCCATCCATTCTTTTCTATAAGGAAAGCAGTGAGTACTTTCTTGATTTAGCGGACATTCTCTTTTTCGAGACGGACGGCAGCAAGATTTTTGCCCATGCCCGCAATGATGCTTATGAGGTCAAGCTAAAGCTCTATGAGTTAGAAGAGATTCTGCCCCGTTATTTCTGTCGGATTTCTAAGTCCACCATTGCCAATATCAAGGCAATCTATGCTTTGGATAAGTCCTTTTCAGGAACGAGCACTGTCCAGTTTTACAATACCCATAAACAGGTGCATGTGTCTAGGCATTATTATCAGTTAGTAAAAGAAAAGTTAAGTGAAGTGAGGTAATTATCATGAAAAAAACAATTTTTGGAATCGGCTTTCTAGTCTTGGCAGCTTGGGTTCTGCTGCAGGGGAATTTTGGGATTCCTGCCTTCAATTTTAATATTTGGCCCATGCTAGTAGTTGCAATGTTCGCCTATTTCGCCTTGGAAAATTTCTTAGAAAGAGACTTTGGTACTGGGCTTATCATGGCAGTTATTGCGCTGATTATTGCCAATGCCGTTTACCACTTTTTAGCTATTTCAACAGGAACCTTGGTTTTGGGTGGTATTCTGGCTTGTATTGGTCTCAATATGATTTTCAAGCCCCAGCGCATTTTTAAGGGGCGTATCTTCTCGGCTGCCTCTTCTTCCTCAAAAGATGATATTGCTTTTGGCAGTGGCACGCGCTATATCAACTCAGATAACTTCACCTATGAAAAGTTAGACTGTGCTTTTGGAAGTGCATCGGTTTATTTTGATAATGCGACTATCGAAGGGGACTCAGCAACTTTTGAAGTGGATCTATCTTTTGGCAGTGTGATGCTTTATGTGCCCAGTGACTGGCGTGTAGAGCTGGATGTAGATAATGCCTTTGCCTCTGTCTATAATCCTCGCAATGTCAATGAAAAGAGAAAAACTCTCTATGTCAGAGGCGATGTATCTTTCGGCTCTTTGAAGATTAGCTATGTTTAGGAAAACGGATTAATTTCGAAAGTTTGGACAAATGTACTTGTCAAACGTCAAGTTTTTTGGTAATATAGGAAGGTATGTGGTGCTAGCACATCCGTAATATTAGATCTAATAGGAGGAAACACGATAATGGCTAAAGTATGTTACTTTACTGGTCGTAAGACTGTATCAGGAAACAACCGCTCTCACGCGATGAACCAAACAAAACGCGCTGTTAAACCAAATCTTCAAAAAGTTACTGTTTTGATTGACGGTAAACCTAAAAAAGTTTGGGCTTCAGCTCGTGCCCTTAAATCAGGTAAAGTTGAACGCGTTTAATCTTTATTTCAAAAGGATGGAATTTTCCATCCTTTTTTTGCTTTGAAATTTCCGCCTAGACAGTTGATTTAGACCCTTCCTCTTTTACACCCTGTATAAAATATGGTAGAATAAACTATAAAATACTTTTGAGGTACAAATTATGACTGTGAAAATTAATACAAAAGATGGTCAAATTGAGCTGACTGATGATGTGATTGCGACAATCGTCGGTGGTGCAGCGACTGAAATTTTTGGTGTAGTTGGCATGGCCAGCAAAAATGCAATCAAGGATAATTTTCAAGCCCTTTTAGGAAAAGAAAACTATGCTAAGGGCGTGGTTGTGAAAGCGACTGATGAAGGTGATATCGCAGTTGATGTCTACACTGTGTTAAGCTATGGAGTCAAAATCAGCGAAGTTTCCAAAAACATCCAAGAGCGTGTTAAATTCAGTTTGGAAAACAAGCTCGGAATTACTGCCCATGCAGTGAATGTTTATATCCAAAATATTAAAGTCGTAGGAGAATAATCGTGGCAAATATTACTACTAGTTTATTCCAAGAAATGGTGCAGGCAGCATCTACTCGCTTAAATAAACAGGCTGAATATGTAAATTCTTTGAATGTCTTCCCAGTTCCAGACGGAGATACAGGTACCAACATGGGCATGACCATTGAAAATGGTGCTAAGGAAGTGGCAGACAAGTCTGCTTCAACAGTTGGCGAAGCGGCAGGTATCTTTGCGAAAGGTCTTTTGATGGGTGCGCGTGGTAACTCAGGCGTTATCACCTCCCAGCTTTTCCGCGGTTTTTCTCAAAGTGTGAAAGAGCATGAAGAGCTGACTGGTGAAGATCTTGCTCTGGCCTTTCAGTCTGGTGTAGAAGTGGCTTACAAGGCAGTTATGAAGCCGGTTGAGGGAACGATTTTGACTGTTTCTCGCGGTGCGGCTATTGGTGCCAAGAAGAAAGCTGAAGTCACTAATGACGCTGTAGAAGTTATGAAAGCGGCTCTTGAAGGAGCAAAAGCTGCTCTGGCTAAGACACCTGATATGCTGCCGGTTCTGAAAGAAGTCGGTGTTGTGGACTCTGGCGGTCAAGGGCTTGTCTTTATCTATGAAGGATTCTTGTCTGCACTTACAGGCGAATATATCGCATCTGAGGACTTTGTGGCGACACCTGCGACCATGTCTGAGATGATCAATGCTGAGCATCATAAGTCTGTAGCTGGCCATGTGGCAACAGAAGACATTACTTTCGGCTATTGTACAGAAATCATGGTGGCTCTCAAGAAAGGACCAACCTATGTAAAAGACTTTGATTATGATGAGTTCCGCAACTACCTCAACGATTTGGGAGATTCCCTGCTGGTAGTCAACGATGATGAAATTGTCAAAGTCCATGTCCATACCGAAGATCCAGGACTGGTTATGCAGGAAGGTCTCAAGTATGGTAGTCTGGTCAAGGTCAAGGTTGACAATATGCGCAACCAGCACGAAGCGCAGGTTGAAAAGGAAGAGCGCTCAGCTAAGCCGGCTCAAGAAAAAGAGTTTGCGATTATCGCTGTAGTGGCTGGTGATGGTCTGGCTGAAATCTTTAAGGCTCAGGGAGTTGACTATATCATCTCTGGCGGGCAAACTATGAACCCATCAACGGAAGACTTTATCAAAGCTGTGGAGCAAGTCAATGCTCGTAATATTATTATCTTGCCAAATAATAAAAACATCTTCATGGCAGCCCAATCAGCAGCAGAAGTGATTGAACAGCCTGCAGCTGTTATTGAGACTCGCACGATTCCTCAAGGTTTGACCAGTCTCCTAGCTTTTGATGGCGGCAAGACTATCGAGGAAAACCAAGAGCGTATGACTGCAGCCTTGGCAGAAGTAGTCAGCGGCAGCGTGACGACTGCGGTTCGCGATACGACGATTGATGGCTTGGAAATTCATGAGAATGACAACCTCGGTATGGTGGATGGTAAGATTGTTGTTTCTAATCCAGATATGCTGGCAACTTTGAAAGAAACGTTCAGCAAGATGCTCAATGAAGACAGCGAGATTGTCTCTATCTATATCGGTGAAGATGGCAGCGAAGAGTTGGCTAGCAGTCTTGCTCAAGATTTGATGGAACAATTCGAGGATGTCGAAGTAGAAATTCATCAGGGCAGTCAGCCGGTTTATCCATATATTTTTAGTGTTGAATAATACTATAGTCTAACGATTCTTGGATTTGACTTTTAAATTTTATAATAAAAAAAGGCAAAGGAAGCTTTCCTGCAGCCTTTTTTGTTTTTTTTAAAAAAATATTTAGACAAATTTATGGTATTATGCTATACTATGGTATATAATTATAGAAAAAGGTGTATAATGAGAAAATTATTAATAATATTTTCAACGGCTTTATTCCTATTGACAGGATGTTCTATGGCAGAACATCGTTCTGATAGTGAGTCTGTAAAGCAGTCTAGCCTGCAAATTGATTCGTCATCAAAATCTTCTGGAGAAGTTGAGATAACAAGTAAAACCTTAGTAGGAGATGTTCAAGGGGTTCATCATCGTGATACGGTAACCTATCAAGGGAAAAAGATTCTTAGTTTGCACATGGAAATGCAGACAGACTTACCGCAAGATATAGCATTATCATACGCTGAGTTATCTCCTGAAGAAATGACAACTCGTATTCAAGAAGGAATAAAACAAGATCCTCAGATTGCTGAATTACTAGCAATCGATGGTTTTAAATTAGTCTACTCTGTAACAGCGGAGAGAAAGTTTCAAACAAATGTTGAGATGGATTTTCAAAAGCTTACAAAGGAACAAATAGATAAAATTTCAAGTAAAAAAGAGTTGGGCTTAGGAGACTTTAAAGATTTTACACCGGAAAGAGTTATTTTAGGACTGAAAATGAATGGTCTGAAAGAAGAATAGAATAAAAACGAGGTAACTCGTTTTTTTTATGTGAGAAAGTGACATTTGTCATGTCAGTCGGTGACAAAATAAACTAGTAGGAAAAATTTCTTTGCCTTATAATATAGTTAACAACATGATAAAAGGTTGCTGTAAGAATTCAAATAGCATTTGGTCTTTATTATTCTTCCGGCTTTGGAAAAATAAAGGAAAGATGCATATGAGGCTTATCAAATCAAAGGAGGAGAAAAATGGAACTGATTGAAGTAAAGAATCTTTCAAAAAGCATTCATGGTAAGGAAATTTTAAAGGATATTTCGTTTGAAATCTCCCAAGGTGACTGTGTGGCCTTGATTGGTCCCAACGGAGCAGGGAAAACGACTCTCATGGATTGTTTGCTGGGCGATAAGTTTCTGACAGCAGGTGAAGCAAGGATTCAGGGGCTCAAACCAACTGACAATCATCTCAAGCAGTCTGTAGCGATTTTACCACAGGAAAATACAGTGGTGGAGGATTTGAAGGTCAAGGAACTCTTGACGTTCTTCCAAGCAATTTATCCAAATAGTTTATCCAATCAAGAAATTGATGATTTATTACAATTTACAGACAAGCAAAAGAATCAGATGGCCAGTAAGCTATCTGGTGGACAAAAGCGTCTCTTCTCTTTTGTTCTAAGTCTGATTGGCCGTCCTAAGATTCTGTTCTTGGACGAACCGACTTCAGCTATGGACACCTCCACTCGTCAGCATTTCTGGGAAATTGTTAATCAGCTCAAGCAGCAGGGAGTGACCATTGTTTATTCCTCTCACTATATCGAAGAAGTCGAGCATACGGCAGATCGGATTTTGGTGCTGCACAAGGGCGAGTTGATTCGGGACACGACGCCTTATGCCATGCGCAGTGAGGAGCAGGAAAAACACTTTACCTTGCCACTGACTTATCAGTCTGTGCTTGAAAAGCTGGATAATGTGACTGATTTAGAAATCAAGCAAAAGGCTTTATCTTTTGCTACCAGAGATGCTGGTCAAGTTTGGCAAGTCCTGCAGGAACACGGCTGTACAATCGAAGAGATTGAAGTACGTAACCGTACCCTCTTGGATAGTATTTTTGAAACGACACAAGAATAGGAGAGTAATCATGAAAAATATGGCAAGTCTTATGAAGATTGAGTTGATTTTAATGAAGCGGCAGGCTGCTTATTATCTCTTGTCTATTGGTCTGCCCAGCGTCTTTTACCTGATTTTCTCAGGAATGATGTCTGGAAGTGATACGCCTGAGCGTGTGCTTCGAGGATATCTCTTCTCTATGACCCTTTTTAGTATCATGTCTAGTGCCTTCTTTAGCATTCCAAGCACTTTGCAGTCTGATAAAAACAATAACTGGCAAAAAATGATTCAGCACTCGCCGATTTCTATGGTAAAATATTATATATCAAAGCTTTGCAGTACTTTGTTGACTTTTATGCTTTCCATAATCGTAGTCTTCTCGATTGGGCATTTTGTTCGCGGGGTTAATCTGCCAATGGTGGACTGGCTTCTTATTGCCTTGATCCTTCTGGTAGGAAGTGTTGTCTTTATTGCCATGGGTGTATTGGTCAGTCTCTTGCCAAGTGCTCAGCTCATGTCTGTAGTGGGAAATATCGTCTATATGGCACTGGCTGTTCTGGGCGGTCTATGGTTCCCTCTGACTATGTTTCCAAAATGGCTCCAACCAATCGGTAAGCTGACGCCAAGTTATCAACTGATGCAGGTCGTGTCTTCTTATCTAGAACACCATCAGTTCAATGGCAAGGCAGCTTTGATTGTTCTGATTTATACGGTTTTAGTCAGCATTCTTGTGCTGCAGCTCAAAAAGCGAATTGAGGTAAAATAAAAGCATGTGGGAAAAGCTTAAACAAGTCCACTATATGTTTCATATTGCGCTGGTCTTTATCATCTTTCCAGTGGCGGGAGTAATCAGCGGGGAATACCCGCTTTTCCTCTTGCTTGGGACAGCTATTTTTGTTGCGGCTTACTATGCGGTTTTGCTAAGTAACCATCGCCTTACTCAGTTTTTTTCTTGGTGCTTCTTGGTTGTTTACATATACTATGGTTCTGTCTGGTTAAATACAGGATTTACCTGGTATATTTTTTATCTATCTAATCTGCTGATTTATGAGCTGGATGATGTCTCGTTTAAATCCTGGCGTTTTTGGACCTTTATTGATTTGCAGCCTGCTATTGTGCTGACTAATTATTTGATGGGTCATGTTGGTCCAGCAGAACTACTTTTCTTTATTGTCACTTTTCTCTTTTCAGATGGCTTGACCTTTGGTCTCCATCGGATTCAGACGACCGAGCGAATCAAGGAAGAAAAGACCAAACAAAATGCCCAGCTGAATCTCTTTCTAGCAGAAAATGAGCGCAATCGGATTGGCCGTGACTTACATGATAGTCTAGGACATACCTTTGCTATGCTCAGTGTCAAAGCGGAGCTGGCTCAGCAGTTTTTGCAGATGGAAGCTTACGACAAGGCAGCAAAAGAACTGCAGGAAGTGCAAGAGATTAGTAAGAAGTCCATGGCTGATGTTCGGCGGATTATTAATGATCTAAAGAATCGGACGTTGGACGAGGAACTAGTGACCATTCGTGCCATGCTGGAGATGAGCGGTATTCAGGTCGAGATAGATAACCAGCTCAATGTTGCCAGTATCCCACCGAGTCAGCAGTCAACGATTAGTATGATCTTACTGGAGGCAGCGACCAATATCATTAAACATGCCAAGGCTAAAAAGAGCAATTTTTCTTTGGTAAAGAAAGATGAAAGGCTTATTTTAGACATTCAGGATGATGGTTGTGGTTTTCAAAAGCTGACTGGTCGGGAGTTGCATAGTATTCGAGAGCGATTGTCTGCCTTATCAGGAAGGCTTGAGATTCTTAGCAGCCAAGATCCAACATGGATTCGGATTGAATTGCCATACGGAGGGAAGGAAGCATGAAACTTTTGTTAGCAGAAGATCAAAGTATGCTGAGAGATGCCTTAGCTCAGCTCTTGCAGCTGCAGCCAGATGTCGAAGAAGTCTATCAGGCCGCAGATGGGCAGAAGGCTATTGACTGTCTTAGCTCAGAAACTGTTGATGTAGCTATTTTGGACGTGGAAATGCCCCATCAGACCGGCCTAGACGTTCTCGAATGGGTCAAGGCCAATCGACCCAACATCAAGGTCATCATCGTCACAACCTTCAAGCGACCGGGCTATTTTGAGAGAGCTGTTAAGGCAGATGTGGATGCTTATGTGCTTAAAGAGCGTAGCATTGCGGATTTGATGAAGACCATCCACACTGTTCTAGATGGGCAAAAGGAATATTCGCCGGAATTGATGGAGGTGCTAATGACCAGTAGGAACCCTCTCTCTCAGCAGGAGAGGCTAGTCCTGCAAGCTGCGGCGACTGGCCTGTCCAATAAAGAAATTGCTGAAAAACTCTACCTGTCAAATGGAACGGTTCGTAACTATATGTCTGCTATTTTGACCAAGCTAGACGCTGAAAATCGAACAGAAGCAGTCCGAATCGGACAAGAGAAAGGCTGGCTATAGCTAGAAGATTCAGCTTTGGAGAAAAGGTGAGATAAGATAGTTTTTAGCTAAAGTGAATATTTGTGTGATGAATATTCTAACGAAGTGTCGGGACTATAAATATAGTTCTGACTTTTTATCTTGTATTAGAAAAAACATTCGGATTTAGATAAAAAATCAAGAAAAAAATTAACTAGCTGCTTGCAATTTTTTTCAAAAATGTTATCATAGTAGAAAGCTTTTTGAATTTTTAGAAAATTGTAAATAATGAAAGGGGAAGAATGGAGAAAATCAAATTGGAAACTTCTAAGACAGGTTCAGAGCTTGTTTTAGAAACCTTGAAAAATCTTGGCGTTGATACGATTTTTGGCTATCCCGGCGGCGCTGTACTGCCGCTTTATGATGCTATCTATAGTTTTGAAGGCATCCGTCATATTCTAGGCCGTCATGAGCAAGGCTGTGTTCACGAGGCAGAAGGCTATGCTAAGTCTACTGGGAAAATCGGAGTAGCAGTTGTGACTAGCGGTCCGGGAGCGACTAATGCCATTACCGGTATTGCTGATGCCATGAGTGATAGCGTCCCCCTTTTAGTCTTTACTGGTCAGGTGGCCAAGGCTGGAATCGGTAAAGATGCTTTTCAGGAAGCGGATATTGTTGGGATTACGACTCCTATTACCAAGTACAATTATCAGGTTCGGGAGACGGCAGAAATTCCGCGTATTATTACAGAAGCTATTCACATCGCGACGACAGGTCGTCCTGGGCCAGTCGTTATTGATTTGCCTAAGGATGTCTCCGCTCTGGAAACAGACTTTATCTATGATAGCAAGTTACATCTGCCGAGTTATCAGCCGACTATTGAGCCTAATGAATTGCAGATTAAGAAGATTATCAAGCAGATTTCTAAGGCTAAAAAGCCGGTTCTTCTTTCAGGAGGCGGTATTAGTTATGCCGAGGCAGCAGCAGAGCTGGTTGCTTTGGCGGAACGGTATCAGATTCCAGTAGTCACTACCTTGTTGGGTCAGGGGACTATTGCGATAGATCATCCTTTGTTTTTAGGTATGGGTGGAATGCACGGTTCTTTTGCGGCCAATATTGCCATGACTGAGGCCGACTTTATGATTAGTATCGGCTGCCGCTTTGATGACCGTCTAACCGGTAATCCGAAAACCTTTGCCAAGAACGCTAAAGTAGCACATATTGATATCGATCCAGCAGAAATTGGAAAAATTATTAGCGTAGATATTCCTATCGTAGGGGATGCTAAGAAAGCACTACAGATGCTGCTGAATGAAGAGCAGGTGCATAATAATACCAGCAAGTGGATTGAAAAAGTAACGCAAGATAAGGAACGGGTTCGCTCATATGATAAGAAAGAACGTGTCGTACAACCTCAAGCTGTCATTGAGCGCGTGGGTGAGCTGACCAAGGGTGATGCCATCGTCGTAACAGACGTCGGTCAGCACCAAATGTGGGCTGCCCAATATTATCCGTATAAAAACGAGCGTCAACTGGTAACGTCTGGTGGTCTAGGAACTATGGGCTTCGGTGTACCTGCAGCGATTGGAGCTAAAATTGCTAATCCGGATAAGGAAGTGGTGCTCTTTGTCGGAGATGGTGGCTATCAGATGACAAACCAAGAGATGGCTATTCTCAATATCTATAAGATTCCGATTAAGGTCATCATGCTTAACAATCATTCGTTAGGCATGGTGCGCCAGTGGCAGGAAGCTTTCTATGACGGTCGTACCTCTGAGTCTGTCTTTGAAACGTTGCCAGATTTCCAGCTCATGGCTCAGGCTTATGGTGTTAAATCCTATAAATTTGACGATCCGGAGACCATTGTCCAGGATTTGGAAGCCTTAAAGGAAGATATACCGATGTTTATCGAGGTGGATATCTCTCGCAAGGAGCACGTTCTTCCAATGGTGCCGGCTGGCAAGAGCAATCATGAGATGTTGGGGGTGAAGTTCCATGCGTAGAATGTTGACAGCTAAACTCCAAAACCGTTCGGGTGTTCTGAACCGCTTCACGGGTGTTCTTTCCAGACGTCAGGTTAATATTGAGAGTATCTCAGTCGGAACGACAGAAAATCCAGAAGTCTCCCGTATCACCATCATCATTGATGTGGCTTCGTTGGCAGAGGTTGAGCAGATTATCAAGCAGCTCAATCGTCAGATTGATGTGATTCGGGTTCGAGATATCACAGACCGTCCTCACTTGGAGCGTGAAGTGATTCTGGTTAAGGTCTCGGCTCCAGCTGATAAGCGAGCAGAGATTCTGTCTATTATCCAGCCATTCCGGGCAACAGTTGTGGATGTAGCACCTAGCTCCATTACCGTTCAGATGACTGGTGATGCGGAGAAGAGCGAGGCTCTACTTCGAGTCATTCGCCCATATGGTATCAAAAATATTGCTCGGACTGGAGCAACAGGCTTTACCCGAGATTAAATCAAACCTTTAATTTGTTAAAACCGCCTAACAGGCAATAAAAATAGAAAAGAGAGTAAAACTTATGGCAGTAACAATGGAATACGAAAAAGATGTAAAAGTAGCAGCACTTGAGGGTAAGAAAATTGCCGTGATCGGCTATGGATCACAAGGTCATGCTCATGCGCAAAACTTGCGCGATACAGGCCACGATGTGATTATCGGTGTTCGTCCTGGTAAGTCATTTGACAAGGCTAAAGAAGATGGCTTTGATACTTATACAGTAGCAGAAGCAGCTAAATTAGCTGATGTCATCATGATTTTGGCTCCAGATGAAATCCAACAAGACCTTTATGAAGCAGAAATCGCTCCAAACTTGGAAGCTGGAAACGCAGTTGGATTTGCTCATGGTTTCAACATCCATTTTGAATTTATCAAAGTTCCTGCCGATGTAGATGTCTTCATGTGTGCACCGAAAGGTCCTGGTCACTTGGTTCGTCGTACTTTCGAAGAAGGTTTTGGTGTACCAGCTCTGTATGCAGTTTACCAAGATGCAACTGGTAATGCCAAAAACATAGCCATGGACTGGTGTAAAGGTGTTGGTGCGGCTCGTGTTGGTTTGCTTGAAACAACTTACAAAGAAGAAACTGAAGAAGATCTTTTTGGTGAACAAGCTGTCCTTTGTGGTGGTTTGACTGCCCTTATCGAAGCAGGTTTTGAAGTCTTGACAGAAGCAGGCTATGCGCCAGAATTGGCTTACTTTGAGGTTCTTCATGAAATGAAATTGATCGTTGACTTGATCTATGAAGGTGGATTCAAGAAAATGCGTCAATCTATCTCAAATACAGCTGAATACGGTGACTATGTATCTGGTCCGCGCGTCATTACTGAGCAAGTCAAAGAAAATATGAAGGCTGTTTTGGCAGATATCCAAAACGGTAAATTTGCTAATGACTTCGTTGATGACTATAAAGCTGGTCGTCCAAAACTCACTGCTTACCGTGAGCAAGCTGCGAATCTGGAGATTGAAAAGGTCGGTGCAGAATTGCGTAAAGCAATGCCATTCGTTGGTAAAAACGACGACGATGCTTTCAAGATTTACAATTAAGATAAAGAGCATATAAGAAATTAGGGGTAGGAATGCGAATTCCCAGCCCCTTGTTTTGCTTGATAGAGAATAAACTGGAAGAATAGGGAAGGAAAAAATATGCTCAGAGCAAAAGATATCACTCATGCTCATAAAGTGTTAAAAGATGTGGTTGTCAATACTCCGCTTGACTACGACCACTATTTGTCGGAGAAGTACCAGGCCAAGATTTACCTGAAGAAGGAAAATATGCAGCGGGTGCGCTCTTTTAAACTTCGTGGGGCTTATTATGCCATTTCTCAACTTAATGAAGAGGAGCGCCAGCGTGGAGTTGTCTGTGCTTCTGCGGGGAATCACGCCCAAGGAGTGGCCTATACTTGTAAGGAAATGAAAATTCCAGCAACTATTTTTATGCCCATCACGACTCCTCAGCAGAAGATTGGCCAAGTCCGCTTCTTTGGCGGTGAATTTGTGGATATCAAGCTGGTTGGAGATACCTTTGATGCTTCGGCTAAGGCAGCGCTTGACTATACTAAGGCTGAAAACCGCACCTTTATCGATCCTTTTGATAATGAAGATGTCCAAGCTGGTCAAGGAACAGTGGCTTATGAAATCTTAGACGAGGCCAAGAGAGAAGCTATCGATTTTCATGCAGTTTTGGTACCAGTTGGCGGCGGCGGCCTGATATCAGGAGTCTCAACCTATATCAAAGAAAGTCAGCCAACTATCGAAGTTATTGGTGTGGAAGCCAACGGTGCCCGTAGTATGAAAGCAGCTTTTGAAGCTGGAGGTCCGGTCAAGCTTAAAGAAATCGACAAATTTGCTGACGGTATCGCAGTTCAGAAGGTCGGTGCGTCAACCTATGAGGTTACACAAAAGAATGTTCAAAATCTTATTGGTGTAGATGAAGGGCTTATTTCAGAGACCATCATTGACCTATATTCTAAGCAAGGGATTGTCGCAGAGCCAGCTGGTGCGGCAAGTGTTGCTGCTTTGGAAGTGCTGAGCGAGTATATCAAGGGGAAGACTATCTGCTGCATTATCTCAGGTGGTAATAATGACATCAACCGTATGCCAGAGATGGAAGAACGGGCACTTATTTATGATGGTATCAAGCACTATTTCGTGGTTAATTTCCCGCAGCGTCCGGGTGCCCTGAGGGAATTTGTGAATGATATTTTGGGGCCTAATGACGATATTACTCGTTTTGAATATATCAAGCGGGCAAGCAAGGGAACGGGGCCGGTTTTGATTGGTATTTCACTGGCAGATAAGCATGATTATGCTTCTTTGATTAACCGTATTGAGCAGTTCGATCCATCCTTTATCAATTTGAACGGAAATGAAACACTCTATAATATGCTGGTCTAATTATAAAAATATTTTAGCCTAATTTTTATGTTTTTGTTTGAAACTACAAATTAGATATGGTAGAATATATTGTAGTGAATCAAGGAGGACTTGAACATGCTTTTTATTCCACTCTTCTTTATCATATTGCTTATAATATTTATATTCTTAATACTTAGTGCGGTTTATGTGGTTCGTCAACAATCTGTAGCAATCATTGAACGGTTTGGACGTTATCATAAAACTAGCAGCAGCGGCATCAATTTTCGTCTTCCATTAGGAATTGACAAGATAGCGGCTCGTGTTCAGCTACGTTTGTTGCAGAGCGAAATTATCGTTGAGACTAAGACACAGGATAATGTTTTCGTAACTATGAACGTTGCGACTCAATATCGTGTAAATGAAAACAACGTGATTGACGCTTATTACAAGCTTATGCGGCCAGAAGCTCAGATTAAGTCCTATATTGAAGATGCCCTTCGTTCCTCAGTTCCAAAACTGACCTTGGACGAGCTCTTTGAAAAGAAGGACGAAATTGCCCTAGAAGTCCAAAAGCAGGTGGCAGAAGAAATGTCGACTTATGGCTATATTATTGTTAAAACATTAATCACTAAGGTTGAACCAGATGCAGAAGTTAAACAGTCTATGAACGAAATCAATGCGGCGCAGCGTAAGCGCGTGGCTGCTCAGGAATTGGCCGAAGCGGATAAGATTAAGATTGTGACCGCTGCTTCTGCGGAAGCTGAGAAAGACCGCCTGCATGGTGTTGGTATTGCCGAGCAACGGAAGGCCATTGTGGATGGTTTGGCAGACTCGATCAAGGAATTGAAGGGTGCCAATATTGAGTTGACAGAAGAGCAGATTATGTCTATTCTTTTGACCAACCAGTACCTGGATACGCTGAATAATTTTGCAGATAGTTCGGGTAGTAATACCATCTTCCTTCCAGCAAATCCAGAAGGTGTTGAAAGTATTCGAACTCAGATACTTTCAGCTCTCAAAGCTAAGTAAAGAAAATTCTGAATTATTTATTTTTTTTGAAAGTAGTCTGTTTAAGTTGACAAACTGTTAAAAAACAATTATAGTTAATACTATAACTAGATAGAGAGGAGTAAGAAATGGCTAAATCTAATTTTGAGAAAGTAGAAACTGTTGTTAGTTGGGTACGTGATAAGAAGATCACCGGTTACCGTATTAGTAAAGAAACAAATGCACGTGAAATGTCTATCATTGCTCTTGCTCAAGGACGTGCAAAAGTGAAAAATATCTCTTTTGAAACAGCTCTTGGCTTGATTGATTTCTACGACAAAAACCATGAAAAATTTGAAGACTAAACTTCAAAATTGTGCAACCGATATTGCTCATTAAATAAAAAAAGGAATCTGGACTTGGATCCAGATTCCTTTTTGCTTTTGAAAATAAATAATTTAGCTGAGGAAGCGTTGCAGGAATTCTTTGGTTCTTTCTTCTTTGGGATTGGTGAAGATATCCTGCGGGCTGCCAGCTTCAGCGATGATGCCCTTATCCATAAAAATAACTCGGCTGGAGACATCACGGGCAAATTCCATTTCGTGGGTTACGACTATCATAGTCAGTCCTTCCTGAGCCAGTTCTTTCATGATTTTCAGAACTTCACCAACCATTTCAGGGTCGAGGGCTGAAGTCGGCTCGTCAAAGAGGATGGCATCAGGATTCATGGAGAGGGCGCGGGCAATAGCGACCCGCTGCTTCTGACCTCCTGAGAGTTGCTTAGGCTTGGCCTGCCAGTATTGCTCGCCCATGCCAACCTTGTTGAGGTTTTCTTTGGCAATTTTCTCGGCTTCTGACCGTTCTTTTTTCAGGACAGTTGTCTGAGCGACGATGGTATTTTCTAGGACATTAAGATTCTCGAAGAGATTGAAAGACTGAAAGACCATGCCCAGCTTTTCACGGTAATGGGTCAAGTCGTAATTCTCGTCCAGGACATTCTTGCCGCGATAGAAAATCTGTCCGCCAGTTGGTGTTTCCAGAAGGTTAATGGAGCGCAGGAAGGTTGACTTTCCGCTGCCGGAACTGCCGATGATGGAAATCACTTCTCCTTTATGAACGGTGAGGGAGATGTCCTTGAGGACTTGGTTTTCACCGTATGACTTTTTGAGGTTTTTAATTTCTAAAATAGTTTCTGTCATGATTTTACTTCTCCTGTCTGCATTTGATTGGCACCTGTCGTGTAGTTGTCTGTGTCAAAGCGTTTTTCAACATAGCGCAGGATGCGTGTCACGCTGAATGTCAGGACAAAGTAGATTACAGCGATGATAGTAAAGGTTTGGAAGTACTGGTAAGTCTGGGTAGCGATGGTATTTCCAGAGAAATAAAGCTCAACTACCGAGATAACGTTCAACACGGATGTATCCTTGATGTTGATGACAAATTCATTACCGGTTGCGGGCAGAATATTGCGGACGACCTGAGGCAGAACAATCTTGCGCATAGTCTGGCCGTGGGTCATACCCAGTGCTGTTGCGGCCTCGAATTGCCCCTTATCAACGGCAAAGATACCACCGCGGACAATCTCACTCATATAAGCTCCGGTGTTGATGGAGACGATGAAAATGGCCGCGATAGTTCGGTCGATAGAGATTCCGAAAGCCTGGGCTGTTCCGTAGTAGATAACCATGGACTGAACAATCATGGGAGTTCCGCGGAAAATCTCAATATAGATATTTAAGAACCAGCCGAAGATTTTTTGCAGTGATGCTAGGAGTTTATTCTTAGAAGCTGGTGCCGTCCGATAAACGCCAATCAGCAGTCCGATGATGAGGCCTGCAATGGTTCCTGTTATCGAAATGAGCAAGGTCAAACCAGCTCCGCGTAGGAATTGAGGCCAGTTTTCAGCCAGAATCTTAGCAACTTGACTGAAGAATGATTCATTCGTTGTTTCACTATCCGTATCAACAGGCTGTTTCTGAATCATCTCATCCATCAGCTTGACTTGGTCATTGGTAGTAATCTTAGCGATTGCTGCATTGGCTTGCTCGATACGATTGTCATCCTTGCGCATCCCAATGGCAATGGAAGCATCTTCTTCGCCGACTTCAAAGCCTTTCTCAAATTGGATCATTTTGAAGTTGGAGTTGGCAGTCTCGGCAGTCAAGGCTTCTGGCCGCTCAGAGATATAGCCATCAATAACACCGGATTCTAAGGCTTGACGCATCTGAGCAAAATCGCCCATAGCTGTTTCTTTTTTGGCACCAGGCAGTTGGTCAATGAGATTGTAGAGATAAACTCCTTGCTGGGAAGTGACTTTAGCGTCTTTGAAGTCTTCTAGAGTCTTAGCAGATGCATATTTTCCATCTTTACGAACTAGGAGAACTGGTTCGCTGGTGTAGTAACTGTTGGAAAAGGCAATTTCCTTTTTCCGCTCGGCAGTTGGACTCATACCCGCAATAATCATGTCAATTTTGCCGGAGGTCAGAGCAGGAATCAAGCCATTCCAAGAAGTCTTGACAACCAGAGGTTCCTTGCCCATCTCTTGAGCAATTTTTTTGGCAATCTGTACATCGTATCCGTTGGCATATTGGTTGGTGCCTTCGATTTTTACAGCACCGTTGGAATCGTCATCTTGAGTCCAGTTGAAGGGGGCGTAGGCTGCTTCCATACCGATTCTCAGATAGTCATCGGCTTGGATAACTTGGGCTGTTCCGAAGGCGACCAGGAGGGCTGTAAATAAAGTGAGTAATAATTTCTTCATGGGTTTCTCCTGCTTATCTAATAATAGTTCTTCCTATTCTATCGAAAATTACCGTTCTTTTCAATCCTAGTAAGCCCTTACTTGATAAAAATGATATAATAGAACAAAATATCTGTAAAGAGAGGTTGAGTATGAAACGATATTTTTATCTCCTGTTAGTTTTATTTTCCTGCCTTTGTTTTGGTCGGGTTGTCTCGGCTGTTGACTATGATATTGAATCCTATCAAGGCGATCTGGCCTTGCGTGAGGACAATACAGCTACCTACACAGAGAAAGTGACCTACAAGTTTAATGACGACTATAATGGTCAAATTGTGTCGCTGGGCTCTGCTGGAAAGATGCCTAATGGCTTTGCCATTGATGGGAATCCGACGGTCTCGGTTCTGACGAATGGTGAGGTAGATATGGATATTAACCCCCAAGTCAAAGACTTGGGAGATGGCTATGAAGTCAAAATCTATAACTCCGGAAACGACGGTGACAGAGTTGTTGTCACTGTAACTTGGCAGCTGAGAAATCTCCTTTTTCTTCACAGGGATATTGCTGAGCTCAACTGGACTCCTATCAGCGACTGGGACCAGGGTATAGGGGAAGTCGTTTTGACAGTTTCTGGCTTGAGCAATCCAGATAAGAGCGAGCTTTTTGCTCATAGTGGCTACTTTGGAACCCAGCCTTTCGTGGATAAGGATGGCACCGACTATCTGGTCAAACTCAATGGAATTGGCTCGGGCGATAATGTCGAGCTCCACGGCTATTGGGATCGACAAGCGGTCTCTCTTGTGTCCCAGAATGAAGACGAGAGCGACTACTTGCCAACCTTTAAAGCTCAAGAAGAAAAGATTGCCCGCAAGACGGTCTTTTACCGGCAGCTAGGAGAAATTTATATGCCTTTGCTGCTCCTATGTGCCATCCTTGTAGCTGCTATCCTTTATTTTGTCTTTGCCCAGAAGATCAAGCCTAAGCAGTCTTATCCCAAGAATGCCCGTCTATATGAGGCTCCTCAGGACTTGTCTCCTCTTGTCTTGGCGGAAAATATTTACGCGGTGGACATGGAGGATGTCGACCCGACTAGGGGCGGCAAGGCAGTGCTGAACTTTGAAAATATGGTCCAGGCGACTTTGTTAGACTTGCTGGATAGGGGCAATCTCCTACTGCAGGGAGATGCTGAAAATCCTGTTCTGCAAATTGCGACTTATGATGGGTTGGCAGACTTTGAGAGACGTTTTCTGGGCATGGCTTTTAACAAGCAATCCCAAGCAAAAGTCAAAGATCTCTTTTCAGCCTATCAAATTTCAGAAGATATTTATAAGCACAAGTCTTCTGCGGATGAGTCCTATATCCGTAACATAGGTAGCAATATCAAGTCCTTATTTACTAACAGTTTGCGCTCCTTATCTAAAGAAGTGCGTTCTGAGGGCAAGCGTTTGGGTCTCTTTGGCCACTACCGGCCTCTTAAAGTTCAGGAAAAGAGATTGCTGATTACTGCCATCATTCTAGCTAGTGCTGTTTTGCTGTTCTCTCTTGGAGTTTTGTTTGTCTATATGGCCGCTTTTGAAAGTCTTATCTGGATATATATTCCCTTAGCACTGGTGGGACTTGTTATGATTTGCATTTTTGCTAGCAAGGCACAGCTTTATTGGCGAGATGGCGTCCTGAATGATGAAGGCACGCATGATTACTATCTGTGGAGAAGTTTTTCAAATATGCTGCGAGATATTGCCCATCTGGACAAGACGGAAATCGAAGGCATTATCTTGTGGAACCGTCTCTTGGTCTATGCGACCCTCTTTGGCTATGCAGATCGTGTCAGCCGTGTCATGGCTCTGCGTCAGATTCACTTGGAAAATCCATCTATGGACAGCTATGTTCAGGCTAACCTGCACTATGCCTTCTATAGCAGCATGCACAGTTTCTCAAACTACGGCCATGTAGCCACCACAGCCAGCAATTTCTCTGTCTCTTCTGGCGGAAGTTCAGGTGGTGGGTTCTCCGGTGGCGGAGGCGGCGGAGGCGGTGGAGCTTTCTAATAGACAAGCCCTTGCCTATCCGGAAAAGTCTTAGTACTGGCTTTTCCTAGCCTTGAAATTGTGATATAATAAGACCTAATACTCTTTGGGAATTTATATATGACTTTCCTTGAGTAAACCCTTGTTTCAGGAGTATTCTATGTTTATCATTGAAATTTTTATCTCTATTATTTACGGAATCATCGAAGGAATCACAGAATGGCTGCCGATTTCTAGTACAGGCCACCTGATTTTGATTCAAGACTTTATCCAGTTTAAGAATCAAAGTCCAGCCTTTATGGAAATGTTTAATGTCGTTATCCAGCTGGGAGCTATTTTGGCGGTTGTCGTTATCTATTTTGACAAGTTAAACCCTTTTAAACCGGGCAAGTCAGCACGTCAGGTTCAAAAGACCTGGCAGCTTTGGGCTAAGGTCGTCGTGGCAGCCTTGCCGGCTGCTGTTATCGGCTTATTCTTGGATGATTGGTTTGAAGCGCATTTCTACAATCTAGTATCTGTATCAGTGATGCTGATTGTCTATGGGGCGGCCTTTATCTATCTGGAAAGGCGCGAGCATGAGGAGCCTGCTGTGACAGATTTAGCTTCTCTTCCTTACAAAACTGCCTTGCAAATTGGTCTCTTTCAGATTCTAGCTCTCTTCCCTGGGACTAGCCGTTCTGGTGCCACCATTGTCGGCGGTCTCCTGAATGGTGTCAGTCGTTCTGTCGTGACAGAGTTCACTTTCTACCTGGGGATTCCCATTATGTTTGGCGCTAGCGGCTGGAAAATTCTCAAGTTCATCAAGAATGGGAACAGTCTGGGATTTGGGCAAATCTTCTTGCTTTTAGTTGCCATGGGAGTGGCCTTCGGTGTCAGTCTAGTCGTGATTCGTTTCCTGACAGACTACGTCAAAAAGCATGACTTTACAATTTTTGGGAAATATCGGATTGGCCTAGGCGGCGTGCTTCTGGTTTATGCAGCCATCAAAGCTTTGATGGGATAAAAGGGGAAAATTTAATGTTTCCCTGACTCTCTCATGTAGTGAAATAAGAAGCTCTCGGAATTTTCTGAGAGTTTTTTTCTTGCAACTTCCATTTTCAGACCAATACTAGCTATTTTTTGAAATACGGGGGATTTTTTAGTATAATAGTAGGACTAGAAGTGTATGAGGTAGAGATATGGAAATGAAACAGATTAGTGATTCGACCATAAAAATCACGATTCAGCTGGAAGATTTGGAAGAGCGCGGCATGGAAATGGCCGATTTCTTGGTCCCCCAAGAAAAGACGGAAGAGTTTTTCTATACTATCTTAGATGAGTTGGAAATGCCGGATAATTTTTTGGACAGCGGTATGCTGAGTTTCCGTGTGACGCCTAAGCCAGATAAGGTGGATGTTTTTGTTACCAAGTCTAAGTTGGATAAGAATCTGAGTTTTGAGGATTTGGCAGATCTGCCAGACATGGATGAGCTGTCTCATATGTCTCCAGATGAATTCCTCAAGACACTGGAAAAGAGCATTTTTGAAAAAAGTAAGGAAGACATAGAAGCAGTCCAATCTTTGGAAACAGCTGAAGCAGAGGAAAGGGAGCAGCTTTCTCAGGAGGCGGCTGATGAGCAGTCAGCAGAAAATGCAGAGCGTTACATTTACTATATCCTGCGCTTTGAAGATATTAATGCTGCTGCGGCTTTTGCCCAGACGGTGGACTATAAGATTGACTTATCAGAGCTTTATAAGTATGATTCAGCTTATTATTTGACGATTTTAGTAGATGTTGAGGGCTTCCCAGAGCGCTATCCAGCTTGGCTCTTGGCCAAGATGCGTGAATTCGCAGATGACTCAGATATCACTCGGGCAGTGCTGCAGGAGCACGGACATCTTCTTTTGGTGACAGATGCCGTCTCCGGCCTGCAGAAGGTTGAATGCCTATGATTACTTTTCCGTTAAAGTTTATCTTGGTATTGCTGGGAACTTTTTTTATCGGGGTGATTCTGACACCCTTAGTTCGGCTCCTAGCCTTTAAGATTGGGGCGGTAGATTATCCCAATGCTCGTCGTATCAATAAAAAGCCCATGCCTAGCAGTGGCGGGCTGGCGATTGTAGCGGCCTTTTCTATCTCTACTCTGCTCTTGATGCCGCAAATTGTTGCTGTAGATTTTTTTGGACAGACCTATTTTGATTATGTTTGGCCGGTTGTACTAGGTGGTTTGATTATTGCCTTTACAGGGCTGGTCGATGATATCAAAGAGCTGTCACCTATGCTGAAAATGGGTGGGATTGTTCTAGCAGCCAGTCTAATCTGGTGGCTGACAGATTTCCGATTGGATGATTTTAAGCTTCCTTTTGGCGGACCTTTCCTGCATTTTGAGCCTTGGCTGTCCTATATTTTGACAGTGGTGTGGATTATTTCTATCACCAATGCAGTTAATTTGATTGATGGTTTGGATGGTCTGGTGAGTGGGGTGTCCATCATCTCGCTAGTGACGATGGGGATTGTTTCTTACTTCTTTTTGCCCCAGCACAATCTCTTTCTGACCTTGACTATTTTCGTTTTGGTCTTGTCAATTGCAGGTTTTTTCCCTTACAATTACCACCCAGCTATCATCTATCTTGGTGATACGGGGGCTCTCTTCATCGGCTTTATGATTGCCGTCTTGTCCTTGCAAGGGCTGAAAAATGCGACAGCTGTTGCGGTGGTGACTCCTATGATTATCTTAGGGGTGCCGATTACGGATACTTTTCTAGCGATTATCCGCCGTACTCTGTCTGGCCAGAAATTCTACACACCTGACAAGCACCATCTCCATCACAGACTCTTGTCCTTGGGATTGACTCACCGAGGAACAGTGCTGGTTATCTATGGGATTTCGCTGGTCTTTGCCATGATTTCACTCTTGTTGAATGTTTCCAGTCGAATTGGTGGCGTTCTCTTGATGATTGGCTTACTTCTGGGTGTTGAGCTCTTTGCTGAGCTGGTTGGAGTTTTGGGGCCTAATCGTACTCCTTTGCTCAATATTCTCCGCTTTATTGGGAATTCCTCCTACCGAGAGGAAGTTCGGCGGAAATGGCGTCAAAAGAGGAATAAATAAGAATAGCTCTAAACAAAATAAAAGCCTTTTGGGCTTTTTTTTGGTATACTAAAGTATGTAAATCAGCTAAGCAAAGGAAGGAAAAAGAAATGTCTGTCTTAGAAATTAAAGATCTTCATGTTGAAATTGAAGGGAAAAAAATTCTCAAAGGGGTGAATCTCACTCTGAAAACAGGAGAGGTTGCAGCCATCATGGGTCCAAATGGAACAGGGAAGTCCACCTTGTCTGCAGCCATCATGGGCAATCCTAACTACGAAGTGACTCAAGGAGAGGTGCTTTTTGATGGAGTCAATATCTTAGAGTTAGAAGTGGATGAGCGTGCTCGCATGGGACTCTTCCTGGCTATGCAGTACCCTAGTGAAATTCCTGGTATTACTAATGCAGAGTTTCTACGTGCAGCTATGAATGCTGGCAAAGAAGATGAGGAAAAAATCTCTGTCCGTGACTTTATCATGAAGCTGGATGAAAAGATGGAACTGCTCAACATGAAAGAAGAAATGGCTGAGCGTTACCTTAATGAAGGTTTCTCTGGTGGTGAAAAGAAGCGCAATGAAATCCTGCAGTTGCTCATGCTAGAGCCGACTTTTGCACTCTTGGATGAGATTGACTCAGGTCTCGATATCGATGCTCTTAAGGTCGTGTCCAAAGGAGTTAATGCTATGCGCGGTGAAGGCTTTGGTGCTATGATTATCACCCACTACCAACGCCTGCTCAACTATATCACTCCAGATGTGGTTCATGTCATGATGGATGGTAAAGTCGTTCTTTCTGGCGGTCCAGAATTGGCGGTTCGCTTGGAGAAAGAAGGCTATGCTAAATTGGCTGAAGAGTTGGGCTTCACCTATACTGAAGAAGCCTAGTCAAACATTCTTTTGACTTTGATAAAAGATAGGAGAATGACATGACTAAAGAATTGATTCAAGAATTTTCACAGCTACATGCAGAGCCAGACTGGCTCTTTCAACTGCGCCAGCAGGCCTTTGATAAAATTGACCAGTTAGAATTGCCGCGTATTGAGCGGGTTAAATTTCATCGCTGGAATCTGGGTGACGGCCGTATTTCAGAGAGCGAGCCGCTGACAAGTGTTCCAGACTTTACAGCTCTAGATGACAATCTCAAACTTGTTCAGTTGGGAACTCATACTGTTCTGGAGCAATTGCCAGCTGACTTGGCAGCGCAAGGTGTGGTTTTCACTGATTTCCACACTGCCTTAGAAGAGATTCCAGAGCTGGTAGAGAAGCATTTTATGTCCGCAGTTAAGTATGACGAGGACAAATTGGCAGCTTACCACACTGCCTATTTCAACAGCGGTTCCGTTCTTTATGTGCCGGACAATGTTGAGATTGATCAGCCAATTGAAGGAATTTTTTATCAGGACAGCGAAAGCGATGTTCCTTTTAACAAGCATATTTTGATTATCGCGGGCAAGCATTCCAAGGTTAACTACTTGGAACGCTTGGAAACTTACGGCGAGGGCTCTGTTCCAGTAACAGCCAATATCACTGTCGAAGTTATTGCTCAGGCTGGAGCTCAGATTAAGTTTTCAGCTATTGATCGCTTGGGCGAAAATGTAACGGCTTATATCAGTCGTCGTGGCAAGCTGGATAATGATGCCATGATTGATTGGGCTATCGGCGTTATGAACGAAGGCAATGTCGTGGCTGACTTTGATAGTGACCTCTATGGCAAGGGTAGCCATGCGGATATGAAGGTGGTGGCTCTCTCAAGCGGTAAGCAGGTTCAGGGGATTGATACCCGCGTAACTAATTATGGCTGCAACTCTATCGGAAATATCCTGCAGCACGGGGTTATCCTAGAAAAAGGAACCCTGACCTTCAATGGTATCGGTCATATTATCAAAGGTGCCAAGGGAGCAGATGCCCAGCAGGAAAGCCGGGTTCTCATGCTGTCTGATCAAGCGCGCTCAGATGCTAACCCCATCCTCTTGATTGATGAAAACGATGTGACAGCTGGTCACGCGGCTTCTATCGGTCAGGTTGATCCGGAGGATATGTATTACCTCATGAGTCGGGGTCTTGATAAGATGACGGCTGAACGCTTGGTCGTGCGTGGCTTCTTGGGCTCAGTGATTGTGGAAATCCCTGTTAAGGAAGTCCGTGATGAAATGATTGAAAATATCGATATTATTCTCGCAAAAAGATAAAAAGCTGGGCCTTGTCCCGTATTAGTTAGATAGGAGTCTTCATGTCTGGATTTAATGCAGAAGCAATCAAGCAAGATTTTCCCATTTTGGACCAAATTGTCAATGATGAGCCTTTGGTTTATTTGGACAATGCGGCGACAACCCAGAAACCCAAGCAGGTGCTGGCAGCGATTGAAAACTACTATCTTAGAGACAATGCCAACGTCCACCGCGGTGTGCATACGCTAGCCGAGCGGGCGACAGCAGCTTATGAAGCAGCCAGAGAAAGAGTTCGTGCTTTTATCAATGCAGCTTCTAGCAGAGAAGTCCTCTTTACGCGAGGAACCACGACGGGACTCAACTGGGTGGCTCAGTTTGCGGCTGAAAGGCTGCAGCCTGATGATGAAGTGATGATTTCTATCATGGAGCATCATTCCAATGTCATTCCTTGGCAGGAGGCTTGTAGAAAGACGGGAGCCAAGTTAGTCTATGTCTATCTCAAGGACGGTGCTCTAGATATGGAAGATTTCCGTGCCAAGCTCAACGAGCGGACCAAGTTTGTCTCTCTGGCTCATGCTTCTAACGTCCTCGGTGTCATCAATCCCATCAAGGAAATTGCCCAGCTGGTTCATCAGCAAGGGGCGCTTTTGGTGGTAGATGGTGCTCAATCCATTCCGCACATGAAGGTTAATGTGCAGGATTTGGATGCGGACTTCTTCGCCTTTTCGGGGCATAAGATGGCAGGCCCAACTGGTATCGGGGTTCTCTATGGCAAGGAAGAATTGCTAGAGCAGATCTCGCCAGTCGAGTTCGGCGGCGAAATGATTGATTTCGTCTATGAGCAGGAAGCGACCTGGAAGGAACTACCCTGGAAGTTTGAGGCCGGCACTCCGAATATGGCAGGAGCAATCGGTCTTGCGGCGGCCATTGATTATTTGGAAGACTTGGGTATGGATGCTATTGCTCAGCATGAGCAGGACCTGATTGCCTATGTATTTCCTAAGCTACAGGCAGTGGAAGGCTTGACCATTTATGGCTCTCAGGATTTGGCCCAGCGATCAGGTGTGATTGCCTTTAACCTGGATGGTCTCCATCCGCATGATGTCGCGACGGCTCTAGACTACGAAGGAGTAGCTGTTCGGGCGGGTCACCATTGTGCTCAGCCTCTGCTTAGCTATCTGCAGGTACCGGCGACTGTGCGAGCTAGCTTTTATATCTATAATACATATGCAGATTGTGACAAGCTGGTAGATGCTTTAGAAAAGACAAAGGAGTTTTTCAATGGCGCTTTCTAAGTTAGACAGTCTTTACAAGGCGGTTGTGACCGACCACTCTGCTCACCCCCATCATCATGGGAAACTGGAAGATGTGGAGCAGGTAGTTCTCAATAATCCGACATGTGGTGATGTTATCAGCTTGTCTGTGAAGTTTAATGCTGAAAATCAGATTGAAGATATTGCCTTTGTTAATTCCGGCTGTACCATCTCAACGGCTTCGGCCAGCATGATGACTGATGCGGTTCTAGGCAAGACAAAAGAGCAGGCCCTGGAATTAGCAGAAGTTTTCTCGCAGATGGTTCAGGGCCAAGAAGATAGTCGCCAGAAAGAATTGGGAGATGGAGCCTTTTTAGCAGGCGTTGCCAAATTCCCGCAGCGAATTAAGTGTGCGACCTTGGGTTGGAATGCCCTCAAGCGAGCAATTGAAGAAGATAAAAAGTAAGAATGTGAAAGGAAATTATGTCAGAAGAAAGAGTAGAACCAAAACCGATTGATCTCGGTGAATACAAGTTTGGTTTCCATGACGATGTTGAACCTGTTCTCTCGACAGGGAAAGGGCTGAATGAAGCGGTCATTCGTGAGCTTTCTGCAGCCAAGGATGAACCAGAGTGGATGCTGGATTTCCGCCTCAAATCCTACGAGGCTTTCAAGAAGATGCCGATGCAGACTTGGGGACCGGATTTGTCGGAAATTAATTTTGATGACTTGATTTATTACCAAAAGGCCTCTGATAAGCCTGCTAGAAGCTGGGATGAAGTGCCTGAGAAGATTAAGGAAACCTTTGAGAAGATTGGGATCCCAGAAGCGGAGAGAGCTTATCTCGCTGGTGCGGCGGCCCAGTATGAGTCCGAAGTGGTCTACCACAATATGAAGGAAGAGTTCCAAAAGCTAGGAATCGTCTTCACGGATACCGACTCAGCTCTAAAGGAATATCCAGAGCTCTTCAAGCAGTATTTTGCTAAGCTGGTTCCTCCGACAGATAACAAGCTAGCAGCTCTCAACTCCGCCGTCTGGTCAGGTGGTACCTTTATCTATGTGCCAAAAGGCGTCAAGGTAGATGTTCCTTTGCAGACTTATTTCCGGATTAACAATGAAAATTCTGGTCAGTTTGAGCGGACTTTGATTATCGTTGATGAGGGCGCTAGCGTCCATTATGTTGAAGGATGTACAGCTCCGACTTATTCCAGCAATAGCTTGCATGCTGCGATTGTTGAAATTTTTGCCCTTGATGGGGCCTATATGCGCTACACCACTATTCAAAACTGGTCCGATAATGTCTACAACCTCGTGACCAAGCGGGCGAGGGCCATGAAAGATGCGACGGTTGAGTGGATTGACGGGAACCTAGGTGCAAAAACAACCATGAAGTATCCGTCTGTCTATCTGGATGGGCCTGGAGCGCGTGGAACCATGCTTTCTATTGCCTTTGCCAATACCAATCAGCACCAAGATACAGGTGCTAAGATGATTCACAATGCTCCGCATACCAGCTCATCTATCGTGTCTAAGTCTATTGCTAAGGGCGGAGGTAAAGTGGATTACCGCGGTCAAGTGACCTTTGGAAAGAATTCACAGAAGTCCGTTAGCCATATTGAGTGTGATACGATTATCATGGATGATATTTCGGCATCAGATACCATTCCCTTTAATGAAATTCATAACTCTCAGGTGGCTCTGGAGCATGAAGCCAAGGTTTCTAAGATTTCAGAAGAACAACTCTACTATCTCATGAGCCGTGGCTTGTCCGAATCCGAAGCCACCGAAATGATTGTCATGGGCTTTGTTGAGCCTTTCACCAAAGAACTGCCTATGGAGTATGCTGTTGAGCTTAACCGCTTGATCAGTTATGAAATGGAAGGATCAGTTGGGTAAAGCTTCGTCTAAGCAAAATTTTGAATCACTGCTTGAAGACACGCATTGTGAGTTAATATTCAAAGATGTTTGCTAGCTCTAGTCCAACATTTAGAAAATATACAAAACAGCCGCGAATCATTTGATTCGCGGTTGTTCTTTATAATTTCTCGTTGACATAGCGGACGAAGTTATTCCACCAGACCTTGAAGAAAATACTTTTTTCCACCTCTTGGCCTGCCACCATTGTGACAGAAGGTGCTTTGTTTTCCAGATAGCCTTGGCCAATCGGTTCAGGGTCGGTATAGGTCAGGGTGCCAAGCTCAGTGTTTTTTTTTAGTGGAGCTTGGAAGCCTTTTTCGTTGGTAGAAAATTCCACCTTGTGCTCAGCCTGATTGGCGATGCGCTCAATGATGGTGAAATCCTTGCTGGCGACGGCTGGAACGGTCTTTTGCTTGCCGTCAATAACTGTTGACTTGCTTTTATTGTAGGCCTCCCCCTCAGCCACAATGGTCGTCTGGGTGAAGTTTTGCGAAACATAGTTCATCAAAGATGCTGTGGCTACAAAGCGTGCGTAGGGGTCGCCGTCAGTTTGCTCAACGTCCAGCACAACAGTAATCATGCGGATACCATTTTCAGTAGTCGTCGCAACAAAGGAAGAGCCCCCCTTATCTGAACTGCCGGCTTTGAGTCCGTCTACACCTGAGCGGAAGTTGGACTGGTTTTCCAGCATGAAGTTATAATTTTCCAGACTCGTCCCCGCGATTTTGGCTGTAGACTTGGACGTGATGTCTGTCACTTGAGGGAAGTCCATAATCAGATGCCGGCTGATAACAGCCAAGTCGTAGGCGCTGAATTTGTTTTCAGTGTCCTTGCTTTTTTTAGTTGTGCTAGCTGAGGCACTATACTCTGTTTCTTCAGTTGCGTATTCCAGAAGAAGAGTATTCAGCCCTGTGGAGTTTACAATAGTAGCATCTGTGATACCCCATTCTTTGAGCTTGGCTTTCATCATTTGGACGAAATTTTCTTCGCTGCCTCCAAGCTTCTCAGCCAAGGCAATCGTGGCACTGTTGGAGCTGGACATCAAGGAAGCGGCAATCAAGTCTTTGACTTTGTAACGTTTGGCTTCCAAAGGGACATTACTGATATTTGGATTAGCTGTCAAATTGTAGGCGTAGTCTGAAATATCAACATAAGTATCGGCAGTCAGGTCTCCTCTGTCAATGGCTTCATAGACCAGATAGACGGTCAAAAGATTGGTGATGGAGCCGACTTCAATTGGAGTATTAGCATCTTTTTCGTAGAGAATCTTTCCGGAAGTAGCGTCCACAGCCATTGCGCTCTTAGCGGCAATGTTGAAATCATCTGCTGCAACCTTGCTGGCGGTCATTCCGACCAAAACTAGTAAACATAGGAATAATCGTTTCATTTCTTTCCCCTAAAACAAGATATAACCATTGTATCATAAAATTCTCTTTTCTTTTATAAATCAAGGATAATAAAAGATTACAAAATAAATGTAAAGAAAAGTAGAGTAATCCCCTTAAAGAGATTTTTTATAAAAAATATCTCTCGAAAAAATCTCACAAAATAGAAAAATATTTGAAATAATACAGATATACAAGCTGAAAAATAGAAAATTATTATTTTTCTACATAAAGCATTTGTTTTTATAAAAAAATATTGTATAATAATACAATATAAATTGCGAAGGAGAATGCTCATGAAAAAATCTAAATGGTTGGCCATTACTGGACTGACAGTCGTGTCAACACTGATTCTAGCTGCTTGTGGAAGCTCTAGTGCCAGCAATACATATTCTTATGTTTATATTGCTGATCCTGATACCTTGGATTATGTAAACTCCAATCGGGCAACGACTTCTGATGTGGCTTCAAATCTGGTCGATGGTCTTTTGGAAAATGACAAGTATGGTAATCTGGTTCCATCTATTGCGGAAGACTGGACTGTTTCAAAGGATGGTCTGACCTATACCTATAAGCTTCGTAAAGATGCTAAATGGTATACATCAGACGGTGAAGAATACTCAGAGGTAAAAGCTCAAGACTTTGTCACTGGTTTGAAGCATGCAGCAGATGAAAAATCAGAAGCCCTTCCAATTGTCCAAAGCTCTATCAAAGGCTTGGATGCCTATGTCAAGGGTGAGTCAAATGACTTTTCAACGGTTGGCGTCAAGGCTGTCGATGACTATACGGTCGAGTACACTCTTAACCAGCCAGAAAGTTATTGGAATTCTAAGACGACTATGGGGATTCTCTTTCCGATTAACAAAGAATTCTTGGAATCAAAAGGAAAAGATTTTGGTACTGTAAAACCTTCCTCTATTCTTTATAATGGTCCTTATATTCTGAAGTCTTTTACCTCTAAGTCTGTCATTGAATATGCTAAAAACCAGAACTACTGGGATAAGGACAATGTCAAGGTTGAAAATATAAAACTGACTTATTTTGATGGCTCAGATCAGGAATCCTTGATCCGCAACTTCTCAGACGGAGCCTATTCTCAAGCACGGCTTTATCCGACAAGTTCTAACTACGCTTCTGTTGAAAAGCAGTACAAAGATAATATTATCTACACACCACAGAACTCAACCAGCTATTTCTTTAGCTTCAATCTGAATCGTAAGGCTTATAATCATTCGTCTAAGACCACAGATGCTCAGAAGGCATCGACTACAGCGGCTATTCAAAACAAAGACTTCCGTCAGGCAATCAACTTTGCCTTTGATCGGACATCTTTCGGAGCTCAGATGAATGGTAAAGATGGAGCGACTAAACTCATCCGTAGCTTGCTAGTTCCTCCTAGTTTCGTGCAGGTTGATGGCAAAGACTTTTCAGATGAAGTAGAGAGCAAACTTCCTACTTATGGCGATGAGTGGAGCGGTGTCAAGCTGACAGATGCCCAAGATACCATCTACAATGCTGACAAGGCCAAGGCAGAGTTTGCTAAGGCTAAGGAAGCCTTGCAAGCAGAAGGTGTTGAATTCCCTATCCATATTGATGTTCCTGTGGATCAGACTGACAAAGTCTTAGTACAGCGAACCAACTCTTTCAAACAGTCTGTTGAAGCAGCGCTTGGTCAAGAAAATGTCGTTATTGATGTTCAGCAAATGTCCACAGATGATTATGATAATTCGGCCTACTTTGCAGAAACAGCCGCTCAGAAGGACTACGATCTCAACATGTCTGGCTGGTCAGCAGACTACCAAGATCCATCTACCTATTTGAATATTTTCAACCCAGAAACTGGTGATATGCTGGATAATATAGGCTTAGAAAAAGGGAAAAATCAAGATATCGTTAATAAAGTCGGCTTGAACGAATACAAAGAGTTATTGGATGAGGCAGATAAGGAAAAACAAGATACCGACGCTCGTTATACCAAATACGCAGCAGCTCAGGCTTGGCTGACAGATAGCTCCATTGTTATTCCTAGTGTTTCTGCGGGTGGTTCACCAGTTGTTCAGAAGGTTGTTCCATTTACCAAGTCTTACTCTTATGTCGGAATCAAAGGGGATGTCTATGTCTTTAAGAACATGGAACTCCAAAATGATATTGTGACAGCCAAAGACTATGAAGCAGCTCTTAAGAAATGGGAAAAAGAAAAAGAAGCATCCAATAAAAAAGCCCAAGAAGAGCTAGAAAAACATATCAAATAAGATTTTGAACAGCAAAAGTTTGACTTTTTGTGGATGTCCTGAATTAAGTTATTTAGTTGAGAGAACATTTTTGTTCTCTCTTTTTATATCGCCCTCTATTACATTGAAGCGTTTACATCCTGTCGCAGAAGTGCTATAATGAAAGTAATCTTAATGAAAACTGGAGGAAGTTTATGAAAACATCTAAGTTAGCTGCAGCTGCTGGGCTTGTCATTCTCTCTGCAGGAATTTTGGTTGCCTGTTCGTTTGGTGGCTCCAATTCATCTGGGAAAAACTATAGCTATGTTTATACCGCAGATCCAGATACGCTGGATTACACTGTGTCTAATAAGCGGGCAACCAATGAGATTATGGCTAATGTAGTGGATGGTTTGCTGGAAAGCGATAAGTATGGTAACTTAGTGCCTTCTCTAGCAGAAGATTGGACCGTTTCAAAAGATGGTCTGACCTATACTTATAAGCTTCGTGAGGGAGTGAAATGGTATACTTCTGATGGTGAAGAGTATGCAGATGTGACTGCTAAGGACTTTGTGACCAGTCTGAAGCATGCCGCAGACAGCAAGTCTGATGGTCTCTATATCGTTCAAAAATCCATTAAAGGCTTGGACGACTATGTCAATGGTAAAATAACTGACTTCTCCCAAGTTGGTGTTAAGGCGGTGGATGATTCTACTGTTCAGTATACTTTGAATCAGCCAGAAAGTTTCTGGAATTCTAAGACAACCATGGGGATTCTTTTCCCAATCAATGAAGAATTTCTGAAATCAAAGGGTGACAAATTTGCTCAGGGGACAGATCCAACCAGTGTTCTCTATAACGGTCCGTTTATCTTGAAATCTATCACCTCGAAATCTCAAATTAGCTTAGAGAAGAATCCTAACTATTGGGATAAGGAAAAGGTGAAAATTGATACTGTAAAATTCTCTTACTATGATGGTCAAGATACAGAATCTCTGGTGCGTGGCTTTTCTGATGGCAACTACACCATTGCTCGTCTTTTCCCAAACAGCTCAAACTTTGCCAGTGTGAAGAAACAGTATGGCGACAATATCGTCTACACGCCTCAAGGCTCAGGAACCTTCTTTGTTACAACTAATATTGATCGTCAGTCTTACGAGCATACTTCTAAGACAACGGATGCACAGAAATCTTCCACTAAGAAAGCACTGCTCAATAAAGATTTTCGTCAGGCTTTGCTTTTTGCCTTTGACCGGACTGCCTATTCTGCCCAAACCAATGGCGAAGAAGCAGCAGACAAGCAGCTTCGTAATACCTTTGTTCCGCCAACTTTTGTTCAAGCTAATGGTAAAGAGTTCGGCAGCATTGTAGAAGAAAATCTGGCTAGCTACGGTGATGAGTGGAAGGGAGTTAAATTAGACGACGCTCAGGATGGTCTTTATAACCCAGAAAAAGCTAAGGCTGAATTTGCCAAAGCTAAAGAAGCGCTGCAGGCAGAAGGAGTGGAATTCCCTATTCATCTGGATATTCCGGTCAGCTCAGCAGATACCAATGGCGTTAAGAGTGTTCAGTCACTGAAGCAGTCTATCGAAGCTAATCTTGGCTCTGACAATGTGGTGATTGATATTCAGCAGATGACAGATGATGAGTTGAATAACATCACCTACTTTGCGACCTCGGCATCTCAAGAAGACTGGGATTTGAATAATAATCTTGGCTGGAGTCCAGATTATAACGATCCATCTTCTTATCTGGAAATCACTGGCTCTAAGACTGGTGAGAATGTTGACAGCTACTTTGGTTTTGACCCTGGAACAGATAATGCAGCAGCTAAAGAGGCCGGCTTTGAAGAGTATGACAAGCTCTTGGAAGACGCAGCTGCGGAAAACGAGGATATTAACAAACGTTACGAAAAATATGCTGCAGCTCAGGCTTGGCTGACAGACAGTGCTCTGTTGATGCCAGCTTGGTCATCTGGTGCAACACCAAGTGTCCGTAAGGTTGTTCCATTCTCAGGACCATTTGCTTGGACTGGAAACAAGGGTGAATATAGCTTTAAATATGTTGAAATCCAAGATAAAGCAATAACGACTAAAGAATATGAAAAAGCGCGTGAAAAATGGGCTAAAGAAAAGGAAGAATCTAATAAAAAAGCTCAAGCAGAACTCGCAGAACATATCAAATAAAGCAAGAAAATCCCATTGTAGCAACAGTGGGATTTTTGATGATTTTAGAGGCGGAATAGGCGAGACTAAGGTTGTCTAATCCTAGATGACAGACATGCGGGAAACCTGATTACATAAACATATGAGGGTGTTAGTGAGCTAACTTAATATTCTGAAAATTTATTTTACTTTTAGTACTATCTATGCTATAATCTTAATTAAATCTAAAAATCTAAAAGATGGAGAAACCCATATGAAACAAAGCAAAGTCCTTGCGTTAGCAGGAGTTACTCTTCTTGCGGCTGGCTTTCTTGCAGCTTGCTCAGGCTCTAAGCCAAACACAAAGTCAGGCAGCTCAGACTCTTCTAACACCTTTAATTATATCTACGAGACAGATCCTGAAAACTTGAACTATCTCACTTCAAGCAAGGCTGCTACAACAGACTTGACTGCCAATGTCATTGACGGTCTTTTAGAAAACGACCAATATGGAAACTTAGTTCCTTCAATGGCAGAAAAATGGACTGTATCACCAGATGGGAAAACCTATACTTATAAGCTTCGCAAAGACGCTAAGTGGTATACTTCCGAAGGTGAAGAGTACGCAGATGTTACAGCAGAAGACTTTGTTACAGGTCTTAAGTATGCGGCAGACAATAAATCTGAAACAATCTACTTGGTTCAGGATTCTGTCAAAGGGCTTAAGGACTATATTTCTGGGAAGATTGATTTCTCAGAAGTAGGGATCAAAGCAGTCGATGATCATACCGTTGAGTATACTCTTAATGAGCCAGAAAGTTTCTGGAATTCTAAGACTACAATGGGAATTCTCTACCCAGTAAACAAAGACTTTTTGAAAAACCAAGGAGATAAGTTCGCTCAAGCAACTGATCCAACAAGCTTGCTTTACAACGGACCTTTCTTGCTCAAATCATTGACTTCAAAATCGGAAATCCAATTTGAGAAGAATCCTAATTATTGGGACAAAGAAAATGTTCATGTAGATGCAGTGAAACTCTCTTTCTATGATGGACAAGATCAAGGGAAACTAGCTGATCAGTTCAGCCAAGGCGCATTGACAACAGCCAGACTTTTCCCAACTAGTGCGACTTATGAAAAGGTTGAAAAAGACTTTAAAGATAATATCGTCTATACACCTCAAGATGCCTCAACTTTCTTAGTAGGTACTAACATTGATCGCCAGTCTTATAATCATACGGCTAAGACATCAGAAGCTCAAAAGACTTCAACTAAGAAAGCCTTGCTTAACAAAGACTTCCGTCAGGCTTTGACCTTTGCTTTCAATCGTGAGTCCTATGCATCTCAGATTAATGGTAAGGACGGGGCAGACAAACTTCTTCGTAACCTTTACATCCCACCTACATTTGTGCAGGCTGGTGACAAGTCCTTCGGTGACTTAGTTAAGGAAAAAGTAGTAACTTATGGTGACGAATGGAAAGATGTTGACTTCTCAGATGGTCAAGATGGTCTCTATAACGAGAACAAAGCAAAGGCTGAATTTGCTAAAGCAAAAGAAGCTTTGAAAGCCGATGGCGTAGAATTTCCAATCCATCTGGACATTCCGGTTGATCAAACAGCTACTTCTAAAGTACAACGTGTTCAATCCCTCAAGCAGTCTATTGAAAAGACTTTGGGAACAGATAATGTTGTGATTGATGTTCACCAATTGTCTAAGGATGAAGTGACTAACATTACCTTGTTTGCTCCTTCTGCTGCTGAAGAAGACTGGGATATTTCAGACAATGTCGGCTGGACTCCGGACTATCAAGATCCATCTACTTATCTTGATATCATCAAACCTGGTGGTGAAAATACCAAGACCTTCTTAGGATTTGATGGCACAGATAATGCCGCAGCGAAACAAGTTGGTTTGGATGAATATACCAAGCTGGTTGACGAAGCTGGTGCAGAAAAGCAAGATTTGAACAAGCGTTATGAAAAATATGCGGCTGCTCAGGCTTGGCTGACTGATAGTGCTTTGTTGATTCCGGTAACTTCTAGAACAGGTCGTCCAACCTTGACTAAGGTAGTACCTTTCTCAGCACCGTTTGCTTGGTCTGGTGCTAAGGCGCGTGAAGCAGCAAGTTATAAGTATATGAAATTGCAGGATGAGCCTGTAACGACAAAAGATTATAATAGTGCTCAGGAAAAATGGAATAAAGAACGTGCGGAATCTAATAAAAAAGCTCAAGAAGAATTAGCAGACCACGTGAAATAAGCTTGCTAAGAGAACTTTCTCTAATAGAGGAGAAAGTTCTTTTGGAATTTAAAGGAAACGATAAATGAAAAAATATATTTTTATGCGTATCTTACGCTCAATTGTGTCGATTTTCTTGGTGACGACCCTGACTTATGCCATTATCTATACTATGGTGCCAAGAAGGTTGATTTTCAAGCAGGATCCCAACTATAATAAAATAGCGACGAATAAAGATAAAAAGACTAACTACGAAAACACCATCTTTGAGCGGATGGGTTACATTGACTATTATGATACCAAGGAACTGCAGGAGAAGGCCAGCAAGGAAGATTCTTCTGTTACCACAGAAGCTACTGAAGCAAACGAGAAGATTTATCAGAAGTATGTTGATAAACTTGGTAATGGTTGGAAATTGAAGAAATTCCCACTGAGCGGAGAATTCTACGCTGTGCGTGAAGTACCTGTGTATGAACGTGTCTTCGAGTTCTATGCTAATTTGATTCAAATTGACCATCCAAATGTTATCCAAGATGAGGAAAATCCAAACCTAGAGCGTTATATCCGGTTTGAAAATGATCCTTCTGTCGGCTGGTCTCTTGTAGGTTCAGGTACCAAGCATAAGTATTTGCTTTACTTTAATGGTCAGTTCCCATTTGTTCATCAGAACTTTATTACCTTTAATTTAGGGAATTCTTATCCAACCTATGCTAATATCCCTGTACTGCAGGTTATTACACAAGGGCAAGGACAAACTAAGTCTTCTGAAGTTCAATTCCCAACAGGCAAAAAGACATCGTCTGTTAACATTTACTCTCGTACCTATAAGACGCCAAGCAAAGCCGATTCACAGGACATTGCTAAGTTTGGTAAGGGAGATGCCTATACAGCGACTCAAAGCAACTATCAAAATCCGTCCATGATTACCAGCTCAGCCATTATTGGTTTAATTGGTGTGGCTCTGTCTTATCTGATTGCTATTCCACTCGGATCCTACATGGCTCGACTCAAGAATACATGGTTTGATAGCATTTCTACAGCGGGTTTGACCTTTATGATGTCACTGCCAACCATCGCCTTGGTCTACATCGTTCGTTTGGCGGGGTCTGCTGTTGGTCTTCCAGACTCCTTCCCAATCTTGGGAGCGGGAGATTGGCGTTCTTATGTCCTTCCAGCTGTTATTCTAGGGCTTTTGAGTGCTCCTTGGACAGCTGTTTGGATTCGCCGGTATATGATTGACTTGCAGTCTCAGGACTTTGTCCGCTTTGCGCGTGCTAAGGGACTCTCTGAAAAAGAAATTTCTAACAAGCACATCTTTAAAAACGCTATGGTGCCGCTGGTATCTAGTATCCCAGCTTCTATCGTTGGTGTTATTGCAGGTGCGACTCTGACAGAAACTGTCTTTGCTTTCCCTGGTATGGGTAAGATGCTGATTGATTCTGTTAAGGCATCCAATAACTCTATGGTTGTTGGTCTTGTATTCATCTTCACATGTCTGTCTATCTTTGCTCTCTTGCTGGGTGACATTCTGATGACCGTACTGGACCCACGTATTAAGTTAACATCAAAAGGAGGTAAATAATGGCTACAATTGATAAAAGCAAATTCCAATTTGTCAAACGTGACGATTTTGCCTCTGAAACGATTGATGCTCCAGCCTATTCTTACTGGAAATCAGTCATGCGTCAATTTCTGAAAAAGAAATCAACTATTACCATGCTGGGGATTCTGATTGCCATTATTCTCATGAGCTTCATTTATCCTATGTTTTCAAACTTCGACTTTAATGACGTGAGCAAGGTAAACGACTTTAGCATGCGTTACATCAAGCCGAGTGGTCAGTACTGGTTTGGAACGGATAGTAATGGTAAGTCTCTCTTTGATGGTGTTTGGTTTGGTGCTCGTAACTCTATTCTTATTTCGATTATTGCGACGGTTATTAATCTGGCTATCGGAGTTATCATTGGCGGCATCTGGGGAATTTCCAAAACAGTTGACCGTGTCATGATGGAAATCTACAATATCATTTCAAATATCCCAGCCCTCTTGATTGTCATTGTCTTGACCTACTCTATCGGTGCTGGTTTCTGGAATCTTATTTTTGCCATGACGATTACTGGTTGGGTTGGTATTGCTTACACTATCCGTGTGCAGATTATGCGCTATCGAGATTTGGAATACAACCTTGCCTCTCGTACTCTTGGTACACCGACCCTCAAGATTGTTACGAAGAACATTATGCCTCAGTTGGTATCTGTTATTGTGACCACCACTTCACAGATGTTGCCAAGCTTCATCTCTTACGAAGCCTTTCTGTCCTTCTTTGGATTAGGGCTTCCTGTAACAGTGCCAAGTTTGGGACGCTTGATTTCAGATTATTCACAAAACGTGACGACGAATGCCTACCTCTTTTGGATTCCACTTACAACTCTGATTTTGGTATCCCTTACCTTCTTCGTAGTTGGTCAAAACTTAGCTGACGCCAGCGATCCACGTACACATAGATAGGAGTAAATATGACAAAGAATGAAAATGTAATATTGACTGCTCGCGATATTGTCGTGGAATTTGATGTTCGCGACCGAGTTTTAACAGCCATTCGCGGAGTCTCTCTGGACTTGATTGAAGGTGAAGTACTGGCTATTGTTGGTGAATCTGGTTCAGGTAAGTCTGTATTGACCAAGACCTTTACTGGAATGCTAGAAGAAAATGGCCGTGTAGCTCAAGGAACCATTGACTACCGTGGCAAAGATTTGACAACTCTTCGTAGTAATAAGGATTGGGAGCCGATTCGCGGTGCAAAAATTGCGACTATCTTCCAAGATCCGATGACGAGCTTGGATCCCATTAATACGATTGGAAGCCAGATTACAGAAGTCATTATCAAGCACCAAGGAAAATCAGCTAAAGAAGCTAAGAAAATGGCCATCGATTATATGAGTAAGGTCGGAATTCCAGATGCGGAAAAACGTTTCGAAGAATATCCTTTCCAATATTCAGGTGGTATGCGTCAGCGGATTGTTATTGCTATTGCCTTGGCTTGCCGTCCTGATATTCTTATCTGTGATGAGCCGACAACAGCCCTTGATGTAACGATTCAAGCGCAGATTATTGATTTGCTCAAATCCTTGCAGCAAGAATATCATTTCACAACCATCTTTATTACGCACGACCTTGGTGTTGTGGCTAGTATTGCAGATAAGGTTGCGGTTATGTATGCCGGTGAAATTGTAGAATACGGTACAGTTGAAGAAATCTTCTACGAGCCAAAACATCCTTATACATGGAGTTTGCTATCCAGCTTGCCTCAGTTGGCAGATGCGAATGGTGCGCTTTACTCGATTCCTGGAACTCCGCCGTCACTTTATTCACCAATCAAAGGGGATGCCTTTGCTTTGCGTTCTGACTATGCCATGTCTATTGACTTTGAAGAAGAAGCACCGGCTTTCAAGGTCTCAGATACTCATTGGGCAAAGACTTGGCTCCTGCACGAAGATGCGCCTAAGGTTGATAAACCAGAGATTATCGAAAACCTACATGAAAAAATTCGTTCAAAAATGGGCTTCAATCAATTAGAAGCTTAGGAGGAAGGAAATGACTGAAAAATTAGTTGAAATTAAAGATTTAGAAATTTCCTTCGGTGAAGGAAGTAAGAAATTTGTAGCAGTTAAAAATGCAAATTTCTTCATCAACAAGGGAGAAACTTTCTCTCTTGTAGGAGAATCAGGCTCTGGTAAGACTACTATTGGTCGAGCTATTATCGGTCTTAATGATACCAGTGCAGGAGATATCTTCTATGAAGGCAAAAAGATTAATGGTAAAAAGTCAAAAGCAGAAGAAGCGGACTTGATTCGCAAGATTCAGATGATTTTCCAAGACCCAGCTGCCAGTCTGAATGAACGTGCAACGGTTGACTATATCATATCTGAGGGTCTCTATAATTACCATTTGTTTGATAGTGAAGAAGACCGTCAAAGAAAAGTCAAAGATATCATCAATGAAGTTGGCTTGTTGGCTGAGCATTTAACTCGCTATCCTCACGAATTCTCTGGTGGACAGCGTCAACGGATCGGGATTGCTCGTGCTTTGGTCATGCAACCAGACTTCGTAATTGCAGATGAGCCGATTTCTGCCTTGGACGTATCTGTTCGGGCTCAGGTTTTGAATCTTTTGAAAAAATTTCAAAAAGAGCTTGGCTTGACCTACCTGTTTATTGCCCATGACCTTTCGGTAGTTCGTTTTATTTCTGATCGTATCGCCGTGATTTACAAAGGTGTCATTGTAGAAGTGGCAGAGACAGAGGAATTGTTCAACCATCCTGTCCATCCTTATACACAATCCCTGCTCTCAGCTGTTCCAATTCCAGACCCAATCTTGGAGCGTAAAAAAGTGTTGAAGGTCTATGATCCTGAACAGCACGATTATTCAGTTGATAAACCAGAAATGGCAGAGATTCGTCCAGGACACTATGTCTGGGCTAATAAAGCTGAACTCGAAAAGTATAAGAAAGCAAAACAATAAGAAAGAAAAGCCTCTTTAGGCTTTTCTTTTTTATTGATTAAGGTTAAATATACTTGTATTATTCGAATGGGATCATTGAGATTTTTCTTCGAAAAATGCACTGTAAAGTGCACGAATGGCAGCTTTTTCTTGATTTTTTTCAACAACAAACATGATGGATACTTCGCTTGAGCCTTGGGATATCATTTGAATGTTGATGTTATTTTCTGAAAGAGCTTTGGTTGCAGTGGCTGTTACACCAATATGACTTTTCATTTTTTCGCCAACAATCATGATAATGGAAAGGTCGTGTTCAATTTCTGCATGATCAACCTCTGCTTTTTGGATAAGCTGGCGAAGGATTTCTTCCTCTTTGATAGGAGTTAATTCGCGCTCGCGCAAGATAATGGAAAGGTCATCAATTCCTGTAGGCATGTGCTCCCAACCAATATTCAGGTCTTCGAGAATTTGAAGGACGCGTCTACCAAAGCCAATTTCTCTGTTCATCAGGTACTTAGACATGTTAATGCTGACAAAGCCTGCATCTCCAGCAATTCCAACGACTGGTAGATGGTCCTTGCTGTGTTTATGGACAATTTGAGTACCTGGATGTTCTGGATTGTTGGTATTTTTAATAACCAGCGGGATTTTGCCGCGGTAAGCTGGAAGCAGAGCTTCATCATGGAGAACTGTAAAGCCAGCGTAGGCCAATTCACGCATTTCCCGATAGGTTAGCTCAGGAATGGAATGTGGTTTGTGGACAATGCCGGGATGGGCAGCAAAGATGCCATCAACATCAGTAAAGTTTTCATAAATGTCTGCTTTGACACCCGCAGCAATGATAGAGCCCGTAATATCAGACCCCCCGCGAGAGAAAGTACAGATTTGGCCATCTTGAGTTACACCAAAGAAACCAGGAATAACTAGAACTTCATCAGAATTGTTGAGCTCTTCAATCTTATCATAGCTGAAAGGAAGAATTCTTGCATTGCCAGGTTCACTGGAAACGACGAGTCCCGCTTCTCTTGGATGTACGTAGCTAGCTGGAACGCCATTTTGACTGAAATAAGCTGCAATTAATTTGGCGTTGTTGTTTTCTCCTGCTGCAAGAAAAGTATCATAAAGAAATGCATTATCTTCAATTGGTAAAGTTGCAAGGCTTGTGATGCTTTTGGAAATTTTCTCCAGAACTTTTGGTTTCAAACCTAGTTCTGCCACCATATCTGCATAGCGATTGATAATCCACTGTTGATTTGGTGTGACATCATTTCCTGCTATGTACTCTCGGTAGTATTTAATCAGAGCATCGGTTACTTTGATATCGTTATCGTGGCGTTTTCCTGGCGCTGATACTACAACAAATCGACGTTCAGGATCAGATTTGACAATATTCAAAACTTTTTCTAATTGAGTCGCAGAAGCCAGTGAACTTCCGCCAAATTTTACAACTTTCATAGATTCTCCTATCTTATTTTAAAAATTATAACAAAATTCTGAAAATTATTCAAACACTGTTTTTATACTATTTTTATCCATAATATTGCTTTTACACTTTAAATTTGAAGACCATCTAATTTTTCCCATTTTTTATTTCCTTTCTTTTATATTTTATGATAAAATATAAGTTGTTTATAATTTGAATATCAAATTATTTAAGAATAAAACAAAACGGCTGATTTGAAATCGGGTCGGGAATGGAGCTGAAATGACATTTAATGGAATTCTCTATCATGTAGCAGATGAGGTAGCAACGATTACTTTTAATCGCCCTGAAGTTTCAAATGGCTTTAATATTCCTATGTGTGAGGAAATTTTAGAGGCTATTGAACTTGCTGCTAAGGATGACTCCGTCAAATTTTTAGTTATCAATGCTAATGGTAAGGTTTTTTCAGTGGGTGGGGATTTGGCTGAGATGCAGAGAGCTGTCAGTGATGATGACGTCCAATCCTTGGTGAAAATCGCAGAACTGGTGAATGATATTTCCTTTGCTATGAAGCGTCTGCCTAAGCCGGTTATCATGAGTGTTGATGGCCCTGTTGCTGGTGCGGCTGCTAATATGGTCGTTGCAGCAGATTTCTGTATTGCCACTGAAAAATCCCGTTTCATTCAGGCCTTTGTCGGTGTTGGTCTGGCGCCAGATGCTGGTGGTCTTTTCTTACTGACTCGTGCTATCGGGGTAACTCGGGCGACCCATCTGGTTATGACTGGGGAAGCTCTGACTGCAGAGAAAGCTCTGGATTACGGCTTGCTTTATAAAGTCTGTGAAACAGAGAAATTGGAAAAAACAACGGAACAGTTGCTGAAGAAGCTGAAACGTGGCTCTCTAAATTCTTACAGAGCTATGAAAGAAATGGTCTGGAAGAGTCTGTTCAGCGGCTGGTCTGAGTATGCTGAGCTAGAGTTGGAACTACAGAAATCGCTGGCTTTTACAGAAGATTTTAAAGAAGGGGTTCGGGCTTACTCTGAGAAACGTCGTCCAAACTTTACTGGTAAATAATGTAGTGGTTCAAGTTTGCTTAATTTGTGAGTTGTTTACAAAAATATTTGAAAATCAAATTAATTTTCAAAAAAGCTTGCAAATTGCTTTTCTATCTGATAAAATTTGATTGTCAAAGTATTTTCTTAAGGAGGGTTGGTTTTGAATTTTCAGTTAGTAAATGATTACTTAACGTCTATTTTCAATAATGTCTTGGTTATTGAAGAATCGAGCCTAAGAAGCAGTCGCTTCAACGATGTCTCCATTAAGGAAATGCATACGATAGATGTCATCGGTACAACCCCAAATGCTACTCCAAGTGATATATCACGAGAATTGATGGTTACTTTGGGAACTGTTACGACTAGTTTGAATAATCTGGAACGCAAGGGTTATATTGAGCGGCGTCGGTCGGAAGTTGACCGTCGTGTGGTGCATCTGAATTTGACAAAGAATGGGCGGCTTTTGTATCGTCTTCATAAGCGATTCCACAACCGCATGGTCATGCAGGTAGTGGATGGGATGAGTCCAGAAGAGAGACAAGTGATGCAAAAGGGCCTGCAAAATTTATATAGTTTCCTAGAGGATTTGAAATAATGAACTATGCTAAGATTAGCCAAGTGGCTCATTATGCTCCCCGTCAGGTTGTCAGCAATGATGATCTGGCCAAGATTATGGATACCAGTGATGAGTGGATTTCAAGTCGAACTGGGATTAAAAACCGCCATTTATCGTCAGATGAAACGACCAGTGATTTAGCTACAAAAGTAGCAGAGAATTTGCTGCAAAAGTCAGGAATTTCTGCTCAAGACCTGGACTTTATCATTGTTGCCACCATTACGCCGGATTCTTTAATGCCTTCAACGGCTGCGAGAGTACAGGCCAATATTGGTGCTAAGAATGCATTTGCCTTTGATCTGACGGCGGCCTGCAGTGGCTTTATCTTCGCCCTGTCTACTGGGGAAAAATTTATTTCTTCAGACCGTTATCAAAAAGGTCTAGTCATAGGAAGTGAGACTCTCTCTAAGACGGTAGATTGGTCGGATCGTTCAACAGCGGTTCTCTTTGGAGATGGTGCTGGCGGTGTCCTGTTGGAAAGCGCTTCAGAACAGCATTTTTTGGCAGAAAGTCAGTTTACAGACGGATCTCGCGGAGGTAGTCTGACCTGCGGAAAAATCGGTTTGTCTTCACCTTTTTCTGAAAAGGGTGAGAATCAGCCTTATCTGACAATGGACGGTAGAGCTATTTTCGACTTTGCTATTCGTGATGTTGCTCGTTCTATCAGGGAAACCATTGAAAGCAGTCAGCTTTCAGCGGAAGATTTGGATTTTCTGTTGCTGCATCAGGCCAATATCCGTATTTTGGATAAAATGGCTAAGAAGCTTGGTGTTGCGCGGGAGAAACTTCCAGCCAATATGATGGAATACGGCAATACTAGCGCTGCTAGCATCCCGATTTTATTATCTGAGTGTGTGGAGCAAGGACTGATCAAACTGAACGGAAATCAGACAATTTTGATGTCAGGTTTTGGTGGAGGTTTGACATGGGGCACGCTTATTGTTACAATTTAGTTAATCAAGTGGAAACACATGATAAAAAATATTTTATTTTTAAAGGAGTCTATCCATGGCAGTATTTGAAAAAGTACAAGAAATTATCGTTGAAGAACTTGGTAAAGAGCCATCAGAAGTTACTCTTGAGTCAACTTTTGATGATCTTGAAGCAGATTCATTGGACTTGTTCCAAGTGATTTCAGAAATTGAAGATGCATTTGACATCCAAATCGAAACTGAAGAAGGTTTGAACACAGTTGGTGATTTGGTTGCTTATGTAGAAGAAAAAACTAAATAAGCAAGTAACTGAGAGTATCGAAAGATATTCTCTCTTGTTTAGGTAATAGTTTGACTGTCAAAGTAAAGAAAATACATCTAGCGTGTGGTAGTTTGAGATCAAGCTATTACTTAAGCAATGATAAAAGGAAGGTATTATGCAAACACGTATTACAGAATTATTGAACATTGATTATCCTATTTTCCAAGGCGGAATGGCCTGGGTTGCTGACGGTGACTTGGCTGGCGCAGTTTCAAAAGCTGGTGGTCTTGGTATCATCGGTGGCGGAAATGCACCTAAGGAAGTGGTAAAGGCTAATATTGACAAGATTAAGTCTTTAACAGACCGTCCTTTCGGGGTTAACATCATGCTACTGTCTCCTTTTGCGGACGACATTGTTGATCTCGTCATTGAAGAGGGAGTAAAAGTAGTAACCACTGGTGCGGGTAATCCAAGCAAGCGCATGGCTCGTTTCCATGAAGCAGGAATTACAGTTATCCCTGTAGTTCCAAGCGTGGCCTTGGCTAAGCGGATGGAAAAAATCGGTGCGGATGCAGTCATTGCAGAAGGTATGGAAGCCGGCGGCCACATCGGGAAATTGACTACCATGTCCTTGGTTCGTCAGGTTGCAGAAGCAGTTAGCATTCCGGTTATTGCTGCCGGTGGTATTGCAGATGGTTCTGGGGCTGCGGCTGGCTTTATGCTGGGAGCGGAGGCCGTTCAGGTCGGGACTCGCTTTGTCGTTGCTAAGGAATCCAATGCTCATCAGAACTACAAGAACATGATTTTGAAGGCTCGCGATATTGATACGACTATCTCTGCCCAGCATTTCGGTCATGCGGTTCGCGCTATCAAGAATAAGCTGACGCGTGATTTTGAAAAGGCAGAAAAAGAAGCCTTCAAGCAAGAAAATCCAGATTTGACTGTTTTTGAAAATCTTGGAGCTGGTGCTTTGGCCAATGCAGTTGTTCGAGGAGATGTGGAAAATGGTTCCGTCATGTCTGGTCAAATTGCTGGTTTAATCAGTAAGGAAGAAACAGTCGAAGAGATCCTCAAAGATATCTACTATGGTGCTGCTGAGAAGATTCAGCAGGAAGCAAAACGTTGGGCAGGAGTAACTAGAAATGACTAAAAGAGCCTTTCTCTTTGCCGGTCAGGGAGCGCAGTACCTTGGAATGGGGCGCGAGCTTTATGATCAGTATGAGCTTGTGCGGTCAACTTTCGATGAAGCTAGCCAAGTTCTAGGCTATGATGTCCGAGCTTTGATCGATCAAGATGAAGAAAAGCTCAATCAAACTCGCTACACGCAACCGGCTATTTTAACAACTTCAGTAGCTATTTATCGGCTCTTGGCTGATAAGGGAATCGAGCCTGATATGGTAGCAGGGCTCTCGCTTGGAGAATATTCTGCTTTGGTAGCTGCTGGTGCCCTTGATTTTAAGACGGCAGTGGGCTTGGTCGCTAAGCGCGGTAGCTTCATGGAAGAGGCAGCTCCAGCTGGCTCCGGGAAAATGGTCGCAGTCTTAAATGCAGAAGTTTCTCTCATTGAAGCAGTCTGTCAGGAAGCAAGCGCTATTGGTGTAGTCTCACCAGCTAACTATAATACGCCAAGTCAGATTGTTATCGGAGGAGAAGTGGCAGCAGTGGATAAGGCTGTGGAGCTTTTGAAAGATGCCGGTGTCAAGCGCTTAATTCCTCTCAATGTATCCGGACCTTTCCATACAGCGCTTTTAAAGCCAGCCAGCGAACGATTGGCAGAAGTCTTGGAAACAGTTGAATTTTCAGATTTTGTATGGCCATTAGTCGGAAATACTGAAGCAACTGTGATGGAAAAAGAAAGAGTCAAAGAGCTTTTGACTCGTCAGGTAATGGAGCCAGTACGCTTTTATGACAGCATTGCTAAAATGCAGGAAGCTGGTGTGACTGAATTTATCGAAATCGGTCCTGGCAAAGTTCTGTCTGGTTTTATTAAGAAAATTGATAGGTCTGCGGATGTACGCCAAGTTGAAGATGTAGAAAGTTTGAATGCTCTTCTAGAAAAATAATGAGGAATCATCATGGAATTACAAAACAAGAATGTGTTAATTACAGGGTCCGCTCGTGGGATTGGGCTGGCAATTGCGCATAAATTTGCCAGTTTCGGAGCCAATGTTATTTTAAACGGACTAAGCGGGATTTCTGATGATATTTTGGCTGAATTTGCCGGCTATTCTGGTAAAGTCGTGGCTGTTATTGGGGATGTGTCTAAATCTGCGGATGCTCAGCGGATAGTGGAAGAAGCTGTTGCGGCTCTGGGGTCTGTTGATGTATTGGTCAATAATGCTGGTATTACCCGTGATAAGCTCATGCTGAAAATGACGGAAGAAGATTTTGAGCAGGTGCTGAAAGTGAACTTGACTGGAACGTTCAATATGACACAATCAGTCCTGAAACCGATGACAAAAGCTCGTCAGGGTGCTATAATCAACCTATCGAGTGTCGTTGGTTTGGCTGGAAATATCGGTCAGGCAAACTATGCAGCTTCCAAGGCTGGTCTGATTGGTTTTTCTAAGTCAGTAGCCCGTGAAGTGGCAGCGCGTAATATCCGTGTGAACTGCATTGCCCCTGGCTTTATCGCATCTGATATGACAGATGTGCTCCCAGAAAAAATTAAGGAAGCGTCTCTGGCGCTCATTCCGATGAAGCGTTTTGGTACTCCAGAAGAAGTAGCAGATGTTGCTCTCTTCTTGGCAGGTCAAGAATATCTGACGGGTCAAGTCATCACGATTGATGGCGGCTTTACTATGCAGTAAGTCACAGTTTTTGAATATTAACGAGTAGAAAATCAGTTGATTCATCTAAAAAAAGGAGCTCAATATGAAACTTAATCGAGTTGTTGTAACAGGATACGGTTTAACTTCACCTATCGGGAATACTCCAGAAGAATTCTGGAATAATTTAAAAGAAGGCAATATTGGAATCGGTCCAATTACTAAATTTGATCATAGTGAATACAGTGTTCACAATGCGGCAGAAATTAAGGATTTTCCATTTGATAAATATTTTGTCAAAAAGGATACCAACCGTTATGATAATTACACACTTTATGCGATTTATGCTTCTCAAGAAGCGGTCAACAATGCTCACTTAGATGTAGATGCGTTGGATAAGGATCGCTTTGGTGTCATTGTGGCTTCAGGTATCGGTGGGATTCAGGAAATTGAAGAGCAAGTTGTTCGCTTGCATGAAAAAGGTCCTAAACGTATCAAACCTTTGACCTTGCCAAAAGCCCTACCAAATATGGGGGCAGGAAATGTAGCGATGCGCTTTGGAGCCAATGGTATCTGTAAATCTGTCAATACGGCCTGTGCCTCAGCAAACGATGCGATTGGTGAAGCTTTCCGCTCAATTAAATTTGGCTATCAAGATGTAATGCTGGTCGGTGGTTCAGAAGCTTCTATTACACCATTTGCGATTGCTGGTTTCCAAGCTCTGACAGCTCTTTCTACCACAGAAGATCCTAAGCGTGCTTCTATTCCTTTTGATAAGGATCGCAATGGCTTTGTCATGGGTGAAGGTTCTGGTATGCTGGTTCTGGAAAGTTTGGAACATGCTGAGAAACGCGGAGCGACTATCTTGGCTGAGGTGGTAGGATACGGTCATACTTGTGACGCTTACCATATGACTTCTCCGCATCCAGAAGGTTTGGGCGCTATCAAGGCTATCAAACAGGCGGTTGAAGAAGCTGAAATTGAGCCGAAAGATGTAGCTTATGTCAATGCTCATGGTACATCAACTCCTGCTAATGAAAAAGGCGAAAGCGGAGCCATTGTTTCTGTCTTTGGTAAAGATGTAGCGGTATCTTCTACTAAATCCTTTACAGGACATTTGCTCGGTGCAGCGGGCGCGGTTGAGGCTATTGCGACGATTGAAGCAATGCGTCATAGCTATGTGCCAAAAACAGCTGGTACAACAGAGTTGCCAGACTATATTGAAGCCAACGTTATTTACGGTCAAGGTAAGGAACAGGAAATCCCTTATGCGATTTCCAATACATTTGGCTTTGGCGGCCACAATGCAGTTCTTGCCTTTAAACGCTGGGAGGCTTAAAAACCTATGAATATCAACGAAATTAAAGATTTAATGGCGCAGTTTGACCAGTCTAGTCTGCGTGAGTTTTCTTACAAAAATCAGAGCGATGAGCTGACTTTTAGTAAGAATGAAGGTCAGGCTCCAGTTCCAACAGCCAGTGCTGCTCCAATTGCTGCACCTTTGCAGGCTGCAAGTGCGCCTGTGATTGAGCCAACTCCTCAAGCAGCTCCGTCTGCAGAGCCAGAAATAGCTTCAGAAGCTCCGGCACCTGCTGCTGAAGGTGATGTTGTGGAAAGCCCTTTGGTTGGTGTGGCTTACTTAGCAGCTGGTCCAGACAAGCCGCCGTTTGTATCTGTTGGAGACCAAGTTAAAAAAGGTCAAACCCTGATGATTATTGAAGCAATGAAGGTCATGAATGAAGTTCCAGCACCTAAAGATGGCCTGGTTACAGAAATTCTGGTTCAGAATGAAGAAATGGTTGAATTTGGGAAAGGGCTGGTACGCATCAAATGATTGATATCAATGCAATAAAAGAAGCACTTCCGCACCGCTATCCGATGCTTTTGGTAGACCGAGTTTTGGAAGTTAGCGAAGATGAGATTGTTGCTCTGAAAAATGTGACAGTCAATGAGCCTTTCTTTAACGGGCATTTTCCTCAATATCCTGTTATGCCAGGTGTCTTAATCATGGAAGCTCTGGCTCAAACAGCCGGCGTGCTGGAATTGTCCAAAGAAGAAAATAAGGGCAAACTGGTCTTCTATGCTGGCATGGACAAGGTCAAGTTCAAAAAGCAAGTTGTACCAGGTGATCAGCTGATTATGACAGCTAAGTTTGTCAAGCGCCGCGGAACCATTGCAGTTGTAGAGGCGAAAGCAGAAGTTGATGGAAAACTTGCAGCCAGCGGTACCTTGACCTTTGCGATTGGCCAGTAGATAAAAGGAGCTTTCACCATGTTTCGTAAAATTTTAATTGCTAACCGTGGGGAAATTGCGGTCAGAATCATTCGTGCAGCTCGCGAGTTGGGAATTGATACGGTAGCTGTTTATTCAACAGCTGACAAGGAAGCACTCCATACCCTACTGGCTGATGAGGCTGTCTGTATCGGTCCAGCCAAGTCAACTGATTCTTATCTAAATATGAACGCTGTCCTGTCTGCTGCTGTTCTGACAGGTGCAGAAGCCATTCATCCTGGTTTTGGTTTTTTGAGCGAAAACTCTAAATTTGCGACCATGTGCGAAGAAGTCGGCATTAAGTTTATTGGGCCTTCAGGTGCTGTTATGGACATGATGGGGGACAAGATTAATGCTCGGGCTCAGATGATTAAGGCGAAAGTGCCAGTTATCCCAGGTTCTGATGGAGAAGTTCATACCTCTGAAGAAGCTTTGGAAGTCGCCGAAAAGATTGGTTATCCAGTCATGCTTAAAGCTTCTGCTGGCGGCGGCGGCAAGGGCATTCGTAAGGTTGAAAAGGCTGAGGATTTAGTAGCGGCCTTTGAGTCTGCATCTAGCGAAGCCAAAGCAGCCTTTGGGAATGGTGCCATGTATATGGAGCGAGTCATCTATCCAGCGCGCCATATTGAAGTGCAGATCTTGGCAGATCAGCAGGGGCATGTGGTTCACTTGGGCGAGCGGGATTGCTCTTTGCAGCGTAATAATCAAAAAGTGCTGGAAGAAAGCCCATCTGTGGCGATTGGGAAAACCTTGCGTCAGCAGATTGGTGAAGCAGCTGTTCGGGCTGCTCAGTCTGTCGGCTATGAAAATGCTGGAACGATTGAGTTTCTGCTTGATGAAGCCAAGGGCGAATTCTACTTTATGGAGATGAACACTCGGGTGCAGGTTGAGCATCCAGTCACCGAGTTTGTTACCGGTGTGGATATTGTAAAAGAGCAGATTAAGATAGCAAACGGTCAGGAGCTGTCCTTCAGTCAGGATGATGTTGAAATCCGAGGGCATGCGATTGAGTGTCGGATTAATGCTGAAAATCCAGCCTTTAACTTTGCACCGAGTCCTGGTAAGATTTCAAATGTTTATCTGCCAAGCGGTGGAGTGGGTCTGCGCGTGGATTCAGCCGTTTATCCTGGCTATACCATCCCGCCTTATTACGATAGCATGATTGCGAAGATAATTGTTCACGGGGAAAATCGCTTTGATGCTCTGATGAAGATGCAACGTGCACTCTATGAATTAGAAATTGACGGTGTTGTGACCAATAGTGGCTTCCAATTGGACTTAATCTCAGATCCCAATGTAATTGCTGGTGATTATGACACAGCTTTTCTCATGGAGAAGTTCCTTCCGGCTTATCAAGAGAAACAATAGATGAGACATGTAAGAGCTGCTCTGTAAACTAAAAAGACGGCGGCTCTTGCTGTTTGATGTGCCTGAGTATAAAATCTTGAAAAGGAGAAGACGTAAACGATGGCTTTGTTTTCAAAGAAGGATAAATATATCCGTATCAATCCTAATCGAGCGAGTCGGGAAAAGCCTCAAGCAAAGCCTGAGGTACCAGACGAACTCTTTTCGAAATGCCCAGGTTGTAAGCATACCATTTACCAAAAAGATCTTGGAAATGACAGTGTGTGTCCTAACTGTGGCTATAATTTCCGTATTTCTGCTCATGAGCGCTTAAATCTAACTGTGGATGAGAACAGTTTTGAGGAGATGTTCACTGGAATTGAAACCAAGGATCCTCTGAACTTTCCTAACTATCAGGAGAAATTAGCACTTACCCGTGAGAAGACAGGGTTGGATGAGGCGGTTCTGACTGGGACGGCTAGTATCAAGGGGCATAAAACTGCTCTTGGAATCATGGATTCGAACTTTATCATGGCTTCTATGGGGACAGTTGTGGGTGAAAAGATTACCCGTCTCTTTGAGTATGCGACAGAGCATAAATTGCCAGTCGTTCTGTTTACGGCTTCTGGTGGTGCCCGCATGCAAGAGGGCATTATGAGCTTGATGCAGATGGCTAAGGTCTCTGCTGCTGTACAGCGGCACTCTGCAGCAGGTCTCTTCTATCTGACCGTCTTGACAGATCCGACAACTGGTGGTGTAACAGCCTCTTTTGCCATGGAAGGCGATATTATTCTGGCTGAAACACAGGCTCTAGTTGGATTTGCCGGACGTCGAGTTATTGAGTCCACGGTTCGTGAGAAGCTGCCAGATGATTTTCAAAAGGCCGAATTTCTCATGGAGCATGGTTTTGTGGATGCCATCGTCAAGCGTGGTGATATGAGAGATACACTTGCAACCTTATTAGCATTCCATGGAGGTCAAGCATGACAAAAATCACTCGGATTATTAAAGAAGCGCGTGATCAGGCTCGTTTGACTGCGCTGGATTTTGCACAAGGAGTTTTTGATAACTTCGTCGAGCTGCATGGAGATCGCTCTTTTCGAGATGACGGTGCAGTGATAGGCGGTATCGGGACGCTAAAGGGTCAGCCTGTGACGGTGGTCGGTATTCAAAAGGGTCGCAATTTGCAAGACAATCTGCGCCGTAATTTTGGACAGCCGCATCCAGAAGGCTACCGCAAGGCCCTACGCCTCATGAAGCAGGCGGAAAAATTTGGCCGTCCTGTGGTAACCTTTATCAATACGGCAGGTGCTTATCCTGGTGTCGGTGCTGAGGAGCGTGGCCAAGGGGAAGCTATTGCCCGTAACTTGATGGAAATGAGCAATCTCAAAGTACCGATTATTGCCATCATCATTGGTGAAGGTGGCTCAGGCGGAGCCTTGGCTTTGGCTGTAGCAGATAAGGTCTGGATGCTGGAAAACTCTATGTATGCAGTTCTCAGTCCGGAAGGCTTTGCTTCCATCCTCTGGAAAGACGGCAGTCGCGCTATGGAAGCGGCAGAGCTGATGAAAATTACTTCACATGAGCTCTTGCAGATGGAAGTGGTAGATAATGTCATTCCTGAAAGAGGCTTTAACAACCATGAATTACTGGCTGCAGTGAAAGAAGAAATTGCTACTGAGTTGGATAGTCTGTCTCAGCTTCCTTTGGAGCAATTACTGGAAAATCGCTATCAGAGATTCAGGAAATATTAAAAAATAGAAGCCAAAAGGCTTCTTTTTCTCGTTTCGGCTTCTTGTTTGAAATTGATGTGGAGCTATCTTACAAGGGTAATATATTTTGGTTTGAAAAATCGCATTATATTCTCTTTATAGGACTTATATAAAATATATATTATACAAGCCATTGGTCCTATGTTAAGATAGTTTCTAATTAAAAGAAATGAGGTTTCATATGTCAGAATTTACTATCCACACGATTGAGTCCGCACCAGTTGAGGTAAAAGAAGTCCTGGAAACTGTTCAAAAAGATAACGGTGGCTATATCCCTAATCTTATCGGTCTTTTGGCCAATGCACCAACTGCTTTGGAAACTTATCGGACGGTTGGAGCTATCAATCGCCGTAACAGCCTGACACCGACTGAGCGTGAAGTAGTGCAGATAACGGCTGCAGTTACTAATGGCTGTGCTTTCTGTGTAGCGGGTCATACAGCCTTTTCAATCAAGCAGATTCAAATGAATGATGATCTTTTAGAGGCTCTGCGCAATCGTACTCCGATTGATACAGATCCGAAGCTAGATACACTTGCTAAATTTACCATTGCAGTCATCAATACCAAGGGACGGGTCGGAGATGAGGCTTTGGCAGATTTCCTAGAAGCGGGCTATACGCATGAGAATGCTCTGGATGTGATTCTAGGTGTCAGCCTTGCGACTCTTTGCAATTATGCCAATAATCTGGCCAATACGCCAATTAATCCGGAATTGCAGCCTTATGCCTAGTCTTTGAGGAGGTGGCAAATGACATTTTTTTCAGAAGAGTTTATCAATTGGTTGGATGATCACGCTGACCAAATTGACAAAGAATCCTGTGCAGCTGGCAATCAACTGATTGAGCGTATCGCTGCTGAAGGAGCCTTTCGGGTTGGCGTTCCAGAAGAGCTGGGAGGCCGAGGTGGCAATGATACGGATGTGATTGAAGTGCTCAAGGAGCTGGCTCACCATTCTTTGACCGCTTCCTTTATCTCTTGGGGGCAAAGGACCTTTATTGATAACATTTTAAAATCTCCTAATCCCTACTTTAGAGACCACTATTTGGAAGGGCTCCTGTCAGGGGAATATGCAGGTGCGACAGCCCTGTCCAATGCTGTTAAATTCCTGTCGGACTTAGAAGAGTTAAATGTCTCTATTGTAGAAGAAGACGGGAAGCTTTATCTCAAGGGACGTCTGCCTTGGGTAACCAATGCTCGCGAGGATCGCTTCCTCAGCATATTTGTTGCTGGTTTCGAAGATGGGGGCCGCCAGCCGCTGGTTCTAGCTGTGCCGTCTGACGCGGAGAATTTCTCTCGTTCAGCGGATCTAGAGTTTGTATCTTTGCAAGGGGGAAATACAGCTGCCCTGACATTTAACCATGTGCCTTTGCAAGAGGAATGGATTCTTGCACAAGATGCCCAGGCCTTTTTGGCAGAAAATCGCCCAGCTTTTCTAGGTTATCAGTTTGGTTTGGCTCTTGGCCTAGCAGAGAAGTCTTTGGCAGAGGTCGAAGCCAATCTGTCAGTCCGATCTATTTTGAGAGAGGAGTGGGAGGAGCAAGTGGCTGCTCTGACTGAAATCCAGGATCAGCTCTATAGAGGTCTTCTCCAGTCTGGCTATTTTGTTGAGCACCCTAAGGAGCTCTTCCAGCTGCGAATTGATATAGTTGATGTAGTGGCTCAAAGTCTGCTCTTGGAGTTGCAGGCTAGTGGAGGCAGAGGATACTTGAGTAATTCGACTTCTGGATTTATCCGCCGTTGGAACGAAGGAGCTTTTCTTCCCATTGTCTCACCGAGTGCAGTCCAGCTGCGGCATATTTTAGAAGTTTCATAGAAATGATAGCAAACAAACGTCTGATTGGCATTGAAAAGGGACTTCATGGCATTACTATAAAAGGAGTTGCTTCGTGAACAGCAAACGACCGCCCATTCTCTTATCTGGGTTGATTCTTGGCCTATTTGGCTTAGCTAATCTGTTACTGAACTACCATTCTATCTTTTTCCACTTCTTGAATGGTCTGGCTTTGATACTTTGGCTTTATCTGACACTGGCTTTAGTGCTGTTATTTTCGGACTATCGGCAGGATTTGCAAAAGGCCCCTTTCTTATCGAGCTTTGCGACTTATCCTATGGCCAGTATGCTCTTAGCTTCTTACCTAAGCAAGCTTGGCTTATTTTTGTTGAGCCAGTTTCTTTGGTATATAGCCTTGCTGCTGCATATTTTTCTAATAGCTATCTTTACTTGGAAGTATGTGCTTAAGACCGAGGGATTATCTTTGACCCCAAGCTGGACGGTCCTATATGTTGGATTAGCCATGGCAAGCTTGACTCAGGGTGTAGTTCATCAGCCGCTTTTAGGCTATGTAGCTTGGTTTTTTGCTCTGCTACTGAGTTTGATTCTCTATCCCTTATTTTACAGAGCTATGTGGTCACAAAGGTTGCCTGATGCTTTAAAGCCGCAGTGGGCCATTTACTGTGCACCATTCTCGCTCCTGCTGGGAAGCTATATCCGTTTGGCCGGTTCTGATGCTGAAGGTTGGTTTGTTGCCTTGCTGCTCCTCTTATCGCAGGCCTTTTATCTCTTGGTCCTATGCCTTTTACCTCGTATTTTCCGACTGGGGCCTCAGCTTAGCTGGTCAGCCTTGACCTTTCCTCTTGTCAATACAGCTTTTGCCCTGAAACTGGGACTTGATTTTCTAGGTTGGACCTGGCTTGTTTGGCTAAGTCATGCAGAAGCTCTGCTAGCTTTCGCAATCGTCCTCTATGTTTGTTTTTACTATACAGTCTCATTGCGAGCCAGAAAGATAACAAAAAATCCGAGATGATACTCTTTGAAAATCTGTTTTTGATTTTCTCTGAGTTGAACTCGGATTTTTTTAATTTTAGCAAAATAAGTCTGAACTTAGACCTAATGATACATGCAAAGTGTCAGGATAATCTGCTTTTTATCTTGGTGCAATGACTTCTAATCCACCCATGTATGGACGCAGGACTTCTGGAATAGTCACAGAGCCATCTTCGTTTTGGTAATTTTCTAAGATAGCTGCCACTGTGCGTCCGACAGCCAGTCCAGAACCGTTGAGAGTATGGAGGAGTTTGACCTTGCCATCTGCTTCGTCACGGTAGCGAATTTGAGCTCGACGGGCTTGGAAATCTTCTGTGTTAGAGCAACTAGAGATTTCACGGTAGGTGTTCTGAGCAGGAATCCAAACTTCCAAGTCGTAGGTTTTAGCAGCTGAGAAGCCCATATCTCCAGTACAGAGTGCTACAACTCGGTAAGGTAAATTCAGCTTTTTCAGGATGTTTTCAGCGTTGGCAGTCATCTTTTCCAGCTCTTGATAAGATTCTTCTGGCTTAGCAAATTTCACCATTTCAACCTTGTGGAATTGGTGCAGACGAATCAGACCGCGCGTGTCACGACCAGCAGAGCCAGCTTCAGAGCGGAATGATGGGCTCATAGCAGTGAAGTAGATTGGCAATTCTTTTCCATCTAAAATTTCGTCTCGATAGTAGTTGGTCAGTGGAACTTCAGCAGTCGGAATCAGAACGAAGTTGGTATCGCTTAGCTCAAAGGTATCTTCTTTGAACTTAGGATACTGCCCAGTCCCAAACATGGAATCATGGTTGACTATGTAGGGAGTGATGACTTCTGTGTAGCCTTCTTTGCCGTGCTCATCCAGCATGAAGTTATAGATAGCACGCTCAAGTCTTGCTCCCAAGCCCTTATAGAAGAGGAAGCGAGCACCAGTAACTTTTGCCCCGCGCTCCCAGTCTAAGATATCCAGATCTTCACCCAAATCCCAGTGAGCTTTAGCTTCAAAGTCAAATTGGCGCGGTGTACCCCAGCGACGTACTTCGACGTTTTCGTCCTCATCTGCTCCGACAGGAACACTTTCGTGTGGAATGTTAGGTAGAGTAGTAGTGAATTCAGTCAACTTAGCATCCAGTTCAGCCAAGGTTGCGTCTAAGTTCTTGACTTCAGCAGAGAGTTTTTGCATGGCAGCAATCTTGTCATCTGCATTTTCTTTGTTGCGTTTAGCTTGAGCAATCTCAGCAGAAACAGTATTGCGCTCTGCTTTGAGTTCTTCGACCTTTACCAATAAATCCCGGCGTTCTTTGTCAATGGTTTTCATTTGGTTAAGGGTAGCAGCGTCAACACCTCGCGTAGCTAATTTTTCAGCGACAGAATCAAAGTCTGTACGGATGCGTTTTAAATCTAACATAGGTACCTCCAAAAATAAAAAGCACTTTATGAAACTGTTGGAGCGACAGAGCCGCGGTTCCATCCAACTTCACAAAAGTGCACTTGCTTAATTATTCATTTTTAAACTAACGGTAGAATTTCCTATTTTCTCCTTATCTGCTCACAGCCACCGCAGACTTTCTGAAAAGTGCCCAATAGTACTTATCCGTTTCGACTATTATACAGGATTTTCCGGAAAATGTAAATCCCAGGATGGGAAAAATCTTGACAGAAAAAGATAACTATGTTATCTTTAGATAAAGGTAACATAGTTATCTAAAGGAGTTCTTATGGTAAAACAAACAACGCGTGACCGTATGATTGAAAAGGCAAGCCAGCTTATCAGAGAGTATGGCTATCAGAATATCCCCCTAAGGAAACTGGCATCTCTGCTGGGGGTTACGACTGGTGCTTTCTACAAGGCTTTTGAGAATAAGGAGGAACTTTACTATCAGGTCTGTCTTTTGGAAAACCAGAAGCAGCTTAAGCGTTTAGAGGAGCAGTATCTAGATGGAGTCTCTGATCCTCTGGATTGCATTTGGCAGATAGGACTCTTTCTTTTATCGGAATACAAGACCAACAGTCAGATAATGGATTTTCTCTTTTTCAGCCCTGTAGCGACAGAGGCTTACCGGAAAGGTGAGCTTCTGGAAATCGGGAATAAGACAGTGGTTTATCTGGATCAGCTGCCTATTGAGAGTCAGAAAGAGAAAAAGATTCTTTTGCTCAAGCTGGACACCTTCATCACAGGCTATGGTCATTTTATTGCCAAAGGCTTGGAGCCTTTTGATGAGGAAGTCTATCGCTCAATGTTCAATGATTTACTAGGAGGTTACAAACATGATTAAAAATCTCATTGTTTATGCACATCCCTATGATAAAAGCTTTAGCCATGCTATTTTAGAGCAGGTTCAGGACTTGTTGGAGAAGAAAGGTCAGACCTATGAACTGATCGATCTCTATGAGGATGGTTTTAATCCTGTCTATACCAAGGAAGAGCTAGCGCTTTTTAATAAGGGGCAGGCATTAGACCCACTAGTTTTAAAATATCAGGAAGCTCTTGCGTCCTGTGACCGCCTTATCATGATTTTTCCTATCTGGTGGGCGGATATGCCAGCTATTGTCAAGGGCTTTGAAGATAAGGTTTTTTTGAAAAATAAGATTTACGAGGAGAGCAAAACTCGCCAGTTAGTTGGTCGTTTGACCAATATTAAAGAGGTGTTAGCTATTACTACCTCTGCAGCACCGACCTTCTATCTTAAGTATTTCTGTGGTGATGTCGTCAAGAAAGCCATGTTGGGCCATACCTTTAAGTCTATCGGTGCTAGACAGCGCCGTTGGTTGAATTTCGGGAATATTTCTCAGTCTACAGCTGAAAAACGTCAAGCTTTTTTAGAAAAATTAGCAGAAAAGATTTGAAGAGGTAGTTATCATGATTCGTTTTAGAAAAGCAGATGAAAGGGATCTTGCTGCTGCAGTCTCAGTTTTAACTTCTGCTTTTGCTGAGCATGAGATCTACAGAGAAAAATTTCGTCCTCTCTTTGGCAGCAGCCAGTCTTATATTGATTTTCTAAATAGATTGCATGCAGTTATGGTTAAGGCAGCGATGCGTCATCATATTTGTCTGCTTGCTGAAGTGGACGGGTGTCTTATGGCGGTCGCTACCATTCATAAGCTCGGTAATCATCCTGTCGGTATGCTTTCCTTTTTGCGGGCAGGAGCATGGAGGATGTGGAAATATATTCCTCAGCTTTTAGCTTTTCAAAAAGTCTTTGGGGAGGGCAGTAAAGAAGCTAAGAAAAGGAGTGTTTCAACTCTTTATCTTGAACTACTGGGTGTGCTGCCTGATTATCAAGGGCAGGGAGTTGGTGGTCTTTTTATCTCAAAAGGACTTGAGTTGCTTGCAAAAGAAGAGAAATGCCAGCGGCTTACTTTGATTACTCATACAGAAAGCAACTGTCGTTTTTACAAAAAGAGCGGATTTAAACAACTAGATGTCCGTGATGTTGAAGGTGTCAAGACATGGACTTTCGAGAAAAATTTAGCTGATGTTTATCCTTTTTGAAGATCTAATGATGCGGTCTTGCATTGATAATGTCAGCTTACCCCCTATCATTTCAAGGGGCTGAAATAGTGCATTCTCAGATTGTTTCACTTTCCAATTTTTTGTGCTAGCTCCATTTTGCTGATACAAATAGCTTTTGTCTTAGTCGAAAATATAAAAAATAAGGTTGAAACTTTTTCAACCCTATTTTTTCTTCTTAAAGATTCCAGTAATTTTCTGTAACAGAGTCGGCAATCTCACAACTTTGTCGTTGCCGATATGTTCTCGCGCAATTTTGAGAATCTTACCAGAGTCTTTGGAGGCAAAGAGAAACTTTCCCTTGTCAGTCCAGATTTCAAAGTGGCGGCTGACTCTTTTGCCAGAAACATTAGCACCGATAGTAGTGATGCTAGTCCAAGGCAGCTGAATATAATCTTCTACATTGGCATCCGCATAAAACTCCAGAGCTGTCTCGCCGATTAAAAATTTCCCAACCTTTCCGCCTAATCCAAGATAGGAAACGCCAGTGGTATTAAACTCAATTGTTTTGTTTTGTGACTGTGCCATAGAGTAACTCCCTTTTAAATAATATAGCTATTATACCACAATAAAAAGAAGGCCGAAACCTTCTTTTTGATTACATCAAACCAGCAACGTGAGCTAGTACACCAACTACGAAGAGGGCGATGATGATAGTGATAGGGGATACTTTTTTCTTAAGCAACCACATACAAGCGAAAGTTAGAAGCAGTCCCATCAAACCAGGAATCAAGGAATCCAAGTTTTGTTGGAAAGTTGTAACTTTTTCAGGGGTTTGAGATAGTCCTTGACCTACTTGAGCAAAGGCTTCTTGGATACCCTTATAGCCACTAGACAATTTGTCCCAATGGATATATGCTTTATCATCTAGCTTAACAGATGAAACATTAAAGACAAACTTAATAGATACCCAGCGCTCAACCAGAACAGCCAAGATAAACATACCTAGAATTGAAGCACCTTTGGTAATGTCCTGAAGGATACCACCAGACATGTCTTTAGTAATTTCAGAACCAGCCTTGTAGCCTAATTCTTGTGTGTACCAGAGGAAAGCCATCCGGATAGCATTCCAAGCTAAGAAGAAGATAAGTGGCCCAATGATATTTCCAGTCAAAGCAAGAGATGCACCAAGTGCTCCAAGGATAGGACGAACTGTGAACCAGAAGACAGGGTCTCCGATACCAGCCAGAGGTCCCATCATACCGATTTTAACCCCTTGGATAGCCGCATCGTCAATTGCTGCACCATTTGCTTTTTCTTCTTCAAGCGCAAGTGTAACTCCGATGATTGGAGCTGCTACATATGGGTGAGTGTTGAAGAATTCCAAGTGACGCTCAAGAGCAGCAGCTTGATCTTCTTTTTTAGTATAAAGCTTCTTAATAGCTGGAATCAGTGAATAAGCCCAGCCCAAGTTTTGCATACGTTCGTAGTTCCAAGAGCCTTGCAAGAAAGTAGAACGCCACCAAACTTTTTGACGGTCAGCCTTTGAAAGAGTCAATTTTCCTGACTCATCAGGTTTTACAGTATTTAATTCTGTCATGATAGTGTGTCCCCTTTCTTAGTAGTCTTCTAGGATGTCGCCGATTGGATCATTAGATGAAGCTGTTGCTCCACCGCCACCATTTCCGCCTTTTTTAGACAAGGCAAGATAGATGAGGGCAATAGCGACACCAATTGCACCGAGGGCAATCAGAGTGAGTTCGCTGACAGCAGCTAAAGCGAAACCAATAGCGAAGAATGGCCATACTTCACGAGTTGCCATCATGTTGATAACCATGGCATAACCAACGGCTACGACCATACCACCACCGATTTGCATACCTTCTGATAGCCAAGCTGGCATAGCTTCAAGAGCAGATTTAACAGACTCAGCAGGAATCATCAAAAGAAGTGCTGCAGGGATAGCAATACGTGCTCCTTGCATGAAGAGAGCGATAAAGTGAGCGCGTTCAACTCCTTTAATGTCTCCTTTTTTCGCAGCAGCATCTGCACCGTGAACCAAACCGACTGACAAAGTGCGGACAATCATAGTCAAGAAGAGACCAGCAACAGCAAGCGGAATAGCAACACCTTGTGCTACAGCGATTCCTTTGCTTGAGAAGTCTCCACCCAGTACCATGATGATGGCAGCGGCAACAGAAGCGAGGGCGGCATCAGGTGCCACAGCAGCTCCGATATTAGCCCAGCCAAGAGCAATCAGCTGGAGAGAGCCACCCAGCATAACACCGGCAGCCAAATTACCAGTTACCAGTCCAATCAAGGTACAAGCAACCAGCGGTTGGTGGAATTGGAATTGGTCCAAGATACCTTCTAGACCGGCTAAGAAGGCAACAAAGACTACTAAAACCATAGAAATAATAGACATGTTCTAAATCCTTTCGTAAATTAATAGAAGCAAAACGTTTGATTCTACTGCACGTTGGCTTTCTTAATCAAATCAAACAAATCTTTTTTAGAGTCATTTGGTACTTTACGTACGTCAAATTCAACGCCAAGGTCACGCAGCTTTTCATAAGTAGCAACGTCTTCCTTGTCCATTGACAGTACGTTGTTGACCATCGTTTTACCAGTTGAGTGAGCCATGGAACCAACATTAAGGGTCTTGATTGGCACACCGCCTTCAATAGCACGCAGGGCATCTTGAGGAGTTTCAAACAGAATCAAGGCATGAGTATTGCCAAAGCGAGGGTCTTTTGAAACAGCAATCAATTTGTCGATTGGGACAACATTGGCTTTGACATTACCTGGTGCAGCTTGCTTAATCAATTCTTTACGAAGTTCATCTTGAGCTACTGAGTCAGAAGCAACGATAATACGATCTGCTTTTGAATCTGGCGTCCAAGCTGTTGCTACCTGACCGTGCAGCAAACGTGTGTCGATCCGGGCAAGGTTGATTTTGAGCTTGCCGTCACCGATTACAGTCCCTTCAGGGATTGCTGCTTGGGCAACTGGAGCAGCTGCAGCAGGAGCATTTGCTTCTTCAGCAGCAGGGTTCAGCTCTTCAGGCAGAGCTTTGACTCCTTCCTTGGCTTCTTTGATGATATTGGCCACTACAGCCTCAACGCCGGCATTGGCATCCATCATCCTTTCTGTATAAGCTTGAATCAGCATAGGCAGGTTCAAGCCTGTAATGATAGCGAACTTGCGGTCTGGATTTTCACCCATGACACGGCTAGCTTGGTTGAATGGAGAGCCACTCCAAAGGTCAGCCAAGACCAACACTTCATCGTCCGCATCAAACGAAGCCACAGCGTCATTGAACTTTGCATAGAGATCATCTGGTCCTTCGTTGGGCATGAAAGTTACAACTTGTACTTTTTCCTGCTCACCGAAAATCATAGAACCTGATTGATGAATACCAGCAGCAAATTCACCGTGGCTAGCAATAATGATTCCGATACTCATTATTGACATTCCTCCTTATAAAATGTTTGACTTAAGTTTTAAGAAAACTTTAAGGCAAGTTTATTATAAAACGTTTTCATGAAAAATGCAAGCGTTTGTTCCTAAAAACGACTTTTTCTTTCAAAAATGTCAGTATTTGCTGGAACCCTGATAAATATAGGTATAAGAAAACCTTAGCTATAGAAATGTTTTAATAAATTAGGAAAACAAAAAAACAACAGATTAATATATGAAAAAATGTTGAAATAATATGAAAGAGACTTTTGAAATGAAAGAAAAGAATCGTGTTTGAGAAAGTGTTTGTTTATCAAAAAAGAAAGAGGAGGACCAAAGACAAAAAATCGCATCTTATGTCTTTAGTCTCCCTCTATAATGGCAAAAGTTTCTAAATAATATCAAGTCTGCCCATCATACGTTTCCAAGAGTTAGGTAAATGTTGGGACTGACATGCTTTAAAACATTAGTGTGTGAAGTCAAGTACCATACGTCCCTGAATGGTACCCGCTTCCATTTCATCAAAGACATCCACTGCATCTGAAACAGGACGTTTTTGAACGACGGGAGCCACTAATCCTTCAGCACCAAACTGGAAGGCTTCTTCCAAGTCCTTGCGAGTACCAACGAGGGAACCGATGACTTGGATACCATCTAAAACGGTTTTGACAATGCTGAGGTCCATCATTTCAGATGGCAATCCAACGGCAACTACACGACCGCCAGCACGAACAGAATCAACCGCTTGGTTGAAGGCGACTTTAGAAACGGCTGTTACTACGGCAGAATGCGCACCGCCAGTTTTTTCTTGGATAAGAGCAGCGACATCTTCAACTTCATGGCCGTTGATGACGATATCAGCACCGACTTCTTTGGCCAAAGCTAGCTTGTCATTGTTGATATCAACAGCGACAACATGGGCATTAAAGACTTTCTTGGCATATTGAACCGCTAGGTTACCCAATCCACCTGCTCCAAAGATAACTGTCCATTGGCCTGGTTGGAGCTGAGCTTCTTTGATAGCCTTGTAGGTAGTCACGCCGGCACAAGTGATAGAAGAAGCTTGTGCAGGATCCAGTCCTTCAGGGACTTTGACAGCGTAGTCAGCTGTTACAATACATTGCTCTGCCATCCCACCGTCAACAGAATAACCAGCATTTTTTACTGTACGGCAAAGGGTTTCGCGACCAGTTGTACAGTATTCACAAGCGCCGCAGCCTTCAAAGAACCAAGCGACACTGACGCGATCTCCGACCTTGAGGCTTTTTACATCTGGAGCAATTTCTTTGACAATACCGATACCTTCGTGTCCGAGAACGCGGCCCGGTACCTTACCAAAGTCACCATGCGCGACGTGCAAATCAGTATGGCAAACACCGCAGTATTCGATATCAACGAGAGCTTCCCCTGTTTCAAGAGGACGAAGTTCCTTATTTTCGACGAGTTGGACATTGGTTCCCTCTGGATTTACAACAACTGCTTTCATAAGTAGTTTCCTCCTGTTATTTAGTTTTTGATTATGTTAATTATATCACAAACTCGAACAAATAGCAAACGCTTACAAATATGAGCGAAAGTAACCTTTAAAACTATGATACGGCGGATAAGCTTCTATTTTTAAAGCTTTTGAGCATGATTGAGGTTGAGAGAAGACAAAAAAGAAAAGACAAACTCTCGAACAGAGTTTGTCTAATTGTCTACTTTTATAAAAAGAGTTTGTTGAGCTCGTGGGCGACGCCATCTTGGTCGTTAGTCAAAGATAATTGCTGGTCGGCGTAGGGTAGCAGGTCAGTATTGGCATTTTTCATGGCATAGCCAGTGCCAGCAAAGGACAGCATCTCAGTATCGTTTTGCTCATCGCCAAAGGCAATCAGATTTTTGCGATCCACATTGAGAACATTAAGCAGGTACTGAAGGGCGAAGGCTTTGTTGACCCCTTTGGGAGCACACTCGAGAATGTTGAGCGGCCCGCCCCAAGAGTTGATAGCAAGTTCATGCTGATAAAAAGCATTCATTTCCTCTGCCAGAGCATATTTGTCAGCTGCACGTGTCTGCAGGAGAATGGCGTTAGGATTCTCCGTTACTAAGTTGGCTTGAAACTGATTTTCAGGCTTGAAAGCATCGATGCCAAATAGCTTGGGATCAGCAATTTCTTCATTGGGATTGGTGATATAGAATTTATTCCGGTATTCGCCAGCAATGAAATCCGCTTCAATCTCATCCCTACGCTTAACCATATCCAGCAGAAAGGACTTATCCAGCGTCAGCGATTTTTCAAAGTCCCATTTCTTTTCTGGAATGTGAGTCAAAGAGCCATTGAAGTTGATCATGGGCGTATTGAGCTCTAATTCTTTATAATATTTCAAAGCCATGCGGTAGGGCCGGCCTGTTGTGATAATGACCTTGTGGCCCTTTTGGGAAATTTTTTTGATGGTTTCTTTGGTGAAGTCAGACAAATTGCTGTTAGAATCAAGCAAGGTTCCGTCCAAGTCCACAGCGATTACTTTTTTTGTCATGTGAGTCTCTTTTCAGTGATAATACAGACTATTATAACAGAATTCAGTGTAAATAACACGACTTATGTTATAATGGTGCTCTAATCAGTCACAATTATGACACACCAAGGAGGAGCTTTTCGTATGCGTAAACCGATCATGATTCATGCTCTTTTTCTGATGATTGCCTTTTTTATCTATATCCAATCTCTAAATGGCGGTCCGACCTATCTCATCTGGAATATGACCTTGGCCTTAATCAGCTATGATGCAGCTGTCTTGACACTTTTATTCAAGAAGCAGAAATGGATCTATCCTCTCCTTTTCCTGCTGTGGTTGCTTTTCTTCCCCAACACTTTCTATATGATTACCGATTTGATTCATATGACTTGGGTGGCAGATGTTCTGAGTAAGCCAAGTGTTTTTCTGCTCTTTTTAGCTTTTGTTTCCAGTATTTTATTCGGGATTTTCTGTGGTATGGAGAGCTGGTATGTTATCAAGGAAGGCTGGAAGCTTAACTGGTATTTAGAACTATTGCTGACGGCAGCTCTGTCTGCTGTATCCAGTCTGGCTATCTATATAGGACGTTATGATCGCCTTAATAGCTGGGATTTATTGCTTCATCCTCAGATGGTTCTACAGAAGCTCTTGCAAACTTTGCAGCCTGATCGACTGCCTTTCATTCTTGGTTTTACTTTTTTGCAGTTTATGAGTTTGGTATTTCTGATGAGAGATAATAAAAAATAAGAAAAGCGAGACGTTCATCTTGAAAAAGTGAATGTTTTTTATTATAATTTAAAATATCGTTCGCAAATAAACAGATTTAAATCTGTTTTTCTTTGTTTTTGAACTAGATATTAGAAATTTTACTCAAAAGGAGATTTATTGAAAAATGGATAAATTTTTCAAACTGACCGAAAAAGGGACAGATGTCCGGACAGAAGTTTTGGCGGGTCTGACGACTTTCTTTGCCATGTCCTACATTTTATTTGTCAATCCGGCCATGCTGGCTCAGACAGGTATGCCCAAGCAGGGTGTTTTTCTAGCTACGATTATCGGGGCTGTTGCCGGCACCTTGATGATGGCCTTCTTTGCCAACCTGCCTTATGCGCAGGCGCCGGGTATGGGGTTGAATGCCTTTTTCACTTTTACGGTCGTCTTTGCCTTGGGCTACACTTGGCAGGAAGCCTTGGCTATGGTCTTTATCTGCGGGATTATTTCGCTCATTATCACTCTGACCAAGGTGCGTAAGATGATTATTGAGTCGATTCCAGGCTCCTTGCGAGCAGCTATTTCAGCAGGGATCGGAGTCTTTCTGGCCTATGTAGGTATTAAAAATGCTGGCTTGCTCAAGTTTTCAATCGATCCGGGCAATTATACAGTAGCTGGCAAGGGAGCAGATAAGGCTGCAGCGGCTATTACGGCTAATTCAGCAGCAACTCCAGGTCTGGTAGACTTTAACAATCCAGCGGTCCTCGTAGCCTTGGTCGGTTTGGCCATCACAATTTTCTTTATTGTGAAAAACATCAAGGGTGGGGTTATCCTATCCATCCTAGTAACGACAGTTGTAGCTATTCTGGTTGGCTTGGTTGATTTGTCAGCTATTGACTTTGGGCAGAATAACATTGGTACTGCTGTTAATGAACTGGGACAGATTTTTGGGGTGGCAGTAGGTCCGAAAGGTCTGGGTGCCCTTTTAGCAGATTCAGCTCGCTGGCCCCAGACGTGTATGGCCATTCTGGCTTTCTCCTTGACAGATATTTTTGATACCATTGGTACCTTGATTGGGACTGGTGAAAAGGTCGGGATTGTGGCGACTTCTGGGGAAAACCATGAATCAGAAGGTTTGGATAAGGCGCTTTACTCGGACCTCATCGGAACCTCTATTGGCGCCATTGCTGGAACTTCTAATGTGACGACTTATGTGGAGTCTGCAGCTGGTATCGGAGCTGGAGGCCGAACAGGTCTGACCGCCTTGGTCGTAGCTATTTGCTTTGCGGTCTCAAGCTTCTTTAGCCCGCTTTTAGCCATTGTTCCCAACGCTGCAACTGCACCGATTCTGATAATTGTTGGGATTATGATGTTGGCTAGTCTGAAAAATATCCATTGGGATGATATGACAGAAGCCATTCCAGCTTTCTTTACTTCTATTTTTATGGGATTTGCCTATTCTATCACTCATGGGATAGCAGCTGGATTTATCACTTACACCTTGGTTAAAATCTTCAAAGGTCAAGCAAAGGATGTGCATTCTATGATTTGGATTTTGGATCTTCTCTTTATTTTAAATTTTGTAAATCTGGCTTTAAATTAGGTCTAAACATTGCTGGAAATCCTCATGTCTAGTGAAGTTTGGATAGGTTATGTTTTTGTTATAAAAAATCAGCTTTTTGCGGCTGATTTTTCTTTTGCAAAATTAAGCAGAAAAAAATTTTTTCTGGTATAATAAGAGAATGTTTAGTCATAATGAGGAAGAATTAATCCAGTGGGGTCAGCGCCTGGGCAAATCGCTTCAGGCAGGGGACGTACTGGTTTTAACGGGAGATTTAGGAGCAGGGAAGACAACCTTTACTAAGGGTCTGGCTCTAGGGTTGGGCATCAGTCAGATGATTAAAAGTCCAACCTATACCATTGTTCGGGAATACGAGGGGCGCTTGCCACTCTATCATCTGGATGTCTACCGCATCGGAGACGATCCAGACTCCATAGATTTGGATGACTTTCTCTTCGGAGAGGGTGTGACAGTCATTGAGTGGGGGGAGCTGCTGGGAGAAAATCTGCCTGAAGACTATCTCAAATTAAGCCTCTTGAAAAAGGAAGACGGGCGTGAATTGGTTTTTGAAGCCAAAGGAACACGAGCCCAAGAGTTGCTTGAGGGACTGCAGAATGACTGAATATGAATTGTGCTTGCGAGAAGGGAAAAAAACAGATGCTGCTGATCTGATTGCCTTCCTCAATCAGGTCGGGTCTGAGTCGGATTATATGACGCTGGATGAGGCTGGAATCTTGATGAATCAAGAGGAGATGGCTTTATTCATTGAGCATCAGGCTGCTTCTAGTAATCAGCTTTATCTGTTGGCGCTTTTAAATGGTGAGATTGCTGGCCTTGTCAGCATCACAGCTGATTTCCATGAGCGAATTCGCCATATTGGTCAAGTCTTTGTTGTAGTGAAGAAAGCTTTTTGGAACCAAGGACTGGGACGCATATTGCTGGAAGAGGCATTGACTTGGGCAGAAGATTCTCAAGTTATTAGACGTTTGGAATTGAGCGTTCAGGTTAGAAATGAACGAGCAGTTCACCTCTATAAAGATTTAGGATTTGAAATTGAAGGCTTACAAAGAAGAGGAGCCTATTTAAAAGAAGGGATATTTCTTGATGTTTACCTGATGGGTAAACTGATAGACTAAAAATAATATGTTTAAAAAGATTATAATGATGTTTCTCAGCCTCCTTGTCGTAACGACAGCTGGTATCGGTACTTATGCATGGACGATTTATGGTCAGTCAACAGATGAACTATCCAAGACTTATAAGGGGTTGGGAAATGAGACAGATGTCATTTCTGCGACTAAGCCCATGACTATCTTGCTGATGGGAGTGGATACAGGAAGCGGTTCTCGCGAGGATACTTGGGTCGGGAATAGCGATACCATGATTCTCATGAGTGTCAACCCAAAAACTAAAAAAACAGTCATGATGAGCTTGGAGAGAGATATTCTGACTCAGATTGATGAGAATGGTCAGACAGTTGAAGCTAAGCTGAATGCGGCCTATGCGAATGGTGGATCTGAGTTAGCTATTTCAACCATTGAGGGCTTGATGAACATCCATATTGACCGCTATATGATGATCAATATGCAGGGCTTGGTTCAATTAGTAGATGCTGTAGGTGGCATTGAGGTCAATAATACCTTTGACTTTCCAATTTCTATTGAAGAGAATGAGCCTGAGTATACTGCTAAGGTTGAGCCAGGCAAGCAAACCATCAATGGTGATCAGGCGTTGGTCTATGCTCGCATGCGCTATCAGGATCCAGAGGGTGACTATGGCCGCCAGAAGCGTCAACGTGAAGTAATTAAGAAAGTGGTTGAAAAAGTTCTCAGTCTCAACAGTGTCAGCCATTATCAGGCTATTTTAAAAGCTATCAGCAGCAACATGCAGACAAATATCGCGCTTGATTCAAAAAGCATTCCTCAACTGCTAGGCTATCAAGATGCATTTAAGAACATTCAATCTGAGCAGTTGCGTGGAGAAGATGCGACTTTACCTGATGGTGGAAGCTATCAATTAGTGACGTCTGATCATCTATTGGAAATGCAAAATTTAATAAGGAAAGCTCTAGGGTTGGAAACAGTTAAGTCCCTTAAGACAAACGCAGTACTATATGAGGATTTTATGGGTGGTAATAGTCTGAGAAGTACAAATAGTAGTACACCTAGCAACACTGAAAGCTACAGTAGCTACGAGTCTTCTTATAGTCAGCCTGCTTATAATGGAGCTTACCAAAATTATTCTTATCCAACAACAGATACGACAGTTGGAACTACAAATACATCTATTCAAACTACAACAGCAGATACAAGTGTAGTTTCTCAAGGAACACAAACGGATTAATTCTAACTTATCTAATTTAGATGATGCAGTTTGACTCCTTCAGTATGAAATGTTTACTTTCATACTGAAGGTTTTTTCTTTGTTAGAAAACTATGCAATCGTTTTCGTTGATGCTGTAGTATAGAAAATGCCACTTACAAAAGGAATATCAGCTTTATGTATTTTAAAAAAGAGAAAAAATTTTTATAAAAGCCTTTACAAAATAAAAATTCGTGCTATAATAGATGTAACGATATGCAAACGATTTCATAAAAAGGAGTGGTTTGCAAAAAATATAAGGAGGTCTGAATGATGAAAGATTCATTCAAGAACATTTTTAGCTTTGAATTTTGGCAAAAATTCGGTAAAGCTTTGATGGTGGTCGTTGCTGTTATGCCGGCAGCAGGACTGATGATTAGTATCGGTAAGACAGTTCCTATGATTAACCAAGATTGGGGAATCTTAGTCACTATTGGTGGCGTAATGGAACAAATTGGTTGGGGTGTTATCGGTAATCTTCATATCTTATTTGCTCTAGCTATCGGTGGAAACTGGGCTAAAGAACGAGCTGGAGGTGCCTTTGCGGCTGGTTTGTCCTTCATTTTGATTAACCGAATTACTGGTGTTCTATTTGGGGTTACCAGCGAAATGCTATCTAAACCTAATGCTACAGTGCACACGCTGAGTTTCGGTATTAAATCATTAAATCTTTCTCTGAAAGTGTCTGATTACTTTGAGTTAATTCTAGGAGCTCCTGCTCTTAAAATGGGAGTCTTTGTCGGAATTATTGCTGGTTTTGTCGGAGCGGTAGCTTACAATAAATATTATAATTTCCGGAAACTTCCAGATGCCTTATCATTCTTTAATGGGAAAAGATTTGTTCCTTTTGTTGTCATCTTAAACTCAACTATTATTGCTTTAATTCTTGGTGTATTTTGGCCGTTTATTCAGGCGGGAATTAATGCCTTTGGTATTTGGATTACAAATGCACCGCCAATTTTAGCACCGTTTATCTATGGTACGCTAGAACGTCTCTTGCTTCCATTTGGTTTGCACCATATGTTGACTATTCCAATGAACTATACTGAACTGGGTGGTACCTACATAATCCAAACAGGAAAAGAAATTGGTAAAGTAATTCCTGGTCAGGATCCACTTTGGTTGGCTTGGGTTCAGGACTTGATTAGTCTGAAAGGAAGTAATCCAGCTAAATATCAAGACCTTCTTGCCGCTTACACACCGGCTCGTTTCAAAGTAGGTCAGATGATTGGTTCATTCGGTATCCTGATGGGTGTAGTAGTTGCCATCTACCGCAATGTGGACAAAGATAAGAAACACAAATACAAAGGTATGATGATTGCGACTGCTTTGGCAACCTTCTTGACAGGGGTTACTGAACCAATCGAGTACATGTTTATGTTTGTAGCGACACCGCTGTATATCATTTACGCATTTGTACAAGGGGCAGCTTTTGCTATGGCTGATATTGTTGATTTGCGTGTTCATTCTTTTGGTTCAATTGAGTTCTTGACCCGTACCCCTATGTCTGTTAGTGCTGGTCTTGGTGGGGATATCATCAACTTCATTTGGGTAACTATCCTCTTTGGTGTTGTAATGTACTTCATTTCTAACTTCATGATCAAGAAGTTCAACTATGCAACTCCGGGACGTAACGGTAACTATGAAACAGCAGATGGTTCAGATGAAGCTTCTTCATCAGAGTCAACTGGTGGTAAAGTTGCTGAAGCTTCTCAAGCAGTAAATGTTATCAACCTTCTGGGTGGTCGTGCTAATATCGTAGATGTAGATGCATGTATGACTCGTCTGCGTGTGACTGTCAAAGATGCTGAAAAAGTTGGAACAGAAGAACAGTGGAAAGCTGAAGGCGCTATGGGCTTGGTTATGAAAGGCCAAGGCGTTCAGGCTATCTACGGACCAAAAGCTGACGTTCTCAAATCTGATATTCAAGACTTGTTGGATTCTGGTGAAGTGATTCCTGAAACACTTCCTAGCCAAAAAGCAGAATCAGCAGCTACCGAAGTTACTTACAAAGGTGTGACTGAGGAAGTTGAAACTGTTGCAGACGGTCAAGTCATTGACTTGGCAGATGTTAAAGATCCAGTATTCTCACAAAAAATGATGGGTGATGGATTTGCAGTTGAGCCACAAAATGGTAAGATTTATTCACCAGTTGCTGGTAAAGTAACTAGCGTCTTCCCTAGCAAGCATGCTATCGGTCTTGTGACAGATAACGGCCTGGAAGTCTTGGTACATATTGGTTTGGAAACTGTTAGCCTTGAAGGTAAACCGTTCGAAGTTCATGTTTCAGAAGGTCAAAAAGTTGCAGCTGGAGATCTTTTAGTCACAGCTGACTTGGAAGCAATCAAAGAAGCTGGACGTGAAACTTCAACAATCGTAGTCTTCACAAATGCAGCAGCTATCAAGTCTGTAACAGTAGAAAAACTTGGTCAAGCATCTGCTAAGACAGTTGTTGCTAAGGTTGAATTGTAAAATAGAAAAGAGAAATCATGGCAAAATTCCTGACATTAAATACTCATAGTTGGATGGAAGAAGAGCAAGAAACTAAGCTTAATCAGCTTGCAGAACGCATTCTTCAAGAAAAATATGATGTCATTTGCCTGCAGGAAGTCAATCAATTAACGGAGTCTGAACAGGTTGTTCAGGCTCCTTTCTATCAGGCGGTTGAGGGCGCAATTGAGATTCATCAAGACCACTTTGCCCTTTGTTTGGTAGAAAAATTGGCTGAGGCAGGATTGGACTATCATTGGTCCTGGGCCTATAATCATATTGGGTTTGATATTTACAACGAAGGAGTGGCAATCCTATCTAGAAAACCTATTGCTCCTAGAGAAGTTCTGGTATCAGAGGCTAATGATCCTAGGGATTACCATACCCGTAAAGTCTTGCTAGCAGAGACTGAGGTGGAAGGTCAATTGCTGACAATTGCCTCCTGCCATCTGTCTTGGTGGGACAAAGGCTTTCAGGGGGAATGGGCTAAGCTTGAAGCAGAGCTTCTCAAGGTTAAAACTCCTCTGGTCCTCATGGGCGATTTCAACAATCCAGTCGGCCAGCAAGGTTACCAGACCATCTTAGCCAGTCCACTGAAGCTGCAGGATAGTCATACTGCTGCAAAAGAAGCTAGCGGAGAGGCAACTGTAGAAGGGACTATCGCAGGTTGGGATGATAATAAGCACGCTCTGAAGATTGATTATGTTTTCACTAGTCAAGGGATGGACGTTGAGCGTTCCGCTGTCGTCTTTGACGGGAAAGAAACCCCTGTTGTCAGTGACCACTTTGGTTTAGAAGTGCAAGTGGCATTATAATAGTAAAAAGATGAGGCAAGACTGAGAATGCAACAGATTTGTCTCGCTTTTTATTTTTGATAAACACATTTTTAGGGCAAAATGGTGAAATTTTACACCCCAAACGGCTGTCTTTTGTTATTCTTGAAAACGTGTTATAATGAAGTATTAGGATTCTAGGAGGAAATGGTATGCGTTGTCCGAAATGTGGTGGGAATAAATCAAGTGTAGTTGATAGCAGACAGGCAGAAGATGGAAATACAATCCGTCGCCGTCGTGAATGTGAAGAATGTCAGCATCGTTTCACGACATACGAGCGCGTCGAAGAGAGAACCCTAGTGGTTGTCAAAAAGGACGGGACACGCGAGCAATTTTCTCGGGATAAGATTTTTAACGGTATTATTCGCTCCGCTCAAAAGCGACCAGTATCTAGTGACGAAATAGAGGAGATTGTCAACCGAATTGAGCAAAAGGTCCGCAGTCAGAGCGATAATGAAATCAATAGTGAATATATTGGATCCTTAGTCATGGATGAACTGGCAGAGCTGGATGAAATCACCTACGTTCGTTTCGCCAGTGTTTACCGGAGTTTCAAGGATGTGGGAGAGCTAGAAAGCCTGCTCAAGCAGATTACTAAGGGGTCCAAGAAGAAAAAGGACAAATAAATGAAACCAAACCATCAGTTTTCTTTCTTGCGCAATAATGCAGTCAGTTCAGATATTGCTATCTTGACCAAGCTCTATTTGCCGATTTTGGGGAGAGAAGCGGTAACGCTTTATCTTTATCTGCTGTCTTTTGGTGATAATGGGCAAAAGCAGCATCTCTTCAGTCAGATTCTCAATCATTTAGATTTTGGACTTAATATTTTAGAAGAAAGTTTTGAGCGTTTGGCGACGATTAAGCTAGTGGATCTTTATCAAACAGATGACTATTATCTGGTTCAACTCCACCCAACCTTAACTGCGGAGGAATTTTTCAGCCATAATGTGTACAGTCGGCTCTTGGAAAAGAAAATCGGCGAAGCTGCTGCTGATGCCCTGCGACCAGAAAATCCTAGCGGAGATAAATTGATCAAGCCTTTTATGCAGGTGTTTGGTATGGAAGATGAGCAAGCAAGGGCAGTGCGAAAAGCCAATGATTTTGACTTGGAGTATTTCAAGCAACGGATGGCTCAGGACAATCTTCGTTTTGCCAATGAAAAGGAAGATGTGCTAGAATTGTTTGCAATTGCTGAGCAGAAAAAGTGGACTTGGTATGAGACCTACGTTTTGGCTAGAGAAACTGCTGTTTCTCAGGTCATTTCTACCAAGCGGATGAAGCAAAAGCTAGCTCAGAAGCCAGCAGAAGGTCAGTTTTCTAAGCAGGAGCAATCTATTATCCAAGAAGCGAAGCGAACATCACCAATGGTATTCCTGGCAGAAATTAAGAAAACTCGTCAGGCTGCTATTACGCGGACGGAGAGAAAGCTTTTGCTGGATTTAGCTGAATTAGGCCTTTTGGACGAGGTTATCAACGTAATCTTGCTCTTGACCTTTAATAAGGTGGATTCAGCCAATCTCAATGAAAAGTATGCCCTCAAGGTAGCTAATGATTTTTCTTATCAAAAGGTGACGACAGCTGAGGAAGCAGTCTTGAAAATCCGTGAGCGCAACCAGCAGCCCCAGAACCGTCCAGCTAAATCTGGACAAGGCTCTACCAAGAGCAACGTACCTGACTGGAGTCAGCCGGATTATAAAAATGAAACGAGCGCAGAGAAGCAGGCCGAGCTAGAAGAGCAGAAACGTCGGCTCTTAGCCAAACTTGAAGGAGGAGGCGAATAAATGGAGAAAATAAGACAGAATATGCCTCATATGAATAGGGTGCGGCAGTTTGACTATCAGGAGCTGGTTAAGCAGATTATGGCCGATCCAGATGTGGCAGCCTTTATCCAGCAGGAAAAGCTGACCCAAGCTGAGATTCAGCGCAGTGTCTCCAAGTTTAACCAGTATATTACGGAGCGCAACCGCTTTTTGCTGGGGGATGAGACCTATATTGCTAAGGGCTATAAGCCAATCTTGGTGAAAAATGAAGGCTATGCGGATGTTGCCTATGAAGAGACGCCTGAGTTGATTGAGCAGGAGAGACAGGAGGCTATTAGAAGCCGTCTCAATCTCATCAGTTTACCAGCCAGTCTCAAGGAGGCTAGTCTGGCTCAGGTGGATCTGGACGATGTTGGCCGCTACAAGGCTTTTGAACTGTTGACCAACTTCGTTGCTGAGTTTCCGAATTATCAGAAGGCTGTTTATCTCTACGGGGATTTTGGAGTCGGAAAAAGCTACATGATGGCTGCTCTGGCGCATGATTTGTCAGAAAAACGCAGTGTTTCAACGACACTCCTTCACTATCCAAGCTTTGTTTTGGATGTTAAGAATGCGATCAGTTCCGGCTTGGTCAAGGAGAAGATTGACCAGGTCAAGACAGCTCAAGTGCTGATTTTGGACGATATCGGTGCAGAGCAGTCTAGCCCCTGGATGAGGGATGAGATTTTGCAGGTCATTCTCCAGCACCGCATGCAGGAAAATCTGCCAACTTTCTTTACTTCTAACTTTAGTTTTGCGGATTTAGAGCGTCACTTTGCCAGCTCTAAGAATGGCGATGAGACTTGGCAGGCTAAGCGGGTTATGGAGCGGATTAAGTTTCTGGCTCAGGAGGTACGCCTAGAAGGAGAGAACCGCCGATGAATGAAACGATTAACTTAATGAAATCTCATACGTCTGTTCGCCGCTTTACGGAGGAGCAGATTTCGGAGAAGGAACTACGTGCCATCATTGATGCTGGGCGGGCTGCGTCCAGCTGGAAGAATTTTCAGTCCTATTCGATCATTGTAGTGCGAAGCAAAGAGAAAAAAGAAGCCCTCTTTGACTTGGTGCCCCAAGAAGCCATTAGGCAGTCTTCGGCCTTCCTGCTTTTTGTTGGCGACCTCAATCGTGCCCAAAAGGGCGTTCACATGCATACGGAAGACTTTTATCCTAAGGGGCCGGAGAATCTCCTTATTAGCTCAGTAGATGCTGCTTTAGCTGGACAAAATACCCTGTTAGCAGCTGAAAGTTTGGGTTATGGCGGAGTAATCATTGGACTGGTTCGTTATGCTGCTAGTCAAATAGCAGAGCTTTTCAAGTTGCCGGACTACACTTATCCAGTCTTTGGGCTTGCTCTGGGAAATCCCAACCAGAACCATGCAGTCAAACCGCGCCTGCCTTATGAAGCAGTGGTCTTTGAGGAAGAATATCGTGAACAGGATCGTTCAACTATCCAAGCCTATGACCGCGTTCAGACTGAATATGCTGGCGAGCGAGCTAAGGAAACCTGGAGTCAGCGCCTAGCTGCTCAATTTGGTCAGGAGCCAAATCAGGCTATTGACCAATTGTTCAAAGAAAAGAAATTAGAAAAATAGGACGGAGTTTGGCTCTGTCCTAAAGAATGAAAGAGGAAAAACATGGCCTTACCAACTATTGCCATTGTCGGCCGGCCTAATGTCGGCAAATCAACGCTCTTCAATCGGATTGCCGGTGAGCGGATTTCCATTGTGGAAGATGTCGAAGGGGTGACACGCGACCGAATTTATGCGACCGCAAACTGGCTCAACCGTAAGTTTAGTATTATTGATACGGGCGGAATTGACGATGTTGACGCGCCTTTTATGGAGCAAATCAAACACCAGGCTGAGATCGCCATGGACGAAGCGGATGTTATCGTTTTTGTCGTGTCTGGCAAGGAAGGTATCACGGATGCGGACGAGTATGTGGCTCGCATGCTCTATAAGACCCATAAGCCGATTATTCTAGCAGTCAATAAGGTGGATAATCCCGAAATGCGCAATGAGATTTTTGATTTCTATGCGCTGGGCTTGGGCGATCCATTCCCAGTTTCTTCAGTCCACGGGATTGGTACTGGAGATGTTCTTGACGCCATCGTTGAAAATCTTCCAAATGAAGAAGTGGCAGAAAATCCTGATATGATTAAGTTTAGTCTGATTGGCCGGCCTAATGTCGGCAAGTCTAGCTTGATCAATGCCATCCTAGGTGAGGATAGGGTTATTGCCAGTCCTGTTGCCGGTACTACGCGTGACGCTATTGATACGGTCTTTACGGACAGTGAAGGTCAGGAATTTACCATGATCGACACGGCTGGTATGCGCAAGTCAGGCAAGGTCTATGAAAATACGGAGAAATACTCTGTCATGCGGGCTATGCGGGCCATTGACCGCTCAGATGTCGTTCTGATGGTGCTGAATGCTGAAGAAGGAATTCGTGAGTACGACAAGCGAATCGCTGGCTTTGCCCATGAAGCAGGAAAAGGAATAATCATCGTTGTCAATAAGTGGGACACACTGGAAAAAGACAACCATACCATGAAAGACTGGGAAGAAGATATTCGTGACCAGTTCCAGTATCTGTCTTATGCGCCGATTATCTTTGTCTCTGCCCTAACCAAGCAGCGTCTCCATAAGCTGCCGGATATGATTAAGCAGATTAGTCAAAGCCAAAACACGCGTATTCCGTCAGCAGTGCTTAATGACGTTATCATGGATGCCATCGCCATTAATCCGACACCGACTGACAAGGGAAAACGTCTCAAGATTTTTTATGCGACTCAGGTAGCGACCAAACCGCCAACCTTTGTCATCTTTGTCAACGAAGAAGAACTCATGCACTTCTCTTACCTGCGTTTCCTGGAAAATCAAATCCGCAAGGCTTTTGTCTTTGAAGGGACCCCAATTCACTTGATTGCAAGGAAGCGGAAGTAGGGATTGTAAAATATTGATTTTAAATTATATTTATAGTTGAGAATAAAAGTAAGTATAAATGCTTACTTTTATTTTTTATATCGAAAGTATGGTATAATGATGAGATAAATGTAAGGTGGTAATGATGGCAAAATTAATTCCTGGTAAGATTCGGACAGAAGGAATTGCCCTGGTTGAAAACAATAAGGTGATAGTCCTTGAGGTCAGCAATTCTATTTTATTTGCTCGTGTAGCCGACTATAATCTGCGCTATAGCTTAGATGATGATATCGTTTTTTGTTATTGTGACTTTTTCCAGAAGAAAAAATATTGTGCCCATCTGGCAGCCTTGGAGTATTATCTGAAAAATGCTCCATCTGGGAAAGATGTACTAAAGAGTTTGGAAGAAGAAGAGATAACTAGCCAGGAAACACAAAAGTTAGTTTCTTTCGGGAGTTTGTTTTTGGATGAGATATTGCCGAAAATATCCGAAAAACAAGTGTGTTATGAGCTTTCGGCTACGGGACAGGAGGATTCTTATACTGGACAGTTTCTTTGGAGTCTTCGGATCAGTCGCTTGCCGGACGAGCGCTCTTATGTTGTCCGAGACGTTCTTTCCTTCCTTCGGACCTTGGAAAAGGGCGGGCATTATCAGATTGGTAAGAGTTACTATGAGGCTATTCATTTGGAGGATTTTGATGAAGCCAGTCAAGATTTGCTCGTTTTCCTGCAGGGACTAGTGTCTGACTATCAGGGGCAAGATTCTTCTTTGATTTTCCCAAATGCTGGGCGCAATCTTTTCTTCCCGGCTAGTATCTTTGAAGAGGGAGTTATCTTCCTGATGAATCTGTCTTCTTTCCGCTTAGAGTACAGCCTCTATGACTACAGTGAAGTCTTTTTCCAAGATTTACATGAAGAGGCAGAAGTTTTTACTTTCCAAGTGGAAGAGCATGAAGAGCATTTTGAGCTAGTCATTGCTGAGAAAAATTATAAGATGCTTTATGATGGCCAGTTTATCTTTTATGGAGATACTTTCTACCAGCTAAATCCCCAGCAGATTAGACTGATGAAGGCTTTACGGGAGTTGCCTATAGAGCATGATCGGTTGAAGCGCCTGCAATTCGACTTGTCAGAGAGAACGAAGCTGGCTTCCAGTTTGTCTGAGTTTAAAAAGGTTGGTCGGGTAGAAGCACCTGAAAGTATGATGATTCATGACTTTACAGCCAAGTTTGACTTTGACATCGGTCCTGACAAGCGTCTGATTTTGGACACTGTCTTTGACTATGGAGACAGGAAAGTGACGACTCGCAAAGATTTGGAACGTCTGCCTTTTGCGGGTAATTTTGAGCATGAGCAGCAAGTCTTTAAGCAAATGCTGCAGGCAGGTTTTGTGGCAGACTTTTACAGCCAGCGGCCGCCTCTGAAGCCGGAAGAAATTTATCATTTCTTCTCAGAAGTCATTCCCAATTTTGAGGCTTTGGGCCGTGTTAGCATGACAGAAGAGTTAGAGGCACTGGCACAGACAGAAAGTCCAAGGATCTCTGTCAAGATGAAGGGCGGCCTCTTAGATGTTGGTTTCGATTTTGCTGGCATTGCGCAGTCAGAGATTGACGCAGTTCTTGATTCGCTCTTTAAGGAGCAGGACTTCTTTATCAGTAAGTCTGGGCAAGTCTTGATTTTCGATGAAGAGACCAAGGAGATGAGTCGGACTTTGCAGCAGCTGCGGAGTAAGCGGACTAAAAATGGCTTCATTCAGACCAGCAGTCTGGCAGCTTACCAACTGGCAGAGTTTTTCAAGGGCAAGGATAGAGTACAGTTTTCAAAAGATGTGCAGCAGCTAGCCTTTGACCTGACTCACCCTGAGGAATTTCCTCTTCCCAAGCTGCAAGTCAAGGCTGACCTTCGGGATTATCAAGAGACGGGTGTCAAGTGGCTATCCATGCTGGATAAGTATGGCTTCGGTGGCATCTTGGCTGACGATATGGGGCTGGGAAAGACCCTGCAGACGATTTCTTTTCTGAGTTCGCGTATAGATGACTCTAAGAAAGTCTTAATCTTGGCGCCATCCAGCCTGATTTACAACTGGAGCGATGAGTTCGCTAAATTTGCTCCGCATTTGGATGTGGCGGTGGTGTATGGTCTGAAAAATGTTCGTGATGAGCTGATTGCGCAGAAGCATCAGATTACCATTACCAGCTATGCTTCTTTCAGGCAGGATGTGGAAGAATACAAGGATAACCACTTCCAGTATCTGATTTTGGATGAGGCTCAGGTCATGAAGAATGACCAGACCAAGATTGCCCAGTATTTGCGGGATTTTGAAGTGGAGCATACCTATGCCCTTTCTGGGACGCCGATTGAGAATAATCTGGGAGAACTTTGGTCTATTTTCCAGATTGTCATGCCAGGACTTTTGCCAAGCAAAAAGGAATTTTTAAAACTGCCGGCTGAGAAAGTCGCTCGCTATATCAAACCATTTGTCATGCGGCGCAAGAAAGAAGATGTGCTGCAGGAACTGCCTGATTTGATTGAAGTTGCCTATCGCAATGAATTGGCAGATAGCCAGAAGACTATTTATCTGGCTCTGCTCAAACAAATGCAGGACAGAATTATCCATGCGACAGAAGATGAAATCAACCGCAGCAAGATAGAGATTCTGTCAGGTCTTATGCGTCTCCGTCAGATCTGTGATACTCCGAAGCTGTTTATGGAAGATTACGAGGGCGAGAGCGGTAAGCTGGAAAGTTTGCGGGAATTACTTGAACAGATACAAGATGGTAATCGTCGTGTCCTCATATTTTCACAATTTCGTGGTATGCTGGATATTATCGAGAGTGAGCTGGACAAGATGGGCATGGAGTCCTTTAAGATTACAGGCTCTACTCCAGCCAAGGAGCGTCAGGACATGACAACTGCCTTCAATGACGGCCAGCGATCAGCCTTTCTGATTTCTCTAAAGGCTGGAGGTGTCGGTCTCAATCTGACTGGTGCAGACACAGTCATCTTGGTCGATCTCTGGTGGAATCCAGCGGTTGAGGCCCAGGCCATTGGCCGTGCCCACCGTATCGGTCAGGAGCGCAATGTCGAAGTCTATCGGATGATTACACGGGGTACGATTGAGGAGAAAATACAGGAGCTGCAGGAGAGCAAGCGCAATCTGGTTTCGACTATTCTTGACGGAGCAGAAGCCAAATCCAGTCTCTCTGTGGAGGAAATTCGAGAAATTCTAGGAATTTCGGCAGAATAGCTTGAAAAATAGCCTGAATAGTTTATAATAATGAAGGGTTGAAAGGAAAAAGATATGACTGATAAACAATTTCCTCTGGTGTCAGATGATGAAATCATGCTGACAGAAATGCCGCATATGAATCTTTATGACGAACTGGATCTCATTAGCAACATTACCGGAGACTATACAGACCGTAATTATTTGGAATGGATGCCGATCGTGGACTCCAGCAGGCATGCTCCCATCGCTGCCAGTCAGGCTATCAGAAGACCGCTGCAAAAGCAGTCTGCTTTCAAAGATTTTAAAAAGCCGATTGATAAGAAAGATCCGGCCATTCGTTATGCTGAGCAGGCACGCGAGGAAGCTCGGGCAGATTTGAAAAAAAAGCGCTCAGCGTCTTATCTGACCAGCGACCTTCCGACTAAGGTCCGCAATAGAAAGCTTCCGACAGCTTCTAATACGGAAAGACCGAAGCCAACAGCCCCTTTTCAAAAGAGTACATCGGGCGAATTTACGAAGTTTGGCGACAGGCTTCGGCAGGAAAACTATATTTTGGCAGATATTCAGCCTGAGTATAGCAGCCCTCAGCCACAGGAGCCGGAAGAAAAGCCTAAGAAGAACAATTATGATTTTTTAAAAACCAGTCAGATCTATAATCAGGATAGGGCTAAGGAGGAGCAGTTGAAACATTCCAAGGCTCAAGAGCTGAATTTGACAGGCTTGGACAGCGAATAAAGCTGGCTTGCTTGATCCTTTTCTGCCTGCAATTTTCTGGTGTATAAAGGAAATTGCTGTTTGATTATGTAAATGTAAAATCTATCTGCATATAACATCCATCATCGGTTGAAGAAGACCGATGATGGAAGCTGGGACTTACTGATTGGTCCGGCTTCTTTGGTGTTTTGGTGGTGCCTAAAAGTTTGTAAAGAAAGGAAATCCTTGCGGGCTGATGAGGATCTGCGGAGATTTTCCTCTTTGGACTTGCTTTTATGGCCTTGTATCTTAAGGAGTAATCATGACGAAAACCTATCATTTTATCGGGATTAAGGGCTCTGGTATGAGCGCTTTGGCTTTGATGCTGCACCAGATGGGCCATAAGGTTCAGGGCAGTGATGTTGATAAATATTATTTCACTCAGCGCGGTCTGGAGCAGGCTGGCATTTCCATCCTGCCTTTTGATGAAAAGAATATCCAGCCAGACTTCGAAATCATTGCCGGCAATGCCTTTCGTCCAGATAACAATGTAGAAATTGCCTATGCAGACGCAAACGGTATCAGCTATAAACGCTACCATGAGTTTTTAGGCAGCTTCATGCGTGACTTTGTTAGCTTGGGAGTGGCTGGTGCCCATGGGAAGACTTCTACAACGGGTATTCTTTCCCACGTTCTGTCTAATATCACGGATACTAGCTATCTGATTGGGGACGGTACAGGCCGTGGTTCTGCCAATGCCAAGTATTTTGTCTTTGAGTCAGACGAGTACGAGCGTCATTTCATGCCCTATCATCCGGAATATTCAATCATTACCAATATCGACTTTGACCATCCGGATTATTTCACGAGCCTAGAAGATGTCTTTAACGCTTTCAATGACTATGCCAAGCAGATTACCAAAGGGCTTTTCATTTATGGAGAAGATGAGCAGCTGCGCCAGATTACGTCCAAGGCTCCGATTTACTACTATGGCTTCAAGGAAGAGGGCAATGACTTTGTCGCTCACGACCTCTTGCGTTCCACCAGCGGTTCAGGCTTTAAAGTTTCTTTCCGCGGGCAAGAGCTGGGTGAGTTCCAGATTCCAAGCTTTGGCCGCCACAACATTATGAATGCGACAGCAGTAATCGGCCTCTTGTATACTGCAGGTCTTGATCTGAATCTAGTACGGGAACATCTCAAGACCTTTGGCGGGGTTAAGCGCCGCTTTACTGAAAAGATTGTTAACGAAACAGTTATTATTGATGACTTTGCTCACCATCCAACGGAAATTATCGCGACTCTGGATGCAGCTCGTCAGAAGTATCCAAGCAAGGAAATCGTGGCGATCTTCCAGCCGCATACCTTCACTCGGACCATTGCTCTCTTGGACGAATTTGCGGAAGCCCTCAATCAGGCTGACTCAGTCTATTTAGCTCAGATTTACGGATCTGCACGTGAGGTGGACAATGGCGATGTCAAGGTCGAAGATTTGGCTGAAAAGATTGTGAAGCGGGCCAAGGTCATTGACGTGGATAATGTTTCTCCGCTTCTTGACCACGATAATGCAGTCTACGTCTTTATGGGAGCTGGTGACATCCAGACCTATGAATATTCCTTTGAACGTCTCCTGTCCAATCTGACCAGCAACGTTCAGTAGGAGGAGACTTGATGGAAGCACCAATTCGAATCAGACAGGCTGACTTGAGCGACTGGGAGGAAATTCTTGCAATCGAGCATCTGAATTTTCCAGCAGCAGAAGCAGCCAGTTCAGAAGTTCTCAAAGAGCGGATTGAGAAGATTCCAGATACTTTTTTGCTAGCAGAGCTGCATGGTCAGCTGGCGGGCTATATTGTTGGACCAGCTATTCAGGCGCGATATCTGACAGATGATCTCTTTAGCAAGGTGGGTGCTAATCCTCCAGAAGGTGGCTTTATTGCTGTCCAAAGACTGTCCGTCCATCCGGATTTTCAGAGACAGGGGGTCGGAACCTTGTTGCTTGCAGCTCTCAAGGAGATAGCTGTTCAGCAAAATCGACAGGGCATTAGCCTAACTTGTCATGATGAGCTGATACCTTATTATGAGATGAATGGTTTCGTCCATGAAGGGATTTCTGATTCAACTCATGGTGGAGCTGTCTGGTCTGATATGGTGTGGGAAAATCCCAATTTTAAGGAGAAGTGATGATTATCCGTCAAGCTCAAATGGCTGACTTAGACGCCATTTATGCTATCGAATTGGAAAATTTCGGTCCAGAGGAGGCTGTTAGCCGCGAAAGTATAGAAGCACATATCCAAACCCTATCTTCGACTTTTTTGGTGGCGGAAAAGGACGGTAAGATTTTGGGCTATCTGGAGGGACCTGTACATCCAGAACGTTATTTAAATGATATTTCCTTTACAGAGGAGATTGAAGATTATGGTCATCTGGACGGTGGCTTTATCTCTCTGACCAGCCTCTCTATCTCGAAGGATGCTCAGGGGATGGGGATCGGTCACATGCTATTGGAAGCTATGAAAGAGATTGCTATAGCAGATGAACGCCATGGCATCAATTTGACCTGTCATGATTACCTAATCGCTTACTACGAGAAGCATGCCTTTGTAAATGAAGGTTTGTCAAAATCAACTTACGCAGGTGCTACTTGGTTTGATATGGTCTGGGAAAATCCTAGTCTCAAACTGTAAAAAAACCAATAATAAGCTAGAAAATCCTACTCTTATTGCATTTATCTGACTTTTAAGATATAATGTTAGGGATTATGATGAAGGAGGTCAAATTTTTGACTGAAAAATCACAAGACAAAGAGAAGAATCTGAGCTTTAGAGAGCAGATTCTACGAGATTTAGCGGAAGCAAGTGGTGAAAATAATCTTACTCCAGAAAGTGAAAAAGATTTCAAAGCTGAATCTGTAAAAGATTCAGATAGACAATCTAAAATATTATTTGATGAGGATTTTGAAACTACTCCCGCTTCAGTTGATGTAACATATAAAACGTCAGAGAATGAAAAGGCTCACCCTCAGGTCTATGGCCGAGTGGATGAGGAAGATAAGAAGCCCAATGAGGTTTTATCTCGGGCTAATCGAGCCAACAACACGGTCAAGAAAAAACGTCAAAACACATTAGCTCGCAGAATTATGACAACGGTTCTACTGATTGTCCTGCTGGGACTTGTGGTTACAGGAGTTGTCGGCTATACTTATGTATCTTCAGCTCTTAAACCTGTTGATGCAAACGCAACAGAATATGTGACGGTTGAAGTACCAGAAGGCTCTAGCTCTAAGCAGATTGGAGAAATCCTTGAGAAAAAGGGGCTGATTAAAAATGCCCAAGTTTTTAGTCTGTATTCTAAGATTAAAAGCTTTAACAATTACCAGTCCGGCTATTACAATCTCCAGAAGAGTATGGATCTAGATACCATTGCTCGGCAGCTTCAGGAAGGTGGAACAGAAACGCCGCAACCACCAGTTGTTGGTAAGGTTACTATTCCTGAAGGATATACACTGGAGCAGATTGCAGAGGCTGTGACGGTTAATGCAGCTGCAACTTCTAAGAAGACTAGTAAGACACCTTTTAGTAAGGACGATTTCCTAGCTAAGGTGCAGGATGAAGCTTTCATTTCCAAGATGGCGGCTAAATATCCACAGCTGCTGGGGACATTGCCAAGCAAGGACAGTGGAGTCAAGTACCGCTTAGAAGGTTACCTCTTCCCTGCCACTTATAACTATGGTGAGGATGCGGATCTGGAAAGCTTGATTGACCAGATGTTGGGCGCAATGAATACCAATCTGTCTTCTTACTACTCTACTATCGAAGCGAAGAACCTAACGGTTAATGAAGTTCTGACACTTGCTTCTCTGGTGGAAAAAGAAGGTTCAACAGACCAGGACCGTAAAGATATTGCTAGCGTCTTTTACAATCGTCTCAATCAAGCGATGCCGCTTCAGAGTAATATTGCTATCCTTTATGCTCAAGGCAAGCTAGGAAAGAAAACGACTCTGAAAGAGGACGCTGAGATTGATACCAATATTGACTCGCCTTTCAATGTCTATAAAAAAGAAGGGCTTATGCCTGGGCCAGTTGATAGTCCGAGCCTGTCAGCTTTGGAAGCTACCATTAACCCAAGTAAGACGGACTACCTCTACTTTGTGGCAAATGTTGAAACAGGCGCTGTTTACTTCGCCAATACTTATGAGGAACACGCCAAAAATGTTGAGGAGCATGTCAATAGCAAGCTCACTCAATCCAGCAGCAGTTCTAATTAGACTGCTATCATTGCAGACGAGAAAAAGCTAGTGCATTTAGTTCTAGCTTTCTCAGTCCTGCTATATAAAAAAGGGACTGATACAGACTTGTCTCAGCCTCTTGTTTTAGTTTTAAAATAAAAGAAAATAAAAGAAAAGAGAAAAAATGGCTGAAAAAACTTATCCTATGACCCTAGAGGAAAAGGAAAAACTAGAAAAAGAATTAGAAGAATTGAAATTGGTGCGTCGTCCAGAAGTGGTAGAACGTATTAAGATTGCCCGCTCCTACGGCGATTTGTCAGAAAACAGTGAATACGAAGCTGCAAAGGACGAACAGGCTTTTGTGGAAGGACAGATTTCTAGTCTGGAAACCAAGATCCGCTACGCTGAGATTGTAAACAGTGACGCTGTAGCCAAGGACGAGGTAGCTATCGGCAAAACAGTTACCATTCAAGAAGTAGGCGAAAGCGAAGAGGAAGTCTACATTATCGTTGGTTCTGCTGGTGCAGATGCTTTCGCAGGTAAGGTATCCAATGAAAGCCCGATTGGTCAAGCTCTGATTGGCAAGAAAACAGGTGATACTGCAACAGTCGAAACACCGGTTGGCAGTTACGATGTTAAAATTCTCAAGGTTGAAAAAACCGTTTAATAAATACCAAAAGGAACTGGCTAGAAGACTGGTTCTTTTTTCGTTTCTTTTAAGACAGAGAGTGTAGGCTAGATAAGAAGAGCAGGGGAAAAATAGAGAAAAGACAGATGGTTATGCTATAATGAGAATAAGCTAGAAAAGTAGGAGAACTGTATGCAAGAGCAAGATATTTATGGGAAATACGGCGTCTACCTGCCCAAGATTTTAGATGATCTTAGCCAACATATTCAAGAGGCAAATGATCGAGTCAAGCAGGAAACAGGGCAGAAGCTTTTTGAGCATTTTAATGCACGAGTTAAGCAGGCAGCCAGTATGGAAGAGAAATGTCAACGCAAGAATCTGCCTAGGGTGCCAGAGTCAGCCCTGAAAGAAATTCGTGATGCGATTGGGATTCGGATTGTTTGCGGTTTTATCGAGGACATCTATCAGACCATTGAAGTGCTTCGTCAGCTGGAGGGCTGTGAGATTGTTCTGGGAAAGGACTATATCCGAGCTGCCAAGCCTAATGGGTATCGCTCCTACCACTTGATATTAGAGGTGGAGACTCCTTATGAGGACTGTCATGGTCAAAACCCTGGTCGCTATTTTGTAGAAATCCAGCTTCGGACCATTGCTATGGACTCTTGGGCCAGCTTAGAGCATCAGATGAAGTACAAGCATGAGATTAAAGACAGCAAGCGGATTGTCCGCGAGCTGAAACGCTGTGCAGATGAGCTGGCTTCCTGTGATGTGACCATGCAGACCATCCGCAATTTGATTCGAGAAAGTGAGTGAGATGATGAAGATTTTATTAGCTGAAGATGAGCAGCAGCTGTCCCGCGTCTTGGAAACAGCGATGACCCGTGAAGGCTATCAGGTTGATACAGCCTTTGATGGGCAGGAGGCTGTGGACTTAGCCAAGGAAAATGCCTATGATTTGATGATTCTGGATATCATGATGCCGGTCAAGACAGGCATTGAAGCATTGAAAGAAATCCGCCAAACCGGCAATACGACCCACGTCATAATGCTGACAGCTATGTCAGAGGTGGATGACAAGGTCACAGGGCTGGATGCCGGTGCAGATGATTATCTGACCAAGCCCTTCTCTCTGAAAGAGCTTCTGGCTCGCCTACGGTCCATGTCCAGACGGGTAGCGACTTTTACCCCCAATTTGCTGCAGATTGGCCAAACGAGCCTTAATGTCGGAGAGCATGAACTCATTAGCTCCAATTCTATTCGCCTAGCCGGTAAGGAATCTAAAATGATGGAATTTCTTATGCTCAATGCCCAGAAGAGTCTTTCCACTCAGGAAATCTTCCGTCATGTTTGGTCCAAAGACGAGGATGAGGATTTGGATGAAGGCTTCGTCTGGATTTATATTTCCTATTTGCGTCAGAAGCTGAAGGCTATTCATGCTGATCTTGCTATCTTGGGTGAGGAAGGCGGTAGTTTCACTCTGGTGCCGCTGGAAGGAGATAGCTATGTTTCGGAAGCTTAAAATTCGGTTCATTCTGCTGGCTTCGGCGGCTATTGTCTGTATTTTGCTGACCATGATTGCTGTCTTAAACTCCGTTCGCTTTCTGCAGACCAACGGAGAAATCCAAGCCGTTCTCAATATTCTATCTGCCAATAATGGAGATTTTCCCAGCGTAGAAGAAACAGCAGAGAGCTTGCAAAACGACCGTATCACCATTGATACCATCTACCAATACCGCTATTTCAGTGTGGTCTATAAGGAAGACAAAACACTTTACTCCACCAACTTAGACCATCTTTCCAATCTATCTAAGGAGCAGGCGCTTAGCTACGCTAACAAAGTGATTAAGGACAGTCGTAGCAGTGGAGTTTTTAAGGTAGGCAGTCAATTTTATTCTTACCAGATAACGCAGGATTCCAAGACCAAGCGCTATTTACTGGTGGTCTTAGATTCGACCAATTATCTCGAAAGCCGTAATGACTTTTTCTGGCTGTCTATCCAGTTGTGCTTCTATAGCTTTATTTTCTTTGTCTTGGTCGTGTCTGGATTTTCCAACTTTGCCATCCGCCCCTATATCAAAAACTATGAAAATCAGAAGCGTTTTATCACTAATGCGGGGCATGAACTGAAGACACCATTGGCAATCATTTCAGCCAATACGGAGCTGCAAGAGCTGATGACTGGCGAAAATGAATGGACAGAAAGCACCAAGGACCAGGTCAAGCGTCTCAGTAATCTAATCAATCAAATGGTCGTTCTGGCCCGTCTGGAAGAGCAGCCAGATGTTACTTTGGTAGATGTGAATTTTTCAGAAGTTGTTAAAAAAGTAGCAGGAAACTTCAAGTCTGTCATCGAGAAGGCAGGTAAGAAGTACGAGATCAAGCTGCAGGAAGATATCCATGTCAAGGCAACTGAAGATGAACTTTATGAATTGGTTAGTATACTGATTGACAATGCCTGCAAGTATTGTGACGAAGATGGGCAAATTTTTGTCACCTTGACCAAGGCCAAGCGCGGGAAACGAGCCCGGCTGACGGTAGCCAATAGTTACGCGGACGGCAAAAATGTTGATTACAGTCGTTTCTTTGACCGTTTTTATCGTGAAGACGAATCGCACAATCAGAAGCAGCCTGGCTACGGGATTGGCTTATCCATGGCAGAAAGTCTGGTGCGGATTTTCAAGGGCAGGATTTGGGTTTCATATAAGAAAGAATTGATTGGCTTTACTGTTTTACTGTGATAGAGTCACCTCGTTCATCATTTATTGCTTTGTTTGCTGAGTTTTTTGTATCGGTTACGCTGATTCTTTATCTTGACCGTTGCTTACCAGCATTGCGGTTCTTTTTCTTTTTGTTCTTTTGCTCAATAGCCGGCTGAGCTTTTGGAGTAACATCTTTAGCCCGGCTCGCTTTTTTCAAGCCTTTAGGAGGATTTTTTTCAAATTCCTCTGCTACCTGTTTTCTCAGGCGAGGTCGAATGATGTAGTTGATGATAAATTGCTGGATGATTTGGATAAATCCACCGACTACCCAGTAGAGAGTGACTGCGGCAGGAGAGAGGAATGAGAAAGCAACAATCATGATAGGACTCATATAAGAAGCCTGTTTCATGCTGTTTCTTTGAGTTTCATCTTCAATACCATGCAGAGAGAGCACTGACTGGATATAGTAGAGGATACCTACAATAGCGGTCAAAGCCCAGTCGCTTTTGGCCAGGTCTTTAATCCAGAGGAAGGAACTGCCTGCAACTCCTTGAGTATACTGGGCTGCAAAGAAGAGGGCTGAGAAGAAAGGCATTTGGATGAGCAGAGGCAGACAGCCTATACCGCCAAACATGCTGAGTCCATTTTCTTTTTGAGCGGCTATCAGTTCTTGCTGAGCCTGCATTTTCTCTTCCTGAGTTTCGGCATTTTTGATTCGCTCTTGGATTGGGGCAAAAATCGGCTTGAAGTAGTTCATCTTTTCAGACTGAAGCGTTGCCTTCCAAGACTGATAGATTCCTAGCGGCAGAATGATAATCCGCACGATGAGCGTAACGATGATAATCGCCAGACCATAACCCAGACCTGAATTCTTGGCGAAAAATTGGATACCATCCGCCATAGGCTGACCAATCACGTCCCAGATCAGACCAGAAGGATTACCGGCCTTGTCGCGGCCCACACAGCCGGACAGGAAAATAAGCGCAGCCAGTCCCATACCGGAGAATAAAAAGCGTTTGAAATGTTTCACGAGTTCATATCCTTTGTTTCTAAAAAATAATACCTATCTATTCTACTGTTTTTTTGCAAAATATACAATAGTTCTGCAGACCTAATTTGAAATTTTAAAGTCAGGATAGGAGTCGAAATTAGCCATGGTCACATCCAAATAACTGACCTTAGAAAAAGGCGTCGGTCCCTTGCGGATTTCTTGGATAAATTTGGCCATCAGAGCTGGGTCATCAGCCTGAGCCAGAATGCCAACAGTACCGTCGTCGTTGTTCCAGACCCGGCCGGTAATACCTCCGATTTCCAGTGCTAGAGAATAGACTCCCCAGCGGAATCCGACTCCTTGTACTCGTCCTTGGGCTATCATTTTTACTTTCTGCATGCCATCCTCCTTTAGTGAACGGACCAAGGGATTTAAGCCCTCAGTATGAGTGCAAGTCTGCTAAATTGTGGTATAATGTTCTTATGAATATTATAACCTCAAAAGCCAATAATGTGGTAAAAAAAGCTAAAAAACTTCATCACAAAAAATACCGCAAGGATTCTTATTTGATCGAGGGCTGGCATTTATTTGAGGAAGCTATCAGCAGCGGGGCAGAGCTGATTCGGATTTTTGCTTTAGCGGAATACGCAGAGCGATTAGCTGATTTTTCTCAAGTGATTTTTGTCAGTCCAGAGATTTTAGCAGATTTGGCTGATAGTAAGACACCACAGGGGATTGTCGCGGAAGTGGCTTTTGAAAGGAAAGAAATACCTGCGGAGTTAAGTGGGCGCTATCTTTTCTTGGAGGACGTTCAGGATCCAGGTAATGTCGGTACCATCATTCGGACAGCTGATGCAGCTTGCTTTGATGGAGTCTTCATCTCTAGCTCGTCAGCAGACATCTATAACCTAAAAACGCTGCGCTCTATGCAGGGGAGCCATTTTCATCTGCCAGTTTATCGAATGGATACGGCTGATTTTATTAGGCTGGCTCAGTCTTCCAGTCTGCTAATTCTGGCTTCGACCTTGTCGTCAACATCTATTGATTACAGAGAGGTGGACAGTAAAGATAGCTTTGTCCTAGTCATGGGCAATGAAGGGCAGGGGATTAGTCCAGAAATGACGGCAGCAGCTGATGTTCTGGTCCATATTTCCATGAAGGGGCAAGCAGAAAGTCTCAATGTTGCGGTCGCTGCTGGTATTTTAATCTTTCATTTAAGCTAAAAATCAGAAAAAGAGATATAATAGTTGGCAAGGGAGGTGATTCTATGCCTTACAAACAGGACGAGGAGTTTATGGCCTATGTTGGGCACTTGATTGAAAAGCCCAGTGTGCAGCGCTTGAAAGAAATTCCCCATCATATTCATTCCAATAGACTTGAACATTCCATCAATGTAAGTTATACTAGTTACAGAATTGCCAAAAAATTTGGTTGGAATGCCCGCAGCACGGCACGCGGTGCCCTGCTTCATGACTTATTCTACTATGACTGGCGTGTGACCAAGTTTAAGAAGAGTCATGCTTGGGTCCATCCGAGGTTGGCAGTTCGCAATGCTCGTAAGATTACCAAGCTCAATAAGGTCGAAGAGGACATTATCATCAAGCACATGTGGGGGGCGACCATTGCTCCGCCGCGCTATAAGGAGTCTTATATTGTGACGATGGTGGATAAATATTGGGCAGTCAAGGAAGCGACTGCACCTTGGAGACGCAAGAGCGGTAATCACAAGCTCTTTCATCGAAAGATGCTGAAACCGTAAATGTTTTATTATAAAAGGAGTAACTATGAATCATTCTATTATTCAAGATCAATCAGATATTAATTCTTTCTATGCTAAGATTTATTCTATCGTTGGTGTCGGTATCGGAATCTCAGCAATCGTATCCCTCTTGATGCTGAACTTCTTTCAGGACATTATTATCTCTGTTCTGACAGGCTCCACTTGGATTTTCTATGCGGCTATTGCAGTTGAGTTTATCTTTGTGTTGGTAGCTTCTGGAACTGCTCGGAGCAATAGCCCAGCGGCGTTGCCTATGTTTTTAGCTTATTCAGCCATCAATGGTTTTACCTTAAGTATTATCATGGCGCTGTATCTTCAGTCAACTGTTCTCTTAGCCTTTCTGACAACGACCGTTATGTTCTTTGCCATGGGGTTCATCGGCAAGGTGACCAAGAAGGATCTTTCCGGAATGGGCAGAGCTTGTATGGCCGGTTTGATTGGTATTATCGCTGCTAGCGTCCTTAATATCTTCTTGAGAAGCAGTGGCTTGGACTTTATCATCAGTATCGTTGGTGTCCTTATTTTCTCAGGACTCATCGCTTGGGACAATCAGAAGATTCGCTATGTCTATGAGCAGACCAATGGAAATCCAGGAAATGGCTGGGCTATTTCTCTGGCTCTGCATCTGTATCTGGACTTCATTAATCTCTTCCTCAGCTTGCTGCGTATTTTTGGAAGAAACAAATAATTAGACTAAATAAGACTAAAGCATTGGGCGCTTGCCCAGTGCTTTTTGTTTCTCCTATGGATTTATGGTATAATAAACCCAGTAAATAGAAAGCGAGAATAGTATGAAAACTCCTTTTGTCAGTCGTGAAAAGCTAGCTGAGATTACGGCGCAGTTTCCAACACCTTTCCATCTTTATGATGAGAAGGGAATTCGGGAAAGAGCGCGTGCCCTGCATGAGGCCTTTTCTTGGAATCCAGGTTTTAAAGAATATTTTGCCGTCAAGGCCACTCCCAATCCTGCTATTTTAAAAATCCTCAAAGAAGAAGGTTGTGGGGTGGATTGTGCCAGCTATGTTGAGCTGCTCATGAGCCAAAAGCTGGGCTTTGCTGGACAGGATATCATGTTTTCGTCCAATAACACACCAGCTGAGGAATTTCAGTTTGCGCGTGACTTGGGAGCGACTATCAATCTGGATGCCTATGAAGATGTGGCTTTTCTAAAGGAAGCCGCTGGTATTCCCAAGGTTATTTCCTGCCGTTACAACCCTGGCGGTGTCTTTGAGCTGGGAACCAGCATTATGGATAATCCAGAAGAAGCCAAGTTTGGTATGACTAAGGACCAGCTGATTCAAGCTTTCAAAGAGCTCAAGGAGTTTGGGGCTGAGAAGTTTGGCATTCATGCCTTCTTGGCCTCAAATACTGTCAGCAATGACTACTATCCTGAACTGGCCCGTCAGCTTTTTGAGTTGGCTGTAGAAGTAGTGGCTGAGACAGGAGTTGAGCTGGACTTTATCAATCTATCTGGCGGTGTCGGCATTAATTATCAGCCTGAAGGTGAGGAAAATGACATTGCGGTCATCGGTCAAGGAGTTCGTCAGGCCTATGAAGCTATTCTAACTCCGGCTGGCCTAGGACAGGTCAAGATTTATACGGAGCTGGGCCGCTTTATGCTGGCGCCTTATGGCCTTCTGGTCACCAAGGTTACCCATAAGAAGCAGACCTACCGAACCTATCTGGGAGTGGACGCCTCAGCGGTCAATCTGCTGCGTCCTGCAATGTACGGTTCTTACCACCACATTACTAATATGGATCGACCTGAGAGTGAGACAGAAATTGTGGATGTTGTCGGCAGCCTCTGTGAGAATAACGACAAATTTGCTATTAATCGCCCGCTGCCCGTCAGCCAAATTGGCGATACACTGGTGATTCACGATACGGGTGCCCATGGTTTCTCTATGGGGTATCAATACAATGCCAAGCTCCGCTCCAGCGAAATTCTCTTGGAGCAAGATGGCAATGTTCGCATGATTCGCAGAGCCGAAAAACCAGAAGATTATTTTGCGACACTATATGGCTTTGATTTTGAAAAATAGAGAAAATTTGATATAATGAAGAGCAATGTAAAAATGGAAATAGAGGAGTTCTCGATATGAATTTAGTTTTAGCAATTTTCTTGATTATGGTGGCATTTGCCTTAGGCGTAATCTTGGGTATGTATCTGCTTCGTCGGCAAGTTGAGAAGGAATTTGCAGAAAATCCGCGTCTGAATGTAGAAGCAGTTCGGACCTTGCTTAGCGCTAGCGGCCAACGGCCAAATGAAGCGAAAGTACAGCAAGTTTATCGTCAAATTATCAGCCAGCAGAAAGCTGCGCTTGCTAAGAGCAAAAAGAAAAAATAATTTTCTAGTGACTGGCTTTTAATACCAGTAGAGAAAATCAAAAAAAAATGGGGATTTGGAATCGGCTTCCAGTCCCTTGTTTTAGAAAGAAGACCTTATGGATAATCGACCAATCGGTTTTTTAGACTCAGGAGTGGGCGGTTTGACTGTAGTCCGTGAGCTCATGCGGCAGCTCCCCCACGAAGAGGTCATTTATATCGGAGATTCGGCGCGGGCTCCTTACGGTCCAAGGCCTGCTGAGCAGATTCGCGCTTATACCTGGCAATTGGTCAACTTCCTCCTGACCAAGGATGTTAAGATGATTGTCATTGCCTGCAATACAGCGACTGCTGTTGTCTGGGAAGAAGTGAAGGAAAAGCTGGATATTCCCGTACTGGGCGTGATTCTGCCAGGGGCTAGTGCAGCTATTAAGTCAACTGCCAGCGGCCGCATCGGTGTTATTGGAACGCCAATGACAGTTTCTTCTGATATCTATCGTCAGAAGATTGAAGCGCTCTCGCCGGAGATGCAGGTGGAAAGCTTGGCCTGCCCTAAGTTTGTACCTTTGGTAGAGTCCAATGAACTTCATTCCAGTCTTACTAAAAAAGTTGTCTATGAAACCCTGCAGCCTTTAGCTGGTCGGGTAGATACCCTTGTCTTGGGCTGTACCCACTATCCCTTGCTCCGGCCTATTATTCAAAATAGGATGGGACCAAATGTGAAGCTGATTGACAGCGGGGCAGAGTGCGTACGGGATATTTCTGTACTGCTCAATTACTTTGAAATCAACCGCAGTCGGGAAAAACAGGAGCTCAATCACCAATTTTACACAACTGCCAATGCCAAGAGCTTTTCGGAGATTGCAGAAAGCTGGCTGGGCCTGAAAGTGAATGTGGAGCATGTAAGCTTATGACAAATAAAATTTATGAATACATTGACGAGAACAATTGGTATATTGGAGAATGGACCCGCTTTCGCAAGGCCGGCTATCATTTCAACGATATCCCATACAGGCTCTTGGAGCATATTGATGCTGAGTTGAGCGAGCTGATTGAGCGGGATTTGGATGAGGAATACAACGCCTTTACCTCAGTTGTGGTCAAATATGGCTCGCCCATGTCCTATATCCAGTTTGTCCTCAATATGATTAACGACCGCCAGAAGCGGGATTTTAAGGCGACCAGTCATAAGGGGGCTATTCTGATTACAGAAAAGGACTTGCTGCGCAAGGTCTTCTTCCTGTCTAAGGATGGAGTTAAGATGACCGACTTTTTTGGTCAGGGGCAGGAGACCGAGATGGCTGTCGGAGATACCATCTTGATTGCGACTCGCAACGAAGGAAAGACAGCAGAGTTTCGCAAACTCTTTGATAAGCTGGGCTACAAGGTTGAAAATCTCAATGATTATCCTGACTTGCCAGAAGTAGAAGAGACCGGAACCACCTTTGAGGAAAATGCACGGCTCAAGGCAGAGACAATCAGTAAGCTGACCGGTAAAATGGTGCTAGCTGACGACTCAGGTCTGCAGGTCGATGTTTTAGGCGGCTTGCCTGGAGTCTGGTCGGCTCGCTTCGCTGGAGTAGGCGCGACAGACGATGAAAACAACATCAAGCTCCTGCATGAGTTGGCTATGGTTTTTGATGTCAAGGACCGCTCGGCCCATTTTCATACGACCCTTGTGGTGGCTAGTCCTGATAGGGAGTCTCTGGTAGTTGAAGCGGATTGGCCGGGCTACATTGCCCATGAGCCAAAAGGGGAAAATGGCTTTGGCTATGATCCCTTGTTCTTAGTGGGAGAAACAGGAAAAACGTCTGCTGAGCTGACGATGGAAGAAAAAAATGCGCAATCCCATCGGGCTCAGGCAGTTAAGAAATTAGTGGAGGTATTTCCAGCATGGCAAAGCAAACCATTATAGTCATGAGTGATTCTCATGGCGACCGTGCTATTGTAGAAGAAATTAGGAATCATTATATTGGGAAGGTAGATGCGATTTTCCATAACGGAGACTCTGAGCTTCCTTCTGATGATGAGGTATGGCAAGGGATTCAGGTTGTGGCAGGCAATATGGACTTTTACGACGGCTATCCAGAACGCTTGGTGACGGATTTGGCGGGGACCATTATTGCCCAGACCCACGGGCATCTCTTCCATATTAACTTTTCTTTTCAAAAGCTGGATTTGTGGGCGCAAGAGATTAATGCAGACATCTGCCTTTATGGTCACCTGCATATCCCAGATGCTCGAATGGAAGGCAAAACGCTCTTTCTGAATCCGGGCTCCATCAGCCAGCCACGTGGCCTGATCAACGAACGCCTCTACGCTAAGGTAGAGATTGATGATGACCGCTTTAAAGTTGATTACTATACGCGAAATCATGAACTTTTTCCAAGCTTGTCCAAGGAGTTTAGCCGATGATTGCTAAGGAATTTGAAGACTATCTGCTGCAACATGAAGAAACTTTTTTGACGCCTGGGGAAAATCTGGCGGTTATGGTTGACACCCATAATGTGGATCATGCTATCCTACTATTGAGCCAGATGACCTACTCACGTGTACCAGTCGTGACAGCAGATAAAAAGTTTGTTGGCACGATTTCCCTGACAGACATCATGTCCTATCGCATGCGTCATGATTTGCCAGAAGAGGAATTCATGATGACAGACATCGTCCACATGACCAAAATGGACGACTTGACAGTTGGGCCAGATTATACTGTATCAGATGTGCTTCATAAGCTGGTCGACGAGTCATTCCTGCCGGTTGTAGGCGAGGATCAACATTTTTACGGAATTATTACTAGAAAGTCCATTTTGAAAGCTGTCAATTCTTTGTTGCACGGCTTTAGTAAAAAGTACGAAATTCGCAAAAAATGAAAGAATACATTAGACCGTTTTTAAATCAAAAAGACATCTCAGAAAATTCTAAAATTGCCTATTCTTATGATTTGGAGCAGTTTATCGAGGAAGTGCATGGTCGGATTACCGAGACCAATCTGCGGATTTATCAGGCCTCTATCAAGGATTTTAAGGCAGCTGTTCAGAAGCGGAAGCTCTCAGCAGTCAATCAATTTCTCTACTTCCTTTATCAGCAGCAGCTCATTGAGGAGTTTCACCGCTTGGTCCTGCCCAAGGTCTCCATATCGAAGGAGCAGGAAAATGAACTATTAGACCTGTCTGCTTTTTGGCAGGAATCAAGCGTTCCCAGGGGGCGTCTGATGGCTCTTCTTATTTTGGAAATGGGCTTGCTGCCCAGTGAGATTCTGCAGGTCAGAGTGGCAGATGTCAATCTTGACTTTCAGGTTTTGAAGATTGAAAAGGCCGGTCAGAAGCGGGTCATCAAGATTCCTGAGAGCTTGACGGGTGAGTTAGAAGACTATCTGACGGGGACGTATTTATTTGAGAAAAACGGCAAATCCTATTCTCGTCAATGGGGCTTCCGTCAGCTAGAGGCCTTCTTGATTGAGCAGGGACAAGCCAGTCTATCTGCCCAAAGCTTGCGTGAGCAGTTTATTTTGCGCCAGCGTGAGAAGGGGATTGGTCTCTATGATATTGCCCAAGATTTGGGCTTGAAAACCATGATTACACTAGAAAAATACAGATAAAAATGGATATCAAACTAAAAGATTTTGAAGGCCCGCTTGACCTGCTGCTCCACCTCGTATCTAAGTACCAGGTGGATATTTATGATGTGCCCATTACGGAGGTCATCGAGCAGTATCTGGCTTATGTGGCCACCTTGCAGGCCATGAAGCTGGAAGTGACGGGCGAGTATATGGTCATGGCAAGCCAGCTCATGCTGATTAAGAGCCGCAAGCTCCTGCCTAAGGTGGCGGATAATGCTGAGCTGGAAGATGATTTGGAGCAAGACCTCTTGAGCCAGATTGAGGAATACCGCAGGTTCAAGCTCTTAGGTGAGAAAATGTCGCTCCAGCATGATGACCGAGCGCTTTATTATTCTAAGCCTAAGCTAGAGCTGGTTTACGAGGATGCTGAGCTCCTGCATGACAAGTCAACGATTGATCTTTTCTTGGCTTTTTCTAAGGTTATCGCCAAGAAGCAAGAGGAGTTTTCTAAGAGCCATACAACCATTGTGCGAGACGAGTACAAGATTGAGGACATGATGGAAGTGGTGCGTCAGCGTTGTGCTGGTAAGAGCCGTCTGGTTCTGCAGGAGATTTTTGCAGAGACCAAGGACATGAATGAAGTTATCACTCTCTTTCTGGCGACATTGGAATTGGTCAAGGTGCAGGAAGTGCAAGTCATTCAGGAAGAAAATTTTGGAAATATTTATTTAGTAGGAAGAGGAAATGAGTAAGTTAGCAGAGATTGAAGCCCTGCTTTTTGTGGCGGGAGAAGATGGACTCAAGGTTCATCAGTTGGCAGAAATCCTTTCTTTGCCGCCGACCGGGGTTATTCAGAGTTTGGAGAAGTTGGCTGAGCAATATGAAGCCAATCCAGACTCTAGCCTGACCCTGCTGGAAACCTCAAAGACATATAAGCTGGTCACAAAGCCAGAGTTTGCTGAGATTCTGCGGGCCTATTCACGGGCGCCAATCAATCAAAGTTTGTCGCGGGCAGCACTGGAGACCTTGTCTATCATTGCCTATAAGCAGCCGATTACAAGGGTAGAAATAGATGACATCCGCGGGGTTAATTCCAGCGGTGCTTTGGCCAAGCTCTTGGCTTTTGAACTGGTTCGAGAGGATGGCAAAAAGGAAGTCATTGGCCGGCCAAATCTCTATGTGACAACGGATTATTTCTTAGACTATATGGGGATCAATCACTTAGATGAGCTGCCGATTGTCGAAGAAACGGAGCTAGTTGCTGAAGAAAGCCAGCTCTTTATTGAAAGGACAGATATCGATGAGAATCAATAAATACATCGCTCATGCTGGGATAGCCAGCCGTCGAAAAGCAGAAGAGCTAATTAGGCAGGGGAAGGTCAGTATAAACGGCCAAGTGGTGCGAGAGCTGGCGACGAACGTCAAGTCTGGCGACCGTGTGGAAGTAGAAGACCAACCTATCTACAATGAGGAGAAGGTTTATTATCTCCTCAATAAGCCGCGCGGGGTCATTTCCTCTGTCAGTGATGAGAAGGGACGTAAGACGGTCGTGGATCTTTTGCCTCAGGTCAAGGAGCGGATTTATCCGGTCGGTCGTTTGGACTGGGATACTTCTGGCATTCTCATTCTGACCAATGACGGAGACTTTACCGACGAGATGATTCATCCCCGAAATGAGATTGACAAGGTCTATGTGGCGCGTGTCAAAGGATTGGCTAATAAAGAAGTTCTTCGTCCTCTGACTCGAGGTATTGAAATCGAGGGGCGCAAAACCAAGCCAGCAGTTTATGAGATTATTAAGGTTGATCCGGCGAAAAATCGCTCGGTCGTTCAGCTGACCATCCATGAAGGCCGTAACCATCAGGTTAAGAAGATGTTCCAAGCTGTCGGACTGCAAGTGGATAAGCTTTCACGGACTCGCTTTGGTCATTTGGACCTGACGGACATCAAGCCTGGTGAGTATCGTAAGCTCAGTAAAAAAGAAGTCAGCCAGCTACATACACTGGCTGTAACCAAGACCAAGAAATGATAAAGAAACTGCTTATTGCTCCTGTCCGCTTTTATCAGCGCTTCATATCGCCCGCTTTTCCTCCATCTTGCCGCTTTCGGCCCACCTGCTCTAACTACATGATAGAGGCTATCCAGAGGCATGGTGCTAAGGGAGTTTTGATGGGTTTGGCGCGAATTCTCCGCTGTCATCCTTGGTCTCAGTCAGGAGAGGATCCTGTACCAGACCATTTCAGTCTGAAAAGAAACGCTACAAGCAAAAAGTCACACTAGCTATTTAGCTAGTGTGACTTTTTTTATCTATAATTTCAGAGTGTTTCCTACCTTCTAGACCAAGTCTTAGGCAAGAAGAGCAGGAGAATTGGGTAAATTTCCAAACGTCCGCCAATCATGGCAAAGGACAGCAATAGCTTAGAAAAAGGACTGAAGATAGAAAAAGTATCCGTCGTCCCAATCATAGGACCGATATTGTTGAAGCAGGATAGAACACCACTGACAACTGTCATGAGATTGTTGTTATCCAGGCTGACGATGAAAACCAGCGCCAGCACGATCAAAACATAGGTTGCTAAATATTTGAGGACCTTGTGCTGGGTATCCTTATCTAAGACAGCACCATTAACATGCATGGTTAGGACCCGATTGGGTGATAGGGTAGAGAGGATTTGATTTTTTGCAATGCGGGAAATGATAATCCCCCGAATAACCTTGAATCCCCCAGCGGTTGATCCAGCCGAGCCCCCGATACACATGAGCAGGAGTAGGATGACCTGAGAAAAGAGGGGCCACTTGACCGTATCACCATAGCCGAATCCAGTCGTTGTGATGATATTGGAGACCTGGAAGAAGGAAATCTCCACGCTCTTAGCAAAGCCTTGGTAGAGATGGAAGACATTAAAGGCAATCAAGGCAGTGGAAAGAAAGACAATCCAGAGATAGCCCCTAAGCTCTTCATCACCAAAGCAGGCCTTAAACTTGCGAATCAGCAGATAATAATAGAGGTTGAAGTTGACCCCAAAAGCCAAGACCCCAAAGCTGACCAGATAAGTAATCAGTGAGCTGTTGTAGTGGGCGATACCGTCATTGTATACGGTGAATCCTCCTGTACCAGCTGTTCCCATGGCAATCACAAGGCTGTCAAAGAGAGGCATACCCGCTAGGAAATAAAGCAGAGCAAAGATAGCAAAGAGAGCCAGATAGATGATATAGAGGATCTGGGCCGTACTCTTGAGCTTGGACACAACCTTGCCAAAGACTGGACCCGGAACTTCTGCTTTCATGACCTCCAAGTGACCATTTTTAGCATTGTCCATAATAGCTAGGGCAAAGACCAGTACTCCCATTCCTCCGATTAAGTGAGTAAAACTGCGCCAGAAGAGCAGAGAATGAGAGAGAACGCCGACATCGTTGAGGATAGTCGCTCCCGTGGTTGTAAAGCCGGAGCTGACCTCAAAGAAAGCATCGATGATGTCTGGTATCTGACCAGAGAAGACAAAGGGCAGGGCTCCGAAGAAGGACCAGAGAATCCAGCAAAGGGCTACAATCAGTACCCCTTCCTTCGCATAGATATGCAGGTCCTTGGGCTTGAAATAAGAGCCTATGCCACCTAAAACTAGCAGGATAGCCATGGTCGCCCCGATAGAGAGAAAGACTTTTAAAGGCTCACCGTAGATTAGAGCGACGATAATGGGTACAATCAGCAGAGCCGCCTCAATCAGCAGTAATTTTGCCAGCAGGTAGCGAATCATAGATCTATTCATGGGTCTACCTCGCTAACAGATCGTAAATCTGCGTGATGTTTTGCAGCAGAGTGGTCACGACAATTTTATCTCCAACTTGCAGATTGTCATCGCCTGTAGGGAAGATAGCTTTACCTTGGCGGATAATGGCCGCAATCAGGACATCTTTCTTCAGATGAAGCTGAGATAGAGGAATACCAGTCATCTTATTTTCTTCCTTGATTTGGAACTGCAGGGTCTCGATTTGGCCGTTGGCTACATGGTGCAGAGCTTCTAGGTTAGAGAACTGAGCATTGTAGCGACCTCGGATAAAGTGCATAACTGTATCAACTGCAATACCTTTAGGTGTCACGATGCTGGCAAAGTCTTGGTTATCAATGATTTCCAACAAACTAGTCCGGTTGACCTTGGTGATGTTTTTCTGTACACCCAGATTATTAAGAAACATGGAAGTAATGATATTTTCTTCATCTACACCAGTCAGGGTAGCGATGGCATCAAAGTTATTGGCGCGTTCCTCCAGTAGGATATCCTTGGCAGTACCATCTCCATGGACGACATAGAGATCAGGAAATTCCTGACTGAAAAAGGTTGCCCGTTCATGGTTAGATTCAATGACTTTGAGCTCGATTTTACTATTCTTGAGAATATTGAGCAGGTAATAAGCGATCTTGCCAGCCCCGATAATCATCAGGCTCTTAACCACTCTAGGACGTACCATATTGTGGAATTGAACGATGTCCAGACGGTTACCTGTGACATAAATCTTGTCGCCGGCATCCAGAGTGAAGTCACCGTCAGGGATCTCCAAGTGCCCTTTTCTCTCAATGGCACAGACGATGATATTTCCAAATTTCTTGCGGAATTGGGAAATACTCATCTGGCAGAGATTGCTGTCTTCCTTGAGTTTGAACTCCATCAGTGCCACTCGGCCATTGGCAAAGTGCTCTACTGACAGGGCGTTAGGGAAGTCAATGATATTAGCGATGTAGCGAGCAGTTAGGAGCTCAGGATTGACCACCAGCGAGAAGCCTAGGATGTTCTTCTCCTTAAAGTAAGGGTTGGAATATTCAGGATTACGCACCCGAACGACGGTTTCCTTAGCCCCCATACGTTTGGCCAGAACAGCTGAGACCATGTTGACTTCATCATGCTCAGTCATAGAGATGAAGATGTCACAGTGACTAACATCCGCTTGTTCTAAGATTTTGAAGTTAGCTCCATTGCCAGCAATACCAATAATGTCATAGCGCTTGGTAATCTGGTTGAGAACAGCCTCATCCTGCTCAATCAAGATAACATCATGTTTTTCAGCCACTAAGGAGCGACAGAGGGCCGTTCCGACCTTCCCGCCGCCGACAACAATAATTTTCATAAGTTTAGATTCCTCCAAAGTATGTATCTATCATACTCTTTTTTCATTTAAATTTCATCTATAAAATACAGAATAGCTTGCTTATTTATAGAATTCCGAATATTTTTTACCAAAATGGTATCTTCCTGTGATATTTTTTAAAAAAAGTACAACTTTTTGAGCATTTTTTATTGACTTGTAGGCTGAAAGTGTTATACTAAATGAGTACCTTCATTGGTTTACCTCAAACCTGTTGTGATGTAAGTTAATGAAGCCTTAACCACGCTGTTTGCTGAGCTTGACTCCGGGCAGTGTGGCTATTTTTTTATCTAAAGAAAAATACTAGGAAAAATATTCTTATTATGAAAAATCATATCGTTCTTTTTGAGCCTCAGATTCCGCAGAATACCGGCAATATTGCCCGTACTTGCGCCGCGACTAATTCGCCGCTTCACATCATCAAGCCCATGGGCTTTCCCATTGATGATCGCAAGATGAAGCGGGCGGGGCTGGACTATTGGGATAAGCTGGACATCACCTATTATGAGAGTTTAGACGATTTTATGGAGCAGATGGATGGCCACCTTTATCTGATTTCTAAGTTTGCGGAGAAGGTCTATTCTGAGGAAAATTTTGCTGCAAAAGGTTCGCACTATTTTATGTTTGGTCGTGAGGACAAGGGATTGCCAGAGGAATTTATGCGTCGTCATCCAGAAAAGGCCCTGCGTATTCCCATGAATGACCAGCATGTCCGCAGCCTCAATGTTTCAAATACAGTTTGCATGATTGTCTATGAAGCCCTGCGCCAGCAGAATTTTGCTGGCTTAGATTTGGTACATGAGTATGAAGCGGATAAGCTGAAGTAGCGGAATGAATGTATCTAAGCAGTAAATTTTCCTAATAGATAGAATACTATTGTTGAAACAATCTTAATTACATCAATCAAATTGCTTGCTCTGGCAGGCTTTTTTTGTTATGATAATGATGTCTTCAGGGCAGGGTGAGATTCCCGACCGGCGGTAATTTTTGGACTGGAAATGTTTTTTTCAATGCCAAATCAAGTCCGCGAGCGCAAGCTGATGTGGTGAAATTCCACAACCGACAGTATAGTCTGGATGGGAGAAGACGAAGGGCATTGAATTTATTTTGCCATTTAATCTTTATTTAAGGGCTGAGCCTTATACTAAATAATCATTAGCTGACAAGCTTTTTTCGGTAGCCTTTCCAGCTTCTCTAATTTTTATAAATTGGAGGAACCTGTGATGACAAATACTCGTAAATTGGCGATTGTAGCAGTTTTATCTGCACTTTCATTTCTACTCATGCTTTATGAGATTCCTTTGATAACCGAGTTCTTAAAGTTGGATTTTTCAATTATTCCGATTTTACTGGCTTTGGTGGTCTTGGATTTCAAAAGCTCAATGGCTGTACTCTTGATTCGCTCGGCCTTAAAGCTAGCTTTGAATAATCATGGTATAGGCACTCTTATTGGTCTCCCCATGAATATATTGGCGGTAACTGTTTTTGTTTCTGCTTTTGCACTCTTATGGAAAAAAAGGAAAAACTTGTCTGACTATGTGAAGGCTTCTCTGGTAGCAACACTTGGTCTAACTGTCACTATGATCGTTTTAAATGTCATTTATGCAATTCCTCTCTTTGCGAGATTTGCTGGTTTTGATATTTATAAAACATATGGGATATCCAAGTATCTGCTGACTATGATTGTCCCTTTTAACATCTTAGAAGGAGTGATCTGGGCTGTCGTCTTTTGGCTAATTTACACACTCTTGCAGCCCGTTCTAAAACGCTATGAAAAATAAACAATCTTATCTAACAAAGGGCACTTTTGCCCTTTTACTTTTCGTTATACTCGGTTATATGGTCAAGTTTTATCCTGACCAGCTGACTCATTTTGATAACCCCATTCAGACCTGGTTGCGGGGAGATTTACCTGTAGCTTTGACAACTTTTTTCAAACTTGTAACCAGTGTGATTGATCCGATGGGGATTATCATCTGGGTTTCAGCTCTTGTCCTTTTTTTCCTGTATAAAAAATGGAAATTAGAAGCCGCTTTACTAGCAGGAAATTTGGTCTTACATGGAATTTTAATCAAGTTGATCAAATTTGTTTACCAAAGAAGCAGGCCCTCTATCACACATCTGGTTGAAGAAGGAGGTTATTCTTTCCCGAGCGGGCATTCCATGGCGACAGCCATTGTTCTTGGGACCTTGATTATCATTGTCCAGCAACGGGTTCAGAACCAGCATATTAAGCGTTTGGTACAAGCTTTGCTCCTACTCTATATTTTCACTGTTATGGCCTCCAGAGTCTATCTGGGAGTGCACTATCCGACAGATGTAATCGGAGGAGCTTTGATGGGATTTGCCATTCTTAATATCGAATTTCCCTTTTATGACAAGCTACGCTTTCAGTGGCGTTTCAAGGGAAAACAGAAATAAATAGAGATGAGGAAGGTTGGCTTTGCCAGCCTTTTTGTCTTGACAAAGAAAGTCTCTTTCTTTAAGATAGGAGCAAACTAGATTAGGAGGCTAGCATGTCCAATTCAAATCAAGAACTCATCGATGCTGTTTTGGCATTAGTAGATAGCATTCCCTCTGGGCGCGTGGTGACCTATGGCCAGATTGCCCGTTTGATTGGGCGGCCTAAAAACGCTCGCTTGGTGGGAAAGATTCTCAGTCAGTCTGAGCTTTATGGCGGCAAGCATCCTTGCCATCGGGTAGTCAATGCGGCAGGACGCCTCGCACCAGGCTGGGAAGACCAGAAACACTTGCTTTGGGCAGAGGGAGTGGACTTTAAGGCCAATGGCTGTGTGGATTTGAAAGTCTATTTGTGGAATCGGTGATTTCCTTCTTTCTTTGTGAAAGAGGGAATTTTTGTTTCTAAACTCTTTTTTGTGGTAGAATGAAAGGTATGAAATCTTACAATGCTTTGAATGATTATTATCGAAAACTTTTTGGTGAAAAAACTTTTAAGGTGCCTATTGATGCGGGCTTTGACTGTCCCAATCGGGATGGTACGGTAGCGCATGGAGGCTGTACCTTCTGTACCGTTTCAGGCTCGGGCGATGCCATTGTGGCGCCGGATGCGCCCATTCGCGAGCAGTTTTTCAAGGAAATTGACTTCATGCACCGCAAGTGGCCAGATGTTCGCAAGTATCTGGTCTATTTTCAGAACTTCACTAATACTCATGAGAAGCTTGAAGTGATTCGTGAGCGCTATGAACAAGCCATTAACGAGCCAGGTGTCGTTGGACTCAATATCGGGACTCGACCGGACTGTTTGCCTGATGAGACCATTGCCTACTTGGCTGACCTGTCTGAGCGTATGCATGTGACTGTAGAGCTGGGCCTTCAGACTACCTATGAGGAGACCTCGGACCTCATCAATCGTGCCCATTCTTATGAGCTCTATGTGGAGACGGTCCAGCGAGTTCGTAAGCTGGCTCCCAAGGCGGAGATTGTCTCTCACTTGATCAATGGTCTGCCGGGCGAAACCCATGAGATGATGCTGGAGAATGTCCGTCGCTGTGTGACAGACAATGACATTCAGGGAATTAAACTTCACTTGCTTCACTTGATGACTAATACCCGCATGCAGCGGGATTATCATGAGGGGCGGTTGCAGCTGCTCAGTCAGGATGAGTATGTCTCCATCATCTGCGACCAACTGGAGATTATCCCTGAGCATATCGTCATCCATCGTATCACAGGCGATGCTCCGCGAGATATGTTGATTGGCCCTATGTGGAGCCTCAATAAATGGGAAGTTCTCAATGCCATCGAGGCAGAAATGCGTCGTCGTGGCAGCAAGCAAGGCTGTAAAGCAAAGGAGCAGAGATTCGTATGTTAAGACCCTTACAGATGGCCCATGCCTTTTTGGCAGAAGTGGTGACCAAGGAAGATATCGTGGTGGATGCTACTATGGGCAACGGACATGACACCCTCTTTCTGGCTAAGTTGGCCAAGCAGGTCTATGCTTTTGACATTCAGGAGCAGGCTGTGGAAAAGACCCGCCAGCGCTTGGCAGAAGCAGACTTGGACAATGCTCAGCTAATCTTGGCTGGTCATGAAACTATGGACCAATATACAGACCATTTCAAGGCCGCAATTTTTAATCTTGGCTACCTGCCTTCGGCGGACAAGTCTGTTATTACCCGGCCTGATACGACGCTGGAAGCTTTGAAAAAAGTCTGTCAAGGCTTAGAAAAGGGCGGCCGTGCAGCGATCATGATTTACTATGGGCATGAAGGTGGCGAAGTTGAAAAAGATGCGGTATTAGACTTCGTTAGTCAGCTGCCTCAGCAGGACTTCACCGTTGCCCTCTACAAGACCATCAATCAGATTAACAATCCGCCTTTCTTGGTCATGATTGAGAAATTGAGAGAAGGAACTTGAGATATAATAAGGATACAGAGAGAAAAGCCAGATAGATAATAGGAGCTTTCAGTACTGTATCCTTATTTTTTAAATCGTTAAAATCGAATAATTAGGTCTAAATGAAGAGAATTAAGGTGTGTGTAAATTTAAAATCTTATATTTTCTTACATAGAAGATATAAGACTTTGACATTTTTTAGTTTATATGATAAGCTATGACTGTAAAACCAAAAAACGTCACAGAGTTTTTAGGAGGAAGTTATGGCTACTGCTTTTACTAGCGAAGAAAAAGAAGTTATTAGAAAGAAATTACATAAAGTTGCAAAGGAATGTCTTCAAAGATATGGGGTTAAGAAAACCACAGTTGACCAAATGGCAGCAATGGTAGATATTTCCAAAGGTTCTTTTTATAATTTTTATTCCTCAAAAGAAATGTTATTTTTTATGGTCTTAGAAGAATATCAAATAGATGTTATGAATCGCCTGACAGAACAATTAGGTATGGAAACCAAGATAGATACAAATCGTCTGGTAGAGTTACTTTATGATTTTTATCAAGATTTTCGCTATTCATTTATGTATACCATATTTAAAAATCATGAAATGGAATTACTCATAAGAAAATTGCCGAAAGAGGCGATAACAAATCATCATCTGATAGACGATAGGATGGTTAAAGAAATTGTATCTCGAATCAACATTAGAGAAAATGTATCGGTAGAAATCGTCTCTGCTTTATTTAGAACGATTGCTATGACTATTCTACACATTGAGGAAATCGGTGAAGAACAATTTGATATCGCATTGAAGTTAGTTATACAAGGAGTTGTGGAACAAATTACTAAGGAGGATAGGTAATGGTGAAAGAAGCAATTAGAACCGCAAAGCTTTCTAAAAGATATGGAACAAAAAATGTTGTCGACAACTTGAATCTTTCAATAAAACCTGGTGAAATAGTAGGTTTTTTAGGACTGAATGGTGCAGGGAAAACCACGACGATGAGAATGATGCTAGGATTGATAAAATCTACATCAGGAGAATGTTATGTCCAAGGAAAAAAGTTAGATCTGAGTAATTTAGAACTTCGAAACGAAATAGGTTATATTATTGAGACGCCTTATTCTTATCCGGATTTAACGGTGAGAGAAAATTTAGAAATCGTTGGTAAATTAAGAGGGGTTAATAAAGATAATATTGACTGGGTAATTGAAAAATTAAAACTAAAGCAATATGAACATAAACAGGAGAAGTATCTTTCTTTAGGAAATGTTGCGCGTTTAGGAATTGCAAAAGCGATTATTCATAAACCCAAAATTCTAATTCTTGATGAGCCAACAAATGGATTAGACCCTTTTGGAGTTATTGAAGTGAGAGAACTATTAAAGGAATTGGCGAATAATCTAGGCACAACTGTTCTTATTTCAAGTCATAATCTGGAAGAAATATCTAAAATTGCTACTAGGATAGTTATTGTACATGAGGGCAGACTTATAAGGGAAGTTGAAAGCAATGAATTAGAGCAGTACTTAGAAAAGAGGTTACTAGTAAGTGGATCTAATAATAAGGCCATGAAAGAAGTATTATCTAACCATGGCTATCATGCAAACATTCAATCAGACACAGAAAATAATATCAATTTCTTGGAATTAACTGATAGAAAATCTGTGGAATATCCGGAAAAAATTGCTACATTGCTGGTTCATACAGGTTATCCACCCAAATCGCTGGCTGTTGAAAAAGAAGATTTGGAGCATTATTTTTTAAGAATACTGAATGACTATAATGGAGGTGTTTCGAATGAAAAAGCTTAGTTCCTGTATTTTAATTGAATGGAGAAAGTTAATAAAATCAAAACTTTCCATCGTAACTGCTTGTTCTATCTGTTTAGTTCCTTTTATTGTTGGCTTGTTTGCAACTATGATGAAATATCCAGAGAATTTCAAAAATCTTGGTTTGATTTCTGCAAAAATGGAAATGATGAGGATAACAGATTGGTCGTCATACTTAATGACCATATCACAAGTCATTTCTGTTGGGGGATTGCTCATTTTTGGATTTACAGCATCTTGGGTTTTTGGTAGAGAATATTCTGATAAAACGATGATAGACCTATTAGCGCTCCCGATGAAAAGAGATATAATCGTATTATCCAAGTTTATCGTTATCGCTCTATGGAGCTATATTCTATCAATTTTTGCTCTTTTATTAGGATTATTAGCTGGCAATCTGATTGGACTTGAGGGTGGGAGCTTAACGGTGATTTTCAAAGGTATACTTACTTTTGTTTTTTGTACTACTCTTACGATCGTACTCTCTACTCCAGTGGCCTTTTTTGCTTGTTTAGGCCGGGGATATTTGTCTCCATTGGCATTTATCATTTTTACTATTATTTTTTCTCAGCTTGGTTCTGCTCTTAACTTTGGGAAATACATTCCATGGGCGATTCCTGCACTCGCAAGTGGTATTGCAGGAAAAGCACTATTGAATTTTGGGAGCATTGTCAGTTTATTTGGGGTAAGTATTCTGGGTCTTATCGCAACAATAGCTTGGTGGAGGTATGCTGATTACGATTAAAATGAAGTGATGAAAATGATAATAACACAAAACTAAGTCTTATTCATTTCCATTCAAAACAACCCCTCCTGTTCAGATTGAAAAACAAGAGGGGTTATATTATGACAATCGAAAGTTTTGGGGGAGAGGGGACTATGTGAATATCGTTGGCCTAAATGAAAAGATAGTTTCTAATATACGTGATTTGGAAAAAATGACCTTGTCTTTGATAAGTTAAGTGTCAAACCGTTCTCAGATGGCAGTTTTAGAATAAGATAAAAGCCTGTTTTTACGGGCATTAGTCAAGTAATCATAGCATTAACCTAAAAGAAGTTCAGCGAACGTCTTTAGACGTCGCTAGAGGGAAACGGCTTATAGCCGGTGTACAAGCCACTCGTTTTCACGGGTGGTTATGATTTCTCAAAATGAGCAAAAAAACAGTAAACCTTTGTGATTTACTGTTTTAAAAAATTCTTTTATTCAATTAGACAAACTGGGATTTTTAGATTTTAACCCTTAAGGAAAATAAAATGGGCTATTCTCCTGAAGCATGTTCTATAATATTATAGTTTAATGCAGAGTGTAGCTATATAGTCATTTCCATAACGTGATAATCTATGTCTTTTGTCACACGATTCATAAAAATCTATCATAGCTAGACCATTTTTGAGTTGTCCTCTAATCTGAGTTTCTAAGGTATGGCTAAATTCATATCCATATTCTGGATTTATGGATATCTTGCCTTCCTCTTCAAGCTCTTTTGAATTAAAAGGTATTGAAAACTTTAAAAGTAATTCCTCATCAGGTTTGTCCCATACAATGTCAGTATCATACATGTATATCCAAGGGTTCATAAATCCGACCATTAACAGTCCACCTTTTTTCAATACTCGAGAGGCTTCTTTATACATGTTTTCTAAATCTTCTATATATGCATTTGAAACCGGATTAAAAATAATATCAAAAGTTTCATTTTCAAATGGAAATGGTTTTGTCATATCGCCTTGAACTGTATTGATTTCAAGCCTTCTCTTTTAGCAACCAACTCATCTCTTTGTAATTGTGATTTAGAAAAATCCATTATGGTTACATCATAACCCTTTATAGCAAAAACTGGTCCCTGCTGTCCACCACCACAAGCTAAACCTAATATCTTTTTTCCGTTTGCTTTTTCAAACCATTCTTTTGGAACTTTTTTCCCGACAGTTAATGCAACAGAAATTGGATGTTTTCTAACTTCTTCTAATTCTTCATGTGTCAATGGCTCAGTATAGTCATTTTTTACATTATTCCATCTATCTTCATTTAATTTTATATAATTGTTCATCTTATAATCTCCTCGTAATTTTATACTATTTCGATTTAAGTTGAATATGTTGCCATTACATTTTTCTCACCTCTACAAATTCCAATTTGGCGCACTGTAGATGATCTTCATTTCACATGCTACATCTGAAATGCTGTTATCCAAAAACATATTCCGGCTATAAGTGAAATCGGAGTCATAACATATTTTTCTTTCTTACTTTTTGAAATCATGTTCATAATCGTATTCAAGGATAGGTAAGCGGCAAAGAAGAAACAAATATATTTAGTAACCTTAAAAGACAGCCACAAGGGAATAAAACCTCCGGCTTGCAAAATAATGATCATGGCAAAAATTTGAATAGCTACCGAAATGACTGCCGCAAGTCTAAATTTCTTAGGTAAGATTTTATGTTGTCCACCCATTGTATATTCGCCCAAAGGCAGACCGCAAGCAACAAGAACTGTCATAATTGCTATAATTCCAAATAATACTGCACCTAATATTGAAAACATAAATCACTATCCTCCCTTCGCAAAATACAAAAAATTTTAATTACAAATTCAACTTTGTGTCACTTAACAATCCTATAAAATTATAAGGAATTCTTGTCAAGTGTTCAAGTTTTATAGTTTTTTCTCAAGCTGGTCTGTTGATTTCCCTTTTCCTTTGTTCTTCCACCAATCGTTCAGGTCGACTAAGGATTGAGCGGCGGAAGGGATGAGAAGTAGGACATAGATATAGACATACTGGCTCTTGGTTTCCCAGAAGAAGTGGAAGAGGCCGCCCCCCAATAGAAAGATGAAGGGATAGAGGTCAAAAGGCGTCAGCTTTTCCTCGGCGACGAAAAATTTATGCAGGATAAAGAAGCAGGAGAGCAGATAGATGCTGGCTAGCAGGGTTAAGAGCAGGAAATTAATAATCTGATAACCTCTTCTTTCCTCATAAATGCTGCGCAGGACAGCTGGTTTCATATATTGCTGGCGCTCAATCTGAGGCCCAGTCCAAATAGACTGAAAAGTCGGCTCAGTCCAAGTCGACTTGACCTTTTCGTAGAAGAATTTGAGCGCATAAGCAGGATGCTTACTGAAGTGAATCAAAATATCCTTCAAATCCCGAGTGGCCATTTCTGTAGCCAAATTTTCATCATATTTGTTGCGCTTGAGAATCTTGGTATTGTAGGCATCGTACCAGCCTCCCAAGGTCTGCCGATTGGGATCATCCCGCAGGCCCATAGTGATGTAGGCGATTTTTGGGGTACCGACACCAATCTTGCCCCCAATCAGCTGCTCATAGTAGGCCGTCAGACCCTTGTTTGAAAGGACGATACCGGCTAAAATCAGGATGATAGCTAAGGGTTTCTTCCAAGACCATTTATAAAAGATGGACAGGAAGCAGACTCCAATCAGCATGATGGCAAAGATGATGTAGTTGTTGCGCAGGAGGCAGGCCAGACTGATACTGGCCGCTCCCAGCAAGGCATAGAGCAGGTTTCCTTTCTGATCCAGCTTGATAAAAGCATAGAGACTGAGCAGACAGAAGAAGAGCCCGGGAATGGTACCGTAGACAAAGAGGATGAAAAAGAGCTGTGGTAAAAAGAGAAAGGTCAGTAGAATCGTGTATTTCTGAATCATTTCTCTGGCATTGAGCAGGGCAGTAATCTTGTAAATCAAGAAATGACTGAGTAAAGTCCAGACGACATTCATGCTAAAGGCAAATTGAGTCGTCGGAGAAATAAAAGCATAAAGTCGCTCCAGAGTCATCAGTCCTAACTGATGGGGATTACGGTACATGTAGCTTCCGATGGTTGTCAGCGAGCTGTAATCTCCTCGGTTAAAGGCTAGGGCTGCATTGAAAACGTGTTTGGCGTCAGCTCGGATGCGGCCATCGTAGGCCGTTATCAGAAAAATCGCTGCTACTATAAAGATGAGGGACAAAATCCAAAAAAGATGCTTGGTCTGAACCTTTTCCAACAAGGGCCGGATTAAAAAGAGGCTGAGGAGAAAGAGCAGGAGGATAGGGTAGAAATACCAAGGATTACTGACGAATTGGACTCCTTCTGCAATCCTCAAAGGGATGTAAGTGTGGGACAGCAGAATCTGCCCAGACAGGAAAAGCAAAGCAATCGCAGTCATGGTCAGAATCAGAAAATAGCCCAGATTGAAGATGGTATTAGAAAATTGCTTCATGAGGACCTGACCTCCACCTTGACGAAATAGCGGTCTTCTCCCAGCTCAATCAGCTCGACTGGCTGGGGATAAAATCGATCCATGACCTCTTTTTGAAAAATGTCTTCTTTGGGACCTTGGGCTATGATTTCACCTTCTTTTAGGAGCAGGACATGATCCATAGCAGCAGTTATTTCCTCTACATGGTGGGTGACATAGAGGATGGTTGGAGCCTGGTCCATCTGTGTAATCTTACCGATCTGTTCCAGCAGGCGCTCGCGGGCAAAGAGATCCAGACCGCTGGTCGCTTCATCTAAGATAAGCAATTCCGGCTTTTCCATGAGACTGCGTGCAATCAGCAAGAGCTGCTTTTCCCCTTGAGACAGACTGATGTAGCTTCGGCCAATCAAATCTTGCCCGCCAATGGAAGCCAGCATTTCCCTAGCTTGGTTCAGCTCAGTTTGCCCGTAAGGAGCGTAGAGAATACTGCTTTTATACTTGCCTGTCAGGACGATTTCTTCGGCAGTGAGATGGCTGGGCAGACGCTCAGCAATGAAGGAGCCAACTACTCCAATCCTAGTTCGCAGCTGAGGAATGTCGCCGGCACCAAATTCCGTATCCAGAACCGTTACCTTGCCCTGAGTCTTCCAATGCTCAGCCATGAGCAAGCGCAGAAGAGTAGACTTTCCAGAACCGTTGAGACCGAGGATGGCCCAATGCTCCCCCTTTTTCACCTGCCAGTTGAGATCTTTTAAGATGGTCCGGCCTTGTTTAGCCAAGCTTACATTTTCCAGTTCGATAATCTTTTCCATTTTTACTCTTTCTTTCGTTAAATCTCCTTTATTATAACAAAATTTATGGTAAAATAACTGATAGGAGGAGTCAAATGTTTCATAAAAGTAAGCTGATGTTTTGGACCAGTGAGGTCCTTTTGCTAACGATTATTTTCTTTATCTGGCGCCAAATGGGGGATATGATAACCCCGATTGTTAGCGTTGTGAATACAATCTTGATTCCCTTTCTTGTAGGAGGATTTCTTTACTATATTACGAATCCTCTGGTGAAATTTCTTCAGGAAAAGCTCAAAATCAACCGAATGATTGGGATTCTGATTACGCTCAGCCTTTTATTTGGTTTGATTGCTTTGGGTGTTATTTATCTCTTGCCGATTTTGATTAATCAGCTGAGCAGCTTGATTAATTCAACGCAAGGACTTTATTGGGAAATTCAAAGTTTTGTTAATCAATTATCTAAAAATCCGCTCTTTCGAAATCTGAATATCCAGTCCACCATCCAGCAGCTCAATCTGTCTTATGTGGATATTCTGCAAAATATCCTTAACAGTGTAACCAACAGTCTGGGCAGCGTTCTGTCAGCAGTTGTCAATACGCTGATGATTTTGATTATGACGCCGATTTTCTTGGTTTACTTCCTCATGGACGGCCATAAGCTTTTACCCATGCTGGAGCGGACAGTCCTCAAGCGAGATAAGCTCAATATCTCCAGCTTGCTAACTAATCTCAATGCTACTGTTGCCCGCTATATCAGCGGAATTTCAATCGATGCCCTGATTATCGGTGCTCTGGCCTATATTGGCTATAGCGTGATTGGGCTCAAGTACGCTTTGGTCTTTGCTATTTTCTCCAGTCTGGCTAATCTGATTCCTTATGTAGGACCGAGTATCGGCTTGATTCCCATGGTCATTACTTATGCCTTTACGGATCCTCAGAAGATGGTGGCGGCCTTGATTTACATGCTGATTATCCAGCAGGTCGATGGCAATATCCTCTATCCCCGTATCGTTGGCGGTGTGATGAAGGTCCATCCTATTACCATCATGGTGCTCTTGCTCTTATCCAGCAATATCTATGGTGTGTTGGGGATGATTGTGGCAATCCCGACCTATTCTATCCTCAAGGAAATCGCCAAGTTCTTGGCTAATCTCTATGACAATCACAAGGAAGCCCAGCAGCAGAAGAAGAACGAAGAGTTTGGGATTATTAATAAATAAGGATGAGTTTGGTAATCGATTAATCCCAGAGTCTCGATACCAGAAAATAAGACGGAAGAAGGGCCTCCCGTCTTATTTTCATTTCCTGTGCACTAAATTTAAAAATATGATATAATCAGATTTACTTATACATTTCGAGGAGAAAGAATCAATGGAAGACCCTGGCAGTCAGAATATGTTATGGCAAGCCTTACTACTGTTTATATTGACTTTGTTAAATGCCTTTTTCTCAGCTGCTGAGATGGCAATGGTATCGCTCAATCGGGCGCGTGTGGAGCAAAAGGCTGAAGAGGGCGACCTCAAGTATATCCGGCTCTTAGCTGTCTTAGAAAGCCCCAATAACTTCTTATCAACCATCCAGGTTGGGATTACTGTTATCAATATCCTGTCTGGGGCCAGCTTTGCGGATAATCTGGGAAAATTGTTCTCTTCTTGGATGGGAAATTCCGAGACTGCACGTGCTATCGGAACTTTCTTGGCTCTGGTCCTATTGACCTATATTTCTATTGTTTTGGGTGAGCTTTATCCCAAGCGCATTGCCATGAACCTGAAAGATAATCTAGCTGTGCGGGCTGCTCCGGTTATTATTTTTCTTGGCAAGATTGTCAGTCCCTTCGTTTGGTTGCTGTCAGCATCGACTAATCTACTGAGTCGGATAACCCCGATGAAGTTTGATGATGCAGACGAAAAGATGACTCGGGATGAGATTGAATATATGCTGACCAATAGTGAGGAGACCTTGGATGCAGATGAGATTGAGATGCTGCAGGGGATTTTCTCTCTGGATGAGCTGATGGCGCGTGAACTGATGGTGCCGCGGACGGATGCCTTTATGGTGGACATTCAGGACGATACCAAAGAAATTATCGAAAGCATTCTCAAACAGAGCTTCTCGCGGATTCCTGTCTATGATGGGGATAAGGACAATGTCATCGGTCTGATTCATACCAAGCGACTGCTTAATGAAGGATTCATCAATGGTTTTGACAATATCGTTCTGCGCAAGATCCTGCAGGAGCCGCTCTTTGTGCCGGAAACCATGTTTGTCGATGATTTGCTTAAGGAGCTGCGCAATACGCAAAACCAAATGGCAATTCTCTTGGATGAGTATGGCGGAATGGCTGGTCTGGTCACACTGGAAGACCTCTTGGAGGAGATTGTCGGTGAGATTGACGATGAGACTGACAAGGCTGAGATCGAAGTTCATGAAATTGGTGAGAATACCTACATCGTATTAGGAACCATGACCCTCAATGACTTTAATGAATACTTTGAAGTTGAAATTGAAAGCGACGATGTGGATACGATAGCTGGTTATTACTTGACTTGTGTAGGGACTATTCCAGACCCGAAAGAACGCATTAGCTACGAAGTCGAAAGTCAGAATAAGCAACTTATTTTAACCAATGACAAGGTTAAAAATGGTCGTGTTACGAAGGTAAAGGTTGAAATTTCAGAAATTGTTGAAGAAGCAGAAAAGGCTGAGAAATAAACTCAGCCTTTTAAGTTTCCTTCAAGTTTTTTATAAGTCTGTCTTAAGTTTCTGGGATTATACTAATAGCATCAAAATAGAAATGAGGACAGTCCAATGACATCTAAAGTTACCCTATATGATAAGCAAGTATTGACATTCCCACAGGCGCAAAAGTAAGAAAGGAAGTAATAAGAATCAGTAACGTTTAAAAAGCAGCAGAAGCCCTTAACTAATTTTTTCATATAAATCTCCTAAAACAATTAAAAAGAATTTTGAGGCTCTTTGTCGCTCCAAAACAAAGCAGCCTTAGACTACTCATAAAAGAAACCACCTCTGCCAGCTGGCAGGCAGAGGTGGTTTTGTGGTCTGGATGGAAATCAAGGTTATTCTTTCTGACGCTTAGCAAAATCCACAAAGCGAAATTTGTCTAGCTTGTGCCGGCTCTCAGTATATTGAAACTGGCGGCCGTCTGCCAGATAGACCTGAGACTTGACAGAGACAACCTGCTGGTCCTTGCCTAGGTCCATGAGAATCTTGTCTCGGTCATTGGTGTGGTCAATGGTAAATTCCTTTTTGGCATAAGCGATATTGAGCTTTAAGTCATTTTCCAAATAGGCGTAAATGGATTGCTCACCGATTTCCCTTGTCAAGTCAGGGACGATGCCCTTGTCTAAATAGTCAATATCTAATACAGAGGCGACTTGGTCCACAACGCGCTGACGGACGATTCGCCAAACTAGTCGGTAGGGAGGGAAGCCAGTGATGTCGGACAATTTCTGGTCCACGGTAATCTTTTCTAAGCTGACAACATTGGTTTTGGACTGCATATTATTCTGTCTGACTACTTCTTGATAGCTGGTTAACTTAGACACAGGAAAGTCAAACTGTTCTTGCTTGATGACTTTGGAACCTTGTCCGCGGACTTTTTCAATCAATCCCTCTTCCTGCAACAGAGCCAGAGCCTTGCGCACCGTGTCGCGGCTGACCTTGTAGTCTTCTGTCAGCTGATGCTCGCTGGGCAAGAAGTCTCCGACAGCATAACGTTCCTCCAAAATATCTTTCTCAATCTGTTTGAACAATTGTTTGTATTTCTTCATCATAAACTCCACTTGTTTTCTTTTTTACATACAACCTAGAAAATTTTATCAAAAATGAGGGCTATTTTCAACGAACAACTTGCCTACATCTTTGAAATCGATTACAATTATTTGTAGAGATGTGTTGAAAAACTAACTCGTAAAAAATATAAGGAGAGTGCTGGATTCTCATTCAGCCAGTAGTCAAATGGGAAAATTTGAGAAGGAAGCCAAAGATCTGCTAGATGCAATCGGCGGCAAAGAGAATGTCACAGCAGTTAGTCATTGCGCAACGCGGATGCGCTTTGTACTTGGCGACGATAAAAAGGCCAATGTCAAGGCCATTGAGACAATCCCAGTGGTCAAGGGAACTTTTACAAATGCTGGGCAATTCCAAGTCATCATTGGAAATGATGTGCCAATCTTTTACAATGACTTCACTGCTGTATCAGGTGTTGAGGGAGTATCAAAAGAAGCAGCCAAGTCTGCTGCCAAGAGCAAGCAAAACCCCCTTCAGCGGGTTATGGCCACTCTGGCGGAAATTTTCACCCCGATCATTCCAGCTTTGATTGTCGGAGGGTTAATCCTTGGCTTCCGCAATGTTCTTGAGGGCGTGCATTGGTCTATGTTGGATGGGAAAACAATCACAGAGGTATCCAAATTCTGGTCTGGAATTAACCATTTCTTGTGGCTTCCGGGAGAAGCAATTTTCCAATTCCTGCCGGTAGGAATCACTTGGTCTGTTTCTCGTAAAATGGGAACTAGCCAAATTCTTGGGATTGTCTTGGGAATCTGTTTGGTGTCACCACAATTGCTCAATGCTTATTCAGTAGCATCGACACCAGCAGCTGAAATCGCTAAGGACTGGGTTTGGGATTTCGGTTTCTTCACTGTCAATCGTGTTGGTTACCAAGCTCAGGTTATTCCGGCCCTTTTAGCAGGTTTATCTCTATCTTATCTGGAAATCTTTTGGCGTAAACATATTCCAGAAGTAGTGTCTATGATTTTTGTGCCATTCTTATCATTGATTCCTGCTCTGATTCTGGCTCATACTGTCTTGGGTCCTATCGGTTGGACAATCGGTCAGGGGCTTTCAACAGTTGTACTTGCAGGTTTAACTGGTCCAGTTAAATGGCTCTTTGGCGCAGTATTTGGTGCCCTTTATGCTCCATTTGTTATCACAGGTCTTCACCATATGACCAATGCCATTGATACTCAGTTGGTAGCTGATGCCGGTGGTACTGGTCTTTGGCCAATGATTGCTCTATCTAATATTGCTCAAGGTTCAGCTGTATTTGCTTATTACCTTATGAAACGCCATGATGAGCGGGAAGCGCAAATTTCCCTGCCTGCAACCATTTCAGCTTACCTTGGTGTTACTGAGCCTGCTCTCTTCGGGGTCAATGTCAAGTACGTTTATCCATTTGTTGCGGGAATGATTGGTTCGTCTATTGCGGGTCTGCTTTCTGTAACCTTTAATATAACAGCAAATGCCATTGGTATTGGTGGTTTACCAGGTATCCTTTCTATCCAGGCAAAATATATGATTCCATTTGCAGGAGTTATGCTTGTAGCAATCCTTGTACCAATGTTCCTGACTTTCTTCTTCCACAAGACAGGCTTCTTAACGAAGACAGAGGAAGATCCGGAATTGCAAGCAGAATTTGCAGCCCAGGAAGAGGCAGAATTTGCCGGACCATCCAAATCCGAGTCGTCTCCAGAGGTGCAAGCAGCTGATTCATCAGCTCCTGTAACGATTACTAGTCCGCTGGCAGGAGAAGTCAAAGAATTGAGTCAGGCAACAGATCCTGTCTTTGCACAAGGTTTGATGGGGCGTGGAGTTGTCATTGTTCCTAGCCAAGGTGAGTTGGTTTCACCAGTCAATGGTAGAGTAACAGTCTTCTTCCCAACCAAGCATGCCATCGGCATCTTGTCAGATGAAGGTGTTGAAATCCTGATGCATATCGGAATGGACACTGTTAATCTGGAGGGCAAAGGATTTGAAGGTTATGTGTCTCAGGGAGATAAGGTCAAGGTTGGCGACAAGCTCATTTCCTTTGATATAGACATGATCAAGAAAGCGGGCTATGTAACGGAAACACCAGTCATCATTACGAACTCAGACAAGTATCAGGTGGAGGAGCTTGAACAGCTTCCTCATGCAGTTGAGCGAGGAAGTCAGTTGATGGCAGCTAATCCACTTTAAAGAAAAATGAAATGACCTATAGAAAGGGACGGTGCTTTAAAATCTGTCCCTTTTCTCAAAAAAGGAGAAAATATGACACTTGATAAAACAAAGGTTGTCTACCAAATTTATCCAAAGTCTTTTAAAGACACAACTGGCAACGGTTTGGGAGATTTTCGCGGGATTATTGAAAAACTTCCTTACCTGAAAAAGCTGGGAGTGGATATGATCTGGCTCAATCCTTTCTATCCGAGTCCGCAACGGGACAATGGTTATGATATTTCTGACTATACTGCGGTAGACCTTATCTTTGGAGATATGGCAGATTTTGAAGAGATGGTCAAGGTCGGCCAGCAGCATGGTATTGACTTTATGCTGGATATGGTTCTCAATCATTGCTCGATTGAGCATGATTGGTTCCAAAAGGCACTGGCTGGGGATTCCTACTATCAGGACTTCTTTATCCTGCGAGATGAGCCAACGGACTGGCTGTCCAAGTTTGGCGGTAGTGCCTGGGCGCCATTTGGCGATACGGGCAAATATTATCTGCATCTCTATGATGTGACTCAAGCTGATCTTAACTGGCGCAATCCCAATGTTCGTCAAGAGCTTTTCAAGGTGGTGAATTTTTGGCGGGACAAAGGAGTCAAGGGCTTCCGCTTTGATGTCATAAATGTCATTGGAAAAGATGAGGTGCTGACGGACTGTCCAGAGCAGGAGGGCAAGCCAGCCTATACTGATAAGCCAATTGTGCATGACTATCTGCGTATGATGAACGAAGCGACCTTCGGGCAGGATGCTTCCGTTATGACGGTTGGCGAAATGAGTGCTACGACGATTGAAAACTGTATCCTTTACACCGCACCAGACCGGCAGGAGCTATCTATGGCTTTTAATTTCCATCATCTCAAGGTGGACTATGAAGCTGGACAGAAGTGGACCCTTAAGCCTTTTGACTTTGAAGAATTAAAACGCCTTTTCCATACTTGGGGCAAGGAAATGAGCGAACACGACGGTTGGTCGGCCCTCTTTTGGAACAACCATGATCAGCCGCGAGCTCTCAACCGCTTTGTCGATGTAGAGAATTTCCGCAATGAAGGGGCAACCATGTTGGCAGCCAGTATTCATCTGTCGCGAGGGACACCTTATATCTACATGGGTGAGGAGATTGGCATGGTGGATCCTGACTATGACTCCATGGAAGATTATGTGGATGTCGAGTCTCTCAATGCTTACCAGAGTCTGCTTGCTGAAGGGCAATCGCCGGAAGCAGCCTTCAGGATTATCAAGGCTAAATCTCGTGATAATTCTCGGACGCCTATGCAGTGGGATGATTCAGTCAATGCAGGTTTTACAACAGGAACTCCATGGCTGAAGGCGGGCAAATCCTACCCTTTTATAAATGTGGAAAATGAAATCAAGGGACCGATCTTTACCTTTTATCAGAAATTGATTGCCCTGCGTAAGGAACTACCTATCATCGCAGAGGGCAGCTATCAGCCAGCCTATGAGGACAGTCCTCAGGTCTATGCCTTTGAGCGGGAGTGGCAAGGACAAAAACTTTTAGTACTTAACAACTTCTATGCTGACCCGATTACGGTGGACATCCTGACGGACTATCAAAATGGTCAGGTTCTCCTATCCAATTACGGCAAGACTCAGATTGACCATGTGATGACCCTGCAGCCATATGAAACCTTGGCAATTTTAATAGTTGAAAACTAAAGTCTTGAAAGAATCTGGAAAAAATTCCAGATTCTTTTTTCTGTGTTGGGCCAGTCTAGGCAAGTATTTTTCTGAAGTAAGAGAAACTAATACAGAATTTTAAGAAAGCCTTTGCAAAATTTGATTCTTTTCTTTATAATAAAAATTAAATAGGATAATATACATTTATACAGAAAAGGAGAAGTTCATGAAAAAACAAGTTTCTTACAGGCAGCTCTTTCCCACAGCGGTTTTGCTAGCTGCTTTTCTGTCCCTGCTTTTTTCTGTCCAATTGGCCGGAGCAGAAGAAGCGGTAAGTTCGTCGACTTCAGAGGCGGCTGCTCTTACAGAGAATCCGGCCGTAAGCGGTGCGTCTGTTGCCAGTCAAGCGGAGAGTCCAGCTGCAGACCCCGGAGAGTCAAGGCCAGCTTCTACAGAGACAGTGGAAAAGGCAGACCAAGCCCCTGCTACAGCACAAGCCGCGGCTAGCGGACCAGAAGTTGTGTCCAATGTAGGAACCATTCAGGGAGAATCACAAGCCTCTCCCTATGAGGACAAAGAGGTTCAAGTTTCCAATATAGTTGTGACGAAAACAGACCGTTATGGTTTTTATGTTCAAGATGTGATTCCTGATGGAAATAGCAGGACTTCTGATGCTCTTTATGTTGTTTCTAAAGAAAAAGTCGATGTCGGTGACAAACTTAGTCTTGAAGGACGCGTCAAAGAAGGTTATATGGAAGAGCTCAGCGTTCGTCAGGGGCAAACTTTCAACAAGCCCAGTGATAGTTTGACAGTCACCATGCTTGTCGCTTCCAAGGTGACCAAGGAAGGGAAAACTGACTTACCTGATCCAGTTGACATCGTGGCTAATATGCCTCAGGATACGGTCGATAACGATATTAATAATTATCAGCCTCAAAGTGAAGCACTGGACTACTGGGAAAGTTTGGAAGGAATGTTGACGACGGTGAAGAGGCCACGCGTTTTAGGCCCGCAGTACCGTGGAGACATTTATGTCTTACCTGAAGGCTACCAAGCCCAACCATTAAACAATATCGGTGGCCTAAATCTTCGTCCAAACGCTCAAAATACCGCAACCATTCCAGTCTATGTTGGCAATAAATTCATTGCCAAGGCCAAGGATTATTTCAATGGTGATGTGGTCGGAGTCGTGAACTATCGTGGGAAGATTTACAAGTTGGAGCCGACTCAGCTGCCTGATTTGGTGGATGGTGGCTTGCAGAGACAGGTCTCTCCTATCTATCCAAGTGAAGACAAGCTGACTATTGCTTCCTACAATATCGAGAATTTTTCTGCCAATGCTAAAAAAGGTGAAACACCTGAGGAAAAAGTGACTAGAATCGCCAATTCCTTTATCAATGAAATCCACAGTCCAGATATCATCACGCTCATCGAGGTTCAAGATGAGAATGGCAGCGTTAATGACGGAACGACCAGCGGTGTCAAAAGCGGTGAGAAACTAGCGGCCCGCATCAAAGAACTGGGCGGAAAAACTTACAAGTACACCGAAGTTGCCCCACTTGACGGTCAAGATGGCGGCAAGCCTGGCTCTAATATCCGCGTGGCCTTTCTCTACGATCCAAATCGGGTGAAGTTAGTCGAAAAAGAAGCCGGCACGAGTGACGAAGCAGCTAGCTTTTCCGGTGGCCATTTGGTTAAGAATCCTGCCCGAATCGAACCGACCAATCCTGCCTTTACCAAGGTCCGTAAATCCTTGGCAGCTGAGTTTGAATTCAAGGGACAGCATATCGTCGTTATCGCCAATCATTTGAAGTCCAAGATTGGGGATGATGCCGTTTATGGCTCCGCTCAGCCAGCAGTTCAGCATACGCAGGCTGCTCGGATAGAGCAGGCTAAAATTTTAAATAGCTTTGTTCAAGAAGGGCTGAGACAAAATCCTAACCTTAAGTTTGTGCTGACTGGAGATTTCAATGACTTTGAATTTTCCGAAACGGCTAAAGCACTGGCGGGTAATGAACTGATTAATCTCATGCAAGAGCATGATGCGGCTGACCGTTATTCCTACTTCTACCGCGGCAGCAACCAAAGCTTGGACAATATTTTCATTTCGAAGAACCTGGCAGGCAAGGCAGTCTTTGCGCCTGTCCATATCAATGCCTCTTTCATGGAGGAACATGGCAGAGCTTCAGACCATGATCCAGTAGTGGTTCAGCTGGACTTTTCTAAGGATGTTGCAGCTTCGACTTCTGAAAGCTCCCAACCGTCTCAATCAAGTGGACAATCTTCTGTAGCAGCAGATCAAGGAGTTCCTTCTCAGACCAATTCTCCATCGTCCAATCAAACTGGACAAGGTCAGACAGCTGGCAGCAAGAAGAAGGGGCTCCCGCAGACCGGTCAAAATAACAGTGGCTGGGCAGTTTTGGGATTGACCTTGCTGATGTTTGCTTTTACTCTCAAAAATAGAAGCAGAAATTAACTAAAATCAATTTAAAAAGTGAAATCAGGGTGGAATAGAGAATCTGCCCTGATTTTTTATTTGCCAGCATCTAAGAGCAAGTCTTAATCAGCTTTCGGCCTAAAGTTTTATCTGTTGTAAAACACTGAAAATGAAACTGAAAAACAGTTTGTTTTCTAAAAAATAGACAAATTAAGTCTATTTTTGCTTTAATCATGTTATAATGTAGTTAGTTATAAAACGTTTTCAGAGTTAAGAGGTTGCGCGATGGTTGAAGAGAAAATTGAAGAAGCAGTTGATTATGGAAAGGTAACGGGCATGGTCCACTCTACTGAGAGTTTCGGTGCAGTTGATGGACCGGGTATCCGTTTTATTGTTTTTTTGCAGGGCTGCCACATGCGCTGCCAGTATTGCCATAATCCGGACACATGGGAGATGGAGACCAACAAATCTCAGCTGCGGACAGTGGATGATGTCTTGCAAGAAGCTCTCCGTTATAAGGGCTTCTGGGGTAACAAAGGCGGCATCACCGTCAGTGGAGGAGAGGCCTTGCTGCAGATTGATTTTCTGATTGCCCTCTTTACCAAGGCTAAGGAACTGGGCATCCACTGTACATTGGATACCTGTGCCCTACCCTTCAGAAATACGCCTCGCTATCTGAAAAAATTTGATAAGCTTATGGCAGTCACCGACCTAGTCCTGCTTGATATCAAGGAGATTAACGAAGAACAGCACAAAATCGTGACCAGCCAGACCAACAAGAATATCTTGGCCTGTGCCAAGTACCTGTCTGACATTGGAAAGCCAGTCTGGATCCGCCATGTCTTGGTGCCAGGATTGACCGACCGTGATGATGACCTGATTGAGCTAGGTAAATTTGTAAAGACGCTGAAGAATGTTGATAAGTTTGAAATTCTACCTTACCATACTATGGGAGAATTCAAATGGCGGGAGCTGGGCATCCCTTACAAGCTGGAAGGGGTTAAGCCTCCGACAGCTGATCGGGTCAAGAATGCTAAGGAACTCATGCAGACTGAATCCTATACAGAGTATATGAATCGGGTGCATAATAGCTAATCTATTTTGAGTATGAATAAATGGGCTGGTGGGCTAACCAGTCCATTTTTCTTAAGAAAATGCCCTTCTGCTTTTGTGAAATGCCTGTAATTGTGGTAAAATAAATGCAATAAGTTTATATAAAAGAAGAGGTTTATCATGTCTAAAATTTTAGTTTTCGGTCACCAAAATCCTGACTCAGATGCCATTGGTTCATCTTACGCTTTTGCTTACTTGGCTCGTGAAGCTTATGGCTTAGATACAGAAGTTGTTGCTCTGGGTGAGCCTAATGAAGAAACAGCCTTTGTTTTAGATTACTTTGGTGTAGCTGCGCCGCGCGTGATTACATCTGCCAAGGCAGAAGGAGCTGAACAAGTCATCTTGACAGACCACAATGAATTCCAGCAGTCTGTGGCAGATATTGCTGAAGTTGAAGTCTATGGCGTGGTGGACCACCACCGTGTTGCTAACTTTGAAACAGCTAGTCCACTTTACATGCGCTTGGAGCCAGTGGGATCTGCTTCATCTATTGTTTACCGTATGTTCAAGGAGCACGGCGTAGAAGTTCCAAAAGAAATTGCAGGATTGATGCTGTCTGGTTTGATCTCTGATACTCTCTTGCTCAAATCACCAACAACTCATCCGACTGACAAGGTCATTGCACCAGAATTGGCTGAGCTGGCTGATGTCAACTTGGAAGAGTATGGTTTGGCAATGCTTAAGGCAGGTACAAACTTGGCTAGCAAGTCTGCAGAAGAATTGATTGACATCGATGCGAAAACATTTGAGCTCAACGGAAACAATGTCCGTGTGGCACAGGTCAACACAGTTGATATTGCAGAAGTTTTGGAGCGTCAAGTAGAAATCGAAGCGGCTATTGAAAAAGCAATCGCTGATAATGGTTACTCTGACTTTGTCTTGATGATTACAGATATTATCAACTCAAACTCAGAAATTTTGGCTATCGGAAGCAATATGGATAAGGTCGAAGCAGCCTTCAACTTTGTTCTTGAAAACAACCATGCTTTCCTAGCAGGCGCTGTTTCTCGTAAGAAGCAAGTGGTGCCTCAACTGACAGAAAGTTTTAATGCTTAAAGAGCTCATTTGAGGAAATAAGTTACTAGATGGGGCTATTCCCCTCATACTTAAAAAGGGGTCTCGGCTCCTTTTTTGATAGGCGAGAGAAATGAAGATTCAAGATTTACAAAATGGGGATTTGATTTTTACGGTCGGATCTTCAGAAATTGCAGCAGCCATTCGGTCAGCAACTGGTTCATATAGCCACGTGGCCATCTTTTTTAATGGTGAGATTTATCATGCAACCCAGGAGAAGGGTGTTGTCAATCAAGACTTGTCTGATTTTTTACAGGATGAGGATGTTTATGACGTGTATCGCTATCCAGCTATTGAAGCAGAAGCAGTCTTTAAAAGAGCCAAATCACATCTAGGAAAGCCATACAATGTCAGCTTTTATCCTCAGTCCGATGGTTTTTACTGTTCGGAGTATATTGCGGACATTTTGCCGATTTTTGATACGATTCCCATGCAGTTTGGGGATGAGAAAAATCTGATTTCTGATTTTTGGCAGGAATATTATCTGGACTTGGGCTTAGGGGTTCCCATAGGTCGGCCTGGGACGAATCCTAGCCAGTTGGCTCAGTCAAGAAAACTCATCTACAAAGGAGAACTCAATGATTAAAATCATCAATCCCAGTCGTTTGACGCGCCAGCCTTTTTTTCAGGAGCTGATTGATTATTTGGATCAGCATGAGGCAGTGATTCTACGTGAGATTAAGCGAGAGTTTGAGGGTGTAGCTAATATTGACCGCTCGATAGAGGACTATATCAAGGCAGGTTACATCCGGCGAGAGAACAAGCGATATTTCCTGACCCTGCCTCTTTTGGAAAGTTTGGAGGACTTGCGTTTGGATCAAGAAGTCTTTATCCGTGATGATAGTCCCCTCTATCAGGAATTGTTGGAGCTGCGCTTTGAGACCCGGCTTTCCAATCAGACCAATGCGGCTGTTTTGCTGGAAGAGACAGATTTTCTGCGGGATAAGCTGACCTTGGCAAATTATTTTTACAAGATGCAGCGCCAATATCCTCTTTCTGAAGCACAAAAGCCCCTCTATGCTGTCTTGGGCGATGTCAATCCAGAGTATGCACTCAAGTATATGACTACGTTTCTTCTCAAATATGTCCGCAAGGATGAGCTCATGCAGAAGCGGCGGGACATTTTTGTCGATAGCCTAGTAATCTTGGGCTATATCCGGCAAAACGAAGCAGGCAAGTATGAGTTACAGGCCAGCTTTGATAAGGAGAGATTGACTTTCCAGCTGCACTGATTTTCTCATAGAATGAGCAGAATATTTGACCTTTGAAAAGAAAAAACTTATACTACTGTAAACGGTATCAAATACTGTAAAAAAGAACGGAGGCAAAATTATGTCACTAGAAAATAAATTCGATCAAGCTAAAGGCGCTGTTAAAGAAGGCGTTGGCAAAGTTACAGGAGATAATAAGACAGAAGCAGAAGGCTTTGTAGAAAAAACAGTTGCTAAAGCCAAAGAAGTTGCTGAAGATGCTAAAGAAGCTGTAGAAGGTGCCGTTGAAGGTATCAAAAACAGCTTGGATAAATAAAAAAACAATCAGTCGATTATTCGGCTGATTATTTTTTTTGCTGATACATAAGGTAGAGGAAGTAGGGAGCTCCAATAATGGAAATCAAAATGCCTGTCGGGACTGAGCTTCCGATGAGGAAGGTTCTTGTGACAGTATCTGCCCCTGTCATGATAAAGGCGCCTAGCAGCATGGCGGCTGGAAAGAGTAAGCGATGATCGCTAGGCAGGAATCGTTTGCTGATATGGCTAGCCAACATACCGATGAAGACTATATTTCCAGCTAGAGATAGGCTAAAGGCGACGAGAGCACTGGCTAATAACAGGGTTATTTGCCGCTCTCTTTTTAGATGAAGCCCCAGGCCTAGAGCTGTTTCTTCATTTAGACTGAGGATATTGAGCTTGTGGGAGCGCAGATAGGTCAGCAGCCAGAATAAAAGCAAGAAGGGGCCGGCAATAGCTAGACTTTCCCAGTTATTACCCGTAATCTTACCAGCTAGCCAGCTAACTACATAGGTCAGTTTGTTCTGATTGACACGGCCGGTGATGGCAATCATACTGGAAGACAGAATGGTTGACAAGGTCACGCCAGCGATAATGAGCTTGACAGGGCTGATAGCTTGGCCTTTTTGATGTGAAATCAGGTAAATAAGGGCTACAGTCAGCATACCGCCAAAGGTCGCGATGAAGGGAAGATAGCGGATATAGAAAGGATCGGTCACTTCTAGCTTGCTGATAGCAAGAGTAATGATAACACCAGCTCCTGCATTGATTCCCAAGGTTCCTGAATCGGCAAGTGGGTTTCGAGTAAAGGTCTGCAGCAGTACACCGCTCATCCCTAGCGAAGCTCCTGCTAGAAAGCAGACCAGAATTCGAGGCAGGCGGATCTGCTCCATGATAAAGGTGCTGCCATCATCTCCCTGCCCCAGCAGATATCGAAGAGCTTCACCGATATTAAATTCCTGATCGCCTGATGATAGAGATAGTAGGAAAATTAGGAAAGTCAGGAGGCTGAGGCTTACTAGAACCAAAAGAATCCGTTTTTTATCTCTCATAGAAGGCCCCCTTTCTCATCAGCCACAGGAAGACTGGCAGCGTAACGAGACTGATAATAGAGCTAAGAGGCAGACCGACCATATGACTCGCAGCAAAATCACAAATTAGTAGAAAGAGCGCTCCTGTTAGCATCGTCAGTGGCAAGATTTTTTGGTAGTTCTTGCCGCTGATGGTTTTGACAAAGTGTGGAGTAATCAGTCCGACAAGAGCCAGGCTTCCTACTAGGGCAACGGCTGTCGCTGATAACAGTAGAACAAGGCTTAGAAAGAGCAGGGTTACCTGAGTCGTTCGCTGGCCTAAGCCCTTGGCTACTGTTTCATTGAGGCTGAGAATGGTTAGTTGGTGAGAAAATAGCTGAGCCAGTAAGAGGCCTAACAAGATAAAGGGAGCAATGATTTGCAGCATTTTCCAATTGGTTCCTAGAAGCCCTCCAGCCTGCCAACCGATGACAGCATTGGTTAGGTTGAGGTAAATGGTCAAGCCTTGTCCGATGGCAGTCAGGAGTGTTGTTACCATGGCACCGGATAAGACGAGACGTAGTTGCTCAAAACCTTTTCTAGGATGGTAGGAGAGGCTAAAAACCAGAATACTGGCTAGACAGGCTCCTGCAAGTGAGAGCAGGAGGATGCTACTGTAGTGTATACTCTTAGAAAAGGCATAACCGCAGATGAGCGCTAGGCCAGCTCCTGAGTTGATCCCCAAAAGTCCTGGGTCAGCAATGGCATTGCGGGTAATTCCCTGCATGATGGCTCCTGAAACAGCCAAGCTAGCTCCGACTAGCAGAGCTGCTATTCCTCTAGGTAAGCGCAGATCTATGATGATGTTCTGGGCTGGACTTTCCTTGAAAGGATGGCTCAGCGTTTCTATCAGTTGCCGATGGGAGTAGCTGGGAATGCCAAAGCGCAGGTAGAGATAGAGTCCGCTAATCAGCAGGAGAATGAGGGCGAAAAAAACAAGCCAAAAGATGTTTGGCCTATTTTTTTGAGTGAAGAGTGAATGAAGTGTCATCTGGTGTCCTTTATATAGTTGAAAATCAAATAGCTGTCGTGAGATATATCGCTTACTAGCAATGTTTTTTCACTAGTTTGAGTTCCTGCAAGGAATGGTCTAGTTCATTTTTTCAAGACCATCTTGAATAGTTTTGAGTTCGTATTCAAGTGTCAATGGATCGTTGAAATAAAAGGCGTTGGCATCCACTTTTAAGATATGGTTCTGTTGGACAGCGGGAATAGATTTCCAAACATCGCTTTCGTAAAGAGCACTGCCCGTTTTATCATCTTCAGCTGCAACCAGGACATAATCGCCAATATACTCACTCACCGTTTCTTGGCTGACTTGCAAGTAGCCACTTGGGAATACTTCATCCTTCACCTTTTGTGGGGCGTCAAATCCCAGAGACTTGTAGATAACTTCTCCGCCTCGTCCCCAGTTGTTACCGAAGAGGTAGATTTCCTTTTCATATAGTCCGACAACCGTGAAAGTGACATTTTGTCCCAGCTTTTCTTTTAACTGCTTGCCGATATCAGCTGTTTTGCTCTTCCAATCAGCAATCCATTGATCAGCTTCTTTTTCCTTACCAAAGATTTGGCCAAAGCGATTCAGGATTTCTAAATAGTCATTTTTTCCATAATCAATGGCAATAGTTGGAGCGATTTTCTTTAGTTCATCGATATTTTTGTCGCTGGCATCTACCACGATAAGGTCTGGCTTTTGCTTGGCGATAGACTCTAAATCTTCCGGCATCAGGACCTTGGCGTTTTTGACTTTTTCCTTGAGGACAGGGTTTTTAGCATCATAGGATGTTACAGTGACAGGGTCGAAACCAAGTTGCAGCAAATAGCCAGTGTAGGTAGAGGAGAGGCTGGCGATTCGTTTTGGATTTTTAGGAATATCGCCGTAGTAGTGAAATCCATCAATTTTGGGCTTGCTGGATAGCTCGACCTTGTCTGAAGAGGCAGAGTTTTCAGATTTAGATGAGCTGCCGCAGGCAACTAAAAGGAAGATGGTGACAGTAAGGGTGGCAAATGATAAAAACTTTTTCATTTTTTCCTCCAATTCTATAAAAAGTTTAGAAGCTGTATTCATGAAGAGATATGGAAAACTTATCTATGAATACATGACTTATTTAACGAGCTGATAGCTGAGGCAGAGTGGCTTATCCTGAATAGGATCCCGAATAATCTGGGCTTCAATCTGAAAAATGTCTCTCAGAATATCCGAAGTCATGACCTGCTCAACACTTCTTTGATACCGGATATGCCCATTTTTCATAGCGATCAGCTGATGGGAGAAGCGGGCAGCCAAGTTGATGTCATGCAGAACCATGATAATGGTTTTTCCGCTGAGTTGGTTGAGGTCATTCAGCAACTCCAAGATTTCCAGCTGATGATTCATATCCAGATAGGTGGTCGGCTCGTCCAGAAAAATGGTCTCTGTATCTTGGGCTAGAGCCATAGCAATCCAGACGCGCTGGCGCTGGCCTCCAGACAAATCATCCACCTGCCAGTCCGAAAATTCGCTGACCTGAGTTGCTTCCATGGCCCAGCAGATTTTTTCCCGGTCTTCTGTACTGAGCCGTCCCAAGCCAGTTTGATGCGGAAAGCGGCCATAAGAGACCAGATCATAAACAGTGATGCCATCGGTCGCCTCCATGGTTTGGGGCAGCAAGGCAATCTTTTGCGCCACCTCCTTGGTCGGCAGTAGGGCGATGGACTGTCCATCCAGAGTTATGCTGCCGGATTTTGTCGGCAAAATACGAGTAAAAGCCTTGAGAAGAGTGGACTTACCGCAGCCATTGCTACCGATAATAGTCGTAATCTTTCCCTCGGGTAGTTGGCAGTCCAGTCTGTCAATAATAACCTTTTGATCGTAGGCGACCTGGATACTTGCTGCAGAGATAGTGGACATAGACTTCCTTTCTGGCTGATTCTTCTATCAGAATTACATCTTTTATTATACCATAAAAATTTTTCTAAAAAAAGAGTTTTCTGACAATTTAATAAAAATAAAATAAAAAGTTTTATAAATTTGTAAATAATAAAAATTTAAGCTTTTCATGCTAAGATAGAAATATAAAAAAGAACCTGAAATGATGACATAAATTTACAGCTGGTGAAAGGAAATATGATGAAATTATTGACAAACCTACGCCCCTCTACGCCTTTGAAAGAGCTGAGGTGGTTTGATATTGCAGTGATTACCCTGCTCATGTTTGGGCAGTTTATTTACCGCTCAACAGAGCTTTATCTAGCTAGCTTTGCACCTGCCGCCAGCTCAGGAGAGACTGAAACGGTGACCAATACAGCCACTGAAGGAGCGGCTTTTTCTAGCAATTTCAATTTTCAGCTACTGATGCTGGTCTTGACCATTCTTTATCTATTGCTTCGGCGCTTTGACTTTAAGCAGCTTCCCATCCGTCTGAGTTGGTCGGTTCTCCTTTGGACCCCTCTTATTTTTGTAGCAGTAGGGTTCATTGGTGACATTGTAACGACACTGAGCGGCGAGTACAATTACTTTGATCCAACTCTCTGGTCTTATGTAGATGTTCTAGAAATCTTCCGGAAATTTGCTGAACTGACACCTATGGCCATCCTATACGGACTTCTCAATGGTTTCTATGAGGAATTCTTCTTTCTGGGGCTTATGACCTCTGTTAAGGATAAGTATAAGTGGTGGGCGCTGGCCTACTCTACTATCATTCGGATTTCTTTCCATACCTATCAGGGCATGCTGTGGGCCTTGGTTATCGGAGTGGTGTACGGTCTCTTTTACTATTTCCTTTACAAGTATAAGGTCAAGAACCTCCTACCTTTCTTTCTCATGCACGCCTTGGCGGATATGTTTGGCTCCAGCTTGATGTACGTTCTGATTAAATGGCGTTAATTTTTACAAAACGACAATAAAAAGGCGATATCCACGCCTTTTTTCTTATAAATACTTTTCAGCAAGAGCATAGTCTCCTGGATAAGTTACTTTTTCTCCTTCTACGATTTGGTAAGCATCTGCTCCTTTACCGGCCAGAATGACGGCATCTCCCTCTCGGTCTGTCAGACTGAGAGCTTTTTTGATTGCTTCTTCTCGGTCGGCTATTTTGTCCACTGGATAGGAGATGTAGGATGCGATTTCCTCCGAAATGGCTAGAGGATCTTCATAGTTGGGGTCATCCGCGGTTAAGATGACAGTTAGCTCAGGATGCTGATTAAGTAGGAGACCGAAGTCTTTGCGGCGACTTTCACCCTTGTTGCCAGTAGCACCCAAGAGGAGGATAATCTTGCCCTTTTGGTGTTCCTCTACCACAGACAGCAGGTTGCTTAGGCTGACGCCATTGTGGGCATAATCAACGAAGATCTTGGCGCCGTTTTTCTGAGTCAGAACTTCCATACGGCCTGGGACTCGGGTTGCGGCAATTCCTTTTTTGATGTCTTCGAGGCTAGCACCCAGACGCAGACAAGCAAGACCAGCCGCTACTGCATTTTCTTGATTGAAGCGGCCGATGAGCTGGATATCGTAGTGGCCAGCTAATTTACCAGCAGCTTCAAAGCTGAAAGCCTGAGAATCTATTATGGTATTGCTTGAGCCTGCTCCATAGAAATCATGTTCCATAGAAACGACTTGCTCTTTCACGATTTGGAAATGATCCATGCCGCTATTTACGATAACTGCTCGGCTATTGTCCATCAAGAGCCGCTTATTGTAGAAGTAATCTTCAAAGGTTGGATGCTCAATGGGGCCGATATGGTCGGGACTGATATTGAGAAAGACACCGACATCAAAGGTCAGGCCGTAGACCCGCTTCTTGAGATAAGCCTGACTGGAAACTTCCATGATGAGATGAGTCCGGTCGTTGGCAAGGGCTTGGGCCATCATTTTGATAAGATCCAGACTCTCTGGTGTAGTCAGAGTTGACTTGAAGAAAGTCTCTCCATCCAAAGTAGTGTTCATAGTCGAGAGCAGGGCAGGACGATGATTTTGGGAAAGGATCTGATAGGCAAAATAAGCTGTAGTTGTCTTGCCCTTGGTGCCAGTAAAGGCCAGCAGTTTGAGCTTTTTCTCAGGATGACCGTAAAATTCCATAGCTAAGAGACTCATGGCCTGCTTGACGTCGTTGACCAAGAGGACCGGAATGCCCACTTGAAAGTCTGTCTCGCTGATATAAAAGCGCAGGCCAGCTGAGACGGCTTTTTCTAGAAATTCTTTCTTAAAAGCCTCACCCTTGACAAAAAAGAGGGTAGAGGCATCCGCTTCCCTGCTGTCATAACTGATACTATCGAAAGTCAAGCCGCTGTAGGAGAAAAAGTATTCTCCGTCTTTGACAATATCACGAAAATTATGATCTTCTTTTAAAATATTTAATACGGTTTCAATTTTAATCATAAATCTATTGTAAACCTTATGGCTGGGTTTTACAAGAGGCAAGGAAAAGTTTATAATAAAAGAAGAATAAATAGAAGAGGTTTTCTATGAGCCAAGAAACAACAAGCCAGCAGCAGCAGATGCTGCGGGGAACTGCATGGTTAACTGCCAGCAATTTTATCAGTCGTCTTCTGGGGGCCATCTATATCATTCCTTGGTATATCTGGATGGGCAAGCACGGCGCTGAGGCCAACGGTCTTTTTACTATGGGTTATAATATCTATGCCTGGTTTTTACTGATTTCTACAGCAGGCGTGCCAGTGGCAGTGGCCAAGCAGGTAGCTAAGTACAATACCATTGACAAGGAAGAGCATAGCTTTACTCTCATTCGAGAGTTTCTCAAGTTTATGCTGCTTTTGGGAGCTGTCTTTGCAGTGATTATGTACCTGCTCTCACCAGTTTTCGCTTCTATGTCAGGCGGTGGTTCAGACTTGGTTCCAGTCATGCAGAGTCTGTCTCTGGCCGTTTTGATATTCCCATCGATGAGTGTTATCCGAGGTTTTTTCCAAGGTTTTAACAATCTCAAGCCTTATGCCATCAGTCAGATTGCGGAGCAGGTCATTCGGGTTATCTGGATGCTGCTGACAGCCTTTTTCATCATGAAAATCGGTTCTGGCAACTATGTAGAAGCGGTTACCCAGTCAACATTTGCAGCGTTTATCGGTATGCTGGCTAGCATGGCTGTCTTAGCCTTCTATCTCTGGAAGACAGGGATGCTGACTTCTATCCTTCATAAGTCTGCCAATGCAGGGGAGATCAATAGCCGTGCCCTCCTCTGGGATACAATCCGAGAAGCCATTCCTTTCATTATCACAGGATCTGCCATTCAGCTTTTTCAGATTATTGACCAAAATACCTTTATCCATGTCATGGGCTGGATCAGCAAGTACAGCAAGTCCGAGCTGCTGGTTCAGTTTGCCTATTTCTCAGCAAATCCTAATAAAATTACCATGATTTTGATTGCAGTGGCAACTTCTATCGGCGGTGTCGGGATTCCTCTCTTGACTGAGAACTATGTCAAAGGTGATTTCCGATCGGCTGCACGCTTGGTGCAGGATAATCTTAGTATGCTGATTTTCTTTATCTTGCCAGCAACCATTGGTGCTGCTTTGGTAGCGGAGCCACTCTACACAGTTTTCTATGGCAAGCCAGATAGTTTAGCACTAGGACTTTTCATCTTTGCTATGCTGCAGACCATTATCCTCAGTCTATATACGGTGTTAGCTCCGATGATTCAAGCCCTCTTCCAAAATAGAAAGGCAATTATCTATTTCCTCTATGGAGTGGGAGTCAAGTTGGTGCTGCAAGTACCCTTGATTTATATTTTTAAAGCTTATGGTCCTCTTCTTGCGACGACAGTCGGCTTGATTATCCCAATCTTGCTCATGTATCAGGAAATTCGCAAGGTAACAGGTCTGAATCCTAAGAACCTCTTTAAGCGGAGCCTCCTGTCAGTGATTCTGACGGTTCTGATGACCATCTTTGTCTTGGTGGCAGAGCTTCTTATTGGTCTCTTCCTTCATCCAAGCGGTCGGATTTCCAGCTTTGTCTATATCACTCTGATTGGCGGTATCGGTCTCGCTGTCTATGGCGGATTGGCGCTCAAAGTTCGCCTTATGGATCGCTTTATCGGTTCAAAAGCGGCTAGTCTGCGCCGACGCTTTGGAATTAGATAAATTTAACAAGAGTTGTCTGGCAACTCTTGTTTTGCTATAAAGAAATATCACACAAATGGCTGTTTTATTTAATTTTGTCTTTCAATAAAATAGAAATAAGAGTTATTTCTAGGAGGAAATAATGCTTTTATACATACTGGTTTTTGTCCAAAGTATGCTTTCTTATATTCTGATTCCTCTATTGATAGAGTCTGGCCTCGTTCTTTATTATGCAAAAGGAGGGAAGAGGAGTATTTTTGCATACGGTAGTTTTATTCTCTGGGGCTTTACTTTTATTAGACTCTATTTCTTAGATTATATACTTTGTTTCGTTTGTATTTTTGTTCTTCCAGTTTGGTTTTTACTACTGAGGAAGGAAAATAGAGGTTGGATGTTTTTTATTAACTTAATATTAACTTTAACTGGGATTATAACAAGTTTAGTTTTAACTATAGCTCTTTTACTAGTCTCAGAACACCGTCGTATAACTTACTTTGAACATGGACAAGACAGTTATATCATTGTAACCAATCAGGTTATTTCCTCTGGTCTATTACGTAGTAGTTCAGATACCCATATCAAAGTTTATATAAACAACCCATTTGTTGCTAAGGAAGAATACCATGAGCATGTTGATGAGTATCAGTCTGAAGTAAATAACATTCCCTCTTTAGAGAGTTATGACGAATATCATGCCTATAAGAAAAATTATAAGATAGAGTCAAAATCCTAAATAGACGCTTTCATATCTATTAAAAAGCCATATGGCTTTTTAATTTTTATCTTTATTATGTCTAAAACATCAACATTATAGTTTCAAACTATAGCTAGCTCTTGGAAAGAAAAAAGATAAATGTTTTCAAAAGATGTTACAATAGAGGGTGAAATATTAGCGAAGGATTGGAAGGTTAATATGAGTAAGGACGTAAAATTAAATACACTACTGGCTCAGGCTGGGGTTAAAAAAGATGAAACAACCGGTGCTTTAACAACACCCCTGCATTTTTCAACGACCTACCAGCATCCTGAGTTTGGTCAGTCAACAGGTTATGACTATACTCGAACCAAGAATCCAACAAGGGTTAGCTTGGAAGAGACTCTGGCTGCTATCGAAAGTGCAAATTATGCTCTAGCGACTAGCTCTGGTATGTCGGCTATTGTGCTGGCCTTTAGTGCCTTTCCGGTCGGCAGCAAGGTTTTGGCTGTTCGGGATCTCTATGGCGGCTCTTTCCGCTGGTTTGCCCAAGCTGAAGCAGAAGGGCGCTTTGCCTTTACCTATGCCAATACAGAAGAAGAACTACTCAATAATCTGACAGAGGATATAGATATTGTCTATATCGAGACACCGACCAATCCTCTTATGGTAGAGTTTGACATTGCCCGCATTTCCAAAGCGGCTCACGAGCGAGGAGCAGCTGTCATTGTGGACAATACCTTCTACAGTCCTATTTACCAAAGACCGATGGAGGATGGAGCAGATATTGTTCTACACTCTGCGACCAAGTATCTGGGCGGGCACAATGATGTCTTGGCTGGAGCCATCATGACTAATGATGCTGCTATTTATGACAAGCTATTCTATAACCTCAATACAACTGGACCAGTCTTGTCTCCTTTTGACAGCTATCTGCTTTTGCGCGGTCTCAAGACACTGGCTCTCCGTATGGAGCGCTCTACTCAGAATGCGCAAGAAGTGGTTGATTTTTTGAAGAAATCTCCTGCGGTAAAAGAGGTTCTCTATCCAGGTAAGGGTGGTATGATTTCCTTTAAAGTTGTGGATGAAGGGAAGATTCCTCATCTCTTAAATAGCCTGAAAGTCTTTACCTTTGCGGAAAGTTTAGGAGGAGTGGAGAGCTTGATTACCTATCCGACGACCCAGACTCACGCAGACATTCCGGTGGAAGTGCGTCATTCTTATGGCTTAACTGATGATTTGCTGCGCCTGTCGATTGGAATTGAGGATAGTCGAGATTTGGTAGACGATTTACGTGCAGCCTTGGAGAATGAATAATATGGGAAGATATAATTTTGAAAAAGCCCCCTGTCGTGTAGGGCATCATACTTATAAATGGAAAGAAGCGGAGAAGGACAAAGAAGTTCTGCCAGCCTGGATTGCAGATATGGATTTTGAAGTCCTGCCTGAAATCCAGCAAGCTGTTCATGACTACGCTAATCAGTTGGTCTATGGCTATACCTATGCCAGTGAAGAGCTAATCAATGCTGTTCTAGATTGGGAGCGGGATGAGCACGACTATACCTTTGATCGAGATGCTTTGGTATTTATCGAGGGGGTTGTTCCTGCTATTTCGACAGCTATCCAAGCCTTTACCAAGGAAGGTGATGCTGTTCTAATCAACACTCCTGTTTACCCACCTTTTGCCCGCAGTGTCAAGCTCAATAATCGTCAGCTTATTACCAATTCTCTGATAGAACAGGATGGTCTCTTTCAGATTGACTTTGAGAAGCTAGAGCGGGACATTGCAGACAATGAAGTCAAGATTTATGTTCTTTGCAATCCGCACAATCCTGGAGGTCGAGTTTGGGAACGGGAAGTGTTAGAGAAAATTGGCCGCCTCTGTCAAAAGTACGGCGTTCTCCTGGTCTCAGACGAAATTCATCAAGATTTGACGCTGTTTGGCCATGAACATCAGTCTTTCAATACTGTCTCGCATGACTTTAAGGACTTTAGTCTGATTTTAGCCAGTGCGACTAAGACTTTTAATATTGCTGGGACTAAAAATTCCTATGCAGTGATTGAGAATCCTAGCTTGCGACATCAGTTTAAAAAACGCCAGCTGGCCAACAATCAGCATGAAATTCCTGGTCTTGGATTTTTAGCGACAGAAGCAGCCTATCGATACGGTTGGTCTTGGTTGATGGAGCTCAAGGAAGTTCTTGAGAAGAATGTGAATTTTGTGGTTGATTATTTTGCCAAGGAAGCACCTCGCGTACGGGTCATGAAGCCTCAAGGGACCTATCTGATTTGGCTGGACTTTTCAGATTATGGCCTGACAGATGACCAGCTCTTCCAGCTGCTGCGAGAAGAGGCAAAGGTCGTCCTGAATCGAGGAAGTGATTTTGGTCAAGAAGGTAAAGGTCATGCTCGCCTAAATGTTGCTACTCCAGAGACGATGATTGAAGAAATCTGCTCCCGTATTGCAGAGGTATTGCCAAAATAAATCAAAAATTTTTTGAAATTTGTCTCAAGCCAGAAAAAATGATTGACAATCCTTTGAAAGAGGAGTATAGTAATAGTGGAAAATCGGTAGGTGAGGCTACCATAAGGATACGGATGACTACCGCAAAGCAGTGGAGACACTACTCGTTGGTTAACAGTCCTGATCGCCAAGGTCAAGACTAAGCTCATTTCATCGCCTTATGGAGTTAAAGCTTGAACGGTGAATGCCTGCTTTATCTGTGCTTAAAACAATGAAGCGAATAACCTGACATGCAAACAACCCTGCCGAGAAATTGGCAGGGTATTCTTTTTTGCTGAAAATATTTCAAGAGAGTAAATAGTTGATTGCCTGCCTCTCAAGAAAAAAGAAGGAGGAATAGTGATGAAATTTTGGTATTCTAGTACCAGTCCTTTTGCGCGTAAAGTATATGTTACAATTTTACATCATCATTTAGAGGAGCAAGTGGATATTCAGAAAGTTCAGGTGGCTTTTGATAGAAATTCACCGCACAATCAAGATAATCCTTTAGGTAGAATTCCTGCTTTTCAAGCTTCCAGTGGAGAATGGTTATATGGTAGTGATTTAATTTCTCAATATTTAGACGAACTAGGTCAGGAAGTCTCACTTTTCCCTAATGGAATGAATAAATGGCACATTTTAAATATATTGTCCATTGCTGAAGGAATTTTGGAAAATACAATGCCGATTGTTGCGGAAAAATTTTTCCATGGAAAAGAACATTGGTGGAAAGACAGACATCAACAAATTGAAGAGAGAAATATACGGAGTTTGTCTTTGTTAGAGAAACTGGCTACTGAGCAAGGGCTCTCTTTAAATATTGCAACAATCCAAGTAGTTGCTCTTGTAGATTGGTGGAATTTACGTGAAGAAGTTATTGGATTTTCTTTAAAAGAAAATTTTCCAGAATTACAAGATTGGACACAGAAGATGAATGCCACCTTTGATGTCTTGCAGGCATCTTGGGACTTTTAATTGTTTTTATAAATTAAGAAAGGAGACACGCGATGCAAATTGACGATTATCCGGAACCGCACATACACAGCCAATCGCTGATTTGTGTCGTTCTGTCCTTATAAAGTGATTGGTTCCTGTGTATGAAATTTATCAATCATACATCAAGGAGAAACCAATGAAAACAGTAAAAGAAAGATTAGTTGCTGCGCTGCAGCTTCCTGTAAAAGAAACTCTGGTATTTTACAAGAGTTCCTTTCGCGGCCTGACAGAAGAGCAGGTCGAAGAAAATCGTGACCTCTATGGTGAAAATATCATCACAAAGGGTCAGGAAGACTCTATTCTAAAGAAAATTTACGAGTCTATCATTAACCCCTTTACAGTCATCTTATTGGTGATTGCCCTCGTGTCCTTAGTGACCAATGTTTGGCTGGCTAAGCCTGGTGAGGAAGATCCGACGACTTCCATCATCATTGTTGTTCTGGTGCTGATTTCTGGAGGCATTCGTTTTGTTCAGGAATTGCGGAGCGACCGCGCTGCTAGCAATCTGTCTCGGCTGATTGTCAACACGGCTACGGTTATCCGTGAAGGAGCAGAGCAGGAACTTCCGATTGATGAGCTTGTTGTAGGAGACATCATCAAGCTTAGTGCCGGAGACATGATTCCTGCAGATGTCTTGCTGCTGGACTCGCGTGATTTCTTTGTTCAGCAGTCCGGTTTGACAGGTGAAAGTGATGCGGTAGAAAAGGTCTGTCTGGCCAAGTCAGATGAACAAAAACTTGATAGCCTTTTAGAAACAGAGTCGCTGGCCTTTATGGGAACCAACGTTATTTCCGGAAGAGCTACAGCTCTGGTGCTGGTGGTTGGCGACGAGACCATGATGGGAGCCATTGAGCAGACACTGAACACCTACGATGAGCCGACCTCTTTTGAGCGCGAGATGAATAGCATTTCCTGGCTCTTGATTCGTCTGATGCTCGTCATGGTGCCGGTCGTGTTCTTCATCAACGGTTTGACAGATGGCGACTGGCTGGAAGCAGGTGTCTTTGCCCTCAGCGTTGGGGTCGGCCTGACTCCAGAAATGCTGCCTATGATTATCACGGCGAGCTTGGCTAAAGGTTCTATTATCATGGCTCAGGAAAAGGTCGTGATTAAGAAGCTGAATGCCATCCAAGACCTAGGAGCTATTGATATCCTTTGTACGGATAAGACGGGCACATTGACCCAAGACGAGATTGTGTTAGAATACCCGCTGGATATTCATGGAGATTTGGACTTAGCAGTGCTCCGTCGTGCTTTTCTCAATTCCTACTATCAAACTGGTCTCAAAAATCTTATGGACCGGGCTATTATCAATCGGACGGAGAAAGAAGCAGAAAAGCATGAGATTGTCCGTAATCTAGACCAAACCTTTAAGAAAATTGATGAACTTCCCTTTGATTTCGAGCGTCGTCGTATGAGTGTCATCGTCAAGGATGATGAGGATGTTATCAGCATGGTGACCAAGGGGGCCTTGGAGGAAATGCTGGCTATCTCTAGCCATGTAGAATACAAGAATCGCATTACGGAACTGACTGAGGAAATTCGTCAGGAAATCCTTGCGGAAGTGGCTCAACTCAATGAGCAAGGGCTACGCGTGCTTGGTGTTAGCTACAAGTCAGACTTAGAAGAAGATTACGACTATGAAGTGAAGGATGAATCTAACATGATTTTGACGGGCTATCTGGCTTTCCTAGATCCTCCAAAGTCATCTGCGGCTCCAGCTATTGAAACCTTGGCTAAGTACGGCGTTGCTACTAAGATTTTGACCGGTGATAATGATAAGGTGACCCAGGCAGTTTGTGAAAAGGTTGGGTTAGATGTAGATAATATCTTACTAGGTGTAGAGGTGGATGCCTTATCTGATGAAGAATTGAGTCAGGCAGTGGAGCATACAACGGTTTTTGCCAAGCTCTCACCTGACCAAAAAGCTCGGATCATTCTCCAACTCAAGGCTAATGGCCACAAGGTTGGCTACATGGGTGATGGTATCAATGATGCACCTTCTATGAAGGTAGCAGATGTGGGTATTTCTGTTGATACAGCTGTCGATATTGCCAAGGAAACAGCAGATGTCATTCTGCTGGACAAGGACCTTATGGTTCTGGAGAAAGGGCTGGTAGAAGGACGCAAGGTCTATGCCAATATGACCAAGTATATCAAGATGACAGTCAGTTCCAATTTTGGGAATATCTTTTCTCTCCTCTTTGCCAGTATCTTTCTGCCTTTTCTGCCTATGGCACCAGTTCATCTGATTGTCCTCAATCTAGTTTATGACTTGTCTTGTATCGCTCTGCCCTTTGATAATGTGGATAGTGAATTTCTCAAGAGACCTCATATCTGGTCAGCCAGTTCTATTACCCGCTTTATGGCTTGGATTGGTCCTATCTCATCCGTTTTTGATGTTTTGACCTATCTGGTGCTCTACTTTATTATTGTACCTATGATAACAGGAGGTAGCTATCAAGCAGGTAGTAGACAGGCAGAGACCTTTATCACTCTTTTTCAAACAGGCTGGTTCGTTGAGTCCATGTGGACCCAGACCATGGTCATCTACATGCTGCGCTCACCTAAACTGCCATTTGTGCAGAGCCGTCCTGCTTTATCCGTTATTGTGACGACCATGGCAGCAGCTCTCTTTGTTACTTCCTTGCCATACAGCCTCTTTGCGTCAGTTCTGAAGACGGCTCCGCTGAACGGCACTTATTTCCTTTTCCTTTTCTTGATTATTGCGCTTTATATGGTTAGTGTAACCCTTGTTAAACACCTTTATATCAAGCGCTATAGAGAATGGCTGTAAGGTAAAGAAAATCTTTGAAAAGGCTTGCTTATGGCAAGCCTTTTCACTCTTTTTTTGATATAATAAGAAGAATAAATTGAAAGAAGGAAATCCAATCATGGGAAAACTTGAAGTTATCGCTCATCCACTTATTCAGCATAAACTGTCTATCTTGCGTCGTACAGATACCTCTACCAAGGCATTTCGTGAATTAGTTGATGAAATCGCAATGCTCATGGGATATGAGGTTTTGCGCGATTTACCACTTGAAGATGTAGAAATTGAAACACCAATTACAAAAACAGTCCAAAAGCAGATTGCAGGGAAAAAATTAGCTATTGTTCCAATCTTGCGGGCTGGTATTGGCATGGTGGATGGACTTCTGAGCTTGGTTCCAGCAGCTAAGGTCGGCCATATCGGAATGTACCGTGATGAGGAAACCTTGAAGCCGGTTGAATATCTGGTCAAGCTGCCAGAGGATATTGACCAACGTCAGATTTTCGTTGTTGATCCAATGTTGGCTACGGGTGGTTCTGCTATCTTGGCTGTGGATTCTCTGAAGAAACGTGGTGCTAGCCATATTACATTTGTCTGCTTGGTTTCAGCGCCTGAAGGAGTAAAAGCCTTGCAGGAAGCTCATCCAGATGTTGATATTTTCACAGCTGCTCTGGATGATCATCTCAATGACCATGGTTATATCGTACCAGGACTGGGAGATGCAGGAGATCGTCTGTTCGGAACTAAGTAAAAGTTTCTATTTGACCTTTTTTGACCAAAAGGATATAATAGTCTCGTAATTTGAAATTCTATTCCCTAGTTTGATAGAAAATTTTAAAAAGAGAAAGAGAGAAAACTATGATTCCTGTAGTTATTGAACAAACCAGCCGAGGGGAGCGCTCCTATGATATTTACTCCCGGCTATTAAAAGATCGGATTATCATGCTGACTGGCCCAGTAGAGGACAATATGGCTAATTCAGTCATTGCCCAGCTCCTTTTCTTGGATGCACAGGACAATACTAAAGATATTTATCTCTATGTAAATACGCCGGGGGGATCCGTTTCAGCAGGTCTGGCTATTGTGGATACTATGAACTTCATCAAGTCTGATGTTCAGACCATTGTTATGGGTGTAGCTGCCAGCATGGGAACAATCATTGCTTCCAGTGGTGCTAAGGGCAAACGCTTCATGCTTCCAAATGCAGAATATCTGATTCACCAGCCAATGGGAGGAGCTGGAAGTGGCACTCAGCAAACGGATATGGCCATTGTAGCTGAGCACTTGCTTAGAACTCGTAATACCTTGGAAAAAATCTTGGCCGAAAACTCTGGCAAGTCCGTTGAGCAAATCCATAAGGATGCGGAACGCGATTACTGGATGAGCGCTCAAGAAACCTTGGAATACGGCTTTATTGACGAAATCATGGAAAATAGCAATCTGAACTAACATAGGAGGAGCCAAAAGTGGCTCTTTTTTTGATGTTTTAAATTTGTTAGTCTGTCAACACTAAGTGTTTTAAGCTAATCATAAAGCTTTTCAGGGCTAGTTTTTTTGCCCTATCTTTGCTATAATCATCTAAGAACTACATGGACCGGAAAGGAGTTTTATGATAGAAAGAGAAGAAAGAGTGGGCTTGATTGTCTATCTTTACTATAATCGAGATGCCAAAAAGCTGGCTAACTTCGGTGATATCATTTATCATTCTAAGAAGCATCGTTATCTGCATCTCTATGTCAATCAAGAGGACGCCCAGAACTTACAGGAGAATCTGCCCAAGGAACGCTATGTTAAGCAAGTTCGGATATCTCACATAAAAGAACTAGATCAAAACTTTGTTGGAAGCCTGTATAGAGAGCAAGAAAACGTTATCATCTGATAAAATTTCTATAAAGGGTTGACAATTGTCAGATAATTCGATATATTCTTACTATATCATCAAATAAATCACTTAAGGAGATTTCCGAATGAAGAAAAAATTTGCACTATCCCTAGTAGCTTTTGCTAGTGCAGCCCTTCTCGCAGCTTGTGGAGAAGTATCTAACAACAACTCAACAGCAACTGGTACAGAAATTGGCGATACGATTAAATTTGGTTTTAACTTTGAAGAATCGGGTGAAGTAGCAGCCTACGGTACAGCTGAACAACATGGTGCTCAGTTGGCCGTTGATGAAATCAACGCTGCTGGTGGCGTAGATGGCAAGAAGATTGAAGTTACTGATAAGGATAACAAATCAGAAACTGCTGAAGCATCTACCATCACTACTAGCTTGGTTACCCAAAGTAAGGTAAATGCAATCATTGGCCCTGCGACTTCTGGAGCGACAGCTTCAGCTACTGCAAATGCTGCTAAAGCAGGTGTGCCAATCATTACACCAAGTGCGACACAGGATGATCTGACCAACAAGCAAGATTATCTTTACCGTGCAACTTTCATTGATAGCTACCAAGGTAAAATCATTTCTAAGTATGTTACTGATAACTTGAAAGCTAAGAAAGTCGTTCTTTACTACGACCAATCTAGTGACTACGCTAAAGGAATGGCGGATGCCTTCAAGAAGGAGTTCAAGGGTGAGATTGTAGCAACAGAAACTTTCCAATCTAAGGATACAGACTTCCAAGCTGCTTTGACAAAGATTAAGGGCAAAGAATTTGACGCTCTGGTTGTTCCAGGTTACTATACAGAAGCTGGTAAAATTGTCAATCAAGCGCGTGGTTTGGGTATTGACCAAACAATCGTTGGTCCTGATGGCTTTGGTGATGCTAAGTTCGTTGAGCAAGCAACTCCAGCTGCAGCTACAAATGTTTACTATGTATCTGGCTTTACAACTTCTGGTGAAATGTCAGAAAAAGCTAAGAAGTTTATTGAAGCATACAAAGCTAAGTACAAAGAAGAGCCTTCTATGTTTGCAGCTCTGGCATATGACTCTGTTTATATGGCAGCAGAAGCAGCTAAAGGTGCTAAAACTTCTGTAGATATCAAAGACAACTTGGCTAAGCTTAAAGATTTCGATGGAGTGACCGGTTCAATCACTATTGATAAAGACCATAATCCAGTGAAAACAGCTCTGATGATTGGCTTGAAAGACGGTCAAGTAGATACTGTAGAAACAGTTAAAGCGGAATAATAGTTACGAGGCTGGGGCTATCCCAGTCTTTGACTTGTTTTCTATTTTTAGTTGCTTGAGCAAGTTAGTAGATGATTTCTTTCTTTATAAATCTACGGATTTGAAAGAGTATTGTTTTATAATCTATTCTTCTTCGTTTCTCAATCAACTATTATTCGTATTTTGGGAGTGGGATGATAAAATCACGACCTAGTCTGCTGATTTTTCTCCCATTCCTTATTTTATTATAGAAAGAGTGGTGTCTAATGCTCCAACAATTAGTCAACGGTCTAATCCTGGGTAGTGTTTATGCGCTTCTGGCTTTGGGTTATACCATGGTTTATGGGATTATTAAGCTGATTAACTTTGCCCACGGCGATATCTATATGATTGGTGCCTTTATGGGTTATTACTTAATTAATATCCTGAAGTTTAATTTTTTCCTTTCTCTCATTTTAGCGATGATTGGGACAGCGATTCTTGGTGTGGTTATTGAGTTTTTAGCCTATCGTCCTCTGCGAAATTCGACTCGGATTGCGGCTTTGATTACAGCCATTGGGGTCTCTTTTCTCCTCGAGTATGGCATGATTTTCTTTGTCGGTGCCAATACCCGTTCCTTCCCACAGGTTATTAAAACAGTACGCTTTAACTTAGGACCGATTTCTATCTCAAATATTCAGTTGCTGATTTTGGGAATTTCTATTTTCCTCATGGTGGCTCTGCAGTTTATCGTGCAGAAGACAAAGATGGGTAAGGCTATGCGAGCTGTATCTGTAGATAGTGATGCTGCTCAGCTGATGGGAATCAATGTCAATCGGACAATCAGCTTCACCTTTGCGTTGGGGTCAGCTCTTGCAGGAGCTGCTGGTGTTCTAATTGCCCTTTATTATAATTCATTGGAGCCTTTAATGGGGATGACTCCAGGTATTAAGTCCTTTGTAGCGGCCGTTCTCGGTGGTATTGGAATCATTCCTGGTGCCGCGCTTGGTGGCTTTGTTATCGGTCTTTTGGAAACTTTTGCGACAGCGCTTGGACTATCTGATTTCCGCGATGCCATTGTCTATGCGATTTTGATTGTTATTCTTCTGATTCGTCCAGCTGGTATCCTTGGCAAAAATGTGAAAGAGAAGGTGTAAGGTATGAAAAAGAATTTAAAGATAAATATTTTCTGGCTTGGCCTTGTCTTAATCGGCTACTTGCTGATGACAGTATTGGTTAGTGCCGGTGTTCTCAATGCGTTTTACATTCAAATCTTAGAGCAGATTGGGATTAATATTATTCTGGCTGTGGGGCTTAATCTCATCGTCGGATTCTCAGGCCAATTCTCTCTTGGCCATGCTGGCTTTATGGCTATCGGTGCCTACGCTGTAGCGATTATTGGCTCTAAATCGCCAACATATGGAGCTTTCTTCATTGCTATGCTGGCTGGAGCTATCATTGCTGGTATTGTGGCTTTAGTAGTTGGTTTGCCGACCCTGCGACTTAAAGGGGACTATCTCGCGATTGCAACTCTTGGTGTCTCAGAGATTATCCGTATTCTGATTATTAATGGCGGTACTTTGACTAATGGCGCAGCTGGTATCCTATCCATTCCGCCCTTTACTTCTTGGCAGATGGTCTATGTCTTTGTTGTTATCACAACTATTTTGACCTTGAATTTCCTGCGCAGTCCTATTGGCCGCAGTACTCTGTCTGTCCGTGAGGATGAGATTGCTGCCGAGTCTGTCGGGGTTAACACTACTAGAATCAAAGTGACAGCCTTTGTTTTAGGAGCTATCACGGCTTCTATTGCTGGCTCTCTTCAAGCTGGCTTCGTTGGTTCAGTTGTTCCTAAGGACTATTCCTTTACCAACACTATCAATATCTTGATTATTGTCGTTTTTGGTGGCCTAGGCTCTATGACTGGAACCATTGTAGCTGCAGTGGTCTTGGGAGTTCTCAATATGTTGCTACAGGATGTATCCAGCATTCGGATGATTGTCTATTCTTTGGCTTTAATCTTGGTCATGATTTTCCGTCCAGGCGGACTCTTAGGAACTTGGGAGCTGAGCTTGTCTAAGCTCTTCAAAAAGAATAAGGAGGTCAAAGAATAATGGCACTTCTTGATGTGAAAAATCTAACTAAAAACTTTGGTGGTCTGACTGCTGTCAGCGATGTGACCTTGGAACTCAACGAGGGCGAGCTGGTTGGTCTGATTGGCCCTAATGGTGCAGGAAAAACGACTCTTTTCAACCTCCTAACCGGTGTTTATGAGCCTAGTGAAGGAACAGTGACACTAGATGGTCATTTGCTAAATGGTAAGGTTCCTTACAAGATTGCTGCTTTAGGGCTAGGGCGGACCTTCCAGAACATCCGGCTCTTTAAGGACCTTAGTGTTTTGGATAATGTTCTGATTGCCTTTGGTAATCATCATAAGGCTCATGTGTTGGCTTCTTTCCTCCGCTTGCCAGCCTACTACAAAAACGAAGAAGAACTCAAAGCTAAGGCTTTGGAGTTGCTGAAAATTTTTGACTTGGACAAGGAAGCAGAAACCTTGGCTAAGAACTTAGCTTATGGTCAGCAGCGCCGCTTGGAAATTGTTCGGGCCTTGGCAACGGAGCCTAAGATTCTTTTCTTGGATGAACCGGCTGCGGGAATGAACCCTCAGGAGACAGCTGAGCTGACTGCATTGATTCGACGGATTAAAAACGAATTTAACATTACCATCATGCTGATTGAGCATGACATGAGTCTGGTAATGGAAGTCACTGAGCGCATCTATGTGCTGGAATACGGCCGCTTGATTGCGCACGGAACACCTGATGAAATCAAGAATGACAAACGCGTTATTGAAGCATATCTAGGAGGTGAAGCCTAATGTCCATGCTTAAAGTTGAGAATCTCTCTGTCCATTATGGCATGATTCAGGCTGTCCGTGATGTCAGCTTTGAAGTAAATGAAGGAGAAGTTGTTTCCCTGATTGGTGCAAATGGCGCTGGGAAAACGACCATTCTCCGGACTATTTCAGGCTTGGTTCGTCCAAGTGCTGGTAAAATTGAATTTGTCGGCAATGAAATTCAAAAAGTTCCTGCTCAAAAAATCGTAGCAGCTGGACTTTCGCAAGTACCAGAAGGTCGTCATGTATTTCCGGGTTTGACCGTTTTGGAGAATTTGGAAATGGGCGCCTTTCTCAAAACAAATCGAGAAGAAAATCAAGCCAATCTCAAAAAGGTCTTCTCTCGTTTCCCACGCTTGGAAGAGCGTAAAAACCAAGATGCTGCAACCCTTTCAGGAGGTGAGCAGCAGATGCTGGCTATGGGACGTGCTTTGATGTCTACGCCTAAGCTGTTGCTCTTGGATGAGCCTTCTATGGGCTTGGCGCCAATCTTTATCCAGGAAATCTTCGATATTATCCAAGATATTCAGCGACAAGGGACTACAGTTCTTTTGATTGAGCAAAATGCAAACAAGGCTCTCTCTATCGCTGACCGAGGTTATGTCCTTGAAACAGGCAAAATTGTTCTGTCCGGAACTGGACAAGAGCTCCTCGCTTCTGACGAAGTCCGAAAAGCATATCTAGGTGGCTGAAACAATCCGGGGGATTGTTTCAGGTTGCAAATGGAAACTCGCGGCAGCGAGTTTTCTTTAAAATGTCTGGGAGACATTTTTAGGTTGTTGATAGAAAGTTACGATAGTAACTTAACATTTTGAAAAGGTCCATTGGACCTTTTTAAGTTGCAGATAAAGAAAACAAGGTTTTCGTCAAGATGCCCGGTGGATTGTTTCAGGTTGCAGATGGGAATTCGCGAGAGCGAATTTTCTTCAAAATGTCTGGGAGACATTTTTAGGTTGTTGATAGAAAGTTACGGTAGTAACTTAACATTTAGAAAAGGTCCAATGGACCTTTTTTCTTCTCCTAGATGCTTAAGGTAGTATAGCTAGCCATTTCCTATCTTCAATTTTCCCAATCGCGAGATTTTTCTAAATTTTGAAAACTTAGGCAAAGGCCTTGGAAGCGTTTGAAATCAGCTTCAAAATAAAGTATAATAAGTATAAGAATTATGGATAGGAAGTAGAGGGAACTTTTATGGCAGTTAAAGATTTTATGACGCGTAAGGTGGTTTATATTAGCCCAAATACAACAATTGCTCATGCAGCAGATATGATGCGTGAGCAGAAACTCCACCGTCTGCCGGTGATTGAGAATGACCAACTAGTGGGACTGGTGACAGAAGGAACGATTGCAGAAGCTAGTCCATCTAAGGCAACGAGTCTGTCTATTTATGAGATGAACTATCTTCTCAACAAAACCAAGGTTGGTGATGTTATGATTCGTGATGTTGTCACGATTTCTCAGTTTGCCAGTCTGGAAGATGCGACCTATCTGATGCTGAAAAATAAGATTGGTATCCTGCCTGTCGTGGACAATGAGCAGATTTACGGAGTTATCACAGATCGCGATATTTTCAAGGCTTTCTTAGAAGTATCTGGCTATGGTGAAGAAGGAGTCCGTCTGCGCTTTGTCACTGAGAATAAGGTGGGGGTTCTTGAGCAGATTATCCGTCTTCTGGTGGAAGAAAATCTCAACATATCCAATACCGTCAATATCCCGCGCAAGGATGGCAAAGTTGTCATTGAAGTACAATTAGCTGGTAATATAGATACGGCCCTTCTCAAGAAAAAATTTGACGAGCATGCGATTGAGCTAGCTGAGATTACACATACTGCTGCAAAAGCTTTATAAGCGATAAAAAAGCCTCATCATTGGATGAGGTTTTTAACGTACAATAGGTTGTTTGTTGGCATCTAAAGTGAAGCCTTCGCCCAAAATCTCATGGGCTTCGGTAATAGTTGTAAAGGCAAATGGATCGACTTGGTTAATGAGTTTCTTCATTTGCTGCATTTCATTACGGGATACAACGCAGTAGACAATCTGCAAGTCCTGCTTGCTATAGAAGCCTTGACCCTTGAGGAAGGTCACTCCACGATCTAGCTTGTTATTGATAGCTTCAGCCAGTTCAGCCGGTTTGCTGGTAACGATAAGGAATCCCTTGCCGGCAAAGCCTCCTTCTGCAATCAGGTCAATGACGCGCGAGGTGATAAAGACAAACATTAGGGTATAAGACACCATGCGTAGGTCTTTGAAAACAAGGAGAACCAAGGTGATGACCACAAAATCAACAGTCAGCATGAGTTTGCCCATGGAAATGCTAGTGTATTTATTAAAGATGCGGGCTACAATGTCAGTACCGCCCGTCGTTCCGCCAGCATTGAAGATGATGCCCAGTCCAATCCCTAAAACAATCCCTGTTCCAAGACAGGCCAGTAAAACATCCCCGTCCAGAGCTGAGAGGAAATAGTCTTGCAGGTGTTTGGAGGCAGGTAGGATTTCAAAAATCTTGAGCCAAGCAGACACGGAGAAGGTTCCCAGAATGCTGAGATAGAGGGTTCGCGAGCCTAACAGCTTCCAAGCAATAATAAAGAGAGGAATGTTAATAATCAGGTTGGTCGTCGAGACAGGGATTTTAAATAGATAGTAGGCAATCAAGGTCAAACCCGTCGCGCCACCTTCATATAAATGAAAGGGAATGACCAAATAATGAATCCCAAAAGAAAAAATTCCAGCCCCAAAAATGATGGCCAGTACGTTTTTTAATTTAAACATAACATCCTCCTAAATCGATTTTCAGAAATTTATTCTGAATATATTTTACCAAAAATTTAGCCTTTATGAAACACTTTGAAAAAATTTTTAAAGTCTTTTCTTATGATGGGCTTTTAGCTTTTTTTTTGGTAAAATAAACAATAGATAAAAAGAGTAGGATGAAAATAATGAGCTGACGAATTCGGTTCTTGTTAGGCTGCTCAGCTGTTTGGACATGCTTCAACAGTGGCTTATATCAAGCTTTAGGGCAAGTCTTATCTGCATTTTCTTATAAAGAACAAAAAATAGAAGTTAGAGATTCAAGGTAAAGATGAAAAATGGTATTTTGATTTCGCTGGAAGGCCCAGAAGGGGCTGGAAAGTCGAGTGTGTTGGAAGCCTTGCTTCCTTTTTTGAAAAATTATGGAACTGGTCTTATTACGACGCGGGAGCCAGGTGGCGTCCAGATTGCTGAGGCTATCCGCGAAGTGATTTTGGAACCTAGTCATACGGCTATGGATGCTAAGACTGAGCTCTTGCTGTACATTGCCAGCCGCCGCCAACACTTAACTGAGCGGGTTTTGCCAGCTTTGGCGCAAGGAAAGCTTGTCTTGATGGACCGTTTTATAGATAGTTCAGTTGCCTATCAGGGCTACGGACGAGGTCTGGATGTGGCAGATATTGAATGGCTCAATCAGTTTGCAACAGATGGACTCAAGCCTGATTTGACCCTCTATTTTGATATTGATGTGGAAGAAGGGCTGGCGCGGATTGCTAGAAACGAGAGCCGAGAGGTGAATCGGCTTGATCTGGAGGGTTTAGACCTGCATCAGCGGGTTCGGCAGGGCTATTTGGCGATTCTTGACAAGGAGCCTGAGCGCTTTGTCAAGGTAGATGCCAGCCAACCTTTGGATAAGGTAGTGGCTGATAGTTTGGCCATCATTCAGGAACGATTCGGGAATCCGTCATGAAGATAAAAGAGTTACAGCAAAGCCAACCCAGCTTGTTTGAGCAGTTTCAGCATATTTTGGAACAGGGGCGGCTTAGTCACGCCTACTTGTTTACCGGAGCTTTTGGCAGTTTTGAAATGGCCCAAATCCTGTCCCAGAGTCTCTTTTGTGAGAATAAGCAAGGCGTCTGGCCTTGTCAGTCCTGTCGTTCTTGCCGTTTGATTGCAGAAGAAGATTTTTCTGATGTAACTGTGGTGCGACCAGTTAATAACATTATCAAAACAGACCGGGTTCGGGAGCTGGTCCGAAACTTCTCTCAAAGTGGTTTAGAAGGTAGTCGGCAGGTTTTCATTATCTGCGAGGCGGATCGGATGCACGTCAATGCAGCCAATTCCTTGCTCAAAGTCATTGAGGAACCGCAGAGTGAGATTTATATCTTTCTTCTGACTGCTGATGAACAGCTGATTCTGCCGACGATTCGAAGTCGGACTCAGGTTTATCATTTTTTGAAAAATACAGCTGCTCTGCAGCACAGTTTGGAACAGGATGGCTTGATTAAAAGTCGAGCGGAGCTGCTAGCTGCTTATAGTCAGACTCAGTCAGAAGCGGCTAGCTTGGCTCATAATAATGCCTTTTTTGAATTAGTCAGCGAATGCGAGCGCTTTGTCAAGGATTTTCAGACTCGCACCAGTCAGGCATTTCTGCAGGTTTCGCGTCTGGCAAAGCTGGCTGATGATAAGGAAAAGCAGGAACAGGTCTTCAAGCTCTTGGAAGTATTATTTTATAAAGAGATAGCAACAGAGAGCGGTCGACAGGCCTTGGAGCAGCTTTTGCTGGCTCGGAAGATGTGGCGAGCCAACGTATCTTTTCAAAACGCTTTAGAATATATGACTTTGAAAGGAAAGTAAAAAGAGGCAGCACAGGAGTATAAAATGGATAAAAAAGACTTATTTGACGCCTTGGATGATTTTTCACAGACGCTTTTAGTGACCCTTGCTGAGGTGGAGGCTGTCAAGAAAAATCTCAAGAGTGTGGTAGAGGAAAATATTGCTCTGCATCTGGAAAATGACAAGTTGAGGGAGCGCTTGGGAGAGGTGGAGAAGGAAGCTCCGACCAAGACCAAGAAAAACCGAGATAATCTGCGTAAGCTTTACTATGACGGCTTTCATGTCTGTACGGATTTCTATGGTCAGCGCCGGGAGAATGACGCAGAGTGCATGTTCTGCGATGAGTTATTATTTAGGGAGTAGTGATGCAGGTTCAAAAAAGTTTTAAGGGCGAAACTGCCTACGGCAAACTCTATCTGGTCGCGACTCCTATCGGCAATCTGGATGATATGAGCATCCGTATGGTCAATACCCTGAAAGAGGTCGACAGGATTGCGGCTGAAGATACGAGAAATACGGGCCTTCTGCTTAAGCATTTTGGGATTGAGACCAAGCAAATCAGTTTTCACGAGCACAATGCCAAGGAGAAAATCCCAGTTCTCTTAGACATGCTTCAAAGCGGAAATGATATAGCTCAGGTTTCGGATGCTGGTCTGCCCAGTATTTCTGATCCAGGTCATGATTTGGTTCAGGCAGTGCTAGAAGCTGGAATTACTGTAGTGCCGATTCCTGGCCCTAGCGCTGGAATAACAGCCTTGATTGCCAGCGGCTTGGCTCCCCAACCGCATATTTTCTATGGCTTTCTGCCTAGAAAGGCTGGCCAGCAGAAGGAATTTTTCACTAGCAAAAAATCCTATCCTGAGACCCAGATTTTCTACGAATCCCCTCATCGGGTTCGGGCTACGTTGGAAAACATGCTGGCAGTTTATGGTGATCGCAAAGTCGTCCTGGTGCGCGAGTTGACTAAGATTCACGAGGAGTATCAGCGAGGGCTGATTTCAGAGCTGTTGGCCTATACAGCAGAACATCTGCCTAAAGGAGAGTGTCTCTTGATTGTAGCTGGGGCGGAAGAAGATGCTCTTCAAGACATATCTCAAGAGCAGATCCTAGCTGAGATTGATCTTTTAGTTGAAGCCGGCAGCAAAAAAAATCATGCCATCAAGAACATAGCTAAGAAATACGGCAGGAACAAGAGCGAGCTCTATGCGGTGTATCATGAAAATAAGAATTGATAGAAGCTCAGATACTTTTCTCAATACAACCAGTTGTCTGTTTTAAAATTGGAAAAAGCGTAACTCAGCTTTTTAGTAAGACTATTTAATCCTGACCTAAACTCAGGATTTTTTTGTTACCTTAATTAGACAGTTGGTTTTGCTTATCTATATTTCAACAATGTTCGGGAATTGGCTAAAAAAGTGCTAGATTTCTGAAATAAAATAGATATTTTCTAAACTTTGTGATATGATATACAAAATAAATTTTGGAGGTAGGATATGACGATTTACAATTTTTCTGCTGGACCGGCAGTATTGCCCAAGGAAGTCTTGAAAAAAGCTCAGGCTGAGTTTTTAGACTATGCCCAAAGTGGCATGAGTGTGATGGAGCTGTCCCACCGATCCAAAGAATTTGACGATATTATCAAAGAAGCTGAGAGCTTGCTGCGTGAGCTCATGGATATTCCGGACAATTACCGCGTGCTCTTTCTGCAGGGTGGAGCTTCTACTCAGTTTAGTATGATTCCCCTTAATCTAGCCCAAGGCGGCAAGGCCTACTACCTAGTGGCTGGATCTTGGGGAAAGAAAGCTTACACTGAAGCAGTCAAGCTGTCTAAGTTCATTCCATTTGAGCCTATTCTTTTGGCTTCGTCAGAGGATTTAAATTACACGGAAATTCCTTCTTTTGATGAAAAGGAGATTGATCCGCAGGCGGCTTATGTGCATCTGACAACCAATAATACCATCGAAGGAACGGCTATTTATGACCTGCCTGCAACAAATGGCGTGCCGATTGTGGCGGATATGTCTTCTAATATCCTGGCTGCTCAATACCGAGTAGAGGATTTTGGTTTGATTTATGCTGGGGCTCAGAAGAATATCGGACCTGCCGGCGTGACAGTTGTCATCATCCGAGAAGACTTGCTGGATGACGAACCAGTTCTATCTAGCATGTTAGATTACCGCATTCAGGCGGACAATGGCTCTCTTTACAATACACCACCGACTTTTGCCATCTATATGGCCAAGCTGGTCTTTGAGTGGGTCAAGGAGCTAGGTGGTGTAGCAGAAATGGAAAAGCGCAATCGTGAAAAATCTGGCCTTTTGTACGACTTCATTGAGCAGTCTGACTTTTATCGCAGTCCAGTCCGTTACAAGGAGCAGCGCTCAGTAGCCAATATTCCCTTTGTGTCTCCTAGCTCAGAGCTGGACGCCAAATTTAACAAAGAGGCTGCAGCAGCGGGATTCAAGAATATCAAGGGGCACCGCAGCGTAGGCGGCATGAGAGCTAGTCTCTATAATGCCTTTCCGCTTCAAGGTGTCAAGGACTTGATTGCCTTTATGCAGAAATTTGAAGAAGAAAATTCTTAAGAGAGGGAAACTATGGTCTTTAGTGTCAAAACCTTTAACAACATCAATCAAATCGGGCTTAAGGAGCTGGGCAATGCTTTTCAGATTGACGGAGATAAGTCTGACAATCCAGACGCTTATATCCTGCGCAGTCAAAACCTGCATGGACAGGAATTTCCAAGCAAGCTCAAAGCCATTGCGCGGGCAGGCGCAGGAACCAATAATATTCCTGTCGACCAGGCAACGGCTCAGGGAATTGTGGTCTTCAACACACCAGGAGCTAATGCCAATGCGGTGAAAGAAGCGGTCTTGGCTTCCATTCTCCTGTCTGCTCGTGACTATATCGCAGCTAACAGTTGGGCTAACGGTCTTTCTGGTGACGATGTTCCCAAGCAAGTGGAAGCTGGTAAGAAGCAGTTTGCTGGGACAGAGATTGCAGAGAAGACTCTGGGAGTCATAGGGTTAGGAGCTATCGGCGGCCGCATTGCCAACGATGCCTATCGTCTGGGGATGAATGTCCTGGGTTATGACCCTTATGTATCCATTGAAACAGCTTGGAATATCTCTAGCCATGTCAAACGGGTAGCAGACATTAAGGAAATCTTTGAGAAGAGTGATTATATCACTATCCATGTGCCTCTAACTGAGGATACACGCGCTACTTTCAATCAGGAGGCTTTTGGTCTTATGCAAAAGGGAACAACTCTCATCAACTTTGCCCGTGGTGAGCTGGTGGACAATGCTGCCCTCTTTGAAGCTATAGAAGCTGGTGTTATCAAGCGCTATATCACAGACTTTGGTGTAGAAGAGCTGCTCCGTCATCCACAGATTACTGTCTTTCCGCATTTGGGTGGCTCGACAGAGGAAGCTGAGCTCAACTGTGCCATTATGGCTGGGAAAACCATCCGACGCTTCATGGAAACGGGCGAGATTATCAACTCTGTGAATTTCCCTAATGTCCGTCAGGCTCTCTCAGCGCCTTATCGGATTACCCTGATTAACAAAAATGTACCGAATATTGTGGCTCGGATTTCAACAGCGGTCAGTGATTTGAATATCAATATTGACAATATCATCAACCGCTCTAAAGGTGATTATGCTTATACCTTGCTGGATTTGGATGAGTCAGACGAAAGCAAGATTCAGGAGTTGGTTGATAAATTTGAAAATAGCGATAATATTGTGCGCGTGCGTTTGATTAAGAAATAATAAAAAACAGACTATAGTTCCCTAGGGGATAAGTCTGTATCAGCCGATAAGCCTTTCGCTTGTCGGCTTTTTCTAATGAGTCTCGGCTTGACAAGAAGGAGCTAGCTGGGCTATCATAGGGACGGAGGAAAAACAATGTTACAATTTATCGAATACCCAAAATGCTCTACCTGCCGCAAGGCCAAGGCTGAGCTCAATCAATTAGGAGTGGATTTTGAGGCAGTGGATATTGTCCAAAATACACCTAGCCGGGACCAACTCCTAGACTGGATTCAGAATTCTGATTTTGAGATCAAGGCTTTTTTCAATACCAGCGGCCTCAAATACCGTGAGCTAGGTCTCAAAGAAAAGGTGCCGCATTTGTCTGCTCAGGAAGCTGCTGATTTATTATCGACAGACGGCATGCTGATTAAACGACCGCTCTTGGTTCAAGATAACCAAATCTTGCAGATTGGCTACCGAAAGGCATATGGAGAGTTGGGGTTGTAAAGTATTAAGACCAGCTGCTTTCTCAATCATGATTTTTGGAAGCTTCTTCCTTTCATGATATAATAAATCTATCTCAATCTTAGAAAGAAGAATCATGGTTTTATCAAAAAAACGGGCTCGTCATGTCATCGAAGAGATTATTGCTCTTTTTCCTGATGCCAAGCCCAGTCTGGATTTTCGCAATCACTTTGAGCTTTTGGTAGCGGTCATGCTGTCGGCTCAGACGACAGATGCTGCGGTCAATAAGGCAACGCCGGCTCTGTTTGAAGCCTATCCAACTCCGCAGGATATGGCTACTGCTGGTGAAGCAGACATTGCTAAACACATCTCCCGCCTAGGTCTTTATCGTAACAAGGCCAAGTTTTTGAAGAAATGCGCCCAGCAGCTTTTGGACGACTTTGACGGTCAAGTACCACAAACGCGGGCGGAATTGGAAAGTCTAGCTGGTGTTGGTCGCAAGACGGCCAATGTAGTCATGAGTGTGGGCTTTGGTATTCCAGCCTTTGCTGTCGATACCCATGTGGAGCGCATCTGCAAGCACCATGATATCGTTAAAAAGTCGGCAACGCCACTTGAGGTAGAAAAGCGAGTTATGGAGGTCCTTCCACCTGAACGTTGGCTGCCAGCCCATCAGGCCATGATTTACTTTGGACGTGCCATCTGTCACCCTAAAAATCCCGAGTGCGATCACTATCCGCAACTTTATAACTTTAAAGACATTTAAAAAGCGAGGTCTAATGACTTCGCTTTCTTATTCACTAAATCTTAAAAAATAACCATCTGGATCCAAAATCGCAAATTCATGGGGATAAATAAAGCTATCTCCCACTTGAAATTCTCTTTTCGTCAGCGGACGATGGATGGGGTAGTCTGCTTCCAGCAGTTTTTGGTGGAGCTGAGGGACATCTTCAATGCCAAAGGAAATATTGACACCGCGCCCGAAAGGATAGGTTAGTTGGGCTAATTCTTCTACGCTGCCTTCTTCTAGCATAAGTTGGCAGTCTTCAAGTGAGAGGAAGAGAAATTTCTCCTCTGGACGCTCATATTCGACAGAGAATCCCAGCAAGTCGCAGTAGAAGTGGCGCGACTTTTCGATGTTGGATACCACAAATTCGGGAATGACAGCTTGATAGTCCATTCGTTTTCTCCTTAGAGCTCAATCTCCATGACAATCGGTGTGTGGTCTTGGCGCGCACCGGAGTCAATCATATCAGACTTGGTCACCTTGTCAGCTACACGGTTGCTTGTCAGCCAGTAGTCGATTCTCCAGCCTGTATTGTTGATTTTAGAAGTCTTGCTGCGCTGCGCCCACCAAGTGTATTGGTTAGGGATATCGCCGTGTAAGTGGCGGAAGGTATCGGTGAAGCCTTTAGCCAGCAGGTTGGTGAAGCCAGCGCGCTCTTCGTCAGTAAAGCCTGGTGAACGGCGGTTGCTGGCTGGATTGGCCAAGTCAATTTCCTTGTGGGCCACATTGTAGTCGCCAGTAGCGAGGACTGGTTTTTGTTCATCTAGTGTTGCCAAGTATTCAGCGTATTTGGCATCCCAGACTTGACGGTCATCCAAGCGTTTGAGGCCATCGCCAGCATTAGGCGTATAAACTTGAGTGACAAAGAAACCGTCAAATTCCAGCGTAATGATGCGGCCTTCGACATCCATGGTTGACGGAGCGCCGATTTCTGGGAAGGTTACGGTTGGTGTCAGTTCTTTTTTGTAGAGGAACATGGTTCCCGCATAGCCTTTGCGGGCCGGCTCTTGGGAGGAGCGCCAAGTGTTTTCATAATCTGGGAAAAGATTTGTCAAAATCTCCAAGTGTTTTTTAGTCGGGCCAGACGCAGACAGTTTTGTTTCCTGAATGGCGATAATATCTGCATTTTCTGCTTGCAAGGTTTGAAGGACAGCCTGAGAAAGCTGAGCACGGGCAGAATCACTGGTTAATGCAGCGTTGAGAGAGTCAATATTCCAAGAGATGAGTTTCATAAAATTTCCTTTTCTAGTAGAAGTTTGCTGAGTTTATTATAACAAAATTTAGAACTGATTTATAGCAAAGTGATTGTAAGAAAGCTTGAAAAAAGATGAAAATTTTTCTATAATATAGCGAGAAAAAATAGGGGGAAGCCATGAAATTCTATTCTTATGATTATGTTTTGAGTCAGATTAGTCAGCAAAACTGGGTGACAGTTGCACTTTCTGTCTTGTTGCTGCTTGTGACAGGATTTTTTGCTTTTAAGGCCTATCGCAATAAGCGTGATTCAAAATTCCGGGAACTAGCCATCATTTCTGTTTTGGCTTTGGTGGCCATGGTCTTGATTGGCATTAGCAATTTTCAGACTGACCAAGACTCTAACAACCAGTTTCAAACCTCTCTGCATTTTATTGAGGTCATTTCAGAAGACTTGGGTGTAGATAAGTCGGAGGTCTATGTCAATACTTCAGCCGCGACGGATGGAGCGATTTTGAAGGTCGGAAAAAACTTTTATCGGGCTATGAGCGGCAGTGAGCCGGATAAATATCTGCTTGAAAAAATTGACTTGCATAAGACGACAGATATCGAAATAGTGGAGGTTGAAAAATGACATTGAATTTTCTTGAAATCCTAATTAAACTAGCGCTGGGGCTTTTCTCACTCGTTTTTGTCATCAATGTGACGGGAAAAGGCAATCTGGCGCCAAATTCAGCGATCGACCAGATTCAAAACTATGTCCTTGGTGGTATTATCGGTGGGGTGATTTACAATAGCTCCATTAACATTCTTCAGTATGCAGTCATTCTCATCATGTGGACCATCTTGGTTTTAAGCCTGAAGTGGCTCAATAACAATGTCCGTGCGGTCAAGCATTTGATTGATGGTAAGCCGACAACGTTGATTAAGCATGGAGAACTGAGTCCTGAAGCCTGCCGTTCTGTTGGTCTTTCAGCAGCAGATGTAGCTTTGAAGTTGCGCAGCCAAGGTATTTTCCAGCTCAAGCAGGTCAAGCGAGCAGTTTTGGAGCAAAACGGCCAACTCATCATCGTACAGGCTGGTGAAGAGAATCCTAAATATCCCCTTATCACAGATGGTGTTGTCCAGATTGATATTTTAGAGTCTATTGACAAAACAGAAGAGTGGCTGGTGGAGAGACTGGCTAAAGATGGATACACCGATATTTCGAATATCTTCATCGCAGAGTATGAAAGTGGCAACTTGAATGTTGTGACCTATTAAACCTAGAATATTTTCTAGGTTTTTTAATTGATTTTATTGTAAATGAATGTCTTTTCGCAAACTTAACAAAATATGATATAATGAAGTGCTATCAAAAAAGGTTTCATTAGCCTTGAAAGGATTAAAAAATGACTGAGAAACAATCGTTTTATATTACGACACCTATTTATTACCCATCTGGTAAGCTCCACATCGGGTCTGCCTATACGACCATTGCTTGTGATGTTTTAGCTCGTTACAAGCGTCTCATGGGCTACGATGTTTTCTATCTGACTGGTCTTGATGAGCATGGACAGAAGATTCAGCAAAAAGCTGAAGAAGTTGGTATCAGTCCTCAAGCTTATGTAGATGGTATGGCGGTTGGGGTCAAGGAACTCTGGAAACTGCTGGATATTTCTTATGATAAGTTTATCCGGACGACCGATGACTACCATGAAAAGGTTGTAGCCGATGTCTTTGAACGACTCTTAGCCCGAGATGATATCTACTTGGGTGAATATTCAGGCTGGTATTCTGTATCAGATGAGGAATTCTTCACAGAAAGCCAGCTGGCAGAAGTCTTCCGTGATGAAAATGGGAAAGTAACTGGTGGAATTGCGCCATCTGGACATGAAGTGGAGTGGGTATCAGAAGAGTCTTACTTCCTGCGCCTCAGCAAGTACCAAGACCGCTTGGTAGAATTTTTCAAATCTCATCCAGACTTTATCACACCAGACGGACGTCTCAATGAAATGCTGAAAAACTTCATTGAGCCAGGTCTGGAAGACCTAGCTGTATCTCGGACGACCTTTACTTGGGGCGTGCCGGTACCATCTAACCCTAAACACGTTATTTATGTCTGGATTGATGCACTACTCAACTATGCGACAGCACTTGGCTACGGTCAGGATGATCATGCTAACTACGATAAATTCTGGAATGGAACAGTCTTCCACATGGTGGGCAAGGACATTCTGCGTTTCCATTCTATCTACTGGCCAATCCTGCTCATGATGCTGGATATTAAGCTGCCCGACCGCTTGATTGCTCACGGCTGGTTTGTCATGAAGGATGGCAAGATGTCCAAATCCAAGGGCAATGTGGTCTATCCTGAAATGCTGGTAGAACGCTATGGCTTGGATGCCCTGCGTTATTACCTCATGCGCAGTCTTCCAGTTGGTTCAGACGGAACCTTTACTCCTGAGGACTATGTAGGTCGTATCAACTATGAGTTAGCTAATGACCTTGGGAACCTCCTCAACCGTACTGTTTCCATGATTAACAAGTACTTCGACGGTCAAGTACCAACTTATGAAGAAAATGTGACAGACTTTGACGGACCTCTGGCTCAGGTAGCAGCTCAATCTATCGATGACTACTACAAATACATGGATGCGGTAGACTACCCACGCGCCCTAGAAGCAGTCTGGACGCTTATCTCTCGTACCAATAAATACATTGATGAAACTGCTCCTTGGGTCTTGGCTAAGGATGAGGCCCTCCGCAATCAACTTGCAAGTGTTATGAGCCACTTGGCTGCCAGTCTTCGTGTTGTGGCCCACATGATTGAGCCTTTCATGATGGAAACGAGCAAGGCTGTCCTCAGTCAACTTGGCTTGCCTCAAGCTGCTTCTCTGGAAAATCTAGCAATTGACCAACTCCCAGCAGGTCTGACAGTTGTAGAGAAAGGGACACCAATCTTCCCACGTCTGGATATGGAAGAAGAAATTACTTATATCAAGGGACAAATGGAAGGCAACAAACCTGCGGTTGAAAAAGAATGGAATCCAGAAGAAGTCGAGCTCAAACTTAACCGCAAGGAAATCAAGTTTGACGACTTTGATAAGGTGGAAATCCGTGTCGCAGAAGTCAAAGAGGTGTTTAAAGTTGAAGGCTCGGATAAGCTTCTTCAGTTCCGTTTGGATGCAGGTGATGGTGAGGACCGCCAAATCCTTTCTGGCATTGCTAAATACTATCCAAATGAGCAAGAACTGGTCGGCAAGAAAGTCCAAATCGTAGCCAACCTCAAACCGCGCAAAATGATGGGCCGTATCAGCCAAGGTATGATTCTCTCAGCTGAACACGGTGACCAACTGACTCTCCTTACTGTGGATGAAAAGGTCCCAAATGGCAGTTTGATTGGATAAAAGAGATTTTAAAACGGTTTTGTTAGTTGATTGATAATACGAAATAAGTTTATCTTATATATAGAGAGAAGAAATCGCATAAGCGGTTTTTTCTTTAGAAATTTTTGAGAAAAGGCAAAATAATAGCTTGGATAGATTACTATATGTGAGAGATTTTCATTCATCTGTTTTACTAAGAGAATGAAATAGAGTATACTAATAATAAAAGTTTGAAACCGGAGGAATGTCAAGTAATGAATAAGTGGGGCAGGACTAAACTTTTATATATAATTGGTACAATAATGATAATAATTATAGGTGTAACGATTTTTTTCCTCTTTGGTTCTAAGGTGGAAAAGAGAACTGATGAAAAACAAGTGATGTCATTTACATCCAGTTCATCTGCACATTCTACTAATTCAGAAAGTGGAATAAGTATTGTAGGAGATTATATTGCTAATACCGGTGAAAAGGCTCAACTTACTGGAAGTGAGAAAAAATGGGAAATTAGCTATAGAACTCCAGATGGAGTAGTATCCGCTCGGTTTACCACTGAATGGAAGACGGAAGGAGGAACTTTAGTTGCATCAGACAAGATGCAAAAATCAGATGGGAATACAGATTTTACCATAACAGTTCGTGTTTTCAAGTATAAAGAAAAGCAGAATCCTCTGGTTACTATTACGATGTCTGATGGTAACCCAAATCATGAAATGGTTTTTGCCAACCAAAATGATTTTTTCGGAACTACTGAGGAAAATGAAGATGGATCTCTGAATAATACAGATGGTTCTATTCTGCAGCATGATTTAGATGTGGAAGCTATTATGAAGGGTGATTTTGAATCTTTAGCTGGAGTTTGGAAAAATGGGCGTGGTGAAGAAGTAACCATAACTTCTGGTGGAAAAACAAGCAGAAATGAGACTATTTCTCCAAATTCTGTTTCAAATGCTAAGTTTCCAACACTCAATATACGTGCAGGTAATACTGGAGCAATGATTGCTTTATTTAAAATCGGTTTTAGAAATCCATATGGTGATGAATCTGATGAAGCTAAGCCAAGATTATTATTCGGTCAAAACATAGGAAATGCACCTGCTGACGAATATTATTATAAGCAGTAGTTAGAGAATTTTTTTCCTAAAGAAAAAAACTATAAAAAAACTGTGAAATCGCTTGACAAACTATATATATATGTGTATAATTTCTATTGAAAAAGTTTTAGGAGTTATATTATGAAAACAGTGAAAATTGCATCACTTACGTTGTTGCTGCTTTTAGTTGTCATTCTTTTTCCACTTAACCCTTTATTAGCAGCTTTTCTGGTTGTTATTAGTCTGGGAACTGCGATTTTGGATCAGAAGAAGTAGGATAATAAAAGCAGATGGGATTTCATAATAAAGTTTTGGGGGTAAGATTTACCTTTAAATTGGGTGGCAATTTTTGCTATCCTTTTTTATTAAAAATATATGTAGTATAAAAGCATCTTGCAGATCATTGCGAGGTGCTTTTTTATGTCCGATACCATATCACAAACCTTCTATTTTGTTTAAAACAAACAAAAAATATAGAAAAAAACAGAAAAATGAGTTATAATAAACAAAACCAATGTATAGAGAGGATAAAGTATGGGTAAAAATCAGAGACAAGACGAAATAGTTAAGCTGGTTGATCGAGCGGGAACGGTGACGGTTGCGGATATTGTGGAGACTATGAAGGTATCTGATATGACGGTTCGGCGGGACTTGATAGAGTTGGAAAGTAAAGGGCTGCTGACTCGTGTTCACGGTGGGGCTAAGAGTAATCAGCACCTCAAGTATAGAGAAATCCCTCATGAAGAGAAGCTTTATCAGAATATCGAGGCCAAGCGGACTGTGGCCAAGAAGGCTGTGGAGCTGATTGAAGATGGCGACACTATTTTTCTTGGACCTGGGACTTCTGTGGAAGTGCTAGCTGAGGAAATCAGCAATCAGCATCTGCGCGTGATTACCAACTGCCTTCCGATTTTTCACGATCTTTTGAAGAAGAAGTCGGATACCTTCAAAGTCTTTCTACTTGGTGGGGAGATGCGGGAAGCGACTCAAGCCTTTGTTGGTGAGATGACCAATGCCATCATGGACAAGATGTATTTTACCAAGATGTTTTTCAGCGGCAATGGTATCAAAAATGGTCAGATTATGACTTCTTCTTTTGAAGAAGCCTACACCCAGAAGCTAGCTTTGGAGCGCTCGACAGAGACCTACCTGCTGATTGATTCTTCAAAGATTGGCAAGGAAGATTTCACTTCTATCTGTCCTTTGGCAGATATTACAGCTGTTATCACGGACCAGATGTCTGAAAATGCTCAGGAAGAACTGGAAGTTTATACCAAGATTATTTCCTAGTTTATTTTAAATGGATGAAAAAATTATCAAAAAGCTCTTTTTAGGGCTTTTTTTGTTTATTTTAATCATCTTTAAAAATATTTTGATTAAAATAAACAAAAATATGTTGACAAATAACTTTTAAAGGAGTATAGTATGCTTATAGGAAACAGAAAGTGTTTTTTGTAAACAATATTCTGTGCAAAAAATCAAACAAAGGAGAATGCTCATGGCAATTATTATTGGAGCAGATGCTGCTGGAAGCAAGCTGAAAGATGTGGTCAAGGATTTTCTCGTCGGAGAAAACTTTGAAGTGGTGGATGTGACGAAAGAAGGTCAAGATTTTGTTGATGTGACCCTTGCAGTTGCGGCTGAGGTGAATAAACAAGAGGAGAATCTTGGTATTGTCATTGACGCTTATGGAGCTGGTCCATTCATGGTAGCGACCAAAATCAAAGGCATGGTTGCGGCAGAAGTCTCAGATGAACGCTCTGCCTACATGACTCGTGGTCATAACAACTCTCGCATGATTACAATGGGAGCTGAAATCGTTGGTGAAGGACTAGCTAAGAACATTGCCAAAGGCTTTGTCAATGGAAAATATGACGGCGGTCGCCACCAAATCCGAGTTGATATGCTCAACAAGATGTGCTAAGAAAAGGAGAAATCAAATGAAAATTGCAATTGGATGTGACCATATCGTTACCAATGAAAAAATGGCAGTCTCAGATTTTCTAAAATCAAAAGGCTATGAAGTTCTTGATTTTGGTACTTATGACCATACACGTACTCACTACCCAATCTTTGGTAAAAAAGTAGGGGAGGCAGTCGTTAGTGGACAAGCTGATCTTGGTGTTTGTATCTGTGGTACAGGAGTCGGTATCAACAACGCTGTAAATAAAGTTCCTGGTGTTCGTTCAGCTTTGGTACGTGACATGACTTCAGCTCTCTATGCTAAGGAAGAACTCAACGCAAATGTTATTGGTTTTGGTGGAAAAATTACTGGTGAGCTCCTCATGTGTGATATCATTGAAGCTTTCATCCATGCGGAGTACAAGCCGACTGAAGAAAATAAAAAATTAATTGCTAAGATTGAGCATGTTGAGACTCACAACGCTCATCAAACAGATGCCAACTTCTTTACAGAATTTCTTGAAAAATGGGATCGTGGAGAGTACCACGATTAGAGAGGTAGCTAGATGATTCTTACAGTGACCATGAATCCTTCTATCGATATTTCCTATCCCTTAGAAGAATTGAAAATTGATACTGTTAATCGCGCTGCAGAAGTCATTAAAACTGCAGGTGGAAAGGGTCTCAACGTAACCAGGGTCTTGGCAGAAATTGGAGATAATGTTGCTGCGACGGGCCTGATTGGTGGGACTAATGGAGAGTTCTTATCACAAAACCTTCATCCTAATGTTAGACAATGCTTTTATAACATTTCGGGAGATACGAGAAACTGTATTGCTATCTTACACGAAGGTAAGCAAACAGAAATCCTGGAAGCCGGTCCGACTATTACAGCAGATGAGGCAAATGGTTTTTTACATCATTTTAAATCATTAATGGAATCAGCTGAGGTGGTTAGCATTTCGGGAAGTCTACCAACTGGTTTACCTGTTGAATATTATATTCAATTGGTTGAAATTGCTAATCAAGCTGGCAATAAGGTGGTGTTGGATTGCTCTGGAGCAGCTCTGGAAGCTGTACTCAAATCAGATGTCAAACCAACTGCCATCAAACCTAATAATGAGGAACTTTCTCAGTTGTTGGGTCGCGAAGTTTCCAAAGATTTGGATGAGTTAAAAGCTGTCCTTTCAGAACCGCTCTTTGATGGAATCGAGTGGATCATCGTATCACTCGGTGCAGATGGAGCTTTTGCTAAGCACTGGAATACTTTCTATAAAGTAGATATTCCTAAAATCCAAGTGGTCAATCCAGTTGGCTCTGGAGACTCAACTGTTGCAGGGATCTCTTCAGCCTTGAGTCATCAAGAAGATGATGTCTCTCTGCTCAAAAAAGCAAATGTTCTGGGCATGCTCAATGCCCAAGAAAAAATGACTGGTCATGTCAACGTTGAAAACTACGATGGACTATACAATCAAATCACAGTAAAAGAGGTATAAAGAATGGTATTAACAGAACAAAAACGTAAGTACATGGAAAAACTTTCTGATGAGCATGGCATCATTTCTGCCTTGGCTTTTGACCAACGTGGTGCTTTGAAACGTCTCATGGCTCAACACCAGGAAGCAGAACCAACAGTAGCTCAAATGGAAGAACTGAAAGTTTTGGTCGCAGAAGAGCTAACTCCTTATGCCTCATCTATGTTGCTGGATCCTGAGTATGGACTGCCTGCTACGAAAGCTTTGGACAAGAATGCTGGCTTGCTATTGGCCTATGAAAAGACAGGTTACGATACTTCTAGTACCAAGCGCCTGCCAGACTGTCTGGATGTTTGGTCAGCAAAACGCATCAAAGAACAAGGTGCAGATGCGGTTAAATTCCTCCTTTACTATGATGTAGACAGCTCCGAAGAACTTAACCAGCAAAAGCAGGCTTATATCGAGCGTGTAGGTTCTGAGTGTGTGGCAGAAGATATTCCTTTCTTCCTTGAAATCTTAGCTTACGATGAAAAGATTACGGATGCTTCCAGCGCTGAATACGCGAAAGAGAAGCCACGCAAGGTTATCGGTGCCATGAAGGTCTTCTCAGATCCACGTTTCAACATTGATGTCTTGAAAGTGGAAGTTCCAGTCAACGTCAAATATGTTGAAGGCTTTGGTGCTGGTGAAGTGGTGCATACTAAAGAACAAGCTGCTGCCTTCTTCAAGGAACAAGATGAGGCGACTAATCTGCCATACATCTACTTGAGTGCTGGTGTATCTGCGAAACTCTTCCAAGAAACTCTTGTGTTTGCTCATGAGTCAGGTGCCAACTTCAATGGCGTTCTTTGCGGACGTGCGACTTGGGCTGGCAGTGTCAAAGACTACATTGAGCAAGGTGAAGAAGCAGCTCGCAAGTGGCTTCGTACAACAGGATTTGAAAATATTGATGAGCTCAACAAGGTTCTTCAAAAAACAGCTACCTCTTGGAAAGAAAGAGCTTAAAATTTGTTGAAATATAAATAAAGTAAGGGTTTACATTCTGCGACTGATATGCTATAATGAAATCAGAAATTGAATAGGGTGAGCGTTACTAAGTTGGATTAGGCGTGACCGCAAATAAATTGAGGGAAGATATAGCCTCGGTTTGTTTGTGGTCTTTTTGTTTTGCCAGAACCCTAGAAAATGAAGAGGAGGAGATATGTATCGAATCATACATCCTATGAACAACAATGTTGCTCTAGCCAAACATGAAAATGGTGAAGAGGTTGTTCTGATTGGCAGTGGTATAGCCTTTAATAAAAAGAAGGGTGATATCGTTCTTGAAAGTAAGATTGAGAAAATTTTTCGCCTAAGAACGGAAGAGTCTAAAGAAAACTTTGTGGCCTTGCTCAAAGATGTTCCACTGGACTTTATCACAGTGACTTATGATGTGATTGATACCCTTTCTAAGAAGTATGATTACCCTGTCCAGGAGTATATCTATGTCACGCTGACAGATCACATCTACTGTTCTTATCAGGCTGTGCAGCAGGGGCGCTACAAGGAGAGTGATCTGCCGGATGCTTCGGACAAATACCCTGTCCCTTATCAGATTGCTCAGGAAGCAGTAGCGACATACCGCGAGCGGTTGTTGGATCATTTCCCTAGCGACGAGGTCAATCGCATTGCATATCACTTTATCAATGCTGAAGGGGAGACCAATCCCGAGGGGCAAAGTCACTTGGGCAAGCGAAAAGATATTCTTGCTGCAGTTGAAGCAGAGCTGAAGAAAAATGGCATTAAAAGAAGTGCAGAAAACAGCAATTTTTATGACCGTTTTATGATTCACCTGAACTACTTTTTAGACTATCTGGACAGAAGCCGTGATGACAATGTTTCCCTTCTGGAAATGGAAAGTCAGATCCAGATGACCTATCCTCAAGCCTATCAGGTCGGAAGCGATATATACCACATCATTGCCCAGAAGACGGGAATTGATCTTTACCGCAGCGAACGGGTCTACCTGGTGCTGCATATTCAACGTCTTTTATAATAAAAAATAATAAAATTTCACATAAGAATACAAGGAGGAACTCTCATGAATAGAGAAGAAGTAACATTGCTCGGTTTTGAAATTGTGGCCTACGCTGGTGATGCTCGCTCCAAGCTCCTGGAAGCATTGAAAGCCGCAGAGGCTGGGGATTTTGCTAAGGCAGATGCCTTGGTAGAAGAAGCCAATGGTTGCATCGCTGAAGCTCACCATGCTCAGACCAGTCTCTTGACAAAAGAAGCGGCTGGTGAGGACTTGGCTTACAGTGTGACCATGATGCACGGCCAAGACCACCTAATGACTACCATTTTGCTAAAAGACATGATGCACCATTTGATTGAACTATACAAAAGAGGAGTAAAATAATGAACAAACTCATCGGACTTATTGAGAAAGGGAAGCCTTTCTTTGAGAAGATTTCTCGGAATATCTATCTCCGTGCTATTCGGGATGGTTTTATCGCTGGTATGCCAGTCATCCTCTTCTCATCTATTTTTATCTTGATTGCCTATGTGCCAAATGCTTGGGGTTTCCACTGGTCGAAGGACATTGAAACTTTCCTAATGACCCCTTATAGCTATTCGATGGGGATTCTGGCTTTCTTTGTGGGTGGAACCACTGCAAAGGCTTTGACAGACTCTGTCAACCGCGACCTGCCTGCGACAAACCAGATTAACTTCTTGTCTACTATGCTGGCTTCTATGGTCGGATTCCTCCTCATGGCTGCTGAGCCTGCCAAGGAAGGCGGCTTCCTAACTGCCTTCATGGGAACCAAAGGTCTTTTGACAGCTTTCATCGCAGCCTTTGTTACGGTTAATGTTTACAAGGTTTGTGTGAAAAATAATGTTACCATCCGTATGCCAGAAGAAGTTCCACCAAATATCTCGCAAGTATTTAAAGACTTGATTCCATTTACTGTTTCAGTCGTTCTGCTCTACGGTTTGGAACTGCTTGTTAAAGCAAGTCTGGGAGTAACTGTTGCTGAATCCATTGGAACGCTTCTTGCTCCGCTTTTCTCAGCGGCAGATGGCTATCTGGGAATCACGCTTATCTTTGGTGCTTATGCTTTCTTCTGGTTTGTGGGAATTCACGGTCCATCTATCGTTGAGCCTGCCATTGCTGCTATTACTTATGCCAATATTGATGCCAACTTGGCTTTGGTTCAAGCTGGCCAGCATGCGGATAAGGTCATCACTTCTGGTACTCAAATGTTCATCGTTACCATGGGTGGTACTGGTGCGACCTTGATCGTTCCATTCCTCTTCATGTGGGTCTGTAAGTCCGAGCGTAACCGTGCAATTGGACGGGCATCTGTTGTCCCAACTTTCTTTGGTGTCAATGAGCCTATTCTCTTTGGAGCACCAATCGTTTTGAATCCGATTTTCTTTATTCCATTTATCTTTGCTCCTATCGCAAACGTATGGATTTTCAAATTCTTTGTTGATACGTTGAACATGAACTCCTTCTCAGCCAACCTTCCTTGGGTGACACCTGGACCTCTGGGAATTGTGCTGGGTACCAACTTCCAGCTTCTGTCCTTTGTTCTTGCAGCTCTTCTTGTCGTAGTGGATGTGATTATTTACTATCCATTTGTCAAGGTTTATGATGAACAAATCTTAGAAGAAGAACGTTCTGGCAAATCTAATGATGCTCTTAAAGAAAAAGTAGCAGCTAACTTTAATACTGCTAAAGCGGACGCTATCCTTGAAAAAGCAGGTGTGGATGAAGAAGCTCCAGCGCAAAACAATATTAGCGAAGAAACCAATGTTCTGGTGCTCTGTGCAGGCGGTGGTACTAGCGGATTGCTGGCCAACGCTTTGAATAAAGCAGCAGCTGAATACAATGTTCCTGTCAAAGCAGCAGCGGGTGGATACGGTGCTCACCGTGAAATGCTGCCTGAGTTTGACCTGGTTATCCTGGCTCCTCAAGTTGCTTCAAACTTTGAAGACATGAAGGCGGAAACTGATAAATTGGGGATCAAGCTAGCTAAGACCGAAGGCGCCCAATACATCAAACTAACCCGTGATGGTAAAGGAGCACTGGCCTTTGTTCAGGAGCAATTCAACAACTAATTTGTTAGTTCATTTGAGGTGAAGCAAAGTTCAATTCCCCTGTTACTTACCTATTTACTCACTTGTTTCACCTCAAAGGCTATTGAAAGGAAAATAAGATGACAAAAAGCTTACCTAAAGATTTTATTTTCGGTGGTGCAACAGCAGCCTATCAAGCTGAGGGAGCAACCCACACAGATGGAAAAGGACCAGTTGCTTGGGATAAATACCTAGAGGATAACTACTGGTACACGGCAGAACCTGCCAGTGACTTTTACCATAAGTACCCTGTGGATCTGAAATTGGCTGAAGAGTATGGTGTCAATGGGATTCGGATCTCCATTGCTTGGTCACGGATTTTCCCGACAGGCTATGGCGAGGTCAATCCAAAAGGTGTGGAATTTTACCATAATCTTTTCGCAGAATGCCACAAACATCATGTAGAACCTTTTGTGACCCTTCACCACTTTGATACACCAGAGGCTCTTCATTCAAATGGCGATTTCCTCAATCGGGAAAATATTGAGCACTTTGTGGACTATGCGGCTTTCTGTTTTGAAGAATTTCCAGAAGTTCGCTATTGGACAACTTTCAATGAAATTGGTCCCATTGGCGATGGTCAGTACTTAGTAGGAAAATTCCCGCCAGGAATCCAGTATGACTTGGCCAAGGTTTTCCAATCCCATCACAACATGATGGTCTCCCATGCCCGTGCTGTTAAGCTCTATAAGGACAAGGGCTACAAGGGTGAAATCGGTGTCGTTCATGCACTTCCGACAAAATATCCTTACGATCCAGAAAATCCAGCAGATGTCAGAGCAGCAGAGTTGGAAGATATTATTCATAACAAATTTATCCTAGATGCGACTTATCTGGGACACTATTCAGATGTAACTCTGGCAGGAGTGAATCACATCCTTAAGGTCAATGGTGGCCAGCTGGATTTGCGAGATGAAGACTTTGCGGCTCTAGAAGCAGCTAAAGACCTCAATGATTTCCTCGGCATCAACTACTATATGAGTGACTGGATGCGCGACTTTGACGGTGAAACAGAAATTATCCATAACGGAAAAGGCGAAAAGGGAAGCTCTAAGTACCAGATTAAGGGAGTAGGGAGCAGAGAGTCTCCAACCCATATACCAAAAACTGATTGGGATTGGATTATCTATCCGCAAGGTCTCTATGACCAAATCATGCGGATTAAGAAAGATTATCCCAACTACAAGAAGATTTATATCACAGAAAATGGTCTGGGTTATAAAGATGAATTTGTGGACAATACGGTTTACGACGATGCTCGGATCGACTACGTCAAGCAGCATCTGGAAGTTTTATCCGATGCGATTGCGGACGGGGCTAATGTCAAGGGCTACTTTATCTGGTCTCTGATGGATGTCTTTTCTTGGTCTAACGGTTATGAAAAACGCTACGGCTTATTCTACGTAGACTTTGAAACCCAGGAACGCTATCCGAAGAAATCCGCTCACTGGTATAAGAAACTAGCCGAAACACAAATGATTGAATAGAAAAGCAAAACTCCCTCCTCAGCTGAATGGAATCGGCTAGGACGGGAGTTTTTTTATTCTTCATCATCTGTAAATTCTAGGATGTCTCCGGGCTGGCAATCAAGGGCTTCACAGATAGCATTGAGGGTGCTAAAGCGAATAGCCTTAGCCTTGCCCGTTTTGAGAATGGAAAGGTTGGCGTTGGTAATGCCGATGATATCGGCTAATTCACCCAGTTTCATCTTTTTCTTGGCCAGCTGAACATCAAGATTAACAATAATCATGATAGCAGCCTCCTAGATGGTAAATTCATTTTCTTCAGCTATATCAATCCCCTTTTCCAGAATCTTCATCATCAGCCAAATAATCAGAGCGCCCAAGAGAGGTGTAAAGCTCATACTGGCGTTAAAAGAGAAGGGGAGGGCGATGGGATTGCCTGATGCAGCAACCTTAACGGAAAGAAAGGTCAGAGCCAGAAATACTTTCCATGCCTTATCAGCTAGTTGCGTGTTTGATGAATCAAAAATCTTTCCACCAATCAAATTTTTGATGAAATTACGAGCAAGATAGATGAGATAAATAGTCAAAGAAGCTGTGAGAAGATTTATAACAAAGGCTAAAATACTCCACAAATTTGAAAAATCATCTGAGGGCAGAAATTGAACATTGAGCTTCATTCCCAACCTGTCGGAAAGACCGGTGTAAGAAATCACACTTAGGATAGTAAGAAAGACCAGAATAGCAGCATAACCCACTATGATAAGATTCAGAAGAGTAACGATATCTTTGAGCAAAGAATTATTTTTTAATTCAATCTTTTTCATGATGCTTACCTCTATCGAAAATCAGCCGGCAGTAGATTTTCTTTTCCTTTTATTTTTATTATAATCCAATTTTTATTGTATTTCAAGAAAAACATATCGAAAAACGATAAAATCTTGAAGTAAGAGTCATACTCTATATAGACTTTGGTATAGATGAAAATTTTGATACAATATGTTTAGAAGTAAATCTACATCTTTAATATCAGGCAAAGTAGTAGGATAGAACAGTTCTATCTATAGTCGCTATGGCGAGCCACTTAATGAAAAGTATTTTAAATACTTGTTTATCGGATTTTCAATTCTCTTTCTTATTCTGATTGGAATTAATCTTTTCCGTATATTTTTGTAGTTTGAAAAGTCTATTTTTGGATATTGAGTGATAGAAATTTTATCTTTTTCAAAATCTACTGAATCAAAATAGACTAAAAAAGAGGATTGAACTCCTCTTTTTGCCTTCTTTATTTAAATTTAAAGCCTTCATAGACCAGATCTGCTTTAGGATTGGTCTTTTTAAATTCGTCGGCTAGTTTCTCCATCATTTTGACAGGTCCGCACATGAAGACCGTAGTTTTGTCGTCCAGAGGATAATTCTTGAAGTCCAAATAGCCGGAGACCTTGCTATCGACCAAATGAAGATCAAACTGCGGATTCTTGGCTGCGTAGTCTTTGAGTAGGTCTAGGTAAACAGCATTTTCAGCTCCAGTGTAAGCATAGTAGAAGCTGACTGGACGATTCAGATTAGGATTTTCTCGGATATAGGAGATGAAGGGCGTAATGCCAATCCCACCAGCAATCCAGATTTGTTTTTCCTGCCCTTGGTCCAGAATCATGTGACCATAAGCTCGGTCAATGGTGATCTTGGTTCCCTCTTGGATCTTGTCATAAAGTTTCTTAGTGTGATCGCCAGAGTTCTTGATAGTAAAGTAGACGATATTGTCATGGCCACCAGAGATAGAGAAAGGGTGCGGCGCTTTTTCAAATCCTTCTTGGAAAATCTTGATGAAGGCAAACTGCCCATACTGGTAATCTAGTTTTTGACTGAGTTGAATCTTCAACTCCACGGTATCGTGGTTTAGGCGTTTGACCTGAATGATTTTTCCCAGATGGCGAAAGGCCAAACTTTGATAGAGGAAGATGATATAAAAGCCAGAAGCTAAACCGATGATAGCGTAGAATCCGACTACGAAGCCTAGCAAGGTCGGTGTCAGGAGTCGACCGCCCATCAGCATATAAGCATGAAAGAGACCAAAGATATAGGCCAGATAGACAAAGCGGTGAATCCAGCGCCAAGCCTCATACTTGATGTGCTTGCCGAGATAGGCCACTAGGACAATGCTGACAAAGAGATAGATGCCGACATTCCCAAGCTGAGCTGCTAAATGAGATCCCCAGAGACTGCCGCCCATGGCAACATTGTGTAGAGCAAGCAGAACGACGGAAAATATAGCTGTAAACTTATGATAGGCGTACATCTTTTCGATGCCATGGAACCATTTTTCCAAAAGGGCGTTCCGAGTCGCAAGTAAAAAGGTCAGCGAAAGGGTAGTTAAGGCCAGACCGGGTACGATAAAGTTGGTCATTCCAGCTGAAGCCCAAGCATAGATGGTCAGGATTATGCTGACAGCAATAAGGGCGATTCCTTTGATAGATTTCATGATGGTTTCCTTTCTAATTTTTATCACTATTTAGTTGTAAATAGGTTTGTTACATTCTAACAAAGAAAAAACAAGCTGTCAAGATAAGAGCTTGTTTCTTTTTTGGTATGGAAAGGCCAAGTTTTCTGTTGGATAAGATAAAGAGGACTTTTGCGATTTTACTCGTGAACTTCTGTAGCAGTCTCTTCCTTTTTGTCAGTCTCAGACTGGCCGAAAGGCAACTGCCTACTCCAGCGTGATAGATTTTCTCGGATATCCTTGCCAATTTCAGAAAGATTAGGTATGCTAATGTCATCCTTCCAGCTTTGAACACGCATATTCAGCAGGAGCTTGGACAAGCGCAGCAGCATGTCACGTTCTTGGTCTGTTAGAGATTGAGCATTTTTCAGGATATCGAGGACTTTGTTAAAGTTTTCAACATTGGACAGTTCATCGACAGACTGGATACCAGCATCCAAAATCAGTCCGAAAAAGAGGTCGAAAAAGTCTTTAAGTTCTTCATCTGAAACGGAGCTCACCCAATTTTTAAACGTTTTGTCAATCTGCAGGCTCTCTGCATCTAGTGTATCCAGCAATAGGAAAGAGTCTCCCTTGATTTTCCACGAAAAGGTATCGTGCTGGGCAAAGCCGCCAATGGCACTGCTTTTGACAATCCTAGCTTCCTTAGGTGTTTCCAGCATCATGCCAACGATGGAGTTCTGAGGCAGGTAGCGTTTCATCCTTTCAACCATAGCCTGATAGCCATCGCTTTCGGTGACAGAGTGATTGAGACCGGGAGAGTCATAGCTGTAGATGGCTTCAATACGATCTTGAAGCGATGCTTCCATCTGACTGGCTGCATAAGAAGCCAGGTTTCCTCCTTTGGAATGGCCGGTTAGGATAAAGTTACCGGGCAGATTTTCTAAGGCGTTTTGCAGATAGCGGGCGGCCATTTTCTGAGCAGGGATTTGAGCCATATAGGTCATGTGGAAGTCTTCCTTCCAGCCGACAATGGAGTCGTCTGTGCCGCGAAAGACCAGGACATAGGTATCGGGCTTGATTTTGAAAATCAAGGCAGCGAATTGCTTCTGGATATCTTGGTCAACATCATTGACATAGCCCATCAGTTTTAGATTTTTAAAGCGGGTAGAGGCTGCGGCCAAATCTAGCAGTTTTAGTCGGTTTTTGCTGACCATCATGGAGAGGTCACGCGGTACTTGGTCGGCCAAATCCAGCAGCCGGCAGTCGCAGTAGGGGGACATGTCTTCATGCACTAGTTGGTCAAAAGGCAAGTAGGTCATCTCTGTCAGAACTAGCAGATCCAGTTCATTAAAAGGTTTATCATAAATGCTGTCATGCTGCACTTCTTCAAGGTAAGTAAAAATATTGCTCATGTTATATCTCCAATTTCTACTAGTTAGTATAGCATATTTTTCTGATAGAATTTCTCTTTTCCAGAAAAATCCTACCTTAGACTGAGGATGATAAACAAGCAAGCGCATTTTTTGGTATAATGTTACTAGCAAGCAATCGGGAGGGAAAGATGCACAAGATTTTACTAGTAGAAGATGATCCAGTCATCCGTCAGATGATTAAGAAAATGCTGGAACAATGGGGCTTTCAGGTAGTGGCAGTCGAGGACTTTATGGATGTGCTGACTGTCTTTGTTCGAGAGGAGCCGCATCTGGTGCTGATGGATATCGGCCTGCCCTTATTTAACGGCTATCACTGGTGTCAGGAAATCCGCAAGATTTCAACGGTGCCCATCATGTTTCTGTCTTCTCGCGATCAGTCCATGGACATTGTCATGGCTATCAATATGGGGGCAGATGACTATGTGACCAAACCTTTTGACAATAATGTCTTTCTGGCTAAGGTTCAGGGCTTGCTGCGCCGTTCCTATGAGTTTGGAAACGACCAGAGTCTCTTGGAGCACCAGGGTGTCATTCTCAATCTCAAGTCGACTGATCTGGTCTTTGATGGGAAAGTGGTGACCTTGACCAAGAACGAATTTCAGATTTTGCGGGTCCTCTTTGAGCACGCAGATGGTATCGTAGCGCGTGATGATCTGATGAAGGAACTCTGGAACAGTGACTTTTTCATCGACGACAATACCCTATCGGTCAATGTGGCTCGCCTGCGTAAGAAGCTTGAAGAGCACGGACTGAAGAATTTCATCGAAACCAAAAAAGGAATAGGATACGGTCTCATCAATGGACACACAGGATAAATTTTTCTTTCTTAAGTCTTACCTTTATTCGCGGCGATTTTTTCTAGCTCTTTTGATTCTGCTGCTAGGCTTTATTCTGCTCTTTGCCTTTGTCTTTGATGCTTACCGCAGTCTGCTGGAATATGTCGCGCTCTTGCTGGCTTTTCTGTCTCTTTTGTTTATCGGAGCAGATGCTTGGACGTCCTATAAGGCTTATCGCAGCCAGAAGCTGCAGGCCTCTGCTCAGGCTCAGACTCCTCTAGAAAAGCTTTTGCAGGAAAGAGTGGAGGAGCTGGAGTACGAACAGAAGAATCAGCTCTTGGTTGAGCAGGAAAAATACAATGATTTGCTGGATTACTATACTCTGTGGGTTCATCAAGTCAAGACTCCTATTGCTGCCAGTTCACTTTTGATTGGTGACTTGAAGGATAAGGAAGCTAAGTCTCAGCTGGAGCAGGAGCTCTTTAAGATCGAGTCCTACGTTCATCTGGTGCTTCAGTACCTCCGTCTGGAAAGCTTCCATGATGATCTAGTTCTGAAGCAGGAAAATCTGGCTGATTTGGTCAGAGAAGTAGTCAAGAAATATGCCCTTTTCTTTATTCAGCAAGGACTCAGACTCAATCTTCATGATCTAGACCACACGATTGTCACTGATAAAAAGTGGTTTCTAGTGATTTTGGAGCAGGTCCTATCCAATAGTCTTAAATACACCAAAGAAGGCAGCATAGAGATTTATTTTCATGAGGACAGACTCTACATCAAGGACACGGGTCTGGGCATTCAAAATGCTGATTTGCTGCGGGTTTTTGAGCGTGGTTTCTCAGGTTACAATGGTCGTTTGACCCAGCAGTCCTCAGGCTTAGGTCTTTATCTGTCCAAGAAAATTGCTGACCAGCTGGGACACAAGATTGCTATAGACTCTCAAGTTGGTCAGGGAACGACGGTTTCCATCGCCTTTCCTGAGAAGAAATTGATCTTTGAGTAGGAGGAAGAAAGTTGCTAGTAGTGGTTTACGATAGTCTGACTGGTTTGGGCAAGAAGTTTGCTAAAAGTCTGGGGTTGCCTAGCCAGTCAGTCTGGAAAAAGCTGGAGGAGCCCTGTATTTTAGTCAGCAGAAATAGCGGTGCTGGGCAGATTCCGTGGACGACCAAGCGCTTCATCAGAAAGTACAGACATCTAATCAAAGGCTTTGTCATCAATGGCAATCAGAAGCGTTATCCGCGGACCTTTTGCGGGGCGACGGATAAGATAGTGGAGCAGTACGGTCTCCGCCATATTTGTAACATAGAGGGCTCTGGAACGGAAGCAGACCGACAAGCTGTCAAAGGATTTTTAGAACAGTTGCAGGCAGAAGAGAGTTCTCATAAAAGTCACTAGGTTTTGTCCTATTTTTACGAATGCTCCTGCAAGATTTCTTAAAGTGACAAAATTGTAAGAATAAAACTAGCAAATGAAAGGTTAGGTTATGGTACCAGCCTTTCTTTTTTATTATCATAGAGTCAAGAAATAAGAAGGAGATAGAAAAATGAAATCAAAAGGTATAAATGCTTTTCAGTTGAAGCTCTTCATGGCATTTCTTATGGTTTTTGACCATATCAGCCAGATACCGGGGCTGGTGCCGGATGGTTGGGATGGCATCTTGCATGCCCTAACCCGCTGTGTCGGAGTAGCATTTGCCTTCATGGCAGTGGAAGGTTTTCTCCACACTCGCAATCGTCTGGCTTACAATATGCGGCTCTTCTTTTGGGCAGCCCTGATGCAGACAGGAAACTGTATCCTGACGCTTCTCTTTCAGGAAAAGGGCATCTACCTCAGTCACAATATCTTCCTGACCTTGGCCTGCGGGGTCCTCATGCTGAGTCTTTTCTTTGGTTTTTCTGAAAATGGCGGAGCTGCTAAGGATAGGAAGCATGGTTTGCGGATAGCGGCAGGAGTATTAGTCTTGCTGGCGGGGCTTCTCTTTAGCGAAGGCGGCATGGCTCTGCTTCCTTTCATGATCTTGACCTACCTTTTTAGAAATCAAGTCTTTTTCAGAAACTTGTCCTATGTAGTTTGGGCGGGAGTTCTCTTTGCCATGAGTATTCAAATTTATCCAACTCTGCAGGACACGCTATCGATGCTGCTCTATAATTCAGACTGGCTCTTTATCAGTGTTCTTCCCCTCTTGCACTTCTATAATGGTGAGCGAGGATCCAGCAGCAAGTGGAGCAAATATTTCTTCTATATTTTCTATCCAGCCCACCTTTGGCTAATTGCCTTGATTGCCTTTTGGGTAAAATAAAGTCCATCTCATCTTACAAAAGTGTAAGATTGCACTTTAAAATGTAAGCTTAGGTTATGGCAGGGTGGTTGGTATTGAGATAAAATAGACTTATCAATTAGGAGACAGTTCATAAATACTGCTAAAAGCAGGGCTTTAATAGGAGCCTGCTGAATAGAAAGGAAGCAAGATGACATTATTAGACGTACAACACGTGAAAAAGATTTATAAAACTCGATTTCAGGGCAGCCAAGTGGAGGCCTTGAAAGACATTCACTTTACAGTAGAAAAAGGTGAATATGTCGCCATCATGGGGGAGTCAGGCTCTGGTAAATCCACCCTGCTCAACATCTTAGCTATGTTGGACAAGCCAACAGAGGGCCGCGTCTTTCTAAACGGAACTGACACGGCAACCATCAAAAACAGCCAGGCTTCCAGCTTCCGCCGGGAGAAATTAGGCTTTGTCTTTCAGGACTTCAATCTGTTGGACATCCTGTCGGTCAAGGATAATATTCTCCTGCCTCTGGTCCTCTCTCGCCGTCCCATTACCGAGATGATGCAAAAGCTGGTCACGACTTGCAACGAGCTGGGGATTAATAAACTCCAAGAGAAGTTTCCTTATGAGATTTCCGGTGGTCAGAAGCAACGGGTTGCAGTGGCTCGGGCCATCATCACAGACCCTGAGATTCTGCTGGCGGACGAACCGACGGGAGCCTTGGATTCTAAATCTTCGGCAGCCCTGCTGGATGTCTTTGACGACATCAATGCCCGTGGTCAAACTATTCTCATGGTGACCCACTCAACGGCGGCGGCTAGCCGCGCCAAGCGGGTGCTCTTTATCAAGGATGGGATTCTTTATAATCAAATCTTCCGCGGTGACAAGACCGAGCGGCAGATGTTCCAAGAGATTTCTGACACTCTGACAGTTATGGCAAGTGAGGTGGGCAATTATGTTCAAACTAACGAGTAAACTGGCTTTGTCTAATCTGGTTAAAAATCGCAGTTTGTATTATCCATTTGCTTTGGCGACGGTACTGGCAACAGCGATTTTGTATAGTTTTGTCTCACTAGCTTATAGCCCCAATATGGAGACCTCTTATGGCGGTTCGGCAGCTCGCATGACCTTGCAGTTTGGTATCCATGTCATTCAGATTGCCGTCCTTATCCTCATTACCTATGCTAATAGTTTCGTCATGAAAAACCGCTCCCGAGAGTTGGGAGTCTATAGTCTGTTGGGCATGGAGAAAAAGCATCTGCTAGTCATGACCTTCTTTGAACTCTGTGTCTTTTATCTGGTTACAGTCGGTCTGGGTATCTTGTCTGGCCTAGCTTTAGATAAGATGCTCTACGCAGTTCTTTTGAAATTGATGGGAATGCCGGCAGTTCTTGCCTCGACCTTCCAATGGCGGAACGTCTGGATGACTCTAGCTAGTCTGGGTGTCGCTTTTGCGGTGATTTTGTTGCTCAACTCTACGCGTCTTCTACGCTATAGCTCTCTTAATCTAATGAAAGAAAAGAAAGCAGGCGAGAAGAAGGGACGCTTCCTTTTTCTGCAAACCTTGCTGGGGCTCCTGCTCATGGGTGTGGCTTATTATATGGCTTTGACCGTTACCAAACCTGTCGCTGCTATCGGCAATTTCTTTATAGCTGTGGTTATGGTTATCATCGCAACCTATCTGCTTTTTAATGCAGGTTCTATTACACTATTGAAATTTCTCAAAAAGCGCAAAGGCTACTATTACAAAACGCAAAATTTCATTTCTGTTTCCAATCTCATCTCGCGGATGCGTAAAAATGCAGCAGGATTGGCAACTATCTCCATTCTATCTACCATGCTCTTAGTGACTCTGGTTGGTACAATCAATATCTATGTTGGAGGTCAGGATTATATTACTACCTTGCATCCAAAGGATTACAATGTCAGCGTCGTCTTGCCGAAATCGACCGATCAGAAGGAGGCTCTGTTGGACAAGGTCCAGCAAGTCGCTCAGGACACAGGTCTGAAGAAGCCAAGCTATACTACCTATCTCTACCAATCAGCCTTCATTACGAAACTGGCTGGTAATGATGTGACAGTTCCAATGCAAAGAGAGCTGGAGTCGGATACAAGTATCTTGACCAAGTCTGCAGGCACGATTACGATCATCAATCGCCAGGATTATGAAAAAATGACAGGGGAAAAGATAGACTTAGCAGACGATGAAACCCTAGTTTACGGGAAAAATATTTCCTTAAATAAGGACAAGCCTCTCCGAGTGAATGGTAAGGACTGGAAGATTAAGCAGCTTTTATCGTCGAATTTCACGCATGGGGAAATCCCTAATCCAAACGATGTAACCATGGAACAGGGGCTCTATATGGTGGTCAATGATAGCAAAGATGTTAATCTCGATGTGGAACATTACTACTACATTGGAGTTGCTTCAGAGACTAAGGGCAGTAAAAAGTTTGTCGAGCAAGTCCAACTGGGGTTGAGGGACACTTTGGATCAGGAACAAGCTCAAGATAGTAGCTTCGCAATGGCTAGTGACCGTTATAGTGCAGAAAAGAGCTATCAAGAACTTACTGGAACCTTGCTCTTCATCGGTGTCTTCCTCTCCGTTATCTTCCTTCTAGGAGCTGTTCTCGTGATTTACTACAAGCAAATCTCTGAAGGATATGAAGATCGCGATGGCTTTATCATCTTGCAAAAGGTTGGTTTAGATGAAAAGCAGACTAGAAGTACCATTCGCAAGCAGATTTTGACTGTTTTCTTCCTACCTCTCATCTTTGCTTTTCTACATGTAGCAGCGGTCTTTCACATGTTGCGCTTGATTGTTGCTCTATTGGGTGTGACCAATCTTCCTCTTTTGATTCAGACAACACTTGCAACTTGCGGAGTCTTCCTCTTGACCTATATTCTGGTCTTTCTGCTGACTTCACGCAGCTACCGCAAGATTGTCGCCCGCTAAGAGCAAATCCCTGACCTCTGGTCGGGGATTTTTTGATGTCTGGATTTTCACCTCTCATCTCCCTCATTTTACCGCTTGTCCAAAAAGACGAGATTTTTCAAAAAAGACTTGCTATCATAGTCTCAGAAGTAAAGAAAAGGAGAAAAGATCATGTTAGTAGAAACGAAAAATCTTAGCAAGGTTTATGGCGATAAGGTGGCAGTTAATGATCTGAATATTCAGATTGAGAGAGGCAGTTTTACAGCTATTCTAGGCCCTAATGGCGCAGGCAAGTCTACGACTATCCAGATGCTGATAGGGCTCTTGAGGCCGACGTCAGGGCAGATTTGCTATGCTGAAAAGCTTAGGCTGGGTGTGGTTTTCCAAAACAGTGTGTTGGACGCCCGGTTGACAGTTTTGGAAAATCTGACTATCAGAGCCAAGCAGTATAAGGAGATGCCGGCAGGTCGAATCGAGCGCTTGGTCTCTCAGCTGGGCTTGTCAGCTTTTGCCAAGCAGCCTTATGGGACACTTTCTGGCGGCCAAAAGCGTCGGGTGGACATTGCGCGAGCCCTGCTCAATAGTCCCGACCTGCTCTTTCTGGATGAGCCTACGACAGGCCTGGACATTCAGACTCGGGAGAGTATCTGGAGCCTGCTCAAGCAGATTCAGAAAGAAGAGCAGATGACCATTGTCTTGACAACCCACTATCTCAATGAAGCTGATGATGCAGATAAGATCTATATCGTAGATCATGGTCAGGTCATTGCCCAAGGCTCTGCAGACCAGATTAAGGGAAACTATGCCCGCAATGTCTTACGGATTTTAAGTCAAGATGTAGCAGGTTTAGAGAAAAGCTTGCCAAGAGGCTGCGCTTGGGAGCAAGTCAAGGAAGGGGAATTTATCCTCCACCCTAAAACGACTCAAGAAGCTCTGACCTTATTGGCTCAGGCTGGTCCCTATATTGAACAATTTGAATTCCAACCCGGAACTATGGACGATGCCTTTATGGCACTGACAGGAAGAGAGGTACGCTAATATGCTCGCTTTGATAAAACGTAATTTTTTACTTTATTTTCGCAACCGCAGTGGGGTAATTTTGTCCCTCTTCGGAGCCATTATTCCCTTTGTGCTTTATATCGTTTTTTTGAAAAATAATTACAAAGACCATTCCAGCCAGCTGATGGACTTGTGGCTGATTGGCGGCGTGTTGGCAGTTACAGGATTAACGACCACATTGGCAGCTTTCTCCCGGCAGGTCGAAGACCGTGAGCGGAAGGTGACAGACGACCTCTTTATCACAGACTTGGGACCATGGGGCTTGCAGCTTAGTTATCTTGTCAGTTCTGTTATTATCGGCTTTTTGATGCAGGTCATTATGTTTGCCTTTATGCTCAGCTATTTTACGCTAGCGGATAATATTTCCTTTGAGTGGGGAATCCTTCCTTACCTGGTTCTTCTGATGCTCTTAAACAGCCTCTTGGCCACACTGATAAATGCTCTGATTGTTCAATGCTTCAAATCAGTGGATAGTCTGGGGAAATTGGCAACAGTAGTCGGAGCAACTTCTGGTTTTCTAGTGGGTACCTATATCCCCATTGGAACCTTGCCGAATATGGCGCAAAACCTGATGAAGCTTACGCCTTCTAACTACATGGCATCTCTTTTCAGACAGGTTCTCATGAAAGAAAGTCTAACAGATACTTTTACTAATAGCAGCCAGTCACAAGCAGCTTTTGAAAAAACAATGGGAATTCGCATTGAATGGCAGGAGCTCTTGACAAGGACAGAAACTTTCTATATAGTTGGAGTAGTTTTAGTTGCAATAGCGCTTATTTGGATGGTGCAAAATATGATTGTCATCCGCCGGCTGAAACTACAATAGAATGTGAATAGGGAGCTTCCTCTTGCAAGCAAAATTTGAAACAGATCCAACCATTTCATCCAAGGATCCGCTGGTTGTGGTCAAGGCAGACCAGCTAGGGGCAGAAGCCAAGGCCATCTTAGATTATTTAGAGCAGTACAAGGCAGGACCAAGTGGCGTCTTGCCTATCAAGTCGGATGATAAGCTGGTCATGTTGAGGACTGAAGATATTATCCTAGCAGACATCAACCAGACAACTCTGATGATTTACAGTAGAGAAGGTATTTACCAGACGACAGAGACCTTGACTCGCTTTCAGCAGCGGATTAGCAGCTCGAACTTTATCCAAGTTTCCCGTCATGCTGTCATCAATATTGACCATTTGGAGTCATTGTCTGACAGCTTTTCTGGCAATATGACGGCCAAGCTGACCAATCAAATCAAAACCGAAGTCAGCCGTCGCTATGTCAAACTCTTAATGGAATATCTGGGAATCTAGGAGGTAAGTGATGAGTATAAAAAAATGTCTACACGCTATATTGATGGGCATCCAGACAGGGAGTGCAGTCTATCTGATTGTCCTTGCTTTCTCTATTCAAAAACATCCGCCCACAACAAGTAATATCATCAGTGTCATGGTGATGAGCGGCTTGATCGGACTCATCAGTTCAATGTTAAAAACTCTTGAAGACCGATTCTCTTTTTCAGTCTCAGTTTTGCTGCATTTTGCTGCGGTCGCAGTCTTGGTATGCTGCTTCATGGTCTACAATAACTGGGGATTTTTAATTGCCAACTGGCGTTTCTGGCTGGATTTTATTCTGATTTATCTATTTGTATGGCTCTTTCTTTACTTGGATACAAATCTTAAGACCAAGAAGATTAACAGCGCCTTGGCTAAGCGCAGAAAGGAAAAAGAACTAAGATAGTTCAAGACTAATGAAACTTTCTAGCAAGAATATAATGAAAAATAGTTTGTATGTATAAAAACCACCTCCTGAGGTGGTTTTTTATCTGAAGAAGCTCGGAGATTTGCTTTGTGGTATACTAGAGATACAAATAAGTTGATTTTAAAAAAATTCGGAGGTGAAGATGGATAAAATGGTAAATGAAAAGATTGCATTTTTAAACAAATATACGCTATCGTCTGAAAAGAAAGTGGAGTTTGTAACCGATGAATCAACTATTTTGAATGCTCCTATTCCAGAATATTGGAAAGTTGCTTTTCTAACTGATAATTTGGAAGATAGAAAATCAGCTATTTTAGGAGAATGGAGAAAATACCTTGCAAGAGAACTAAGCAATACCATTCTTTACCTGAAAACTTATTTGACAAATATTGAGTTGATGAAAATTGGGGATGAATACTCTATTTTGTATACCATTCTTAGTTACAAGACTCAAAAGATAGCTTTCTACGAAGGGAAAAACCCACTATCTGAATCAAATTTTGGTAAAAAATTTGATTGTACAGTTGAAAATATTGATAAAACAATTGTAGACTTTTACACAAAGGTTCATAATGGTTTTTATTACTATCCGAGTAAAACAATGGGCTTGGATAGCGCTGAAAATATCGATTCTATGGCTGATTTTGAATGGGAATATGAAGACCAGCTGGAGATGGATTTGACCTCTTGCTATAACTTTTTCAGTAACGGGATGGGGACCTATATCGTTCTGGATTTGACGCAGAATATAGAAACTGGAGCTTATCTTTGGTCCACAAAAGAGCTTCCTAAAGGAAACTTAAATTTTTGGGATATCATTGATGAATGGATTATCATTGGACTGGATTTTTAAAAAGAAACTTATGTCAATACGGTTAAAGATGGGCAAGATTTACCAGCTGCAATTTAGTGAGCTAGAAAGAGGATAATATGGAAAAACAGATTAATGAGAAAGTGATGGAAATCGCACTGAGTGTCCATAAGACTATACCTGTAGCTTGGGAAAATCTTTTTATTAATATTACCTTGACTTTTGATGGTGGCGAAGTCTACTATTTTTTTAATGAAGAAGGAAAAAGTGACTATGTCTATAATCTCTATATTCCCAAACAATATGGGGTTCCTAACTCAGAATTCAGAGAAAATGAAAGACGCACCTTCAAATTAGCTTGGGAATTGAGGGAAATCTTTAAAAATGAAGAGCAAGCTTTATGGACAACATGTGTTATAAAGATTATTGGTACAAAATTGACTGCTACATTTGACTACGCACCCTGGTTCGAGAGTGGGTTTACCTCAGGCCAACAAATGAACTTTTTTGAATACAAACACCTCGGCAAGCAACCGGCTAACGAAAAAGAACTAGAACAGTTCAAGGCCATGGAAGCCTTCCAAAGAAAGTACAATAGTAAATAAAAGATTATCTCTTGTACTATATCAATAAAACAAAAAAGACAAACTTAGAACTAGTTTGTCTGAAATTTAAAGCTATGACTAACCTAGCTTTATTTTATAGTCATTTACACTCCCAATCTGATATGAGGGAAGTGGTTGTAGAGATAGTCAAAGGTTGACTGGAGTTTGGTATCTGTTGTTTTACCAATGTTCTTAATAGGCATTTGGTATTTCTTTTGATTGTTTCGAACAGCAACTAAGGTTGAGTTTCTGTTTGAAGCAACGAAGCCGCGATGCATGGTGAGAATGTGGTGGTAGAGATGGACAACCTGTTTGAGATCAATCGCCTTGAAACCTCGATAGTAGGTAATGAGATGGTCTTTATAAACAGCAATTTTCAGCACATCATCGTGGAAAGACGCTTGCTCCAGCAGGATATTGAGATTGTCCTTGGTCTCTGGATAGGCTGCATAGATTTCTTCGTAGGCAGCAATATTTTTCTTGCGGCCTATAATTCCTATAACGACAAAGAAAACACTGAGTCCAATCAAAAACAGAATGTAGAACATGAATGCAAGATTGTCAGATTCAAATTCAGTGATAGAAATATAGGAGCTGCTTGACATTACTGTGATGACTTCGGGATTGTCTGCTAGGAGACCGCGAACGAGGCTGCCATAATTAGAGATATATCCCTGATTTTTCTTAGGGGAGTTAGCATTGACATAGGAGCCAACGATTCGGACAGGATTTTTTTCCAGCTCGCCCTTTTTCTCTTTTTCCAAGAGCTGGGCAATCTGCTTGTCCCCTTTTTTAGCCTGCAGACCAACATATCCATCTTGGTAGGCAACCAGCCAAACTTGGGTATTATCATCTACTTCAATCAGAGCCTCTGGAAAAATATATGATACTTCAGCATAGACTGCTGAATCTGCTCCAGGCTCGCTATTTCGGTCATAGGCAGTCTTGGTGTTGACTTTTTGGTATTGGATAAAGCCCATCACTGCAGCAACAACTAGAAAAATAAGAGAAATTACCAGTAGGGCGATGGTACCCTGGTTTCGTCTTTCCTTGAGCATAGCTCAACCTCCAAAATATAATCTAAAAAATAATTTGATTAGCAAACTATCTTTTTTGTATAGTATAACATAAATGCTTGACAAGTGGCAAGATTGTGTTAAAATATGAATGAATATAAAATGAAATTCATTCACAAAAGAGGCAGGGAAATGGATAAAAAAAATGAGCTCCTGGCTGTGGCTAGAGAAATCTTTGCAGAAAAAGGCTATAAGGCAGCTGGAATTTCTGATATTGCTAAGAGAAGCCAGATGGCTGTTGGATCCTTTTATAAGTATTATGAGTCTAAGGAAGCTATCTTCTTGGAGGTTTATGTAGCTGAAAATAGCCGTATACGTGAGGAAACCATGCGGCGCGTAGACTGGCAGGGCGAGCCCGAGGCAATCGTTGAACAGCTTTTTGCAGTCACTTTTGAGTTGATTTCGCCCAATAAAATTCTAGCTGAGTGGAACAAGCCGGGCATTTCTCAGATTCTGCATGATTACTATAATCAGGATTCCGGCCGAGCGTCCAATGCCTTTCATCAGTTTCTGATTCAGACCTTCAGCCAGCGCTTGCAGGAAGAGGGCTTTTCGAAAGGGAAAATAGCTGAGATCATGAAGGTTTATGACTTGATTTACTACATAGACATGCATGTCACAGAGCAGGAATTTTCAGGCTACTTCGATAGTCTTGAGACTTTAGTGAAATATTTTGTTAAGGGGATTTTTTCCAAATAGAGGAAATTCCTTTTCTTAGAAGTAGTCATGAATGAATTCATATAACTATTCATTCACTCATGAACAAAGGAGGTGATGGGTTATGTCCTGTGATTCGGAAATGGAGAGGAACGTAATTAGATAAAGTACATTATTTTTTATCATGATATGAATGAATACTCGTTAAAGTTCATTCAACAATAGAAAGTGAGGAAAAGAATGAATAAGCAAGGAGGATTTGCCATGAGCGGATTGGCTATTTTGGGTATCTGTCTGGTGCTGATTGGTCTTTTGACCATTGGCTACGGCGGTGTGACAGTTGGTTTTAGTTTAAGTGTGGATTTTCAGTCATTTTTAGTCGGAGGTCTCATCGTTCTCCTAATCGGAGCAGCTTTGATTTCGGGCTTGCCAGCAGTTGCTAAGCTGGCGGCGCTGGCTTTGACAACTTTGTCATTGTTGATTTACATTCACATAATGCCAGATTTGGAGTTCATGCTTATGCTCATCTCAGATGTTGTAGTTTTAGGCTTTGCGGCTTGGTTTGCTATCCTTTTTTTAAGAAAGTAGGTGATGAAGATGATTGTAGTTTATGATTCAAATACTGGTATTGGTAAACGATTTGCAGAATCACTGGGCTATCCTACCCAGAACATCAAGGAAAAACTGGAAGAACCCTGTATCCTCATTACTCGAAATGCTGGTGCTGGGAAAATTCCTTGGTCTACCAAACGCTTTATCAAGAAACATCCTGGGCTGATTAAAGGTTTTGTTAACAATGGCGACTCTGTTAAAAACGGTCGGACCTTCTGCGGAGCTACTGCCCTGATTATCGAAAAATATGGGCTCCAGCATATCTGCGATATTGACCAAGGCGGAACTCCAGAAGATGTCAAGACTGTGCAGGCATTTTTGGCGAAGTACTAGTCTCATCAAGCTTCGCATAAATGGAGGACTCGTATGTCTAGGTTCAAGAACATTGGGAACTTGTTTCTGGCTCTGATTTCTGTCTTTATCCTAACGGCCTGCGGGCATGCATAGAAAGATTGACTTTTCTATTAACAAAGGTAAGAGAAAAGTCAATCTTCTTTCTCTTTTTTCTTATAGTCTCCATTAATCATTCTTATCGTTTTTTCAAGTCTACCTAGTATATTACAATTTGTATTGTCTTTTTATTATTATCAAATTGAGAAAAGAATTTGAAAATGAACCAGTTCAATTGGCTTGCCAATACGCTGCACTTTTAAGGAAATCTCACTTATGAGAAAGGAAGATTGAATGAATGGAAAAGTGAGAGTATGGTTTCAGTTCAACATGCTTTATCTAGGTGTATTCTTATCATTCCTAGTCGGAAACCTTAAGTAAAAGCTTTCCTGTCAAAAAATAATTATTTCTATGTCTACTGCAATATTTCTTGATTTTAAATTTTTAAAAATTACCTTTTAGTGATATAATAAAGGTGATATCCTACAGAAAAGAGATAATTGATGACAAATTACGCGATTATTTTGGCTGCGGGTAAGGGTACTCGCATGAAGTCAGATTTACCAAAAGTGCTGCATAAGGTTGCAGGTATTTCCATGCTGGAACATGTATTCCGCAGTGTCAATGCCATTAATCCGGGAAAGACCGTTACAGTTGTTGGCCACAAGGCAGAGCTAGTCGAGCAAGTCTTGGCAGGTCAGACAGACTTTGTCCGTCAGACCGAGCAGCTGGGAACAGGGCATGCCGTTATGATGGCAGAGCCTATTTTGGAAAATCTGACTGGTCAGACGCTGGTCATTGCTGGCGACACTCCCCTGATTACAGGAGAAAGCCTGAAAAATCTGATTGACTTTCATATCAACCACAAGAATGTTGCGACTATCCTGACGGCAGAAGCAGATAATCCTTTCGGCTACGGCCGTATCGTACGCAATCAGCATGACGAAGTCTTGAAAATTGTTGAGCAGAAGGATGCTTCTGACTTTGAGCAGCAAATCAAGGAAATCAATACGGGGACTTACGTCTTTGACAATGCTCGCCTCTTTGAAGCCCTCAAAAATATCAATACCAATAATGCTCAAGGCGAATACTATATCACAGATGTGATTGGTATTTTCCGCGAAAATGGTGAAAAAGTCGGCGCTTATACGCTCAAAGACTTTGATGAAAGTCTGGGGGTTAATGACCGCGTGGCTCTAGCTACAGCTGAGAGTGTTATGCGCCGCCGGATTAACCAGCAGCATATGGTCAACGGTGTCAGCTTTGTCAATCCAGACGCGATCTACATTGATGTGGATGTAGAAATTGCGCCTGAAGTTCAGGTTGAAGCAAATGTGACCCTGAAAGGTCAGACCAAGATTGGGGCAGAGACTATCCTGACTAATGGTACCTACATCGTAGACTCTGTTATTGGAGAGCGGACCGTTATCACCAACTCCATGATTGAAGAATCAAGTGTTGCAGATGGAGTGACGGTAGGGCCTTACGCTCATATCCGTCCAGGTTCTAGTCTGGCTAAGGATGTCCATGTCGGCAACTTTGTAGAAGTTAAAGGATCGTCAATCGGAGAAAATACCAAGGCTGGTCATTTGACCTACATTGGAAACTCTGAAGTTGGCGCTAATGTCAATTTTGGTGCAGGTACGATTACAGTCAATTATGATGGTCAGAAGAAGTACAAGACTGTCATTGGCGACAATGTCTTTGTTGGTTCCAACTCGACCATTATTGCCCCAGTTGAGCTGGGTGATAACTCACTGGTCGGTGCGGGTTCTACCATCACGAAGGACGTGCCAGCAGATGCCATTGCTCTGGGACGTGGCCGTCAGATTAACAAGGAAGATTATGCTAAGCGTCTTCCTCATCACCCTCAAAATAAGTAGGTTTAGTCATGGAATTTGAAGAAAAAACCGTCCAACGGACGGAAATTTATCAGGGACCGATTTTTAAAGTGGTTCAGGATCAGGTAGAGTTGCCAGAGGGCAAGGGTCACGCCCAACGGGATTTGATTTTTCATAATGGGGCGGTGGCTGTAATTGCTATCACCCCAGAAAATAAGATGATTTTAGTCAGGCAGTACCGCAAGGCAATTGAAGCGACTTCTTACGAGATTCCAGCTGGTAAGCTTGAGTTAGGAGAGAATGCAGATCCCCAAGCGGCTGCCCTCCGAGAATTAGAAGAAGAGACCGGCTACACTGGACAGCTGGAGTTGGTCTATGATTTCTACTCTGCTATCGGTTTTTGCAATGAAAAAATCAAGCTCTACAGCGCCAGCCATTTGACAAAGGTCGAAAACCCTCGTCCCCAAGACGAGGATGAAACATTGGAACTTTTTGAAGTCAGTCTGGAGGAGGCACACCAGTTGCTGCAAAACGGTGATATCTGCGATGCCAAGACCATCATGGCCCTTCAGTACTGGGAACAAAAATCTGAATAAATAGGAACGTAGATCAATGGGAAAAGCTTTATTAACAGATGAAATCATTGAGCGGGCTAACCGCGGTGAGGATATTTCGGGGCCACCTCTCATGGATGACGAGGAAACCAAGATTCTTTCAACTGGCAGAAGCTCCTTTAGCTCGCAGCAGTCTAGTCGACAGGATACTCAGTTTGGTTATCAAAGCCCTCAAAACCGCTTTGGTTATGAAGAAGCTCGGTCTCAGCAGTATCAGAGTCAATTTGGCCATCAGACTGCTCAAAACCAAGAGGAGTTTACGGATGAGACTCTGCACATTGAGGTAGATCCGACCGTGACTAAGAGCCGTCGAATTGAAAATCAGAAGCGGAGCCTCTTTCAAGCCAAACTCAATAAGATTCTCCTTTGGGTGGTTATCCTGCTGATTGGTTTGATTGCTGCTATTATTTGGTGGCCTTAAAAACCTGCTCTATTGCACTTAAAAGGAAGCCTAGTCTGTCTAAGCTTCTTTTTCATCAGATGATTTGAGGTATTATATGAAAATTGGAATTATCGCTGCCATGCCCGAAGAGTTGAAGATACTGCTGGAGCATTTAGAAAACCCGCAGAAGCACCTACGTTTGGGCCATGTCTATCATACGGGCTCCATCGGCTATCATGAAGTGGTGTTGGTCGAAAGCGGGATTGGCAAGGTTATGTCCGCTATGAGTGTGGCTGTTCTGGTCAATGATTTCAAGGTTACAGCTGTGATTAATACAGGCTCAGCTGGAGCAGTGGCAGAAGGCCTGGCTATCGGTGATGTGGTGGTCGCAGATCGTCTGGTCTACCATGATGTGGACGTAACGGCCTTTGGCTATGACTACGGTCAGATGGCACGGCAGCCGCTCTATTTTGAAGCAAGCCGCTATCTGGTTGCTGAGATGAAGAAAATTTTGGAAAAAACCCATCAAAATGCAAGAGTAGGTTTGATTGCGACAGGTGACAGCTTTGTTGCTGGTCAAGACAAGATTGACCGCATCAAGGAGCATTTCCCAGATGTCTTGGCTGTCGAGATGGAGGGCGCAGCCATTGCTCAAGCCACTCATTCGATTGGCCTGCCTTTTATGGTTATTCGAGCCATGAGCGACACGGCAAGTCATGATGCTAATGTCACTTTTGATGAATTCATTCTTGAAGCTGGTAAACGCTCGGCAGAAACCCTGATTCAATTTCTGAAAGAGTTGGTTTAAAGGGGGAGATAGTATGTACAAAGAGTCTTATTTTGATGGTGGTCTCTTTTCTTACATCGGTCATGTGATTTTAGCTACCTTGATTACAGTATTTACGCTAGGAATTTGTGCACCTTGGGGTATGTGTATTCTGTATAATTGGAAGGTGAAACATACAGTTATTGACGGGCACCGCCTTTATTTTGATGGTACTGCCATGCAGCTTTTTGGAAATTGGATCAAGTGGTGGTTCTTAACCATTATTACTCTTGGTATTTATGGCTTTTGGCTTGATATCAAACTGACTCAATGGATTACCAAGCATACGCATCATGCGAATTGAGACTAAGCAAGCGAGACTTAAGTGGCTCGCTTTTCCTTTTCTTCTGTCTTGCCAAAAAATCCCATTTGATGGTATAATCAAGGAACTGCAATCAATGATAGAGGAGAAAAAATGAGTATCTTAGAAGTGAAAAATCTCAGCCACGGTTTTGGAGACCGGGCTATTTTTGAGGATGTATCCTTCCGCCTGCTCAAGGGTGAGCATATCGGCCTGGTCGGTGCCAATGGTGAGGGGAAGTCAACCTTTATGAGCATTGTGACGGGGAAAATGCTGCCGGACGAAGGTAAAGTTGAGTGGTCCAAGTATGTGACAGCTGGCTATCTGGATCAGCATGCTGTGCTGGAGCAAGGTCAGTCTGTTCGCGATGTCTTGCGCACGGCCTTTGACGAGCTTTTCAAGACAGAAAGCCGAATCAACGACATCTATATGAGCATGGCTGAGGATGGAGCGGATGTGGATGCCCTGATGGAAGAAGTGGGCGAGCTGCAGGACCGCTTGGAGAGCCGAGATTTCTATACTTTAGATGCCAAGATTGACGAGGTCGCACGGGCACTAGGTGTGATGGACTACGGTATGGAGAGCGATGTGACGGAGCTATCTGGTGGGCAGCGGACTAAGGTTCTCTTAGCTAAGCTGCTCCTTGAAAAACCGGATATCCTGCTCTTAGACGAGCCAACCAACTATCTGGATGCTGAGCACATTGACTGGCTTAAGCGTTACCTTCAGAACTATGAAAATGCCTTTGTTCTGATCTCGCATGATATTCCTTTCTTGAACGACGTGATCAATATCGTCTACCATGTGGAAAATCAGCAACTGACTCGTTATTCTGGTGATTATTATCAGTTCCTAGAGGTCTATGAGATGAAAAAATCTCAACTGGAAGCGGCCTACGAGCGCCAGCAGAAGGAAATTGCGGACCTCAAGGACTTTGTGGCTCGCAACAAAGCCCGCGTGGCGACCCGTAATATGGCTATGTCACGTCAGAAAAAGCTGGATAAGATGGACATTATTGAGCTGCAAAGTGAGAAGCCTAAGCCTTCATTTGACTTCAAGCCTGCCCGAACACCTGGCCGCTTTATCTTCCAAGCCAAGGATTTGCAGATTGGTTACGACCGACCGCTAACCCAGCCCCTTAACCTGACCTTTGAGCGCAATCAGAAGGTGGCGATTATCGGGGCAAATGGGATTGGGAAAACGACCCTGCTCAAGAGTCTGCTGGGGATTATCCCGCCTATTGCAGGTCAGGTCGAGCGTGGGGACTATCTGGAGCTGGGTTATTTCGAGCAGGAAGTCGAGGGCGGCAATCGTCAGACACCGCTGGAAGCAGTCTGGAACGCCTTTCCGGCTCTTAACCAAGCAGAAGTCCGAGCAGCTCTGGCCAGATGTGGCCTGACTTCCAAGCACATCGAGAGCCAGATCCAGGTTCTTTCAGGTGGAGAGCAGGCCAAGGTCCGACTTTGCCTCCTCATGAACCGAGAAAATAATGTTCTGGTGCTGGACGAGCCGACCAACCACTTGGATGTAGATTCCAAGGAGGAGCTTAAGCGAGCTCTGAAAGAATACAAGGGCAGCATTCTCATGGTCTGCCACGAGCCTGATTTCTATGAAGGCTGGATGGACCAGATTTGGGATTTCAACCAGTTGACTTGATAAAATTTAAAAAAGAAAAGAGACGGTTCATTGAGAATCGTCTCTTTCTGTTGCTAATAATTCAAAAACTGTTCGATTTCCTGCTTTTCAATCTGCTTGCCGTGCTGGCAGACTGGGCAGGTGAGGTAATGTTTTCTACCGTAAGGAAAGGTAGGAATCCAATAAAGTGTAAACTTTCGGCCGGTTTCAATAATGTCCCAAGGTGCGACATTGTGGCAGTTAGCACACTCGATATTGCTTTGGGTCTGTCCTAAGTTTTTCTGATAACCTTTATATCCCCAGATAATCATATTGATTTCCCTCCTTTATTAGTTGGGCAGTCAGCTTATTTGCTGAAGTCATAGTCCTTGATAATCTCGATTTTTTCAATCTTGATATCTTTTTTAGGCTTGTCATTATCGTCTGTTTCTGCGGCAGCGATTTTGTCCACCACATCCATACCTTCCAGCACTTGGCCAAAGACGGTATAAGCTCCGCCATCTAAATTAGGATTTCCACCGTTTTTATAGGCTTCGATGATTTTGGCTGGGAAAGAATCCGTAGACATTTGGCTAGTCAAATCTTTCTTGCTTTGATTGATGAAGAACTGACTGCCATTGGTACCAGGGCCTGCATTAGCCATGGATAGGGCACCACGAATATTATAGAGATATGGAGAATACTCATTTTTAAAGCCGTTTCCAGAGTCTTTAGACTTGTCTTTGCCCTTCCAGATAGACTCGCCTCCAGTGCCGTTGCCTTTAGGATCTCCGGTCTGAATCATAAATTCATTGATAACACGGTGGAATAAAACGCCATCATAGTAGCCTTCTTTGGCATGGGTCAGGAAATTTTCAACGGCCAATGGGGCTTGTTTTGGAAAGAGCTTGATGCGGATATCGCCTTCAGTCGTTACCAACTTGACCTCCGCTTCATCTTCAGCAACTTCTGTAGATAGCTGCGGAAAATTGGCATTTTCGTTGGTCATGGCATCCTTGAATTGCTCACGGAGTTTGCTGGTTTCCTCTGGGTCAGAGCTAGAGCTCACTAGTGAGGAACTGCTGGATGAGTTGGAGGAGCTAGTAGTCTCCTCTTTGTTATCTTTACCAGAGCAGCCAGCCAAGACAAGTCCTGATAAGAGGCTGATAAGAAGAATTTTTTTCATATAAAACCTTTCTCACATTAGATTGTAAACTACTGATATTTTACTACAATTAAGCTAGTTTTTCAAACCCTCCTGTGTCAGACAATCCAGGAGCAGATTTTTAAGTCCTGCTGGCCGTAAGTTCAGGCCGCAAATTGCTTCTATGTCTAGCCATTCAGGTTGATAGATATTCTGGGCATGACTGCGAAGGGCTTCCTCGCCCTGAATCATTGGGGCTGATGTATGGCTGATAGTGGCACGAAAATAGATTTCTAAGCGTTGGCCATTTCTGAAAGTAAAGGCTGGCTGCAGTTGCTTTTCAGACAAGCTCCAACCCAGCTCTTCCTGAATTTCTCTCTGAGCTGCTTGGACTGTAGTCTCACCTGACTCGGCTCCGCCGCCCGGTATCACAAAATACTCTTCTCCATTTTTCCAGCGGTGGATGAGCAGTATTTGCTTAGATTGGGGATTGTAAAGAATGACTCCGGCTCGCATTATCTTCCTCCTGATATGTTTTTACTGTAAGCTAATTAAAATGTCCCTCTATTCTAACACAAGAACAAGAGTTTTGCTTTGACTCGCAAAAGGAATGATCTAGCGAACATCTTCCACTTGAAAAAGTAAGATTTAGATACCAAAGGAGACAAAAAAAACTTGTGCGTCGTGAAATATTATGGTAAAATAAACAGAGTAAAAATAATAAGGAGTATTTTCCATGGAGAAAAGACTGACAAGAGATGTCAACAACAAGAAAATCGCTGGTGTATGTGCTGGTATTGCAAACTACTTTAATTTAGATCCAACCTTGGTTCGTGTTATTTGGATTCTTTTTGTATGTGTAGGAGGCGCTGGAGTCTTGGCTTACTTGATTGCTTGGGCAGTTATACCGGAAGATTCAAATTCAGAGGCTTAATAAGATTATGTGATAGTGAAATGAGAACTGGTTAGTCCAGTTCTTTTTGCGTGGATAAATAATTTTTTTGCTTCTAATCTAGATAAAAGATTTCTCATCTAAGGCTCAAATATGGTATAATAATGGTCATGGCAACTAAGAAAAACACGAAAAAAGGCCGGACAACTCGTCGGCCGACAAAAGCAGAATTAGAAAGACAAAAAGCAATAAAGAGAATGATTGCCACCTTTGTGTTGGCTCTTATTCTTTTGTTTGCAGCTATAAAGCTGGGCGCCTTTGGGGTCACTATTTATAACATGATTCGTCTCTTGGTGGGAAGCTTGGCCTATCTGGCTATTCTGGCCAGCTTTGGCTATCTCTTTTTTTTCAAGTGGCTGCACAAGCACGAAGGGACGGTTTCAGGATTTATCAGCCTCTTTTTGGGACTGGAGTTAATTTTCCAAGCTTATTTTGTCAGCGTGTTGAAGCTCGAGGGAGCGGCCATCTTATCGACAACTCTAGGCAGGGTTTTGACTGATCTGACAGCCTTTAAGGTCAGCTCCTTCGCGGGAGGCGGCCTGCTGGGCTCTCTCTTATACGCACCTATCTCTTTCCTTTTTTCAAATATCGGTTCTTATTTCTTCGGCCTGCTCCTCATTCTTTTGGGCGGTCTCCTTATGAGCCCGTGGTCTATCTATGATATTTCAGAAAAGGCTATGGCTGCTTTTCAAAATTGGAGAGAGAAGCAGGAAGAAAAGCGACAGCTTCGTTTCTTGGAGCAGGAAGAGAAAGCTGCACAGGCAGCTATGCAAGCTATTGAAGTAGAGCAAGAAGAAGTTGAAGTCGATCCTGAAACAGGAGAGATTTTAGATGACGAAGACTTGTTAGATACAGCTGTGGACTTTGACGAGGCAGACTATGAGGAAGTGGGAGAGTATGATCCTCATGAGCCTCTGGACTTTGGTCGCGAAGAAGAGACGGAGGAGACAGACGCCGACGTTGACGTAGAAGTGGACTTTACCGCCAAGGAAAGTCTGGACTACAAGTTGCCGACCATTAACCTCTTTGCGCCCGACAAGCCTAAGAATCAGTCCAAAGAAAAGCGCATTGTTCGAGATAATATCAAAATTTTGGAAGAGACCTTTGCTAGTTTTGGGATAAAGGCTGCTGTTGAGAGGGCTGAAATCGGACCTTCCGTCACTAAGTACGAGGTCAAGCCAGCTGTTGGTGTTCGGGTCAATCGGATTTCCAATCTGGCTGATGACTTGGCTCTTGCCCTAGCTGCCAAGGATGTACGGATTGAGGCACCGATTCCTGGGAAATCTCTTGTCGGAATTGAAGTGCCCAATTCTGAAGTTGCGACCGTGACTTTCCGAGAACTCTGGGAACAGTCGAAAACGGATGCCAACAAGCTCCTAGAAATCCCACTTGGGAAGGCTGTCAACGGCTCTGTCCGCTCCTTTGACTTGGCTAAGATGCCCCATCTCTTGGTAGCGGGCTCTACTGGCTCTGGTAAATCTGTGGCTGTCAACGGTATTATCGCCAGCATTCTCATGAAAGCCAGACCGGATGAAGTCAAGTTTATGATGGTGGATCCTAAGATGGTGGAGCTGTCCGTTTATAATGACATTCCTCACTTGCTTATTCCAGTCGTAACCAATCCTCGCAAGGCTAGCCGTGCGCTTCAGAAGGTTGTAGATGAGATGGAAAATCGCTATGAACTCTTCTCTAAGGTCGGTGCTCGTAATATTGCTGGCTACAATGCTAAAGTAGCCGAGTACAATGCTCAGTCAGAATACAAGCAGGTGCCCCTGCCTTTAATTGTCGTCATCGTGGATGAGCTGGCTGACCTCATGATGGTGGCCAGCAAGGAAGTGGAAGACGCCATTATCCGGTTGGGACAAAAAGCGCGTGCAGCTGGGATTCACATGATTCTGGCTACCCAGCGTCCATCAGTAGATGTTATCTCCGGTCTGATTAAGGCCAATGTACCCTCTCGGATTGCCTTTGCTGTATCCAGTGGGACAGACAGTCGGACCATTCTGGATGAAAATGGAGCAGAAAAGCTCTTGGGTCGTGGGGATATGCTCTTTAAGCCCATTGATGAAAACCATCCGGTTCGACTGCAGGGCTCCTTTATCTCAGATGAAGATGTTGAGCGAATCGTAGCCTTTGTCAAGAACCAAGCTGAAGCGGATTATGACGATAGCTTTGATCCTGGTGAAGTATCTGAAAGTGATATGGAGTCTGGCGGTGGCGACGATGAAGGTGATCCGCTCTTTGAAGAAGCCAAGGCCTTGGTTATCGAGACTCAGAAAGCCAGCGCTTCTATGATTCAGCGGCGACTCTCGGTCGGCTTTAATCGAGCCACTCGTCTTATGGAAGAACTTGAAGCGGCAGGCGTTATCGGACCAGCCGAAGGCACCAAGCCTCGAAAGGTTTTGCAGACAAATTAATTCTAATTTCACTAGTCTGCTAGCAAGATAATCATTTGATAAAAACAAATCTGCCAGCAGTCAGCCGGCAGATTTTCTCTACTTAACATTGCCAAGGAAAGGAAAAAAGTATGAAACTAGACACCATTCACCATATAGCCATCATTGGTCATGATTATGCCAAGACCAGGGAGTTTTATGTGGACAAGCTGGGCTTTGATATGCTAGACGAGCACCATCGGCCGGACAAGCAGGATATTCTCTTTAATGTCCGCAAGGGAAATCTGACTCTGGAAATTTTTATCAAGGAAGAAGCTCCCAAGCGTCCAGCCCTGCCTGCTCCAGAGCATACAGGTCTACGGCATCTGGCCTTCCGAGTGACAAATGTCGAAGAAACGCTAGAGGAATTTGACTGTTTGGAGATTCCTCATACCGAGCTGCGCTATGACGACTTTGACGGTCGTAAGATGGCTTTCTTCTTTGATCCGGATGGCCTGCCTCTGGAGATTCACGAATAAGACTAGGAGCATCGTAAGATTCTTCTTTCACGGCAAAAGAAGGACTTGTAAGTCCCGCATATGAAAACCCCATCGGCTAACTCGTGACCGATGGGGTTTATTTTACATTATTACAAAAAGAGACCGATGACCATGGCTAGGTACATGAAGAAGGTCAGAAGAAATCCAGCCCGCCAGAAGAACTTGAAAAACTTGGGATAGTAGAAGCTCCTTTTTTTCTTGAGAAAATAGATGGTGATGGCGATAGCGAGAACTGATAGAGCTAGGGTCAGCTGGGGCAGCAAGCTATGATAGTAGGCCTTGTCTGAAATGATATAAAATTCTACAACAAAAAGCGGAAAAGCCAAGTCCGCAAAGTTTAAACCGTATTTTCTTAATTGAAAAACTCGCACTGTAATAGTGGTTAAAATCAATGTTAAAAAGATAAATAAAATCGAAGCAATCTTTAATAGTGTCATAAGATTATTTTACCACAAAAAATTCAAAAAAGAAGATAAAATTCCTTGCATTTAACAAAGTTTAGTGTATAATAGAAAGGTATGCAAAAAGCATACTTGTGGGAGGTAAAAATCTTTATTTACCGCCAAAACCACAAAGGAGGATTTAAAAATGGCTAAAAAAGTCGAAAAACTTGTAAAATTGCAAATCCCTGCTGGTAAAGCTACTCCAGCTCCACCAGTTGGTCCTGCGCTTGGTCAAGCCGGTATCAACATCATGGGATTCACTAAGGAGTTCAACGCTCGTACAGCTGATCAAGCTGGTATGATTATTCCAGTTGTTATCTCAGTATACGAAGACAAATCATTCACTTTCGTGACTAAGACTCCGCCAGCTGCTGTTCTTTTGAAGAAAGCTGCAGGTGTTGAAAAAGGTTCTGGTGAGCCAAACAAAACGAAAGTTGCAACAGTTACTCGTGCGCAAGTACAAGAAATTGCTGAAACTAAGATGCCAGATTTGAACGCTGCAAACATCGAGTCTGCAATGCGTATGATTGAAGGTACTGCTCGTTCTATGGGATTCACTGTTGTTGACTAATCAATAACGTTCATCCCATTTGCCCGCACTACACTTGATCAGATTGACGAGTGACGTGGGAGATGAAAATCGATTGAACCACTTACAAGGAGAAAGATAAAATGGCTAAAAAAAGCAAACAACTTCGTGCTGCTCTTGAAAAAATCGACAGCACAAAAGCATACAGCGTAGAAGAAGCTGTAGCACTTGCAAAAGAAACTAACTTTGCAAAATTCGATGCAACTGTAGAAGTTGCTTACAACTTGAACATCGACGTTAAAAAAGCTGACCAACAAATCCGTGGCGCAATGGTATTGCCAAACGGAACTGGTAAAACTTCACGCGTTCTTGTTTTCGCACGTGGTGCTAAAGCTGAAGAAGCAAAAGCTGCTGGTGCAGACTTCGTTGGTGAAGATGACCTCGTTGCAAAAATCAACGACGGTTGGTTGGACTTTGACGTAGTAATCGCTACACCTGACATGATGGCACTTGTAGGTCGCCTTGGACGTGTCCTTGGACCTCGTAACTTGATGCCAAACCCTAAGACTGGTACTGTAACAATGGACGTTGCAAAAGCAGTTGAAGAGTCTAAAGGTGGTAAGATTACTTACCGTGCAGACCGTGCAGGTAACGTACAAGCTATCATTGGTAAAGTTTCATTTGAAGCTGACAAGTTGGTTGAAAACTTCAAAGCTTTCAACGACACAATCCAAAAAGCGAAACCAGCTACTGCTAAAGGTACTTACGTAACTAACCTAACTATCACTACTACACAAGGTGTTGGTATCAAGGTTGACGTAAACTCACTTTAAGAATTAAATTGAACTGCCTTCGGGTAGTTCTTTTTTTGAAATAAAATTGATGATAGCGATTACAAACTCATAGAAACATGTTATAATAATATCGAATCAATTTATTTTATAACAAAAGGAGACGGTGTCATGAAAAAAGATCAGAACCAGCTAACCTGGCTGATGGTATCTCTGATTGCTTTTAATATGGTCTGGGGTCTGGGAAATGTGGTTAATAACTATTCCCAGCAGGGTATTTCGGTAATTGTTTCTTGGATTCTTATCCTGGCTATTTACTTTATTCCCTATGCTCTCATCGTGGGGCAGCTAGGCTCGACTTTTAAGGAGAGCGGAGGCGGTGTCAGTGACTGGGTGGAAAAGACCTCTACCAAGCGGCTGGCGTATTTTGCGGCCTGGACTTACTGGGTGGTGCATATTCCCTATCTGGCTCAGAAGCCGCAGGGAGTTTTGATTCCGCTGGGCTGGGCTCTTCAGGGAAATGGCGACTTTTTGAGCAGTCTTGATATTCATTGGATTGTTATTCTTAGCTTACTGATTTTTGGTGCCTTTCTATACTTGTCAACCAAGGGACTGTCAACGCTTAAGGTGATTGGGGGCTTGGCAGGAAGTGCTATGCTGATTATGTCTTTCCTCTTCGTCCTCTTAGCGGTCGGGGCTCCTTTTATCAAACCTGATATGCAGTTTGCGACGGCCAATATGGATAAGCTTAGCACATATATTCCTAACTTTGATTTTTCTTATTTCACGACTATCTCCCTCTTAGTCTTTGCGGTCGGCGGAGCTGAGAAAATATCGCCTTACGTTAATCAAACACGCAATCCAGCCAAGGAATTTCCAAAGGGGATGATTGTCATGGCTGTCATGGTTGGTGCATCTGCTATCCTAGGCTCTATTGCTATGGGAATGCTTTTTGACGGCAGCAATATTCCTGAAGACCTGATGAGAAATGGTGCTTATCAAGCCTTCCAAAAGCTGGGTAACTATTGGGGAGTGGGCAATGTACTAGTAGTCATCTATGCCCTGACCAATATGGTTGGACAGATTGCAGCACTGGCTTTCTCTATTGACGCACCTCTGCAAATCATGCTCAATAATGCCGATGAAGAGTTTGTCCCAAGCTGGCTGCGCAAGCGGACATCAAAAGGTGTCCTCATTAACGGTTACATCCTGACTGGGATTTTAGTTAGCCTCTTGATTATTCTGCCTATCTTTGGAATCAAAGAAATTGACGGCCTGGTCAAATGGATGACAAATCTCAACTCCATCGTTATGCCTATGCGTTATCTCTGGGTATTCCTGGCCTACATGATGTTGAACAAGGCCTGGAAGAAGTACAAGGATGCCGAGTACAAGTTTACCAAGAATCCCAAAGTTGGCTTTGCCATCGGAGCTTGGTGCTTCCTCTTTACAGCCTTTGCCTGCATTTTAGGAATGGTTCCGAAAGTGGACTTTGCCAAAGACCCAGCTGGCTGGCAATTCTCTCTCTTGACAAATATCCTGACGCCAATCGTCCTAATCAGTCTGGGTGTTATCCTGCCGCTCTTAGCTAAGCGGGAAAAGAAACAGTCGCTCAAGCAGTGAGTAGACCTTGTAAAAGATGATTGAAATATTCATTCCCAGTCCTATCTGATGATGGGGCTGGTTTTTCTGTGAAATGAGCTTGCCTGCTCTGCTATTTTACTAAAAGGAAAAAAGAAAAATTTCAGTGATTTAACTATATAAAAATCACAAAATGTGGTAAAATAGTACAGATAAAATAAGGAGTAAAAAAATGGTAGAACCTAAGTATAAGCGTATTTTGATTAAGTTGTCGGGTGAAGCTCTTGCCGGTGAAAAAGGCGTTGGTATTGATATTCAGACTGTTCAGAAGATGGCGGAAGAAATCAAAGAAGTTCATGATTTGGGAGTTCAAATTGCTCTGGTTATCGGAGGCGGAAACCTTTGGCGGGGTGAGCCGGCAGCAGAAGCAGGCATGGACCGCGTGCAGGCCGACTATACTGGTATGTTGGGCACTGTCATGAATGCGCTGGTAATGGCGGATTCGCTGCAGCAAGTCGGTGTAGATACGCGCGTGCAGACTGCGATTGCTATGCAGCAGGTAGCTGAGCCTTACATCCGAGGTCGGGCCCTTCGTCATCTGGAAAAAGGCCGTATAGTCATTTTCGGTGCAGGTATTGGTTCTCCTTATTTTTCAACCGATACAACCGCTGCCTTGCGCTCAGCAGAGATTGAAGCAGATGCGATTCTCATGGCCAAAAATGGCGTGGATGGTGTTTATAATGCCGATCCTAAGAAAGACAAGACCGCCGTTAAGTTTGATGAACTGACCCACCGGGATGTCATCAGTAAGGGACTGCGAATTATGGACTCAACGGCTTCGACCCTGTCTATGGACAATGACATTGACTTGGTTGTCTTTAACATGAATGAGCCAGGTAATATCAAACGTGTTGTTATCGGTGAGCAAATCGGAACAACAGTATCAAATAATTTATAAGAACGGAGATTAGAAACTCATGGCAAATGCAATTGTAGAAAAAGCAAAAGAAAGAATGACCCACTCGCACCAAAGTCTGGCTCGTGAATTTGGCAGCATCCGTGCAGGCCGCGCCAATGCCAGCCTTTTGGACCGCATCCATGTGGAGTACTATGGAGTAGAAACTCCGCTCAACCAAATCGCTTCGATTACGATTCCGGAAGCGCGTGTTCTCTTGGTGACACCATTTGACAAGTCTTCTATCAAGGATATTGAGCGTGCGCTTAATGCTTCTGACCTTGGGATTACGCCAGCCAGCGATGGCTCTGTGATTCGTCTGGTCATTCCAGCCCTGACAGAGGAAACTCGCCGTGATTTGGCTAAAGAAGTGAAAAAGGTCGGTGAAAATGCTAAAGTTGCTATCCGTAACATCCGCCGCGATGCGATGGACGAAGCTAAGAAGCAGGAAAAAGCCAAAGAAATCACTGAAGATGAATTGAAGACCTTGGAAAAGGATATTCAAAAAGTAACGGACGATGCTGTCAAACATATTGATGAGATGACAGCAAACAAAGAAAAAGAACTTTTAGAAGTTTAACATTTTTATCAGAATCAAAACTCAGTTGGCTTTGGCTGACTGAGTTGTTTTAACATCAAAAATCCTTGCCTGGTTTGAAGAAGCAAGGTAGAAAATAGGTCTATATGAATACAAATCTTGCCAGCTTCATCGTGGGTATCATCACGGATGAAAATGATCGTTTTTACTTTGTTCAAAAGGATGGTCAGTTTTACGCTCTTTCTAAGGAAGAGGGGGCGCATGAGCTGGGTCAGTCTGTCAAAGGCTTTGCCTACAGCGATATGAAGCAGAAGCTTCGCCTGACAACTCTTGAAGTTACAGCTACTCAAGACCAGTTTGGCTGGGGAACAGTAACGGAGGTCCGAAAGGATCTAGGTGTCTTTGTCGATACCGGTCTGCCGGACAAGCAAATTGTCGTGTCACTAGACATCTTGCCAGAAATCAAGGAACTCTGGCCTAAAAAGGGTGATCGCCTTTATATCCGTCTAGATGTGGACAAGAAAGACCGCATCTGGGGTCAGTTGGCCTATCAAGAGGATTTCCAGCGTCTGGCTCGTCCTGCCTACAATAACATGCAGAACCAAAACTGGCCAGCCATCGTTTATCGGCTCAAGCTTTCTGGTACCTTTGTTTACCTGCCAGAGAATAATATGCTGGGCTTCATTCATCCGAGTGAGCGCTATGCAGAGCCACGTTTGGGGCAGGTCTTAGATGCACGGGTGATTGGCTTCCGTGAAGTAGACCGCACGCTTAACCTCTCGCTTAAGCCCCGTTCCTTTGAAATGTTGGAAAACGATGCCCAGATGATTCTGACCTATCTGGAGAGCAATGGCGGTTTTATGACTTTGAACGATAAATCTTCACCAGACGACATCAAGGCTACCTTTGGAATTTCCAAAGGCCAGTTTAAAAAAGCTCTAGGTGGGCTGATGAAAGCTGGTAAAATCAAGCAGGACCCGACCGGAACGGAGTTGGTGTGAGGATAAAGAGTCGTGTATCTAGAGCTGATGCTTATAGAAATACGATTTTAAAGAAATGAAAGGAACCTATGAGAAAATCTTTTTACAGCTGGCTGATGACAGAGCGCAATCCTAAGAGCAAGGAGCCCAAGGCTATTTTAGCGGATTTGGCTTTTCAGGATACTGCCTTTCCCAAGCATACGGATGATTTTGATGAGGTCAGTCGATTTCTAGAGGAGCATGCAAATTTTTCCTTTAACTTGGGCGAGTTCGATGCTATTTGGGAAGAGTATCAGGCACATTGAGTGGATAGTGGCTAGGGATAGTCATTTTCTGCTTGCTTTGATATAATAAAGGTAATTCATTCAATAAATTAAAATAGAGAGGTTCTTTATTTGCAGGAACATTCAGTAGAATTGAAACTGGGCCATCCAGATGATGCCTTTCATCTCTTTGGCTCTAATGAACGCCATCTGCGCTTGATGGAACAGGAATTAAAGGTCACCATCCATGCCCGAACCGAGATTGTGCAGATTTTAGGTACGGAGGCTGCCTGCGAGGAGACTCGACAGGTCGTTCAGGCTCTGTTGGTCTTGGTCAATCGTGGCATGACCATCGGTACTCCCGATGTTGTGACAGCCATTACTATGGTCAAAAATGATGAAATTGATAAGTTTGTAGCTCTTTACGAAGAAGAGATTATCAAGGACAGCTATGGCAAGCCAATTCGGGTCAAGACATTGGGTCAGAAAATCTATGTGGACAGTGTTAAAAATCATGATATCGTCTTTGGGATCGGACCAGCTGGAACAGGGAAGACTTTTCTGGCGGTGACCTTGGCGGTGACAGCTCTCAAGCGTGGACAGGTCAAACGAATCATTCTGACACGGCCAGCGGTAGAAGCTGGTGAGAGTTTGGGCTTTTTGCCTGGTGACCTTAAGGAAAAGGTGGATCCTTATCTGCGTCCGGTCTATGATGCCTTGTATCAGATTTTGGGCAAGGACCAGACAACGCGCCTTATGGAGCGAGAAATCATTGAGATTGCTCCCCTAGCCTATATGCGGGGGCGGACTTTGGATGATGCTTTTGTAATTCTGGACGAGGCACAGAATACCACCATCATGCAGATGAAGATGTTTCTGACACGCCTCGGTTTCCAGTCCAAGATGATTGTCAATGGAGACATCAGCCAGATTGACCTGCCTCGCAATGTTAAATCAGGACTCATTGATGCTCAGGAGAAATTGAAGAACATCTCCCAGATCGATTTTGTGCATTTCTCAGCTAAGGATGTCGTTCGTCATCCAGTGGTGGCGGAGATTATCCGAGCTTATGAACCAACTCCTGTTAGAGAGGCTGCAACTGAGCCAGAAGAAATGGAATAACATACGAAAAGAGCAGATTTATTTCTGCTCTTTTTGTGCGATTGATTTTAAAGTCGAAATGTTCGACTAAACGAGTTCGTCAATAGATGTGTAGTCCTTGTTGAGGCCTTCTGAAACTGGCAGGCTGGTGATATGACCTTGGTAAGTCGTTACACCTTGGCGCAGTCCTTGGTCATCTGCAATGGCTTGTTTGAAGCCTTTCTCTGCCAAGGCTTCAATATAAGGAAGGGTGACATTGGTCAAGGCAATAGTAGAAGTGCGGGCTACGGCACCTGGGATATTAGCAACTGCATAGTGGAGGACACCATGTTTTTCGTAAACAGGCTCGGTGTGAGTCGTTACGCGGTCAGCAGTTTCAATGACACCGCCTTGGTCAACAGCTACGTCTACAATGACAGAGCCTGGACGCATTTGCTTAACCATATCGTCTGTCACTAATTTTGGAGCCTTTGCACCAGGAATGAGGACGGCACCGATCACGACATCTGCTTCTCGAACGCTAGCTTCGATATTGAACGGATTAGACATAAGGGTCTGGATTTGATGACCGAAGACATCTTCTAGGACAGACAGGCGCTTAGCGCTGATATCCAAAATAGTCACTTGAGCACCGAGTCCTAGAGCAATACGAGCGGCATGAGTACCTACGACACCGCCACCAATGATGGTAACTTTCCCTTTCGGAACGCCCGGTACACCACCAAGAAGTACGCCAGATCCGCCTTCACGCTTAGTCAGGAAGTGGGCTCCGATTTGGACTGCCATCCGTCCAGCTACCTCACTCATAGGTACCAAGAGTGGCAGTTGTCCATCTTGATCGCGGACAGTTTCGTACGCCAGACCAGTCGTCTTGGCACTAGTCATAGCATCTGCTAGTTCAGGAGCGGCAGCCATGTGCAGGTAGGTAAAGAGCAAGAGGTCATCGCGGAGGAATCCGTATTCAGCTGCCAGAGGTTCTTTGACCTTGACCACTAGCTCGGCTGCCCACGCTTCTGCAGCAGTAGGGACGATTTTTGCACCTTGCTTTTGGTAGTCTGCATCTGTAAAACCAGATCCCAGCCCAGCATTTGTCTCAATCAGAACTTCATGGCCTTTACCAACGAGGCTATGAACACCAGCTGGTGTCAGAGCGACACGATTTTCATTGTTTTTGATTTCTTTTGGAATACCGATTAACATAAAAAATATGCTCCTTTTTTAAGATGTTTTTATTGTATATGAAAACGCTTCAAAAATCAAGAAAAAATCGGAGAGGTTTGCTTTCATTAGTGAATTGTGCTATTCTGTTAAGAAAAAATAGGAGGCCCCGATGGAAAATATCTATGTCAAACTGGCTCGTCATACCAGACTGGAAACTGAGCGGTTGATTCTGCGTCCAGTGACCTTGGAAGATGCCCCAGCGATGTTTGAGTACGCTTCGGATGAGGAAAATACTCGCTATACCTTTGAGACTAACAAAAGCCTGGAAGAAACACGCAATAATATCGCTCTCTTTTATCTGGCCAATCCTCTGGGGCGCTGGGGAATAGAAATGAAGGAAAGCGGCAAATTCATCGGGACTATTGACCTGCATAAGATCAGGCTGGACTTGAAAACGGCAGCTATCGGCTATGTAATCAATAAAAAATACTGGAATCAGGGTTATATGACAGAGGCTAATCGCTCAGTCATCAAGCTGGCTTTTGAGGAAGTCGGAATGAATAAACTTGTAGCGCTGCACGATGTGGACAATCCGGCATCTGGCCGGGTTATGGTCAAGTCTGGTATGAAATATTCCCACGAAGAGCCTTATGCATCACTAGATAAACATGATAAAGGGCGTATTGTGACACGGGTTCATTACTATCTGACTAGGGAAGATTATTTTGCAAAAAAATGAGAAAGGATATTGACAAGCACCTATCTACATGATATATTAGATAGGTACGCTGATTTAGCTCAGTTGGCAGAGCGCATCCATGGTAAGGATGAGGTCGCCGGTTCGATCCCGGCAATTAGCATCTTGTAGGACAAGGTTGGGGTTTCCCAGCCTTTTCTTTTTGTCAGTTATAGCAAATAGTGAAAGGCAAAGTTTCGGGAAGGTATAAAATAAAAATAGCTGCTTTTGTCTTTGCGGTGAGTGGTTGACAAATCTGCTCTGCTATTTTCCAAAACCCTGCCCTCGGCTCCCTAAAGTGAGTCAAAATATGATATAATAAGGTAATACTAGCAAAGCGGGTAAGATATGTATATCGAAATGGTAGATGAGACGGGTCAGGTTTCAGAAGAGATTCTTAAACAGACTCAGGAAATTTTGGAGTTTGCAGCCCAGAAAACGGGCAAGGAAAAGAAGGAAATGGCTGTGACTTTTGTCAGCAATGAGCGCAGTCATGAACTCAACTTGGAATATAGAGATACGGATCGGCCGACGGATGTGATCAGCTTGGAGTATAAGCCTGAGTTGGACATCGCTGTTGACGAGGAAGATTTGCTGGACCACCCTGAGCTAGCTGAGATGCTGGAAGATTTTGACGCCTATATCGGCGAGCTGTTCATTTCAGTGGACAAGGCGCATGAGCAGGCTGAAGAATACGGCCACAGCTTTGAGCGGGAGATGGGCTTTTTGGCAGTGCATGGTTTTCTGCATATCAACGGCTATGATCACTATACGCCGGAAGAAGAAGCAGAAATGTTTGGTTTACAGGAAGAAATTTTAACTGCTTATGGACTCACAAGGAAATAACAAACGCAAATGGAAAAATCGAGATGTGGTCTCGAGTCTGGAATTTGCTTTAACCGGTATTTTTACAGCCTTTAAAGAGGAGCGCAACCTGCGCAAGCATGTTCTTTCGGCTCTGGCGGTGATAGTTGCGGGACTGATTTTTGACTTGTCCGCTATAGAATGGCTCTTTCTCTTTTTGAGCATTTTTCTGGTCATTGCCTTTGAGATTGTCAATTCTGCCATTGAAAATGTCGTGGATCTGGCCAGTGATTACCACTTTTCTATGCGGGCAAAGAATGCCAAGGATATGGCGGCAGGAGCTGTTCTAGTCGTGTCTGGCTTTGCTGTTGTGACAGGGCTGATTATTTTTGTTCCCAAGATTTGGGATTGGATTTTTTAAAGATTTGAAAATCGGGGGAGACTGCCGATTTTCTGCTATTTTAATGGAAATAATAGAGGTAAAATAATGACTTTTAAATCAGGTTTTGTAGCTATTTTAGGACGTCCCAATGTTGGGAAATCAACCTTTTTGAATCATGTTATGGGGCAAAAAATTGCCATCATGAGTGATAAGGCTCAGACCACTCGCAATAAAATTATGGGGATTTACACGACGGATAAGGAGCAGATTGTCTTTATCGATACGCCGGGAATCCATAAGCCTAAGACGGCTCTAGGCGATTTTATGGTGGAAGCAGCTTACAGCACCCTGCGTGAGGTGGATACCGTCCTCTTCATGGTGCCGGCTGATGAGCCGCGTGGCAAGGGCGATGACATGATTATCGAACGACTGAAAGCGGCTAAAGTACCAGTTATTTTGGTAGTTAATAAGATTGATAAAGTCCATCCGGATCAGCTTTTAGCGCAAATTGATGATTTTCGTCAGCAGATGGACTTCAAAGAAATCGTGCCGATTTCAGCCCTGCAAGGCAATAATGTGTCCCATCTGATTGATATTCTCAGTGAGAATCTGGAGGAAGGCTTCCAGTATTTCCCAGAAGACCAGATTACCGACCATCCGGAGCGCTTTCTGGTGTCAGAGATGATTCGGGAAAAGGTTTTGATGCTGACGCGGGAGGAAATTCCCCACTCAGTCGCGGTGGTTGTTGACAGTATGAAGCGAGACGAGGAGACGGACAAGGTCCATATCCGAGCGACTATCATGGTGGAGCGTGACAGCCAAAAAGGCATTATCATCGGTAAAGGCGGTTCCATGCTGAAGAAAATCGGATCCATGGCTCGGCGCGATATTGAGCTCATGCTTGGGGACAAGGTCTTCCTAGAAACCTGGGTCAAGGTCAAGAAAAACTGGCGGGACAAGAAGCTGGACTTGGCGGATTTTGGCTATAATAAGAAGGAGTACTAAAAAACTCTTTTAAAAGAGTTTTTAATGTAAACAAAAAATAGAGAGAAGGCAATCACGATGTCAGAGCAGTTAATTCAAAATAGTATTTATTCGACACCAGTAATATTTGATAAATATGAATGTTATAGTATTGGTGCAACAACCGTTAATAATTTGATGAAATCAAATATTATTAAGAATGTAAATCTAAAGAGAAGTCTTGGGAATAAAAAACCAGATGTTTTAATTCTAGATGATAATAAGAACGTAATTATATATGTTGAGCAAAAGATACCAAGTAAATTTAAGAGTGCTAAGGATATTGAAGGTGCGATTAAACAAGAGATAGAGGTCGCTAAAGCTTTGGGTGCACTTATTTATATTGTAAGCGACGGTGATTCTTTTATCTGGGTTAATCCTAAAACCGGGGAAAAGATTTTAGATGAGAATGGAAATGAAATTAATTTAGCAATAAAGCCAAAAGAAAATGGCAAACAAATTGTCAAGTTCATTAACGATATTTCATTATCTATTTCTGAAACAAATAATCAGATATTGAAAAAGGAATTTTTGGATCCTACTGATTTAGCTCAAAAGATTAATAGAATTTTAAAAAATTTAACTTTTGCATCAGCAAAGATGTCTTTATATACTTTTGTTGAGTTGTTTCTCTTTAAATATTTATCAGATATTGGTGTTTTAAATGGAGAAAATAGTTTTGAATACATTGTTTCTTTATATGAAATGGAAGGATATTCTACCGCCTATGTTTTAGGGAAATACCTAGAAGGTGCTAGAAAGACGATGGTTAAATTGTTTCCAAAAGGTATGGATGGGACAAGCATTATCAATGGTAAAGTTTTTCATATTGAAAGAGATGAACAAAACGAATTTGTCAGCGTAGATAATACGGATACAGTATTTAAATCTGTTATTTTGGAATTTGAAAAATATGATAAAAAATATGGAAAATTCTTAAATATAAGTAAAGACTTCAAGTCAAAACTGTTTGAAACTTTTATGAAAAATAGTGATGACAAGAGTGATATGGGGCAGTTTTTTACACCATTAAAAATAGTAGACGAAATGGTTTCTATGGTAGATATTTCTGAGGGAATGACTATTTGCGATCCTGCTTGTGGTGTTGGAAAGTTTTTGCTTGAAGCAGTTGAAAAACGTATAGAAGATAGTTATAGCTACTCTAAAGGAAAGTTAACTTCTAAAATTCGATTTTTTGGCTATGACAAGATGATGTCTGAAAAAGACGATATCACAATTATTCTTGCTAAAGCTAATACGTTAATTTATTTTTCTGAATTATTCCAGCAAAATAATAGTTTTAAAGATGTGCAAACAATTGCGAAAATACTATTAAATGATTCATTCTACTTACATAAGAGTATGTTAGGTACTCTGGAAAATCTGGAAGAAAATAGATACGACCTAATTTTAGCAAATCCTCCTTATTATCAAAGTAAGGAAATGTCAGACCTTGCTAAAGCTACGGATATTTATAAGTATGGTGGTAGTGGTGTTGAAGCTCTCTTTTTAGAGTGGATTATGCGTTCCGTAAAACATGGTGGTGTTGCCAATATTGTCTTACCGGATGGTATTTTTTCTAATCATGCAAATAAAAAGTTAAAAGAAAAGTTAAAAGAACTCTTTTTTATTGACGCTTTGATTTCTTTACCAGTCAACGCTTTCTTTAACACACCTAAAAAAACCTACATTTTGACCATTCGTAAGAAAACAGAGAATGAGATTGAAAATAATATCGTACAAGATTATCCTGTTTTTACCTACATTGCAGGTAGTATTGGTGAAACCTTAGATGTTTATCGATTTGATTCTGAAGAAAATGACTTAAAGCAAGCTGTCGTCAAATATAATTTTTATCGCCAATCTCCAGATAGAAATGATTTACAAGAACCAATAAAATCCCACCTTTTAGGTGATTCTAGACTAAAATTACTTCCGATTGAGGAATTAGATAGTAAGAAGAGTTGGATTATTGAAAATTGGTGGTCTGAAGAAGAAAAGATTGCTATTGGTCTAAAAAAAGAAAGACAAGTCGTTTCGATTGATGAATTCCAAGCAATGATTGATGATATGATTTCTCTTATGCAAGATTTCAAGGAGGAGTTGGAATGGTTGAAGTAAGAAGCAAGCGTGTAACACTTTCTGAACTATTTACCAATAAAAGAGGAAATAGTAGGTATACGAAAGCTTATGTTAATAGAAATACTGGTGATTTTGAAGTTTACACTGGTTCAACTAAAACTTCCTTTGGATTTATAGATACATATGAATATGAAACGCCTCATTTAACCTATACAACAGATGGTGAGTATGCCGGAACTCTGGATGTTTTACAAGGTAAATACAATGTTGGGGGACACAGAGCTATTTTAATAAGCAAAGTGGATAACCTATCCTTATCTTATTGCAAATATGTTTTTCAAAGTATATTCTATAATTCTGTAAGACGTGGTGATGTTCCATCATTAGCTTGGTCACAAATCAAAGATATAAGAGTTAGTATTCCTGTTAATGAAGATGGAGAATTTGACCTTAAAAAACAAGAAGAGATTGTCAGAAAGTTTGAAATAATTGAAGCACGCAAAGCAGAATTGTCTGAAAAGATTCAAACAATAAAGTCTGTAGAGGTGGATATTATTTCAGGAGATAATGATAAGACTACTTCAATAAAAGTTGCAGAGTTATTTGACTTAACCATCTCAACAAATTCTTCCAAATTTACCAAGACATTTGTAAAAGAAAATTCAGGTGATATACCAGTTTATGGTGCTAGTAGTGATAACTTACCAAGTTATGGTTATGTGAAAGACAATGCTGTAATTGTGGACAAAGATGGAAAACGTGAATTTCCTGTTCGCTATTTTGAAAACTGCTTGACTTACAATATAGATGGTCTTGCTGGCTATATTTTTTATCACGAGGGTCGCTTTAGTTTGAGTGAGAAAGTACGTCCGTTAGTTATAAAAGAAGAATATGCTAGTAAGGTTAATCCTTTATATTTGAAACAAGTTTTAGAACCAATTTTTCGTTCCCATGTTAAAGGGAGAAAAGGAGAAAATGGTAAAAATGAGTATACAAAGTTAAATACCTCTATGATAAAAAATTTAGAGGTCGTGCTTCCTCTTACCTCTTCAGGAGAAATTGACCTTGAAAAGCAAAATCAGATTGTAAAAAATTCTCAAACAATCCTTGAAATGAAAAATAATATTGAGAAGCAAGGATATCAGTTTATTCAATCGAATCTGGACTTTAATTCGAACGGTGTTCCATATATATATATATATATATAACCTTAGCTGAATTGTTTGATTTGAAACGTGGTTTTAGTAAATATACGAAAAAATATTGCTTGGATAACAATGGAAAGTATCCCGTCTACTCAGCTAATAATTCAGTTCCTCTTGGCTACCGAAATGATTTTGATTTTGATGGTTGTTATGCTACAATCTCTGTCAATGGTATAGCAGGTAAGATAACTTTAATAGATAATAAGTTTTCTTTGAATGCGGATAGAATGATTTTAATTCCTAAACAGGAAAAAACTAACATTGATTATATTGCTTATATTTTAGAACCTCTTTTAAGACAAAAGGTTAAAGGAAGAAGTGGTGAAAATGGTAGAAATGAGTATACCAAAATAGAAAGAAATGTAATTTTGGATACTAAAATTCCTGTACCTTTCAATCGCTTTGGTGAAATTGATTTAGAGATACAAAAGGATATAGTAGAAAAAATTTATAAATTAAAAAATATAAAAACCATCTTAGGAGAAGAAGTAAAAAAATTATTGCAATTTGAATTAAAATTTTAAGAAGGAGGAGCTATGCCTGAGTTACCTGAGGTCGAAACAGTTCGACGTGGTCTTGAGAAATTAATTCTTGGGAAAACCATCCAATCAGTGGAAGTAAAGTATCCTAAGATGATTCAGATGGATCTGGATGCTTTTCGTCAAGATCTTCTAGGTCAAGAAATTCGGTCTATGCGTCGTCGGGGGAAATATCTACTTTTTTACCTAACTGACAAGGTCTTGATTTCCCATCTGCGAATGGAAGGTAAGTATCTTTTTTATCCTGATGCGGTGCCTGAGCGCAAGCATGCCCATGTCTTTTTCGAAATGACGGATGGTGGGACGCTTGTTTATGAGGATGTTCGCAAGTTTGGGACCATGGAGCTATTGAGAAAGGATCAGCTGGAGTCTTATTTTGCTGCCAGAAAGCTTGGTCCTGAGCCGACAGAGGCGGACTTTCTTTTGGAGCCTTTTGCAGCAGCTTTGGGTCGTTCCAAGAAGCCTATAAAACCCTATTTGCTGGAGCAGACTTTGGTCGTTGGACTGGGCAATATCTATGTAGATGAGGCCCTTTGGCGGGCGCGGATTCATCCGGCAAGGCCGGCAGATAGTCTAAAGCCTGCTGAAGTGAAGCAGCTGCGTGAGCAGATTATAGAAGTTTTGCAGCTCGGGATTGAAAAGAGAGGATCGACCATTCGGACCTACCGCAATGCTCTAGGTGAAGATGGCACGATGCAGGATTTTCTGCAGGTTTATGGAAAGACTGGTCACCCCTGTGCTAGATGCGGCAGCCCGATTGAGAAAATTAAGCTGGGTGGACGCGGTACACATCTCTGTCCTCATTGTCAGAAAACGAGGTAGCTGTCATGGTAAGAATTATCGGTATCACTGGCGGCATTGCCTCGGGTAAGTCAACAGTGACAGAGTTTTTGAGGCAGCAGGGCTACCAGGTCATCGATGCGGATCAGGTAGTGCATGAGCTGCAAGAGCCGGGGGGACGGCTTTATCAAGCTCTTTTAACCGCTTTTGGCTCAGCTATCTTACAGGAAGATGGGCGCTTGGACCGGCCTAAGCTGGGAGCTATGATTTTTGGGAATCCCGAACTCTTGGAGCAATCCAGTCAAATACAAAACCGTATTATTCGCGAGGAACTGGCTGGCAGACGAGGTTTGCTAGCAGAGAAGGAAGATATCTTTTTTATGGATCTTCCCTTGCTGTTTGAGTTACAATATGAGGACTGGTTTGACCAAATCTGGCTGGTGGATGTGACGGAGGAAACTCAGCTCAGTCGTCTTATGTCTCGAAATGCTCTCAGTCAGGAAGAGGCAGAAAAACGTATAGCAGCTCAGCTATCTTTACAAGAAAAACGAAAGAGGGCGGATGTGCTGATAGATAATAATGGCTCGCTTGAAGAAACTCGACAGCAGATTCGCGATGCTTTGCAGAAATTAGAAAGAAGATGATTTATCACGACACAAGTAAATTGGAAACATAACTTGAAAATCGCTTGGTTTGGGAACTTCCTAACAGGTGCCAGCATTTCTCTGGTGACGCCTTTTATGCCACTTTTCGTGGAGCAGCTGGGTGCCAGAGGTCATGAGGTGGAGTATTACGCTGGACTAGGGATTTCACTCTCTGCAATCTCAGCGGCGCTGCTCTCTCCTGTTTGGGGAAGCCTGGCCGATCGGTATGGTCGTAAGCCTATGATGATACGTGCAGCTACTGCCATGGTTTTCACGATGGGCGGCATTGCTTTTGTGCCCAACATTTTCTGGCTCTTGCTCCTACGCTTTCTAAACGGTGTTTTCGCTGGTTATGTTCCCAACAGCACAGCTCTGATTGCCAGTCAGGCTCCCAAGGAAAAAACGGGTTATGCTCTGGGAACTCTCTCGACCGGTGTCGTTGCGGGTAATCTTATGGGGCCATTTATTGGCGGTCTGATTGCGGAGATGTTCGGTATTCGCAATGTCTTTCTTCTGATTGGCGGCTTCTTTCTAGTGGCAGCCTTAATGACCTTTTATTTGATTCGGGAGGATTTTGTGCCAGTGACCCGACAAGAAGAGGTAGGCTTTAGGGAATTGCTGCGCCAACTCAGGTATCCTAAGATGCTGATGAATCTCTTTCTGACCAGCTTTGTTATCCAGTTTGCAGCTCAATCTATCAGCCCTATCCTTGCCCTCTATGTCAGAGAGCTGGGGCAAAAGGACAATCTGATCTTTATTTCGGGTCTTATCGTATCTAGCATGGGACTTTCCAGCATGATGAGCTCCAGTATTCTGGGGCGATTAGGAGACCGTATCGGCAATCACCGGCTTCTGGTGCTGGCTCAGTTCTATTCAATCCTGATTTATCTGCTCTGTGCCAATGCTGGCTCCCCTATGCAGCTAGGCTTTTATCGCTTTTTATTTGGTCTAGGAACAGGGGCGCTGATACCAGGTGTCAATGCTCTGCTAAGTAAGATAACACCCAAATTTGGAATCTCTAGGATTTTCAGCTATAATCAGATTTTCTTTTATCTGGGTGGGGTGGTCGGCCCTATGTCTGGATCGTTCATTGCGGCAGCCTATGGCTATCATTCAGTCTTTTATGCAACAGCAGGGCTAGTTGCTGTCAGTATGCTGGCCAATCTCTTTAGTTTTCGAAATTTATTTAAAAAGAAGGATATCTAGTGCGCGTTAAAATAAATTTAAAATGTTCCAGCTGCGGCAGTCAGAACTATCTGACCAGCAAAAATACTAAAACGCATCCGGAAAAAATTGAGGTCTTAAAGTATTGTCCTAAGGAAAGAAAAGTTACTTTACATCTTGAATCCAAGTAGATTTTATGATAAAATAGATAGGATTTTAAGGAGTTTTTATTTATGTACAACCTATTATTAACCATTTTAGTCATTTTATCAGCTATTATTGTCATTGCAATTTTCATGCAACCAACCAAAAATCAGTCCAGCAACGTCTTTGATGCCAGTGCCAACGACTTGTTTGAACGTCCTAAGGCACGCGGTTTTGAAGCTGTGATGCAGCGTATGACGGGAATCATGATTTTCTTCTGGCTACTGATTGCATTGGTATTAGCAGTATTATCAAGTAAATAAAATGGGCTCTGACTTCGTCTTGGCCTATTTTTTAAGTTTTAAAGAGATTTAGCAAGGATGAAGAAAGAGCTCGTTAAGAGAAGAGGAATATGAAATCAGAAATCATTGAATATTTAAAAGACAGGCAGCAGGCCAGCGTGGATGAGCTGGCGGCTGCTTTGGGGAAAGAGTCTTCCAAGGATTTTAGTAGCTTGGTTAAGACCATCTCCCAGATGGAAAGAAAGCATCAGATTCGTTTTGATGACAAGGGGCGGATTGAGCTTTATGAGAAGAAAAAGCAGGAGCGTCTGACGCTCAAGGGTGTTTTTCATGCCCACAAGAATGGCTTTGGCTTTGTCACCTTGAATGAGGAAGAGGATGACCTCTTTGTCGGCCGTAATGATGTCAATCATGCCATTGATGGCGATACGGTGGAAGTAGTCATTACCAAGGTGGCAGACCGGATCAAGGGAACGTCAGCTGAAGCTAAGATTATTGATATTTTGGAGCACAGCCTGACTTCAGCAGTTGGCCAGCTGGTTTTGGATGAGGAAAAGCCCAAGTACGCGGGCTATATCCGCTCGAAAAATCAGAAAATCAGCCAGCCTATTTATGTCAAAAAACCAGCCATGGTTTTGGATGGCACAGAAGTGCTCAAGGTCGCTATTGACAAATATCCAACCAAGAAACACGATTTCTTCGTGGCTAGTCTGGTCGATGTAGTCGGCCATGTCAACGATCCAGGTATTGATGTACTGGAAGTACTGGAGTCGATGGACATTGTCTCTGAATTTCCAGAAAAAGTCTTGGAAGAGGCCGAGCGAGTTCCGGATGCACCGACAGAGAGTGATTTGGAAGGACGTTTGGACCTGCGTGAAGAGATTACCTTCACCATCGATGGAGCGGATGCCAAGGACTTGGACGATGCGGTTCATATCAAGCGCCTGAAAAATGGTAACTTTGAGCTGGGTGTCCATATCGCAGATGTTTCCTACTATGTCAAAGAAGGATCTGAGCTGGACAAGGAAGCCCTCAATCGGGCGACTTCTGTCTATGTGACCGACCGCGTGGTACCCATGCTGCCAGAGCGCCTGTCCAACGGAATCTGCTCTCTCAATCCCAATGTGGACCGGCTGACCCAGTCGGCTATCATGGAGATAGATGCCAAGGGGCGCGTGGTAAAGCATGCCATCACCCAGACTGTTATCAAGACGACCTTCCGCATGACCTACAGTGATGTCAACGACATCATTGCTGGAAATCAGGAAAAAGCTGAGCAGTTCAAGGCCATTGTGCCCAGTATTGACAGCATGGTCCAGCTGCATGAGATTCTGGAAAGCATGCGCTTTAAACGCGGTGCGCTTAACTTTGATACCAATGAAGCCAAAATCATGGTCAACAAGGAAGGCCGGCCGGTGGATATTGTCCTGCGTCAGCGAGGAATTGCTGAGCGCATGATTGAGTCCTTTATGCTGGTGGCGAATGAGACGGTGGCTGAGCATTTTGCTAAGCTAAATCTGCCTTTCATCTATCGGATCCACGAGGAGCCAAAGGCGGAGAAGGTGCAGAAGTTCATTGACTACGCCTCTAGCTTTGGGATTCGGATATACGGGACGGCTAGCTCTATGAGTCAGCAGGCTCTGCAGGATATTATGGAGGCGGTTAAAGACCAGCCTTATGAAGATGTCCTGTCCATGATGCTTCTGCGCTCCATGCAACAGGCTCGCTACTCTAAGCACAATCACGGCCACTATGGTCTGGCAGCGGAGTTTTATACGCATTTCACAAGTCCGATTCGCCGCTATCCGGACCTTCTGGTTCACCGGATGGTGCGGGATTATGGCAAGTCTAAGGAAATAGCAGAGCATTTTGAGCAAGTGATTCCAGAGATTGCCAGTCAGTCTTCCAGCCGAGAGCGTCGGGCTATCGAGGCCGAGCGTGAAGTCGAAGCTATGAAGAAGGCGGAGTACATGGAAGAATTTGTTGGGGAAGAGTTTGACGGCGTAGTTTCAAGCGTGGTTAAGTTTGGACTCTTCGTAGAGCTGCCTAATACGGTCGAGGGCTTGATTCATGTTACCAACTTGCCAGAGTTTTACAACTACAATGAGCGGACGATGACCCTGCAAGGAGAAAAGTCTGGCGTGGTTTTCAAGGTCGGTCAGCAGATTCGCATCAAGCTGGTCCGAGCAGATAAGGCTACAGGCGAGATTGACTTTGAATACCTGCCTAGTGAATTTGACCTGGTAGAAAAGACTGGTAAGAGTGGCAGAGGCAAGTCAGGTAGAAAGAGACGCCGTGAGGATGACAAGCGCAGCCATTCTTCCAAAGAAAAAGGCAACAGAGATAAGAAAGAGAAGAAGTCCAAGAAAGGCAAGAGCCAGAAGGCATTTTACAAGGAACTAGTCAAGAAAGGAGCCAAGCATGGCAAAGGGAGAAGGAAAGGTCGTCGCGCAAAATAAAAAGGCCAGACACGACTACACCATCGTAGATACCATCGAAGCTGGCATGGTACTGACAGGGACGGAAATCAAGAGCGTCCGCGCTGCTCGTATCAATCTAAAAGACGGCTTTGCCCAGATCAAGAACGGTGAGGCCTGGCTCAGCAATGTGCATATCGCGCCTTATGAAGAGGGCAATATCTGGAACCAAGAGCCTGAGCGCCGCAGAAAGCTGCTGCTGCATAAGAAGCAGATCCAAAAGCTGGAGCAGGAGACCAAGGGAACTGGTATGACGTTGGTGCCGCTTAAGGTCTATCTCAAGGACGGCTATGCCAAGCTCCTCCTAGGTCTAGCCAAAGGGAAGCACGACTACGACAAGCGCGAGTCCATCAAACGCCGCGAGCAAAACCGCGACATCGCAAGACAGATGAAGAACTTTAATACAAGATAAAAGACTGGGCGACCGGTCTTTTTTAGCATTCAACTTTGACTTTTAATTTATGCTATAATGGAAAGGATGAGGTCTGAGGATGACCACTTTTGGGAATGATTGATGAAAAAGCGGAATGACTCTAAGGACTATCAAAATAAATGGCTAGATAAATTAAAAACTGGTGGTAAGCAAATGAAACTCAATAAAAAGTTATTCATGTTTCTTGGAGGACTTCTTCTGACTTTAGTAGTTCTTTTCGCCTTTTTAGTAGGTGGGCGAAAAAAAGAGTATGATAAAGAAGATTATAATGTTGATCAAATAGAGTTGTTCAGTCAAAACAAATATGTATTGGTTACTAGCAAAAATGATGGTTCTTTCAATTATGGACAGAATTATATAACAGATTTCAAGTATAATATTCTTACTGAAGAGGATGGCTTAACGTCGTCTAAAGTTAGTAAAGAGGAATATTTCAAAATCAAGATTTATAATTTGCAGGATCCATCTAAAATAACTAGTAAGGAAGTCAATGTCTACGATTTGTTAGGACAAGAGAATACTTATAGGCTTAAGCAAATTCGTGCACAATTTACAAGGAACGGAAAAGAATTTCTAACTTTTAGTATGCACTCGTATGAAAAAGGGAAACCGGAGAAAATCAAATATTTTATTCTAGCATTGGAGTCAGGAAAAATTGAAAAAGAGATGTCAGAAAAAGAGATTAATCTACTTTTAGATCAGAAGGATACTAGAACTTATATGAGAGGAACAATATATAAGACTATGGATCTTGTAAGAGGTGGAATAGGGGATCAGATTAATAACGCACTATTAAAGTATGGTATGGAGTATGTTCCTGGCTACATAATACCTTCATATAAAATAGGTGATTCTGTAGAAGTTTCAGGTACTAATTTTGCAAAACTTTATCCAGAAATTGCGAAAAAAATGAGAGACATGAATAAAATCTATTTCCGTCCTAATCAGTATAATGAAGAAGAATGGTTTAATGATTTAATTCATTGGTTTGCGCCCGAAGGTCAGGATGTAATGGAACTTTATGCCACAGATGAAACAACTGGAGAAAAAACACAGATTCGATCTTTTAATGATTTCAAGCAGTGGGTTGAAACCCATCCACAAAAAGAAAAATAGAAACGATAAGAAGAAAGGTAAAAAATGATAAGAAAACTATTGTTAAGTCTTCTTTCTTTAGCAGTCTTGGGACTTGCCATATTTGCTTGGCAGTGTCATTTAAAACAAGATCAGCTTCAAAAAGCCAAGGAAGAAAGAGAAACTTATGAATCCTTAAATTATTATACAGGGACTTTTACAATTGATGATTATTCTTTTCTTGAAAATGGTACAGGGGTAGTGGTTCATTGGAAATCAGAAAATCCAGAGGAAGATGCTTTAGTTCGCAAATATGCTACTCTACCGGCAACCTCAGAGAATCCAACGCATGTGACACGTGGTGCGCATAATCCCAACTATATTGTTCGAGAAAATATCAAACTTCCTTCAATGCCGAATATTATTGATAAAAAAAATGAAGGTAACTATTATACCTTATCCATTTACCATATTAAGAATCAACAGTTAGAAGGTTATAAAGAAGATTTGTATAAATTAGTTTCAGACTATAATTCTCGATATTTACCTAGAGGAATAGAGGAAACATTAACTGTCATTGATGGAAATAATTATTTGTCTATTTATGCCTCTGAGTCTGGGGAACATGATAAGTTTCAAACTCTTTGGTACAATCTTGATACTCGAAAAATTGAATGGGAAGATAATAAGACAGCACAATACCAAAGTCCCACCTTTAATTTTAAACTAAATACGCAACAATTTGACGAAAAGTTGGGAAATTTTAAATTTCCTATTACATATCCTTTAGGCGAAGCTGTGGATACAAGTTGGATTCGAAATATCTTGATGGCGCAAACAGACCCAAAGGCAGCGGAATTATTGGAAAAAACGAACTCTCAACTTTATATACTTGATAAGAGCGTTAAAGACTATCTAGAGTTTTATAGTCTATTGGTTCCTTCGAATACAGACTTATATGAAGGTGTGATTCCAGCAAGTATCAGTAAAGATGGATTGGAACATCCTTTTAGCTCTAAAGAGGAATTCAACCAGTTTTATGACGAGAGTAAGGATAAGGAATTAATGAAACAAAAACAGAATAAATCAATTTTACAAGAAAGGGTATACTGATGAGTCGTAAAGAGATAGATGCTGAAAAGTAAAAGAAAGTAAACTTCCTATGTGAGAAAGAACTGGCTGACTGACCAGTTCTTTCTTTTTGCAGGGAAGGCCGTTCAATTTGCCACTTGTCAAGTCGGTTCTTTTCGAGTATGATAAAGACAGTTAGATTATTCGTAGTGTAGCTTTTAGAGAAAGGATTTTTTATGACAGAAGAATTGCTAGCTTATAAACGTATGCCGCTGTGGACGGCTGAGACCATGCCAGAAGCGGTAAAGAGAAAGCACAATACCAAAGAGGGAACTTGGGGCAAAATCACTGTTCTTAAGGGACGCCTTAAGTTTATCGAGATGTCAGAGGAAGGTGAGGAGCTGGCTGAGCACATCTTTGAGGCTGGTCAGGACAATCCTTTTGCCCAGCCCCAAGCTTGGCATCGGGTCGAAGCCCTGACAGATGATGTGGAGTGGTATTTGGAATTTTATTGCCGGCCTGAGGATTATTTCCCTAAAAAATACAGCAGCAATCCAGTGCACTCAGAGGTTTTGGAAGCTATGCAGACAGTCCGGCCAGGGAGGGCCTTAGACCTAGGCTGTGGTCAAGGCCGCAATGCTCTTTTTTTGGCCAAGCAGGGCTTTGAAGTAACGGCCGTAGATCAGAATGAGCTAGCACTGGAGATCTTACGGAGCATTGTGGAGCAGGAGGATTTGGATCTTCCAGTTGGTAGCTACGACATCAATTCAGCTAGTCTGACCCAGACTTATGATTTGATCGTTTCCACCGTTGTACTTATGTTCCTGCAGGCGGAGCGGATTCCGGATATTATCCGCAATATGCAAGAGCACACAGCGCTTGGTGGCTACAATCTCATCGTCTGTGCTATGGATTCAGAAGACTTCCCATGCTCTGTTCCCTTTCCTTTTACTTTTAAGGAAGGCGAGCTTGCCGAGTATTACAAGGATTGGGAGCTGGTTAAGTACAATGAAAATCCTGGTCACCTCCACCGACGTGATGAAAATGGCAATCGAATTCAGCTGCGCTTTGCGACTATGCTGGCTAAAAAGGTTCAGTAGAATACAGTGGGACAGAAGTTGATTTTTTTAAATTTAGCTTTGCTCACTTATTTTGAGGTTCAGGTTTAAAAGGTCTGGGAGACAATTTAAATTGTCTCAGATTCAATATTTTTTGAACTTAATAAAGCTAGACTGAGGCATTTTTGTCTCAGTTTTTTTATTTTAGTAAAAAACTTTAGAAATATTTTAGAATTTCTTGAGAAATATCTGAAGTTTGGACGCTATACTAGAAAGTGCAAGGAGGAGAGAAAAGAGCTGGAAGCAACAGGACAGCTGATAGAAACTTTAGTTTTTCTTTAAGTGTGACTCTAGAGCAGATCACTTTTAAAAGCAGACTGAACGACCTTATTCTCTCTTCTTGCGGCAATTTTTTCCAGACCTTCATTTTTCTGTTGACGAGGAAAAAAGAATATGTTAAAGTAAATGAGTAAAATAAAAAAGTCAATTATATTTTACTTAATATACAAGGAGGAACTCATGAAGAAAAGAACCAAAATCATTCTAACTTCTACGTTGACTGTGACCGGCCTAATCTTGGCTGCCGGTGGCTATTGGGCTTATAAGACCTTTGTCCCTCAGGAGACACCGATCGATAAGAATGCCACAGTGAGGACCAATTACTATCAGGCTATCAATAAAAAATGGCTGGAAAAGGCAGAAATCCCTAGCGATCAGCCGTCTAATGGTGTGTTTTATGAGCTGAACGAGCAGGTCAAGGATAAGATGAAGGCGGATGTCAAAAATCTAGTCTCTGGTAAAGAAGAGTCAACGATTGAAGGCATGCCTGAGTTTATCAAATACTACCAGCAAGCGACTGACTTCAAGCAGCGGGAAAAGGATGGCTTAGATCCTCTCAAGTCCTATCTCAAGGAAATTGAAGACTTGTCCGATCTAAAGGACCTAGCTGGCAAGGCTGTTGACTGGGAAAAACGCGGTTTGGCTCTGCCGTTTACTTTTGAAATTAGTTCTAACCTAGAAAATACCAATCAGAAACAAGTGAATCTGTCCAGTCCAAGTCTTATGCTGCCGGATAAGAGCTACTATGAAGATGAAGCTGCTAAGAAAAGGATGATGGATCCGCTGGAAAAAGCATTCAAAGAAGCCATGCAAAAGCTGGGCTACAGTGAAAAAGAGAGCGAAAAGATTGTCAAAGAAGCCTTAGAATTTGATGGAGAATTGGCCAAGTATGCCCAAAGTAATGAAGAAACTTCGGAAATTAAAAATCTTCACCATCCTAAGACGGCTGAAGACATCAATGCTTACTCTGATACCTTTAAGTTTCACGATATTATCAATGACTATCTAGGCCAGGAATCTGGTGATGTCAATGTACCTAACCCTAAGTATTATGAAAATTTTGCCAAGGTAGTTAATGACAAGAACTTTGGCAAGCTCAAATCTTGGATGCTTGTGAAGCAGGCAGCATCAGCATCTAGTTTTCTAACCGATGACTATCGGCTGATTTTTGCAGAGTACCAAAAATCCTTGCAAGGTACTAAGGAAGCAACTTCAAAAGAAGATGCAGCATACAATCTGACAACAGGAACTTTTTCAGATGTCTTCAGTCTTTACTATGGACGCAAATATTTCGGTGAGGAAGCCAAGCAAGAAGTAACCCAAATGGTCAAGGATATCAAGGAAGTCTATCGGGAACGTATGCTGAAAAACGAATGGCTATCAGAAGAAACCAAACAGAAGGCAGTCAAGAAGCTGGATATTATGAAACTCTATATCGGCTATCCTGAAAAAGTTCGCGAAGTGACTAAGGCCTTGAAAGTAGACGATAAAAAATCCTTCTTTGAGAATGCAATTGCTTTGAGTCAAGCAAAACATCAATATGATGTTGAGCACTTCTCTGAGCCAGTAGACAAGGACGAGTGGGCGATGCCTTCCTATGATATCAACGCTTACTACTCACAGGAAAATAACAGTATCAACTTCCCAGCCGCAATCCTGCAGAATCCATTCTTTGATGTTAAGCAAGAGATGGAAAAGAACTACGGCGGTATCGGTATGGTTATCGGTCACGAGATTACTCACGCCTTCGACTCAAATGGTGCAAACTTTGATGAAGAGGGTAATTTGAACAATTGGTGGACAGAAGCAGATAAGAAAGTTTTTGACAAGAAAATTGAAGCTGTTACCAAGCAGTGGGATGGTATTGAAATTTACGGCGGCAAGGTCAACGGAAAGCTTACAGTAACAGAAAATGTAGCCGATGCCGGTGGACTTTCAGCCACTCTCGAAGTTGTTAAAAAGAAATATCCAGATGCAGACTTGAAGAATTACTTTGAAAACTATGCCAATATCTGGAGAAGCAAGGCTAGTCTGCAATTTAACCAACTTCTTCTGAAGGTAGATGTCCATGCTCCGTCCGAACTGCGGGTCAACCAGCAACTCAAAAATGTAGAGGCCTTCTATGAAACTTATCCAGAAATTAAAGAAGGTGATGCCATGTATCTGGCTCCAGATAAGCGGGTCAGCGTATGGTAAGATTGCTTGTCTAGGAAAAGATGAGAAAATAATATAAGTTATGAAGCACAACCAGTTTGGTAATAGGAGAGAAGTTTGTCCTTTTTCTCCTATCCATTCTTTCCTGCAATACTTGCGCGGCTGCGGTTTGTGCCTCCGCAGCCACGTGTCTTTAAAGTCGGATTTTATCTGGCTTTTTTCTATTTTGAAATGAATTATTTATCTAGTAAATCTTACACGTCAAAAAAATGAAATCGCTTGCAAAACTTAGAGTAAAAGGCTATACTGAATATAGTATTTAATTTTGTAATTTTTCACAAAAAAACAAAGGAGATATTTTTATGAAAAAAATATTGTTTCGTTCCTTGTTAGCTATTTCGACCATTTTTCTCTTTCCTTTCCAAGTGGTCGAAGCCTGCACAGGATTTATTGTCGGGAAAGACCTTACGGCAGACGGCACAACGCTTTACGGTCGGACAGAGGACTTGGAGCCAAATCACAATAAGGTCTTTCTGGTTCATCCGAGAAAGACTAATGCGAGTGGTGCCAAACTAGTCGATGAAGCCAACGGTTTTGAATGGACCTTGCCGGCAGAAAGCTACAAGTATACTTCGGTATCAGATGTGACCCCATCCCAAGGTATTTTTGACGAGGTTGGCTTCAATGAATACGGTGTTTCCATTTCTGCGACTGTTTCTGCCAAGGCCAATGATGCCATTCAAAAAGTGGATCCTTATGTAGAAAATGGCTTGGCTGAGTCTATCCTGACAACTGTCGTTCTGCCTCATGTTCAGACAGCCCGTCAGGGTGTGGAACTGATGGCGCAGATTGTCAGAGAGCAGGGAGCAGCAGAGGGGAATATTATCACCATTGCTGACAAGACTGGTGTCTGGTATATGGAAATCCTATCTGGCCACCAATATGTTGCTATTAAATTCCCAGATGACAAGTATGCTGTCTTTCCTAATACTTTCTTCTTGGGCAGTGTTGACTTTGACGATACAGAAAACGTCATTGCCTCAAAAGGTGTTCAGGATGTAGCCAAGCAAGCTAACTCTTATAAAGAAATTGACGGCAAATTCCACATTTCTCAGTCCTATAATCCACCGATGGCAGAGGCAGATCGTTCTCGTGCCTGGGCAGGTATCACCAGTCTAGATCCAAATGTGGCCGTGTCTTATAACGACTCTTACTTTGATCTCATGCACTCCACAGACAGAAAGATCAGTGTAGCAGATGTAATGGCTATGCAGCGCAATCGCTTTGAGGGTACTCAGTTCAAACCGCTGGACCAAATGGAGCTAGATGGTAAGGGGCTGCCACAACGCGGTACGACTGATCCTGTTTACAAATATCCGCTGGGCAACCCAAATGTCATGGAAGCTCATATCTTCCAGCTCAAAGACGGCGTTCCAGCCAATATGGGCGGAGGCACTATGTGGCTGGCGGTAGGCAGTCCGCGCTTCTCACCTTACCTGCCTTATAATGGGAATATCACGGATACTTACGATGCTTATAAGGTCAACACAACTAGCTACAGTCCAGACTCTTGGTACTGGGTGGCATCTCATATCTACGATATGGCGGCCAAGCATCAGGACCTATTTGGTACTTCTGTCCAAGACAAGTGGAAGGCTTTGGAAGCCCGCTTTATTGAGGAGCAAAATGCTCTGGATGCAGCCAATGCAGCTCTGCCAGACTCTTCAGCAAAAGTTACTGAGGAAACACAAGCTCGAGCAGCGCAAGTCTTTAAGGAAATGAAAGAGCTAGAAGCTGAAATGGAAGCTAAAATCAAGGAAGCAACAAAAACAACTCCATCTAGCTCCAGCAAAGATTCTAGCGGCTCTTCGTCATCTCAAAGTTCGTCAAGTTCTTCCTCTTCGGCAACCTCTAGCAGTTCTGATACACGGACGGAAGTCAATGTAGAAGATGACAACTTGGTGGATCTCGCAACTGGCATTCGCTTGAAAAACGCTGACTTGGTCAAGGCCGGTCTTCAGCTGTCTGTGAAAAAACTGGAAAGCAAGATTCAGCCGACTGATACTTATGACATTAGCTTGACCGATCCGAATGGTCAGCCGGTGCATCAGGTCAGTCCAACTCTTGTGACGATCCCACTTAGCAAAGATCTGCCAGTAGATGCCGTCTATGCTTTGGATGAAAATGGTAAGCAGGTTGAGAAATTTGATGTAACGGTTAATCAAAACCAGACCATCAGCTTCACGACCAATCATTTCTCTGTTTACCAAGTGCAGTATCGAAATGAGCAGTCCGTCAAGGCCAAGAAAAAAGACCTGCCATCAACAGGTGAGCAAGTGACCATCATGGGCCTTGCAGGATTGATTATCCTAGCAGGAGTCTTCTTCCTTTTGAAGAAAACAAAGAAAAACTAATCTAAAATAAAAAGAAGGCCGAGCAATATGTTCGGCCTTTCATAGTGGAAAAAAACGACTCTTGTCCAGGCTAGCCTTCAAGCTAGAGCCCTTATCTCAAATAATCATAGTTATAAGTAGTCAAAATTATGTCAGTGAGTTCTTCAGGTTCTTCTTGAGCTCCTCCGGCTATCCAAAGAGAAATAATCCCCTCAACACTGGATAGGAAGATTTCCAAGGCGTATTTCTGAGGGATATGGAAGTTCTCCTCTAAAAAACGCTGGGTAGCAGCCTTTTGCTTATCACTCAGAATGATACTGGTTATGTACTCCCGAATAGCCTCCCGAAAGTCAATATAATGGCTCTTGGTCAAGGCATTGATAAGACGTTCATTAGCACGGAGTATATGAAATTTTGCTATCATTAACTTTTTGGGATATTCGTTCTCTGCTTCAAACATGCTATAACTAGAAAGTTGGGAAATAATGTCGTTTTTGAGACTATCAACCATCTGATATTTATCTTGGTAGTGGAGGTAGAAGGTGCCGCGATTAATCCCTGCCCGTTTGCAGAGTTTGCTGATGGAGATAGTATCAAACCTTTCCTCTGATAGTAGTTGAATCAAGGCTTCCTTGATGTCTTCCTTAGTGCTAGTTTTTCGTTTCTGGACCATTTTTCTTCCTTTTTGCTTAAATCAACACTTTGTTGATTTTTGATTATTGCTTTTTATCTAAGCTCATTATATAATATCTGTGATTTAGAATCAACACCTTGTTGATTTAAGGAAACGAGCTTTGAAAAGGAGAGAAACGATATGGCTTATATTGAAATGAAACATAGTTTTAAACGTTATCAGGTAGGTGACACGGAAATTGTTGCCAATCATGATATTTCTTTTGAGATTGAAAAGGGGGAACTGGTCATTATCCTGGGTGCTTCTGGTGCCGGTAAGTCAACAGTGCTCAATATCCTCGGAGGTATGGATACCAATGATGAGGGAGACATCTTGATAGACGGCCAGAATATTGCTGACTACAATTCCCACCAGCTTACGGACTATCGTCGCAATGATGTGGGCTTTGTCTTTCAGTTTTACAATTTGGTGCCCAACCTGACGGCCAAGGAAAATGTCGAATTGGCTTCTGAAATTGTCAAGGATGCCCAAGATCCAGTGGCCGTTCTAACCGCAGTTGGTATGGAAAATCGCCTCAATAACTTTCCAGCCCAGCTATCAGGCGGGGAGCAGCAGCGGGTGTCTATCGCTCGGGCTGTGGCAAAAAATCCCAAGATTTTGCTCTGCGATGAGCCGACAGGAGCTCTGGACTACAATACCGGCAAGCAAGTGCTGCAAATCTTACAGGATATGTCCCGCAATCAAGGGGCAACGGTGATTATCGTAACCCACAATGCTGCCTTAGCTCCCATTGCTGATCGGGTCATTCGCATGCACGACGCGAGAGTCAAGAGTATCACAGTCAATGATCAACCACAGGATATAAGTACATTGGAGTATTGATATGAAGAGAAAGATTTATTGGAAAGATATTCTGCGCTCCTTCACTAGCTCTAAAGGACGTTTCCTATCTATTTTAATCCTCATGATGCTGGGCTCTTTAGCTCTTGTGGGACTTAAGGTCGCTCCACCCAATATGCGCAGAACAGCAACAGATTACTTGAAAGAGCAGCGAACCATGGACTTGGCCGTTATGGCGGATTATGGATTGGATGCGGAGGATCAGAAAGAGCTGGAAGCTATCAAGGGAACTGATGTCGAGTTTGGCTATCTGACAGATGTCACCGTGGACGAGGAGGCTCTCCGAGTATTCTCAGATACCAAGGATATTTCAAACTTTCAAGTGACCTCCGGTCGTCTTCCTAAGAAAGAGCAAGAAATTGCCTTGGCTAGCTTTTGGTCCAAGAAATATAAACTTGGTCAGGAGATTGATCTGACCGAGAAAGCAGGCAGTCGGTCAGTTCTGAAAAATAAGACCTATAAGATTGTGGGATTTGTCAACTCGGCAGAACTCTGGTCTGATAGAAATCTGGGCAATGCGACTAGTGGAAGCGGTGCTTTATCAGCCTATGCTGTAGTCAGCCCCAAGGCCTTTGATACAGATGTTTACAGTATTGCCCGCCTGCGCTATCATGATTTAGAAAAGCTGGCTCCCTTCTCTGAAAGCTATCAGGAGCGTTTGGAGCAGCACCAGACTGCTTTGGACAAGAGCCTGGAAGATAACGGAGCGGCCCGTTTTAAGCGATTAGAGGCAGATGCCAAAAGCACCATTCAGAAGGGCCAAGATAAGATTGCTCAGGCAGAGAGCGAGCTGACCCAAGGTAAAAAGCAATTAGAGCAAGCTGAGAGTCAGCTAGACCAGCAAAAAAGCCAGCTAGCGGCAGCTCAATCTGCTTCTATCCTCCCTCCTGCACAGCTCAGCCAGAGCCAGCAGCAGATTCAGGAAGCTGAGTTCCAGCTCAATCAGAAAAAAGCAGAGCTAGCTCAGGCAGAGAAAGACTTATCAGCTAGCAAGGACAAGCTAGCTGACGCTAAGGCAAAGCTTAGTCGTTTGAAAGAGCCGGCCTATCATAGCTATGACCGCAAGTCCCTGCCAGGTGGGAATGGCTATCATATGTATAAAAACTCCATGAATAGTATTGCGTCGATTGGCAATATCTTCCCGGTGGTGCTCTATTTGGTGGCAGCTATGGTGACCTTTACCACCATGACTCGCTTTGTCGATGAGGAGCGAACGAATGCAGGCGTCTTCAAGGCTCTAGGCTATCATAGCCGAGATATCATTTGCAAGTTTGCTCTTTACGGTTTGGTGGCGGGGAGTCTAGGTACTTTCATAGGGATTCTGCTGGGACATTATTTCTTGTCTGGAGTGATTTCTTCTATTATTACCAGAGGGATGGTGCTCTCTGCCCCTCATGCATATTTTTATATTTCCTATAGTTTACTGGCCCTTGGGCTTTCCCTTCTATCCAGTGTTCTCCCTGCCTATTTGGTGGCAAGACGGGAGCTGACAGAAGAAGCAGCCCACTTGCTTTTGCCCAAGCCACCGGTCAAAGGCTCCAAGATTTTCTTGGAAAGACTGACCCTTATCTGGCGACGTCTTAGCTTTACTCAGAAGGTCACAGCTCGCAATATCTTTCGCTATAAGCAGCGGATGTTTATGACCATCTTTGGTGTGGCGGGTTCTGTTGCCTTGCTCTTTGCCGGTCTAGGACTCCAATCTTCTATTGGTGGTATTCCAAAACGTCAGTTTGAGGAGATTCTGCGATACGACTTGATTGTCGCTGTCAATCCTGGGGAGAATCAAGCCGAGCAAGACAAGCTGAAAAAGATGCTGGCAGATGACTCGATTGCTGACTATCAGGAGATCTACAGTGAAACCTTGACAGAGAAATACAAAGGAAAAAAAGAGACAGAATCAGTCACTTTAATGGTTACGGACAAGGAAAATTTTGAACCTTTTATTTCTATGGAGAGTCCTGACAACCAGCAAAAGCTGACTATCAAGGACGGTGTAGTTGTTTCGGATAAATTGGCCCGTATAGCTGGAGTTAGCCCCGGTGGTAGTATAGAGCTGGGTGGTAAGTCAGTCAAGCTCACAGGAGTCAATGAGAATCATTTTGGCCATTTTGCCTTTATGAAGGCAACTGACTACCAGAAAATTTACTGGAAAAAGCCCGAGAAAAACGCTTATCTAGTGCGACTCAAGGACTCTTCTAGCAAAAATATTGTGGACAAGGCCAATGAATTTATGAGTCTCAAGTTTGTCAAGAGTGTTTCTCAAAATGCAAGCATGGTGAAGCAGTTCAATGTTTTAGCTGATTCTCTTAATAATACAATGCTAATTTTGGTCCTGATTTCCATTCTTTTAGCAATCGTCATTCTCTACAACCTGACCAATATCAATGTAGCTGAGCGGATTCGCGAGCTGTCCACTATCAAGGTTTTGGGCTTCCATAATAAGGAAGTGACCCTCTATATCTATCGAGAGACCATTATTCTGTCAGTGATTGGGATGGCAGTTGGGCTTCTAGGCGGTTTCTTCCTGCATCGTTTTTTGATTGAGAAGGTTGCGCCTAGCATTATCAGCTTAACCCCTCAAGTAAGTCTCTCAGTCTATCTGTTTCCTCTAACAGCGGTGACTCTTATTCTGACCTTGCTTGGCTTCTTTGTCAATTACCGCCTCAGACGGGTGGATATGCTGGAAGCACTCAAGTCTGTTGATTGATAAAAATACTTCAAAACTTTCCCTCACTTGTGAGGTGGAAGTTTTTTTGAACTTTGATATAATATTCCTTGTAAAGAAAGAGAAAGACACGCTATGACACGAAAAATTGCCTTATTATCCGATGTGCATGGAAATAGCACAGCCTTGGAAGCAGTACTGGCGGATGCGGAAAGCCAGCAAGTGACAGACTATTGGTTTTTGGGGGATTTGCTCCTGCCAGGAACCGGTCGCAGGAATATCCTAGATAGGATGGAGCAGCTGAGCATCAGCGTCCAGGTCAGGGGGAATTGGGAAGACAGCCTCTGGCATGCCTTGCATCAAAAACTAGATTTGGATCGTCCCAGCCATCTCTATCTGACCCGGCTCTGTCATTTTGTCCTAGAGGAAATCCGTCCTGAAGAGATTGACCGCATGCAGGAACTTCGTCTGCAGATCTTGACAGAAGTAGAAGGATTGAAGATTGCGGTCAGCCACCATCTGCCCGATAAGAATTGGGGGCGGGAGCTGATTCATATTGGCGAGCAGAGCGATTTCGACCGACTTTTTGAGGGGAATGACTGCGCTGTCGCTGTTTATGGTCATATTCACCAACAGTTTCTCCGTTATGGGACTCAAGGGCAGCTGATTATCAATCCCGGCTCTATTGGTCAGCCATTCTTTCTAGATTCGGCTTTGCGTCAGGACTTGCGAGCCCAGTATGCCATTTTAGAGATTGATGAGACGGGTCTGGCTGATGTCGACCTTCGGCGCGTGGCCTACGATGTGGAGCAGGAGCTGAGATTGGCTCGGGAGCTCCACTTGCCTTATTATGAGATTTATCAGGAGAGTTTGGTCAATGGTATCCACCATACCCACAATCACGACCTACTGAGAGAAATCAGTGAACGGGAAGGCTATGCAGATGAGATTGCAGCTTTCTTAAAGTCCAGTCGTAACTCTTGAAGTTACACCCTTTTTGGGATATAATAGTGAGAGAAAATGATGAGGGAGGAGAAAAAATGCAGATTTCTAGCCGTTTTACCATTGCCACTCATATGCTGATTGTTCTGGCTTTGGAGGGAAAAAAACAAAAACTGACAAGTGATATCCTTGCCGGCAGCGTTGGCGTCAATCCAGTTATTATTCGCAAGACCCTGTCTCAGCTCAAGAATGCCGGGATGATTACCGTTGCTCGTGGGACTGGAGGAGCTGAGATTGCCAAAGATTTGAAAGATATTAGTCTGTTGGACGTCTATAGTGCGGTTGAATGTCTAGGCAAGAGTGGCCAGCTCTTTAGTTTTCATGACAAGCCCAATCCAGACTGTCCTATCGGCAAGAACATTCACAATGTCTTAGATGACCGCTTGGCAGCTATTCAGGCAGCTATGGAAGCTGAATTGGCTCAGACCAGCCTTGACGAAGTTGTCGCAGCAACCGAAAAAGAAATTAAAGAACAATCTGTTTCCTAGGAAGCAGATTGTTTTTTTTGTTAAGAATTTTCCGAGATGTAATTATTGACATTACATTAGAATGTGCTATACTAATAGTTGTAATAAAAACAATTACAATCCGAATAATCCTTCGGAGCAAATAGAGATGTGGAAAACCATATCAAGGAACCTATTTCTGTTTTGGAGAAATAAAAAAAGATGGAGCAGGAGCACTGCTGAAATTTAAAATTTAAGAGAGGAGAAAAACATGACTTTTGAATATCAAAGCAAGATTTATCTAGGAGAGGTGGCGCTTTATGTGGCCGATTTAGCAAGACAAAAGGACTTTTATCAGCGTGTTTTAGGGCTGGAGCTTTTGGAAGAGCAGGACAGACAGGTTGCTTTGGGCAGGGACGGACAAGCGCTGGTGAGGCTCTTAGCAACCAGTGACCGACAGCCCGTCAAGTCGGCTTACGGTCTTTATCATTTGGCGCTTTTGCTTCCAAGTCGTCAAGCTTTGGCGGATATCCTTAAGCATTTATCAGAGAATAAAGTTCCTATGGTTGGAGGGGCAGACCACGGTTATAGTGAAGCCATTTATCTGGAGGATCCAGAAGGCAATGGCATTGAGCTTTATCGGGATAAACCTCAGACTGATTGGGATATTCGAGAAGATGGCCGCATTATCGGAGTGACGGAAGCGCTCGCGGCTCAAGAAATCTATGAACTAGGTCAGGAAGTCCAACCATTTAGTATTGCGGAAGGCACTCGTATGGGCCATGTCCATCTGTCTGTGAAAAATAGCAGAGCTGCCAGTCATTTTTACCAAAAGCTTCTAGGCTTGGAGGATAAATTTTCTGTACCTTCTGCTAGCTGGTTGGCATCAGGGAACTACCATCATCATTTAGCCGTCAATGAGTGGGGAGGTTCTCACTTGAATCATCGCCAACCTAAGCAAATGGGACTAGCCTATTTTGAAGCGCAAGTAGAAGGGAAAGAAGAACTAGTAGCTATTTATGAAAATGCTCAGGTCTTACAAGCGCCAGTCCGATGGATTAGCTCCCAAGAGCTAGAAGTCACAGACCCAGATGGGATTGTGGCAAAAATTAAGACAAGAGTGGTATAATAAGGCATATCAAGAAGATCGAAGAAAGAAAAAATATGTACAAGACTTATTATACATCGCCGATTGGCCGGATTCTCATCTTGACGGACTCAAATGCCTTGTTGGGACTTTGGCTTGAGGGACAGAAATATTTTGGGGCAGGCTATGATTTGGAGCAAGCAGAGGAGGAAGAGACAGAAGTCAGCCGACGCGTCTTTGCTTGGTTGGACGCTTATTTTAAGGGAGAAAATCCCGCAATAAATGAAATTCCATTGGCACCTCAAGTAACTGAGTTTAGAAGCAAGGTTCTGACAGTGCTGCAGAAGATTCCCTATGGGCAAACGGCTACCTATTCAGATATTTTGCGAGAATTGCAGGCTGAGTATGGAAAAATTGGCTCGGCTAGAGCAGTCGGTGGCGCTATCGGTCATAATCCGATTTCCCTTCTGATTCCCTGTCACCGGATTGTCGGAAGCGACGGCAAATTGACCGGCTATGCCGGCGGTCTTGATAAAAAAGCCTTTTTGTTGAAACTAGAGGCAGGGGAGAAAACTGAATAAATCTTTCTACTCAAGACTTTTACCATTTTACTGGTAAGAGTCTTTTTTACGTACAGCAATAAACTAAAAATCCCCTTTGTCAGCTGTTGTAAGTGACAAAGGGGATTTTCATTAGTCAATATGCCATTGTGTGGCCAGCCAGTCGGCAAAGGCAACATAGCGCTCTTTGAGGACTTCATGATGCCCATAAGGGTCAAAGATGGAGCAGGTGGTAAGGATTTCTTTCTGAATCAAGCGATGAATTTCTTCAGCATAGAAAGGAGCCTTGGAAAGTCGGTTCGAGTGATTCGCGCCTTCAGCCTTTCCATTCTGCAAATAAACCAGACAGCCCTTGTTTTTCAAGTTCTGGGTCCGGCAATAGTCGGTAAAACCAGGGTACCAAAAGGAACCGCAGATAGAAAAGACGCAGGGGATCTTGCAGTCGCTATAGAGACTGTAAACAGCCGCTAGTCCACCGAGAGAGTAGCCACCATAGGCAATTCTCTTGTCATCCAGTCTGTAGTGCTGTCTGATTTCTGTTAATATATCACTGAAGAGCTTTTGGTGGTAGCTATCTGCTCTGCCGCCAAAATCAGGATTGCCAGGCTTTAGAGCATTGGCTTTCCAGGGTGTATAATCGTCCAGCCTGTTGTTTGATATCAGTCCGATTAAGATTACCGATGGAGAAAGCTTGCTTAGGTAGTTTATCTGTCCATCGTTTAGCAAGACAGCAGGATAAGGTCGTGATTTGTCATAATCTTGGGGCAGGGCAATGTTGACAGTGATACCCTCCCAGACAAAAGTCTTATTTATTGACAAAGTCATTGATTTTCTCGAGTGAGTCGATTACTGCAGGACCGTAATCCATGAACTCATCATAGGAGATGGTCATGATATTCTGATTTTTGACCGCTGGGACATCTTCCAGAACGGAATTGGCTTTCATTAGATCAACTGCTTGCTCATCCATGGCCTTGTTGCGGTCGCTGGTTACGTAGATGATGACTTCAGGATCCATAGAGACCAGATTTTCCAAGGTCAAGTCAGAGGTTCCGGTCGCTACATTGGTATAGCCGAGCTGGTTGAGCAGGCTCTCCTGCAGGGCAGATTTATAGGCACCGAAAGTCTCATCGTTGTAGGCACACATGATGAGCGCTTTTTTCTTTTCGCCTTGGCTAGTCTTATTGGCTTTCTTGACAGTGTCAATTCTTGCTTGCAGCTGGTCAGCATACTGATTGGCCTTGTCTTGGACATTAAAAATGGTTCCTATATTCTTGACATCTTCAACAATATTGCCTAGGTCTTGCTTGGTATTGGACAGGGAAGCCTTCTGTGTGTAGACAAGGATTTTGTTTTCATTCCAGGCACTGACTGTCCCCAGAGACTTCTCGGAAAACATCATGTTTCGGCCAAGAAGAGCATCTGGCTCATAGGATAGCACAGTTTCCTGTGATACGGTTTTCTTGTCGCCGACTTGCGGAATGGTGGCAATATCAGCCTTGTATTTATCTGTGACATCATTGTCTGGATTGAGCATACCGGCGATCTTGTCTTTCAATCCTAGTTCAATCAAGATTTCGGTCGTTGAAAGGTTGTTGGTGATGACCTTTTCCGGTGCCTTTTCAAAGACCTGATCAATCTCCTTGCCTTCTGCATCGTAAGTTTTGATTGTCACTGGATATTTTGTCTCTGCTGTGCTCTTTTTCGCGCTCTCTGTTTTGGAGGAAGATTGCGAAGTTGAGCTTTCTTTCGTACTTTCCTTAGATGAAGAATTGCAGGCTGCCATTGTCAGTGCAGCAGTTGCGACGAGTAAGATACTGAGTGTTTTTTTCATATTGCCTTCCTTTCTTGGGCTTGGAGCTTGTATAGATAAAGCTGAGAGTAGACTCTTATAGATACTGAAGCATGGCCTGTCGATCCTTGGTCCAGATCACTTTACTCTGAATACCGTAAACGGCTTGCAGTGAATCATGAGTGATGGCCTCCTTTGGAGCGCCTTGGTATGCAATCTCACCTCCCTTCATGAGGTACAAATAGTCTGAATACCGACAAGCCAGTTGAATATCGTGTAAAACAGCCAAAACATTGATGTTCAGGTCTTTCACGATACGCAGCATATCCAGCTGGTATTTGATATCCAGGTGATTGGTCGGCTCGTCTAGGAGCAGTAGGCTTGGCTGCTGGGCCAAAGCGCGTGCCAGCAGGACTCTTTGCTTCTCACCACCGGACAGGGATAGATAGGTTCGCTCTCCCTTGTCTAGCATGTCTACCTGACTCAAGGCATGACGGACAAGGGCGTAGTCTTTTTCGCTCTCTTTTTGAAAAAAAGAGAGATGCGGCGTCCTGCCCAGCATGACGATTTCTTGGACAGTGCAGTCAAACTGAAGATGGTTAAACTGAGTTACAACGGCTATTTTCTGGGCTGCTTTTTTTATGCGGATCTGTTCAAGTGGCCTTCCGTTTAGATAAATGTCCCCGCTGTCAGGTTTGATTTGGCGGTAGATGGTTTTGAGCAGACTAGTTTTGCCGCTTCCATTGGGCCCTAAAATGGTGTGAAACTGATTTCCCTCGACCTTGAGCGAAATCCCTTTCAAAATCTCTTTTGGGCCAATAGAATAGTGGATATTTTGGCAAGTTAGATCCATATCAGCTACTTACCTCCTTTCGGCTTTTGGCTACAATGTAGATAAAGAAGGGTGCGCCGACCAAAGCGGTGAAGATCCCAATCGGCAGCTCGGCATTTTTGACCAAAATTCTAGCTAAAACATCTGCCCAGACAAGAAAGAGAGAGCCGAGCAGGGTAGCGATAGGAAAGAGCCTTTTGTAGTTGGTACCGACTAATCTTCGAGCAATGTGCGGAGTGATTAGTCCGACGAAGCCGATAATACCGCAGCAGGCAACTAGCACCGCAGTCATGACTGCGACAACTGTGATATAGAGGAACCAGTAAAAACGCAGAGGGACTCCCAGTGTCAAAGCTGCTTCATCCCCCATCATCATAGTATTGAAAATACGATACTGGGAACAGAAAAACAAAAAGGAGAGACCGACAACAAGAGCCGGCAAGGCAAGATCTGACCAAGAAGTTCCAGCCAGTGAGCCCATAGTCCAGAACTTGATTGTCATAAGGCTGTCAGCATTGGCACCGACAGAAATGATAAAGTTGGAAAAGGCGATAAAAAGGGCATTTACAACTGTTCCTGATAAAATCAGACTGCTTGTCGTCATTTTTCCCTGCATGGATGCGATAAAAAGTACCACTGCCGATGCCAGAATGGCTCCTATAAAGGCGCCAGCGCCAGTAATGGATTTGAGCCCTAAGATAATGCTCAGTGTGGCTCCGAAGGTTGCACCGGCTGAAATTCCCAGGATATAAGGCTCTGCGATAGGATTATTGACAGTAGATTGCATGACGCTGCCACAGACAGACAGGCCAGCACCAGCTAGGATTCCCAAAAGCACTCTTGGAACCCGCATGTTCCAAACAATCGCGATTGTGGATGGAGATAGTTTACCTGTGCCAAGGGGAAATCCGAGTTTGCTGAAAATAATCTGGTAAGTGTCTTGTATATCAATAGTAACTGATCCCAAAGAAACAGCTAAAAAGAGGGAACAAGCCAGAAAAATGGTGAGAAGCAAGAACAGGCAGACATAGCGAGAAAATCCGTGATTTTCTGACCTTTTGAAGAGCATCCAGACCTCCTTAACAGCAAAGATTAGAATTTTTAGACAATTTTTCATAAAAAATTATAACATTTTTAAATCAGAAGGGCAAGAAGAGATAAAAACTGGATAGTGCGGAGTAATTGATTTCTTCGGAATGTCTCTGACAGACGACGTCATTGGAGGAAAAGCAGGTAAATCTAAATGACTTAGTATAATTATTGGGAAACAAGAAAAAACGACAGAAAATTTTCTATCGTTTTTTGAAATTATAAATGCTTAAGGACTAAGACAGCTATAACGATGCACAACAATGATAGCTCAAATAACCAGAAGTCCTTTGCCAAACCCAATAATCATTCAAGACATAATATAGGCTTATAAAATTCTATTCAAAATACAGTAAGTCCTTGCTAGTCTCGGTGAAGAGTTCAAAACCATTCTTAGTGACATAGCCGCAGTCCTCGATGCGGACACCGACCTTGCCAGGGATGTAGATACCAGGCTCAACAGAGAAGCACATGCCTTCTTCGATGACCATGTCGTTGCCCTCCATGATAGATGGAAATTCGTGAACATCCATACCGATACCATGGCCGAGGCGGTGATTGAAATACTCACCGTAGCCCGCTTTTTCGATAACTCGCCGAGCAGCACGGTCTACTTCATGAGCTGTGACGCCTGGCTTGATAAAGTCAAGTGCAGCTTGTTGGGCTTCCAATGTCAGATAATAGATATCTTTTTTGAACTGATCCGGCTGGCCGACAGCAACGGTCCGTGTCATATCGCTGGCATAGCCATTGACCATGCAGCCAAGGTCAAAAAGGAGGAGGGCGTTATTTTCGACTTTATTTGCTCCGGGAATGCCGTGCGGATTAGCTGCATTATTTCCCGTCAGCACCATAGTTTCAAAGCTCATCTCATAGCCTTCTCGCTTGATAGCAAAGTCAATCTGAGCGATGATGTCCGTTTCGGTATTGTCCAGTGAAATATTGTCAAAACCGATATTAACAGCCTTGTCAGCATATTGGCCAGCTACTAGCATTTTCTGGATTTCATCGGCAGACTTAATCAGGCGCAAGCGGTTGACGTAAGGAGTCAGGTTGGCAAATTCTGCAGATTCAAAGACAGTTTTCAATCCATGATATTTGGTCAAAATCAAGTTGTCAAACTCAAGAGCGACAGTCTTGAAGGAGTGAGCCGGCAGGGCAGCTTTAATCTTCTGCCAAGGATTTTCAGAGTCCATATAGCCAAGGACTGAAAAGGGAACAGAACCTGAAGCACGCTCAACTTCTAAAGCAGGAACGAAGAGCAGGGGCTCATGATCAGGATAGACAAACAAAAACATCTGCCGCTCATGCGGGTCGCTATAAAAACCAGTCAGATAATTGATAGTGACTGGATCAGACAGGACAGCAGCATCTAGCTTCTCATTTTCGAGATAGTGGGTGATTTGTTGGATTTTTGTCATGGTCACAACCTTCTTTCTATGCCTCTATTTTGGCAAAAAATGTCAAAAAAAGCAAGACTTTTCAAAAACTTATCAAAATACTTGAAAGTGTTTACAAGAAGTGATAAAATGGTGAATGTAGGAAAGTGAAAACGATATTTTCAATAGAAGAAAGGAAACTATATGAACACAGACGACACAGTAACCATTTATGATGTCGCCCGTGAAGCGGGAGTTTCGATGGCGACAGTCAGTCGGGTAGTGAATGGAAACAAGAACGTCAAAGAAAACACACGTAAAAAAGTTTTAGAGGTCATTGATCGTCTTGACTATCGTCCAAATGCAGTAGCACGTGGACTAGCCAGCAAGAAGACTACAACCGTCGGCGTTGTCATTCCAAATATTACCAATAGCTATTTCTCAACCTTGGCAAAAGGGATTGATGATATTGCCGAGATGTATAAATACAACATTGTCTTGGCTAACAGTGATGAGGACGATGATAAGGAAGTATCCGTTGTTAATACGCTCTTTTCTAAGCAGGTGGATGGCATTATTTTCATGGGCTATCATCTGACAGAGAAAATTCGCTCAGAGTTTTCACGTTCACGCACACCGGTCGTTTTGGCGGGTACTGTCGATGTGGAGCATCAGCTTCCGAGCGTTAATATTGACTACAAGCAAGCAACGGTTGATGCTGTAGAATTACTGGCTAAGCGCAATAAGAAAATTGCCTTTGTAAGCGGACCGCTCGTAGATGATATCAACGGTAAAATCCGTCTATCAGGCTATAAAGATGGCTTGAAGAACAAGAAACTTTCATATAGCGAAGGCTTGGTTTTTGAATCTAAATATTCTTATGATGATGGCTACCACTTGGCGGAGCGTGTCGTTGCTTCCAAAGCAACTGCAGCTTTTGTCACAGGAGATGAACTGGCAGCAGGCCTCTTAAATGGTCTGTCTGATCAAGGCATCAAAGTTCCAGAAGATTTTGAAATCATTACCAGTGATGATTCGCAAGTAGCTCGTTTCACTCGTCCTAACCTTTCCACAATCGGTCAGCCCCTCTATGACATCGGCGCTATCAGTATGCGCATGCTGACTAAGATTATGCATAAGGAAGAATTGGAAGAACGCGAAGTTCTCCTGGCTCACAGCATTAGCGAGCGTAAATCAACTCGGAAATAAGCGGTGTTCTGCAAGTCTGATTAGGAACTTCTCTGAACTTGAAAAGCGTCTGAAGAGACTAAGTCAATGACTGCTTTAATGGAGTTTCATGATTATGAAGCGAGGCTGAGGTATAGTACCTCAGCTTTTTTGTGTTTCCGTTCAGCTAGAGCGTTTTCTATATGCTATCAGGCTTTGGATGGATTTTTTACCTCAGTTGCCCTTGTGGTTTTCCTTTTTATTTGATTTTCGGTATAATAGGAAGTATGAAAGTATTACTGTATCTTGAAGGAAAGTCCGTTTTGGAGAAATCAGGAATCGGCCGAGCCCTCCAGCATCAGATGCATGCCTTGGATTTGGCTGGGATTCCTTATACGACGGACGTTTTAGGAGATTATGATGTGGTCCACATCAATACCTATGGTCCCCGTAGCTTGCTTCTCCTCCATGCTGCCAAGAGGGGCAATAAAAAAGTGATTATGCATGGGCATTCGACCAAGGAGGACTTTGAAAACTCCTTTATTGGATCCAATCTCTTTGCCCCACTCTTTGGTAAATACCTGACGCACATGTATAAAAAGGCAGATTTCATTATCACGCCATCGGAGTATTCCAAGCAGCTGATCCAGTCTTATGGGGTCACTACTCCTATAGTGGCTGTATCAAACGGTATTGACCTGCCTAAGTATAAGAAAGATGCTCATAAGGAAGAAGTATTTAAAAAACATTTCAAGATTGAAGAGGGGCAGAAGGTGGTCGTCTGTGCTGGCCTTTATTTCCGCCGCAAGGGGATTGAGGACTTTGTAGAGGTTGCCCGCAGGATGCCAGATGTACGCTTTATCTGGCTGGGCTCTATCAATCTCTGGCTGATTCCGCGCAAGATTCGTCGGCTGGTTCTCTTTGACCACCCTGATAATGTCGAATTCCCTGGTTATTTTAAGGGAGCGGTTTTCCAGGGAGCCATGTCTGGAGCAGATGCCTTCTTTTTCCCGTCCTATGAGGAAACTGAAGGAATTGTTGTCCTGGAAGCCTTGGCCAGTGAGCAGAATGTTGTGTTGCGCGATATTCCAGTTTATCATGGCTGGGTGGATGAGCGTTCAGCCGAGCTCTGTCATAACGTAGACGAGTTTGTCCAGTCTCTGAGAAATGTCTTAGATAAAAAGGTGGACAAGCGCGAAGCAGGCTATCAGGTGGCTAAAAGCCGGTCTATTGACGATGTTGCAGATCAGTTAGTTAAGGCTTATCAAACAGTTTTGGAGATGTAAGATGCGTATTGGTCTTTTTACAGATACCTATTTTCCTCAGGTCTCTGGGGTTGCTACCAGTATTCGGACTTTGAAGACGGAGCTGGAAAAATTAGGTCACACGGTATTTATTTTTACAACGACGGACAAGGATGTCAATCGCTATGAGGATTGGCAGATTATTCGGATTCCCAGCGTACCTTTCTTTGCCTTTAAGGATCGAAGAGTGGCTTACCGAGGATTTTCTCATGCACTGGAAATTGCTCGTCAGTACCAGCTGGATATTATCCATACTCAGACTGAGTTTTCACTAGGGCTGCTGGGGATTTGGATTGCTAAAGAGCTACGGATTCCGGTAGTACATACCTACCATACCCAGTATGAAGATTATGTGCACTATATTGCCAAGGGGATGGTCATTCGTCCTAGCATGGTCAAGTATATCGTCCGTGGCTTCATGAGTGACTTGGATGGGGTTATTTGCCCTAGCGAGATTGTTTATGACCTTTTGGTTGATTATAAAATCGAAGCAGAAAAACGGGTGATTCCGACAGGGATTGAGCTGGCGAAGTTTGAGCGACCGGAAATTTCGCGTGAGGATATCAAAAAGCTGCGTTTCAAGCTAGGACTGGCTGAAGATGAGATAATGCTGCTCAGCCTGTCGCGAATTTCTTATGAAAAGAATATCCAGGCTATCGTTGAGGCGATGCCTGCCGTCCTTGAAGAAAATGACAAAGTCAAGTTGGTCATTGTCGGCGACGGTCCCTATGCGGAAGACTTGAAAGAACTGGTTGCCAAGCTTCAGATTGAAGAAGCTGTCATCTTTACGGGGATGATTGCTCCTAGTGATACAGCCCTTTACTATAAAGCTGCGGATTTCTTTATATCTGCCTCAACCAGCGAGACCCAAGGTCTGACTTACTTAGAAAGCTTAGCCAGCGGCACACCGATTATTGCCCATGGAAATCCTTATCTGGATAATGTTATCAGTGACAAGATTTTTGGAACCCTTTATTACCAAGAGCGAGATTTATCAGGTGCTATTTTAGAGGCAATTATTGCGACGCCTGATATGGATGAGCAGAAGTTAGCAGGCAAGCTCTACGAGATTTCAGCGGAGAATTTTGGTCGCAGAGTCTATGAGTTTTATCTGGATTTAACTATTTCCAAGGACTTCCATAATGAGCTTAGCCCAGAGGAAAGTGCTGCCAAGCGTCTGGCCAAGACAGTGGCCTATCTGCCTGGAAAAGTCATTTCTCTACCAATCAACGGCTCCGTTCGTATCCTCAAAGCTTCGAGTAAGCAAGTGAAAAAAATAAGGAATATAACTAAATTATTAGAATAAAAACATGACTTGCATCATTATGGCGATAGCTATTTATGTAAGGTTTTGTTTAGAAATAGAGGAGAAATCTTATGAAAAAATATCTCAAACAGCTGCCTTTGTTGCTTTTGTTCTATGGCATTGTCGTTGGTTCGGGTTTGATTTGGGAACAAATTTGGCAATATTTTATAAATAATACAGAAAGTATGGGAAGCGATTTGAACTGGCTTTCTAATCTTAATTTATTTTATTATGCTGTGCTGCTTCCTTTGATTGGTGCAGTGATTGTTTATATAAATACTCGGATGCAAGGTTTTTCACTGTCCTTTCTTCTTTTGATTCCAGGGGTTCAGTATTATTATCTATTCAAAAACTTTTTTGACGGACTTTTTTACTCAGGAGACAAGATTTATAATCCAATCACTTCCACGCTTTATAATGCTAGGGATATTCATGTCTTGTTATTCCTTTCTTTGGGAGGAATGCTGTTGGCAGAGCAATACCGTAAAAAACGTCAAGCTGCCACTTTGAGTCAAGAGGCTCTAAATCATTTTTCTGGTTTTGATGGACAATAGCTCTTGCAAATTTTTCCAATCGTGCTATAATGTTTTCTAGAGACATATCACCTGCAGGAAATCTTTTAGAGAGCGCGTGGAGCTGGAAATCGCGTAGAGGATGCAGTTGGGACTACTCTGTTAGCTTTTATGCAAACATAAAACGGTGGCTACGTTAGAGCCGATTCGAGGTGTGAGTCTTTTGACTTGCATAAATGAAGGTGGAACCACGTTGCGACGTCCTTTTATGGATGTCGTTTTTCTTTTGTCAGAAGGAGGGAGAATGGTGCTTTATATGATTGGCGGATCGCCTTGTAGTGGGAAGTCAACAATTGCTTCACTTCTTGCTAGACAGTATCAGCTGCTTCATATCAAGCTGGATGATTTGGTAGACGAGATGATGAGTCAAGCAAGTGCAGACTCACAGCCGATTTGCCTTCTTAGACAGGACAGAAATCCGGAACAAATCTGGATGAGAAATCCAGAAGAGATGGCAGATGAAGAATGGCGCTTTTATGAAGAGATTTTTCCTTATGTAAAATCTTACTTGATAAAAAATCAAGATAGACCACTCTTGGTTGAGGGGGCAGGACTTTTGCCTCACTTGGTAAAGGAGCTTGAATGGCCAGCGTCTTCCTATCTATGCTTGACTCCGACAGCTGATTTTCAGAAAAAGCATTATAGACAGAGAGAATGGGTTCCTTATGTCTTAGAGGGAACAACCAATCCTGAGCAAGCTTTTGAAAACTGGATGCAGCGAGACATTCTTTTTGCTCAAATGGTTCGTAAGGAAGCGATGAAATTAGGTTATTCTAGTCTCATGACAGATGGTCGTCAATCAGAAAAGCAGACTGCGGAAGAGATTGCTCGAATCTTTAAATTGTCCAATATAAATAGAATAGATATTAAAGGAGAAAACTCATGATTAAGATTACTTTCCCAGATGGCGCTGTTCGTGAATTCGAATCTGGCGTTACAACTTTTGAAATTGCTCAATCTATCAGCAATTCCCTAGCTAAAAAAGCTTTGGCTGGTAAATTCAACGGCAAATTGATTGATACGACTCGTGCCATCACTGAAGACGGTGCCATTGAAATCGTGACACCTGACCACGAAGATGCTTTAGATATCTTGCGTCACTCAGCAGCCCACCTGTTTGCGCAAGCAGCTCGCCGTCTCTTCCCAGATATTCACTTGGGCGTTGGTCCTGCCATTCAGGATGGTTTCTACTACGATACGGACAATCAAGCTGGTCAAATCTCTAACGAAGACCTGCCTCGTATTGAAGAAGAAATGAAGAAAATCGTCAAAGAAAACTTCCCATCCATCCGTGAGGAAGTGACCAAGGATGAGGCGCGTGAAATTTTCAAAAACGATCCTTACAAGTTGGAATTGATTGAAGAGCACTCAGAAGATGAGGGCGGTTTGACCATCTACCGTCAAGGCGAATATGTGGATCTCTGCCGTGGGCCTCACGTTCCATCCACAGGTCGAATCCAAATCTTCCATCTCTTGAACGTAGCTGGAGCATACTGGCGCGGGAACAGCGACAATGCTATGATGCAGCGGGTCTATGGTACTGCTTGGTTTGACAAGAAAGACCTGAAGAAATATCTGCAAATGCGGGAGGAAGCTAAAGAACGCGACCACCGTAAGTTAGGGAAAGAGCTGGATCTCTTCATGATTTCTCAAGAAGTGGGTCAAGGTTTGCCATTCTGGCTGCCAAATGGTGCGACTGTCCGTCGCGAGTTGGAGCGTTACATCGTTGATAAAGAGTTGGCTTCCGGCTACCAACACGTCTACACTCCGCCTTTGGCTTCTGTGGAGCTTTATAAGACTTCTGGCCACTGGGAGCACTACCAAGAAGATATGTTCCCAACCATGGATATGGGTGATGGGGAAGAGTTTGTTCTTCGTCCCATGAACTGCCCTCACCACATCCAAGTCTACAAACACCATGTTCACTCTTACCGTGAGTTGCCAATCCGTATCGCTGAGATTGGCATGATGCACCGCTACGAGAAATCTGGTGCCCTGACTGGTTTGCAGCGGGTTCGTGAAATGTCCTTGAACGATGGCCACTTGTTTGTAACGCCAGAACAGATTCAAGAAGAATTCCAGCGTGCGCTGCAGTTGATTATCGACGTTTACGCTGACTTCAACTTGACAGAATATCGTTTCCGTCTGTCTCTTCGAGACCCTCAGGATACGCATAAGTATTTTGATAACGATGAGATGTGGGAAAATGCCCAAACCATGTTGCGAGCAGCCTTGGACGAAATGGGTGTGGACTACTTTGAGGCAGAAGGAGAAGCAGCCTTCTACGGTCCGAAACTCGATATCCAGGTCAAAACAGCCCTAGGAAATGAAGAAACTCTGTCAACTATCCAGCTGGACTTCCTCTTGCCAGAGCGTTTTGACCTCAAGTATGTCGGAGCTGACGGTGAAGAGCATCGCCCAGTTATGATTCACCGTGGGGTTATCTCAACCATGGAGCGCTTCACAGCCATCTTGATTGAAAATTACAAGGGTGCCTTCCCGACTTGGCTGGCTCCGCATCAAGTGACTTTGATTCCTGTTTCTAACGAAGCCCATATTGACTATGCTTGGCAAGTGGCTAAGAAGCTGCGCGATAAGGGTGTCCGTGCTGATGTGGATGAGCGCAATGAAAAGATGCAGTACAAGATTCGTGCTTCACAAACTAGCAAGATTCCTTATCAGCTCATCGTTGGTGATAAGGAAGTAGAAGACGGGACTGTCAATGTCCGCCGCTACGGTCAAAAAGAAACACATACAATATCAGTAGACGAATTTGTAGAGCAGATCTTAGCAGACATTGCCAGCAAATCACGCGTTGAAAAGTAGAATTCATTGGAAAACAATAAAACCCGAGCAATTGGCTCGGGTTTCGTTTATAGACTATTTAGGAAGATTCCTGATTTCTGCTTGATACCATTCAATTTTATTATCTAATTTTTTAAGTGACATTTGCCAATTTTTAATTTGTTCTTGAACAAAGCTGCGGTGCTTCTGCAGCATTTCTAAGCGTTCTTTCAGGCTGCCATCACCTTGGTAGCGTAAGTCAGCATATCTCTGAATATCTTTCAAATGCATACCCGTATCTTTTAAACGCTGAATAAACTGAACCCAAGCAAGATCGTTCTCATCATAGGAACGCTGACCACTTTGATCTCTATCAACTTTAATCAATCCTCGTTTCTCATAATATCGGAGTGTATGCGTTGATAAATTCACTTTTTGGGCAAATAGACCGATTTTCATAAAAAACCTCCTTTGATTTCTTGACTTAGAGTATGGTCTAAGATTTATAATGACATTGTAATCGTTTAAGGAGGTAAATGCAAATGAAAAATAAGCGATTTGAACGTGGATTGGAAAGACTCAATCAGATTGATGGTGAGGGCGGTGAGAAGGTCATTTCCTCTCTGAAAGAAATAGCTCCCGATCTAGGAGACTATATTGTAGAATTTGCTTTTGGCGATATCTATAGTCGGGAGGGACTGAATCTACAGGAGAGAGAAATCGTCACTCTTGCTAGCCTTTTGACACAGGGAGGTTGTGAAGCACAGCTGGAAGTACATATTCAAGCGGCTTTAAATGTTGGCTTAACCCCCGAAAAGATTATAGAATGCTTTTTGCAATGCATCCCTTACGTCGGATTTCCTAGGGTACTAAATGCTGTTTTTCTAGCTGACAAACTATTTAAAAAAGAGTAATAAAAAGGCCGCTGATTACATCAGTGGTCTTTCTAGTTTTAATTCAAGTATTTATCCACATAATCATCAAAATCAGGATACTCATTTCGGTTCATGGCATAGAGCATTTCCCCATAGAGAGGGTCGCTAGACGGGTCATCAGGTTCTAGAAGAGTAGCTATTTTCATATCATCATCTGGGAAAAGGATGGTGTAGTGATAGGTGTCGCTGACAGTGATACTGTAATATTTGGTATTATCTTGATAGCCTGACTTATCTATCTTATAGTGAAATTCTTTATCACCTAGCTTGCCGGTCTTGTCATTGAAGACAATGTCAATGTCCTCTCCATTTGCTTTCTGAGCCTTCCATTTTCCCTGGAAGCTAGTGTACTGACCACAAGCACTGAGAAAGATTACTGTTAAGAAAGTGATGAAAAGCCATGTTAGTTTTTTCATATCGTTCTCCTTGTCTATCCTTTGATATTATTCTACCACAAATATTAAAAATAAAAAAGCTGAGTTGGTAAACTCAACTTTTGGACAGTTGATCTGTATCTGAGCTACTTATTCTGCAGCTTGAGCCCAGCGTTGGGATAGCTTGCGCGAGAAGCTGGAAATAGCGAAGTTAATCAGGAAATAGATGGCTGCTACTAGTAGATAGAGTGCGAAGACCTGTTCAGCTTCAAAATAGCGTCCCATTAGAATTTGAGCAGAACCAAAGAGCTCTTGGAGCGCAATAACAGAATAGAGAAGGCTGGTATCCTTAATCACTGTGACAAACTGAGAAATGATGGCTGGCAGCATTTTCCGAATAGCCTGAGGTAGGATGATATAACGCAAAATCTGAAACTGGGTAAATCCTTGAGATAAGCCAGCTTCAGTCTGACCTGGGTCAATGGCATTGAGACCGCCTCGGATAATTTCTGCCAAAGCAGCAGAAGTAAAGACAGTGAAGCTGATGATACCGGCTGGCGTTGACTTAATCTGAAAGACTAAAAAGATAGTGAAAATCCAGAGCAGATTGGGTACATTACGGACAAATTCGATGTAAATGCTGGCAATCAGCTTGAGCAGTTTAGTTTTTCCATTTCGCATGACGGCTAGAATAGTTCCAAAAATCGTGGATAGGACAATGGAAATGAAAGAAATTTGCAGCGTCAGCCAGAGCCCCTTAAGGATAAAGAGGAGGTTGTTTGCGGTTAAGACTTTTAAAATATTTTCCATAGAGACCTCCTTAGATGCTGTAAGCTTGTTTATTGGCTTCCTCTACCTTACGTCCCCAGCTGGCGATTGGGAAGCAAAGGAGGAAGTAGAGCAAAGCTGCTCCAGCAAAGGCTGGGATGTAGTTGGAGTTCAGAGCAGACCAAGACTTGGTCACGAACATCAGATCCATACCAGAGATAATAGCGACGGTAGAAGTGTTTTTTATCAGATTGACGACCTGATTGATTAACGGTGGCAGGATAATCCGAAAAGCTTGGGGCAGGATGATGTATCGCATGGTTTCTACATAGGTAAAGCCCTGAGAGAGTGCAGCTTCAGTCTGTCCGCGAGGAATGGACTGGATACCTGAGCGGATGACTTCGGCGATGTAAGCACCGTGGTACAGTCCTACACAGAGAACCGCAGTCCAATAGATTGAGGGCATGATGGTGTAATTGCTGACTAGCGGAAGACCGTAAAAGACAATTACAAATTGCACTAAGAGTGGTGTATTCTGATAAAACTCAACAAAAACACGAGCTAGACCACGTAGAACTTTATGCTTACCAGTGCTGATAGCTCCAAAGAAAATCCCTAGTAAAAGAGCCAAGGTCAGGGCACCGATAGAAATAGCTAAGGTAAAGAGGAATCCTTGGAAAAACTTGCCAAAGTCCGCAAAGTAGGCCTGCCAAGAAAAAATACTAAAACTCATGGGGTCTCCTTTCTAATCATCTGTTGAAGTAGATGGTTTTAAATCATATTTGTCATAAAGTTTCTGTAGACTGCCGTCTTCCTTCCATTTAGAGATTAGGCCATCTACATAGTCATTCAATTGAGTATTGGATTTTTTTGTTACCACACCATAATCAGCTTTTTTGAAGCTGTAATCCAGAATGTTTGACTTGGAACTTACATAGCCAGTCAGGATGGACTTGTCAACAGAAATGGCATCAATACGGTGAGCCCGCAAGGAAACAGCAAGTTCAGGGTAGGAGCCTAACTCCACATATTTGAAGTTGAGCTTTTTCTCTTTAGCGATTTCTTCCAGCAAGGTTTGAGTAATAGAGCCTTGGACGACGCCGATAGTCTTGTTATTCAAGTCCTTGACGTCTGTAATTTTGCTGGATTTATTAACTAGAAAACCAGAAGCATCTGTGTAGTAAGGGGTTGTAAAATTATAGATTTCCTTACGCTCATCTGTGATGGTAAAGGTCGCAATGACCATGTCAACTTGCCCATTGTCCAGAAGTGGTCCGCGTGTTTGTGCAGTAACTGGGACGTAGTTGATTTTGACGCCTAGTTCCTTAGCAATTTTCTTTGCAATATCGATTTCTAGACCGCTGTATGTATTGCTATCAGGGTTTAGGTAACCAAAGTTAGGTACATCCTGCTTGACACCGACATTGAGAACACCGCGTTTCTGGATAGCCTTGACCTGTTGGCTGGTACTGGAATCGGCTTGTGCGGGAGCGGCATGGATTAAGCCTAGAGTCAGAAGGAGTAAGAGTAGGCTGATGAGTATTTTTTGTAATTTCATAGTTCTTCTCCTTTCTAAGAAAGCACGTTATCACTCTCGTGGTTGATAATTTTGCTGAGAAACTGCTTAGCGCGAGGTTCGGTAGGATTGTCAAAGAAAGCATCAACATCAGTAGTATCCACTAACACCTCACCGTCTGCCATGAAGATAATGCGGTCAGCTACCTCACGGGCGAAGCCCATCTCGTGTGTGACCACAATCATGTTCATGCCGTCTTTGGCTAATTTTTGCATAACAGCCAGAACATCCCCTATTGTTTCAGGGTCCAGGGCAGAAGTCGGTTCATCAAAGAGTAGAAGCTCAGGGTGCATGGCTAATCCACGGGCAATGGCAATCCTTTGCTTTTGTCCACCGGACAGCATGCCTGGGTAAGAGTCTTTCTTGTCCCACATGTTGACAAATTCTAGATATTTTTGAGCGATTTTTTTAGCTTCTTGTTTATCCATTCCTAGAACTTTAATAGGCGCCAAAGTGACATTTTCTAACACTGTTTTGTGGGGGTAAAGATTAAAGTGTTGAAAGACCATTCCGACTTCTTTGCGTAAGTTGACCAGATCTTTGGCAGCAGCGTTCACGACCTCGTGGCCGTTGACAATCAGACTTCCCTGGTCAATACCTTCTAAAGCGTTGATTGTACGGATAAGAGTAGATTTTCCTGAGCCAGATGGTCCCAGCAGTACAACTACTTGCCCTTTTTCAAAACTGAGATTGATATTGCGCAGAGCATGGTAGTCTCCGTAATACTTTTCGACATTTTTAAATTCAACTAAAGCCATATCTTTCTCCTTTGTGTTAGATAATATGACATAGATTTTACCATAGAATAAATAAACTGTCAAATTGAATAAAAATGACTATTTTTATTCAGAGAGAAATTTTTTTGATGAGAATCGTCCATTTTCTACAAATGTGGAATAAAAATGGCTTGAATTAGTGTTTTTTAAGAAAACTTTGGTATAATAAGACTATATAAATAAATAAAATTGGATTGGGAGTCTAGCTAGGCAAACTAGATTGCCTTTTGCACGTATTGATGCAGGACGACTTAGCTGACTATATCACAACTTTTCTATCATGGAGTTGATTCAATCCCAATCTTATGTTAAGGTGAACATATGAAGAAAATATTAGTTGTAGATGATGAGAAACCAATCTCAGATATTATTAAGTTTAATATGGCCAAAGAAGGCTATGAGGTTTTGACTGCTTTTGATGGTAAGGAAGCCTTGGAAATGTTTGAGGCAGAACAGCCAGACATCTTGATTCTGGACTTGATGTTGCCAGAAGTGGACGGACTGGAAGTTGCTCGGACTATTCGCAAGACCAGCAATGTTCCGATTATTGTATTGTCTGCTAAGGACAGTGAGTTTGACAAGGTTATCGGACTTGAAATCGGTGCTGATGACTATGTGACCAAGCCTTTCTCAAATCGTGAGCTGCAGGCGCGTGTCAAGGCACTTCTTCGTCGGGCAGACCTTGTTGTGGAAAACCAAGTAGAAGAAAGTGGCCCAAACGAATTGACCATTGGGGAACTGCAGATTTTGCCAGATGCTTTTGTAGCTAAGAAGCATGGTAAGGAGCTGGAGCTGACCCACCGTGAGTTTGAACTGCTTCACCATTTGGCGACACATATCGGTCAGGTCATGACACGTGAGCACTTGCTGGAAACAGTATGGGGCTATGACTATTTTGGCGATGTCCGTACAGTGGATGTGACGATCCGCCGCCTGCGTGAAAAGATTGAAGATACGCCAAGCCGGCCTGAGTATATCTTGACTCGCCGCGGAGTTGGCTATTATATGAGAAATAATGATTGAAGCAATTAAACAATTTGTGATTTCTGCGGATTTCGTCTTTGCTATCATTATTATCGGCTTCATTGTAGTTGTTGCCTTGCTTTTATTGGAAAATCGCCGTGATAACCAAAAGCTTGTGCAGCTTAATCAAAAGGTTAAAGATTTGATTGCAGGGGACTATTCTGAAGTGCTGGACATGCAAGGGAGTCCAGAAATCACAGATATGACCAACAGTATCAATGATCTTTCAGAGGTCATTCGACTGACACATGAAAACCTTGAGCAAGAAACAAAACGCCTTTCCAGTATCCTGTCCTATATGACAGATGGCGTGCTTGCGACCAACCGCCGGGGGCAGATCATCACTATCAACGATATGGCAACCAAGCAGTTGGGAGTTAAGAGAGATGAGGTCCAAAATATGAGTATTTTGGATCTGCTTTCGATTTCAGACGAGTATGATTTGCGGGATCTGATTACCAATGTTCCTGAGCTGACGATAGATTCTCAGGATGAAAATGGTGAGTATCTGAGCTTGCGGGTTCGCTTTGCCTTGGTAAGGCGGGAGTCGGGCTTCATTTCTGGTTTGGTAGCTGTCTTGCATGATACGACCGAGCAGGACAAGGAAGAGCGGGAGCGTCGCCTCTTTGTCTCTAACGTCAGCCATGAGTTGCGGACTCCGCTGACCAGTGTTAAGTCCTATCTGGAAGCCCTGGATGAGGGAGCCTTGTCTGAGCCGGTAGCACCAGATTTTGTCAAGGTATCACTCAATGAAACCAACCGCATGATGCGGATGGTGACGGACTTGCTCAGCTTGTCACGTATCGACAACGAGACCAGTCATCTGGAAGTGGAGCTGACGAATTTCACCGCATTTATCACCTTTATCCTCAATCGCTTTGACAAGATAAAAAATCAAGACGAGACTAAGAAATATGAGATTATCCGTGATTATCCTATAACACCGATCTGGGTAGAGATTGATACAGATAAGCTGACCCAGGTCATTGATAATATCATGAACAATGCTATCAAGTATTCGCCAGATGGTGGAACCATTACTGTTTCCATCAAGACAACGGATGAGCAGTTGATTCTCTCAATTGCGGATGAAGGTCTGGGGATTCCCAAGCAGGACCTGCCTAAGATTTTTGATCGCTTTTATCGAGTGGACAAGGCACGCAGCCGCGCACAGGGCGGAACGGGTCTGGGGTTGGCCATTGCTAAGGAAATTATCAAGCAGCATCAGGGCTTTATCTGGGCTAAGAGTGAGTATGGTGTGGGCTCGACCTTTACCATTGTCTTGCCTTATGAGAATGATGGCGTCCGGGATGACGACTGGGATAATGAAGATGATATATAGAAAGTAAACATGACTAAAGGATTTCAATACAGTATTCTGGCGTCAGGATCAAGCGGTAATTGTTTCTATCTGGAAACTGACCAAAAGCGGATTCTGGTTGACGCTGGCTTATCAGGGAAAAAAATTACTAGCTTGTTGGGCGAAATTGACCGCAAGCCTGAGGATTTGGATGCTATTTTAGTGACTCATGAGCACAAGGATCACATTCATGGTGTTGGAGTGTTGGCCCGCAAGTATCATTTAGATATTTATGCTAATGAGGCCACTTGGAAGGCTATGGAAAAGGACTTAGGCAAGCTGGATGCTAGTCAAAAGCATATCTTTGAATTGGGCAAGACCAAGACCTTTGGAGACTTGGATGTGGAGAGCTTTGGTGTCAGCCATGACGCAGCCTGTCCACAATTTTACCGCTTCATGAAGGATGACAAAAGCTTTGTCATGCTGACGGATACGGGCTATGTCAGTGACCGGATGGCTGGGATTATCGAAAATGCCGACGGCTATCTGATTGAGAGCAACCATGATATTGAAATTCTCCGCAGCGGTGCCTACCCTTGGAGTCTCAAGCAGCGGATTCTTTCGGATATGGGTCACCTGTCCAATGAGGACGGAGCAGAGACCATGATTCGGACTTTAGGCAATCGCACCAAGCGAATCTATCTAGGGCATCTCAGCAAGGAAAACAATATCAAGGAATTGGCTCACATGACCATGGTCAATCAACTGGCTCAAGCCGATATGGCAGTCGGCCACGATTTCCAGGTCTATGATACCTCGCCTGATACCGCAACGCCTTTGACGAGTATTTAAACACCAGACCGAAAGGTTTGGTTTTATTGCTCTAGTGCGGTATCCATTATATATTTAAAAAGTAACGGTTTTATTTTGCAAAGGAGCTTGTATGCGACCAATTTACTTTGTGGTAGGTCTCTTATCTTTAGGGTTAGGAGTTTTGGGGATTTTTCTGCCTCTCCTGCCGACGACACCATTTCTTCTCTTGTCCATTGCCTGCTTTTCACGCAGTTCCAAGCGCTTTGAGAATTGGCTCTATCATACAAAGATGTACCAGATCTATGTGGCAGATTTTCGAGAGACGGGAACGATTGCCAAGGAGCGTAAAAAAAAGATCATCGTTTCCATCTATATCTTGATGGGGATTTCCATTTTTCTAGCGCCTATTATTTGGGTTAAGATTGGACTGTTGGGTCTGACCATTTTTATCACCTATTATTTGTTTAAAGTAATTCCGGATAAGGAATAGAAATCACTGTCAGCAGGTGCGTTTGCGCCTGTTTTTTGTTATAATAGAGACTGTATATCTTTGGAAAGGAAAAGGTGTCATGCTGCTTATCTGGCTGAAGCCAGCATGATCTAAAATAGTAATGGAAAATTTGAAAAAAGCATTGCTGGAGCAGTTTGACTTGGTCTTCTCTGATGAGACCTTGTTGGAAACGGCTTTTACCCATACGAGCTATGCCAATGAGCACCGCCTCTTAAAAATTTCACACAATGAACGCTTGGAATTTTTAGGAGACGCTGTTCTACAATTGATTATTTCGGAGTATCTTTATACCAAGTATCCTAAGAGACCAGAAGGTGATCTATCTAAGCTGCGTTCCATGATTGTTCGGGAGGAGAGTCTAGCAGGCTTTGCCCGTGATTGTCAGTTTGATCAATTTATCAAGCTGGGACGCGGTGAGGAGAAGTCTGGCGGCCGGAATCGTGATACGATTTTAGGGGATTTATTCGAGGCCTTTTTAGGTGCCTTGCTCTTGGATAAGGGTGTGGAAGCAGTCAAAAGCTTTCTCTATCAAGTCATGATTCCTAAGGTGGAAGCGGGAGATTTTGAGCGGGTGACGGACTATAAGACCAAGCTGCAAGAGTTGCTGCAGATTAATGGTGATGTGGAAATTGCCTATCAGGTTGTCTCTGAAACAGGACCGGCTCATGCCAAAAATTTCGAGGTGGCCGTTCTCATCAATGGTCGCAAGTCCGGTCAAGGCCAGGGGCGTTCTAAAAAGCTGGCCGAGCAGGAAGCTGCTAAAAACGCATTTGAAAAGGAAAGTTCTTCATGTTTTTAAAGGAAATTGAAATTCAGGGCTTCAAGTCATTTGCTGACAAGACTAAAGTTGTCTTTGATCAGGGAGTGACTGCGGTTGTTGGGCCAAATGGTTCCGGCAAGTCCAATATTACGGAGAGCCTGCGCTGGGCCTTGGGAGAGTCCAGTGTCAAAAGTCTGCGGGGCGGCAAGATGCCCGATGTGATTTTTGCGGGAACAGAAACCCGCAAACCACTAAATTACGCATCAGTGGTAGTGGTTCTGGACAACAGCGACCAATTTATCAAGGATGCTGCCAATGAGATTCGGGTGGAGCGTCACATTTACCGCAGCGGTGACAGTGAGTATAAGATTGACGGCAAAAAAGTCCGTCTGCGCGATGTCCACGATCTCTTCATGGATACTGGGCTGGGACGAGATTCCTTCTCCATTATTTCCCAAGGGAAGGTCGAGGAAATCTTTAACAGCAAGCCGGAGGAACGTCGGGCAATCTTTGAAGAAGCTGCTGGAGTGCTTAAGTATAAGACGCGTCGTAAGGAAACGGAAAGCAAGCTTAGTCAAACCCAGGATAATCTGGATCGACTGGAAGACATTATCTACGAGCTGGAGAGCCAGGTCAAGCCCTTGGAGAAGCAGGCTGAAACTGCTAAGCGCTTCTTGAGTCTGGATGGCCAGCGCCGAGAGCTTTACTTGGATGTTTTGGTCGCTCAGCTGACAGCTAATAAGGAAAAGTTGATCAAGGCTGAAGAAGATTTAACGAATATCCAGCAGGAGCTGGCAGCCTACTACAGCAAGCGAGATGAGCTGGAAGTTGAAAACCAAACCTTGAAGGCCAAGCGCCATGAGCTCAATCAAACTTTGTCTGATGATCAAGCTAGTTTGCTGGAATTGACCCGCTTAATCAGTGATTTGGAGCGTCAGATTGATCTTTCTAAGTTGGAGTCCAGTCAGGCAGCGACGAGCCGCCGGGAAAATGAAGAGCGTTTGGCTGCTTTGTCAGAAAAACTGGCTCAGATAGAAAGCAACATAGAAGACAAGCAGGCTGAATTGAGCCAAATAGCTGCCCAACTGACTGACAATGAGGAGTCTATCGCTGCTTTGGAAGCAGAATTAGCAGACTTTTCAGATGATCCGGATCAGCTGATTGAGCATCTGCGTGAGCAGTATGTCAAGCTCATGCAGGAAGAGGCAAATCTTTCTAATGACTTGACTTCTCTGGAGAGTCAGCTGGCTAGTGAGCTTAAATTGGCTGAGAGCAAGAAGGCAGACTTTGCAAAGCTGCAGGCTGATTTGGAGGCTAGTCAGACTCAGGAACAGGCTGGTTTGGAGGAGTTGGAAATTGCTCGCCAAGCCCTCAAGACTCTACTAGCAGATTACCAGAGTCAGGTTCAGTTGGTAGAGAAGCTAGAGGCTGATTATAAACATCAGCAGACTAAGATGTTTGAACTTTTGGACGACCTCAAAAACAAGCAGGCACGTTCTAATAGTTTGGAAGCCATTCTCAAAAATCACAGCAATTTCTATGCTGGGGTCAAGAGTGTGCTGCAGGAAGCTGGCCGACTGGGTGGCATTGTTGGAGCAGTCAGCGAAAAACTCAGCTTCGATCCCCACTATCAGACAGCGCTGGAAATTGCGTTGGGAGCCAGCAGTCAGAATATCATCGTAGAAGATGAGGCGGCTGCGACTCGGGCTATCGAATTTCTGAAGAAAAATCGGGCTGGCCGGGCAACCTTCCTGCCTTTAACAACCATCAAGCCGCGTCAGCTGCCTGACCATAACCGTGCTACGATTGAAAAAAGTGTTGGTTTTCTGGGACTGGCTTCTTCCTTGGTCAGCTATGAGTCATCGTTAGACAGCATTTTTCAAAATCTGCTGGGAACGACTGCTATTTTTGATACAGTGGAGCATGCCAGAGCAGCAGCTCGCCAAGTGCGCTATCAAGTTCGTATGGTGACTTTGGATGGAACAGAGCTTCGGACTGGCGGATCTTATGCTGGTGGTGCCAACCGCAACAACAATACTATCTTTATCAAGCCGGAGCTAGATGCTTTGCTTGAAGAGATTAAGCAGAAAAATGTCAGCTTGAAAGAGCAGGAAGAAGCGGTGCAAATTCTGCAAAACCAGCTAAGTCAGGCTAAGCAGGTATTGGAACAAATCAAGACAGACGGTGAGCAGGCTCGCTTGGCTGAGCAAAAGGCTAATTTGGCCTATGAACAGTTAGCCAAGCGTGTAGAAGAGCTCACAAGTCTGAAAAATCTACAGGAACAGGAGTTGGCTGGTCAATCTGCTTTGGATATTTCAGAAGAGAAAGACCGACTGCAGACCCGCTTGACTGAGATTGAGCAAGAAAAAGCAGACATCACTGCAGAAATAGAGCAGGTTAAGTCGAACAAAGATGCAGTTCAGGCTCGTTTTGACAAGCTTTCCTCTCGTCTAGCTGAACTCAAGCTCCAGCGAACAGAGTTGACCTCCAACCAACGCTTTGAAAAGAATGACTTGGAGCGTCTGTCCGAGGAAAAAGCCAGCCTTGCAAAAGAGCAGGCGACCTTGGAACTCTTGATGGAGCAAAAGGAGCAGTCCAGCTTGCAGAAAGTGGATATTACAATCATGGAAGAGCAATTAGAGACAGCCAAGCAAGAAAAGACTGAGCTAGATCAAAGACTGATTCGTCTGAAATTTGAGCTTGAAGATCTAGAAGGTCAGTCTGACGATATTGCCAGTCGTTTGGAGCAAGCCCGCCATCAAAATGAAGAATTGATTCGCCGGCAGGCCAAGGCAGAGGCAGAAAAGGATAAGCTCATGGATGTCATGCGCTGTCTGGCAAGCAATCTGACAGATGACTATCAGATGAGCTTCGATGAAGCAAGCAGCCAGGCTCGTCCGTTAGAAAGTTTATCAGCTGCTGAAAGCCAAGTTAAGGATCTGGAAAAAGCCATTCGAGCTTTAGGTCCAGTCAATCTGGAAGCAGTTGAGCAGTTTGAAGAAGTCAGCAACCGTTTGAACTTCCTCAACGAGCAACGAGACGACGTCCTATCAGCTAAAAATTTGCTCTTAGAGACGATTGAAGAGATGAATGACGAAGTTAAGGAACGCTTTAAATCAACCTTTGAAGCCATTCGTGAAAGTTTCAAGGTGACTTTCTGTCAGATGTTTGGCGGTGGTTCTGCAGACCTGATATTGACGGAGGGAGACTTGCTGACGGCTGGTGTAGAAATCTCCGTGCAGCCACCGGGTAAGAAGATCCAGTCGCTTAATCTGATGAGCGGTGGCGAGAAGGCCTTGTCGGCTTTGGCTCTGCTCTTCTCTATCATCCGCGTTAAGACCATTCCTTTTGTTATCTTGGATGAGGTGGAAGCAGCGCTGGACGAAGCCAATGTTAAACGCTTTGGGGATTATCTCAATCGCTTTGACAAGGACAGTCAGTTCATCGTGGTTACTCACCGTAAGGGAACCATGTCAGCTGCAGACTCTATTTACGGAGTTACCATGCAGGAATCTGGCGTTTCCAAGATTGTCTCGGTCAAGTTAAAAGATTTAGAAAGTATGTAAAATGAGTATAAAATTAGTAGCAACGGATATGGATGGCACCTTTTTAGACAGTAAAGGTCAGTTTGATATGGACCGTCTCAAGCAAGTTTTGGCTCGCTTCAAAGAAAAAGGCATGTATTTTGCTGTAGCCAGCGGGCGCGCCCTCTTGTCGCTGGAAAAGCTGTTTGAGGAAGTGCGCAATGAGATTATTTTTATTGCTGAAAACGGCAGTTTGGTGGAATTTCATGGAGAGGATCTCTATGAGGCAACCATGCCAAGGGATTTTTATCTCAAGGTTTTTGATAAGCTGCAGGAATCTCCCTATGTCAATGTCAACGAGCTGCTTTTGACAGGCAAACGTGCCTGCTATGTCTTGGAGACTGTGGATCCGACCTATCTTTCTTTCAGTGCTCATTATAATGAAAATATTCAAAAAGTAGCTAGCCTGGCTGATATCGACGATGAAATCTTCAAGTTTACGACCAATTTTGCTGAGGACCAAGTCGCAGCTGGTGAAGCCTGGGTCAATGAGAATATCGATGGAGTCAAGGCCATGACAACTGGCTATAAGTCCATTGACATCGTTCTGGACCATGTGGATAAGGGCGTTGCCATTGTTGAGCTGGCTAAGAAGCTAGACATAGATCTTTCTCAGGTTATGGTTTTTGGTGATAATCTCAACGATTTGCACATGATGCAGGTGGCTGGCTATCCGATCGCGACTGAAAATGCTCGCCCTGAGATTTTAGAAGTGGCCAAGGAAGTCATCGGTCACCATGATGCTCAGTCGGTTATCACTTACATGGAGGGATTATAATGGCAGATATAAAACTGATTGCTCTGGACTTGGATGGAACTCTTTTAAATTCAGACAAGAAGATTTCTGACCGCAATTTAGCAGCTCTAAAAGCAGCTCAGGATAAGGGAGTTAAGGTAGTTTTGACGACTGGTCGTCCCCTCAAGGCCATGGACTTTTTCCTGCATGAGCTGGGAACAGACGGTCGAGAGGATGAGTACACCATTACTTTTAATGGTGGTCTTGTTCAGCGCAATACTGGAGAAATCCTTGATAAAACAGTCTTTTCTTATGATGATGTGGCTCGGATTTACGAGGAGACAGACAAGCTCCATATCCCTCTTGATGCTATCTGCGAAGGACTGGTCTATCAGATTCAATCCGATCAAGATTCGCTTTATGCTCAGTTCAATCCAGCTCTGACCTTTGAGCCTATTGATTTCAGTGATTTGTCCAGCCAGCAGACTTATAACAAATGTGTCACCGCTTATGCTAAAGAACCACTGGATGCGGCTATTGAGCAAATCTCTCCAGAATTATTTGAGCGCTATGAGATTTTCAAATCTAGAGAAATGCTGCTGGAGTGGTCCCCTAAAAATGTTCATAAGGCTAATGGCTTGGAGAAACTGATTGCCCATTTAGGCATTGAGAGAAGTCAGGTCATGGCCTGTGGTGATGAAGCCAACGATCTGTCTATGATTGAGTGGGCTGGTCTGGGAGTGGCTATGCAGAATGCAGTAGCCATCGTCAAAGAAACAGCCAATGTGGTGACACCTATGACTAATGATGAGGATGCAGTGGCTTGGGCTATTGAAGAATATGTACTAAAGGAGGATTAGCCGATGGGATTATTTGACCGCCTTTTCGGCCGAAAAAAACAAGAACCGCCGATTGAAGAAGTTGTAAAGGAAGCATTGGAAAACATTGGCGAGCTTGAAGAAGAAACAGCGCCTGTTCCAGAAGCAGGAGAGAATCTTGAAGCGGAAGCTGTTCAGTCCTATCAGGACGAGCAGCAACTTGATGACCAAATTTCGGATACAAAAGATAGTTTGGCTGATGTTGAAGAGCAGTTAGTAACAGAAGAGCTTGCATCTCAAACTATCCAAGAAGAAAGCAAGGAGCCAGAGCATGAAAGAGAAATTATTGCAGAAAATCAAGAAGTGGCTCAAGGAGCAACTCAGACTGAAGAAACTCTAGAAGAGCACCAGCCTGAAAGCAGTGACGAAACGGTAGAAGAAGTTGTTGAACAAGTGGAACTTTCGGATGAAGCATCATCTCATACTGAGCATGAAGCAGCTTCTTATGACGGGGTGGCAACTGATTCAAATAGTGAGTTTGAGCCAGAAATAGGAGATGAGTTACTAACAGAATCAGAACAGGTCGTTCAAGCAGCTGATGTTGCTGAAGAATCAGAAGCAGCCGCTACAGAAGAGCCTGCTGATCCTCCTCAAGAGGAATCCACTCAGGAAAAATATGACCGCAGCCTAAAGAAAACTCGGACAGGATTTGGAGCACGGCTTAATGCCTTCTTTGCTAATTTCCGCTCGGTAGATGAAGAGTTCTTCGAAGACTTGGAAGAACTGCTCATCACTAGTGATGTAGGGGTTCAAGTGGCTTCCAGTCTGACTGAGGAACTACGCTATGAAGCTCGTCTGGAAAATGCTAAAAAACCAGCTGCTCTACGCCAGCTGATTATTGAAAAATTGGTGGACATTTATGAGAAAGATGGCCGCTTTAATGAAAAAATCAATTTCCAAAATGGACTGACTGTCATGCTCTTTGTAGGGGTCAACGGAGTTGGTAAAACCACCTCTATCGGTAAACTAGCCTATAAGTACAAACAACAAGGCAAGAAAGTCATGTTGGTAGCAGCAGATACATTCCGAGCTGGAGCGGTGGCTCAGTTGGCTGAATGGGGTCGGCGCGTAGATGTTCCAGTCGTAACGGGGCCTGAGAAGAGCGATCCTGCTAGCGTGGTTTATGACGGTATGGAGCGTGCTCAGGCAGAGCAGGTTGATGTTCTTATGATTGACACGGCTGGCCGCCTGCAAAATAAGGACAACCTCATGGCAGAGCTAGAGAAAATTGGCCGCATTATTAAGCGAGTGGATCCAGAAGCACCGCATGAGACTTTCCTAGCTCTCGATGCTTCAACCGGTCAGAATGCTCTGGTTCAGGCCAAGGAATTTTCTAAAATCACTCCAGTCACAGGAATTGTATTGACAAAAATCGATGGAACAGCCCGAGGCGGAGTTGTGCTAGCCATTCGTCAGGAATTGGATATTCCAGTGAAGCTGATTGGCTTTGGAGAAAAGATTGATGATATCGGTGAGTTCAACTCAGAGAACTTTATGAAAGGCCTACTTGAAGGCTTGGTATAAAACAAAAAACCAGTATGAGTACTGGTTTTTTATGAACAATTTTTAAATTTTATTTGTTTGGAGACCACTGCCAGTCAGCTCCAAATTCTCTAAGGAGTTCAAAAGAAGCATCTGGTCCCATAGAACCGACAGGATACTCATGAAGAGGCACTTCGTTGCTACGCCATAGCTCTTCAATCTGATCAATCAGCTCCCAGCTGGAGCGCACTTCATCCCAGTGGCTGAAGTTGGTTGAGTCATTGTTAAGAACGTCAAAGATTAATTTTTCGTAAGGATCAGGGGAAGCACCACTAGCTGTTGCGTCTGTCCGGTAGTCCAGAGAAAGGGGAGCTAAGCTGAAGCGTTCGCCGACCTCTTTGCCATTCATGCTAAGTGAGAAGCCCTCAGTCGGCTGGATATGAATGGTCAGAACATTTGGTGCTAATTCCTCACCAAAGATAGACTCCATCTGCTTGAAAACAATATTGACAAGAGTGCCTTTTTCAGTGAGACGTTTACCAGTTCGGAAGAAAAATGGAACATCACGGAAACGCTCGCTATTTACGAAGAAAGCTCCTGAAGCAAAAGTCTCGGTCATGGAGTCAGGATTGACATTAGGCTCACTCCGGTAGGAGATGTATTTCTTGCCTTTGACCGTGCCAGACTTATACTGACCGCGTATAAAGAAACGTTTTAGGTCTTCTTTATCGGGCTGTACCAAGCGTTCAAAAACTTTGACTTTCTCTGCCCGAATGTCCTCTTTGCTGAAGCTTTTCGGCTTGTCCATAGCTAAGAGTGACAGGAGTTGCAGAGTATGATTCTGCACCATATCTCGTAGAGCACCGGACTGGTCATAGTAACCGCCACGTTCTTCGACACCTAGCTTTTCAGCAAAAGTAATCTGGACATTGTCAATGTAGTCACGATTCCAGATATTTTCAAAGAGAAGATTGGCAAAACGAATAGCGAAGATGCTCTGAATCATTTCCTTGCCTAGGTAATGGTCAATACGGAAAATCTGTTCTTCATCAAAGGCTGCCAAGAGTTCTTCGTTAAGTTGGCTGGCAGTTGCCAAGTCTGTTCCGAAAGGTTTTTCGACAATCAGACGTTCAAATCCTTTGCCATCTACGATGTTTTCAGACTTGAGATGTTTGGCAATGGTTCCGAAAAATTGCGGAGCCATGGACAGGAAGAAGAGTTTATTGTGCTCGGCTTGGTACTGCTCATTGAGTCGGTTTTGAAGCTTGCGCAGTTCAATGTAGTGCTCGGTATCCTGCACATCATGGCTTTGATAGTAGAAGTGGCTGGCAAACTCTTGGGCTTGCTCGGGGCTGTCAGCTAAATCAGCGATTGCTTCGACAACGACAGACTCAAAATACTCCTTGCTCCAAGGCCGGCGGGCTGTTCCAATGACTGCAAAATGCTTGGAAAGATTACCAGACTTATAGAGCCTGAAGAGGGATGGATAGAGTTTTCTTTTGGCCAAGTCACCGCTGGCTCCGAAAATTGTTACAATAACTTTTGAAGACATCCTGATACCTATTTTCTAAATGATGTCTCTATTTTATCACAATTTTTCTAAAGATTGTATTCAGAAATTCGGTTTCTGAAAAGGGAGATAAATAGAAAGAAATTAACCACTGCTTGAAACATATTCAAATACAAAAAATGAGGCTAAGACACGATTGTGCCAGCCTCGTTTTCTTTATTCAAATACCCGATAAACGTAAGGATTTTCCGGTTTTTCTACCTTATCAAAGCTTTCAACTTCTAGAGTTGGCAGGCTTTGTCCAAGACTTTTATGGTAATGCATGGTAATTTTTCCCTTGGCATGAATCCAGGTATTATTCTCGAAATGCTGGGTATTTCCAGTCGTCAAGAGGCCATAGACACCTGAGTCGGCGATACAATGGATAATACCGAAGCGAAAGAGAAATTGGCTCTTCTGATCGCTGGGATCATTGTAGACAAATCCGGTGAACTCCAGCGTCTTCCCTACAAACTCGTCGGGATAATCATAGATGACCTCCATGATTTCCATGTAGTTCTCAGTTGTGACCTGAATGGTATCTTGCTTGACATATTTCTTGGCGGCTGCCCGCATTTCTTTTTCATAAGCCCCTTTGGTAAAGTAGGTGCTAGTGTCAGGCTTCAGGTATTGACTGGTAGTGCCTTCGTCCTGCTGAATAGCAGTTGAAGTTCCCTCAGCTAGCGGGAAATGAAATCCTTTAGCCGAAACTGTTGTCGAATCCAAGGTAACAGTTGGAAAGAAAATTCCTACAAAAAGCGGAATGACAAGGAGCAGCACGCTGCCTAACTTGGCCCAGCGAGTGCTTAAATGACTGTGGACCTCCATCTTCTTCATCCAGATGATGAGCTGCACGACTGCCAAGATAAAGGACAAAATCATAGACAAGTAGGCCAGATAGGAGTAGTGGAGATTGATATATTGGTTGAGCTTGCCTGTCAGCTGCAGGTACATGGTGATCTCAAAGTAGCCAACTAAGATTAGAAATCGAATCATAGCACCACCCCCACAAGCCAAGAGTAAAGAAAGACAACGACAGTAACCAGGCTGATAAATTGCCAGATAAAGCGTGTCTTAAAGTAGTTTTTCATCATCAGCAGATTCTTGACATCTAGCATAGGCCCAATGACCAAGAAAGCTAAGACTGGCGATAAGCCGAAGCTAGCAATCAAGGAGCTCCCGATGAAAGCATCAGCTTCGCTGCAAAGTGAGAGCAGGAAGGACAGCAGCATGAGCAGGAGAATAGCAACAGCTGGTGTTGAGCTGATGGAGGTCAAGATTCTGGTTGGCACATAGACCTGAACCAGGCTGGCGAAGAGACAGCCAAAGACCAGATAGCGACCAGTATCGAAAAATTCGTCAATGGCCTGCACAAAGACCTGAAAAAACTTTTGCCCCTTGCTGAGATGTGAAAAGTCATGCTCATGGACTGCTTTGCGATTTTCTTTTTGGATATTGCTGTCTGCAAAGAAGCCCAGAAAAATCCCTAAAAGAATAGCCACTACCATAGAACCTAAAGCACGAAGCAGAGCCATTCGGAAGGAATTACCAAAGGCTGAGTAGGTCGCAAAGAGCACAATGGGGTTGATGACCGGAGCCGTTACCAGAAAGGGCACAGCCGTGTAACTGGGAACTTTCTTTTCCAAAAACCGATTTATAATGGGAACAATTCCGCACTCGCAAGATGGGAAGACAAAACCAACCAAGCTTCCAAAGAAAATCCGAGCCCATTTGTTCTTGGGTAGGAAACGATAAACCTTGTCTGGCGTGACATACACCTCGATAAAGCCAGAAATGATACTTCCAATCAAGACAAAAGGCAGGGCCTCAATGATAATGGAGAGAAAGATGGCACCGGCTTGCAGGACACTGGCCGGCAACTGAGAGAAGAAGCTCATTCTTTCTTATCCTTCTCGTTTTTAGATCTTTTCTTGTCTTCCTCAGGGAATTCTACCTTTTCCATCTTGGGTAGGGTAGCAAACTCCTCGAACATCTTGTCCAAATCGTCTGATCTAGTAAATTTAACAGCCATAAAGGCACCTCATTTCTAAAATAATAATTCTATTATACTACCAATCATCAAAAAATGAAATTTTGAAACATAAGGGACTTCTTGTCGCTGATTTACCCTAAATTTTTTTGTACAAATAGTACTAAATAGTTCTAAAATAGCCTATCTTTCAAAGCACTTGTGATATAATAGGATTGTTATGGAAAATATAAATATTGAAAAAATTGCCCAGAAATTGGGCCTTAAAGAAAGCCAAGTATCACAGGTCCTAGATTTGACCGCTGAAGGGAATACGATTCCTTTTATTGCTCGTTACCGTAAGGAAATGACAGGAAATCTGGATGAGGTCGAGATTAAGGCGATCATCGACTTAGATAAGAGCATGACTGCTTTGGCAGAGCGTAAAGCGACGGTCTTAGCTAAAATTGAGGAGCAGGGAAAACTAACGGATGCGTTGCGCTCTGAGATTGAGGCTGCTGAAAAGCTGGCTGATGTGGAAGAACTTTATCTTCCTTATAAGGAGAAACGCCGTACCAAGGCTACTATTGCCCGTGAAGCAGGTCTCTTTCCTTTGGCCCGCCTCATCCTACAGGATGCGGCTAACTTGCAAGAAGAAGCTGAGAAACTGACTAGTGAAGCCTTTCCGACAGCAGAAGCTGCTCTTGCTGGAGCAGTGGATATTCTGACTGAAGCAATTTCCGAAGATACTAAGCTGCGGGCTTGGACCTACCATGAGATGCAGACCAATTCTTTTATCGTATCCAGTCTCAAAGACGGTGATTTGGATGAAAAGCAGGTCTTCCAGATTTATTATGATTTTTCCGAAAAAGTAGCGACCATGCAAGGCTACCGGACACTGGCCCTTAACCGTGGTGAGAAGCAAGGTATTCTCAAGGTTGGTTTTGAGCACAATCTTGAGAAGATCTTGCGCTTCTTTGAAGTACGTTTCAAGGTGAAAAATGCCTATATTATTGAAGCTGTTCAGCAAGCGGTCAAAAAGAAAATCATTCCAGCCATGGAGCGCCGTATTCGGACCGAGCTGACTGAGGCCGCTGAGGATGGAGCGATTCAGCTCTTTTCAGATAATCTCCGTCATCTTCTCCTAATTGCTCCTCTCAAAGGTCGCGTAGTACTGGGCTTTGACCCAGCCTTTCGGACAGGAGCCAAGCTGGCTGTTGTTGATGCGACAGGTAAGATGCTGACGACTCATGTTATTTATCCAGTAGCGCCAGCAAAGCCAGCTCAGATTGAAGCTTCTAAGAAAGAGTTATCGGAGCTGATTGAGCAGTTTGGCGTGGAAATCATTGCCATCGGAAACGGAACTGCCAGCCGAGAAAGTGAAGCTTTTGTAGCAGAAGTTTTGAAATCCCATCCAACTGTCAGCTATGTCATCGTCAATGAAAGCGGAGCATCTGTTTACTCTGCTAGTGAACTAGCTCGTCATGAATTTCCAGATTTGACTATTGAAAAGCGCTCAGCTATTTCCATTGCCCGCCGTCTGCAGGATCCTTTAGCAGAGTTGGTTAAGATAGATCCTAAGTCTATCGGGGTTGGCCAGTACCAGCATGATGTCAGCCAGAAAAAGCTGTCTGAAAGCCTGGACTTTGTCGTTGATACCGTGGTCAACCAAGTCGGAGTTAATATCAACACCGCCAGTCCTGCACTGCTGGCCCACGTAGCTGGTCTTAATAAAACTATCTCAGAAAATATTGTCAAGTATCGGGAAACAGAAGGTTTGATTCGGTCTCGCGAGGCCATCAAGAAAGTGCCGCGTCTGGGTGCAAAAGCTTTTGAACAGGCAGCCGGCTTCCTGCGTATTCCCGAGAGTGATAATCTGCTAGACAATACAGGCGTTCACCCAGAGTCTTATAAGGCGGTGGAGGAGCTCTTTAAGCGTCTGGAAATCAGCAGTTTGGATGAAGCGGCCCAAGCCAAATTAAAGGCTGTTCGGGTTGCTAGTTTGGCTGCAGAGCTGGGCTTGGGAGAAGAAACCCTCAAAGATATTATTGCTGATCTGCTCAAGCCTGGTCGGGATTTGCGTGATTCCTTTGATGCGCCAGTTCTGCGGCAGGATGTCTTGGATATCAAGGATCTGCGTATCGGTCAAAAGCTGGAAGGGGTCGTACGTAATGTCGTCGATTTCGGAGCCTTTGTGGATATCGGTATCCACGAAGACGGTCTCATTCATATCTCCAAGCTGAGCACTGACTATATCAAGCATCCTAGTCAGGTCCTATCTGTTGGCGATTTAGTCACAGTCTGGGTGGATAAACTGGATGTGGAGCGGGAGAAGGTTAACCTCTCTCTGATAGCACCAAATGAATCTAACTAACTATGTCAAGCGGGTTTCAGCTGAGGATTTTGGCTGGGAATTCCGCCACCAAGCTTATTGGAACAAGCGTCTCCGCACTACAGGGGGACGCTTCTTTCCTAAAGACGGACATCTGGATTTTAACCCAAAAATCTATGAAACTTTTGGGTTGGAGACTTTTCGAAAAATTGTTCGCCATGAGCTGGCTCACTATCACCTATATTATCAGGGTAAAGGATACCGCCATGGGGATAGAGATTTTAAAGACCTGCTCAAGCTAGTTGATGGTCTGCGCTACGCCCCCTCATTGTCAGATTCGCAATCCCTTCTCATCTATGAATGTCTGAGCTGCGGAGCACTTATCCGTCGCAGACGCAGAGTCAATCTTCAAAAATACCGTTGCGGACGCTGTATGGGCAAGCTCTGTTTATCAGAGAAAGCTTGATAGATTAGCAAGAGAGTTCCTTGAAGAACTCTCTTTTTTCAAAAGAATGAATTTTCTAAGGTATAATCAGCCTTTGGCCCGATTGTTTTTCTGTGAAATGTGGTAGAATAAAGTAAATATGATCATTGAGGTCTCTATCATGAACGTGAAATTCTATAAGTTGAAAAAGAATCGACTGATTTCCGGTGTCTTGTCCGGTCTGTGTGATAAATTTGATTTTGATCTGAGTCTGGTGCGCTTCCTCTTTATTATCTTTACTGTGGTCAATTTCGGCTTGGGAATTCTCATCTATATCCTGCTGGCTATGGTTATGCCCTATAAAGAAGACATAGAAGAAGAAATGTACGGAACTGGTCCACGCAAACGAAAAGAAGCAGAAGCTATCGAAGACGATAAAGACGGCTGGTTTTGGTAATTCTTAATAAAATAGAAAATTTCGGGATTCACTCCCGATTTTTTACTAGATGAAGAGGAGAGAATGATTTTATGAAAAAATTTTCAATCATACGGTATGCATTCAAGTTCTTGCTTTATATTATTCTGTCATATATTGTTAGTTTTGGAGGACTTGGTCTTCTGGCTTTTCTCTTTAAGTTTAACTATGGTACTAGTCTAACAGTGTCTTTTCTAGGGATGATGATTTTTGGTTATGGCTTTTTGAATTTTTTCTTCTTTCTATTTACACCACCAATTAGTCAATCTCTGAAAAAAAGTGTTTTGCTACTATCTATTTTCATGCATCCGCTTTTTATTGCAGTTTCTGTTTTCTTTTTGGATAGTTCTTATGAAGATGGTCTAAGTAATGGGATCAATAGCTTTAAAAGCATGATTCCAATATTATTCGTTTGTCTTTTAGTCAATACTTTCTTTTATTTTTTAGCCTTTTCTATCAAAAAGGCACGTGAGCAGCTACATATGGCTAAACAAATGGAAAAGGCTGAGTCCCTTGATTTATCAGATCATTTTGAAGATTAGAAAGGCAGTATTATGAAACAATTTTCTTTATCGGTGTATTTATGGAAATTTTTCCTCTATTTGATTATTAGTTTAATTTTACATATAGTTCTTATTTTTGCAGCGGGCATGATAGCAGGAGGATATGCTAGCTTCTTTGTTTTCTTTATAGGTATTCTAGCATTTCCATTTGGTTTGTGGAATTTATTCTTTTTCTTGAAAGTATTATCCCCGGAGCAAAGTTCAGAGCGTTTAGTAGGACTTATATCTATCTTATTTCTGCCAGTTCTATGTCTCGTAATTTATGGTTTTGTTGGAGGTTTCCAAATAATTATAAGCTCCCTTCCTAACAGCCTATTTTATATTTTTGGTATGCTAGTTTCAAATACAATCGTGTACTCTATAGCTCATTCAATCAACCTTTCTAACTATAAAAAGCGATCTATATCTCAAATTGAAATAGACTGAACCTTGCAAATTCAACGAAATCCTAAGCATTTATTCAAGGAGGAAATATGACAGAAATTTGGAATGCCTATGACTTAAATCGAAATCAACTCCCTCATCTCTTAGTTCGAGGAGAAAAAATTCCTGAAGGACAGTTTCATCTATGTGTTAATGTCTTGGTTCGCCATCAGGATGGTGATATTTTATTTATGCGGCGGTCAGCAAATAAAAGTCTCTATCCTGGCTACTATGAGTTCGGAGCAGGAGGGAGTGTGCTGGCTGGAGAGGATAGTCAGACTGCTGCACTACGTGAATTAAAAGAGGAAACAGGCCTGGTTCTTGACAGCATCAGACTTTTGGAGCAGGTTTGCTCTATCAAAGACCAGTGCCATTTCGACTATTTTGAAGTGGTTGTGTCTGGCGATAAGAGCCAAGTCCGCTATCAGGAAGGCGAAACAGATGCTCATGTCTGGTTGCCTCTGAAAGAGGTCCCAGATTTTGTAGAAAACCATCCATGTTTTAATAACCAAAAGAAAATTCTCAGCAGCCTAATCGATTGATATCGCGGTTGTTTTTCTATTTTCACTAAAAGTTGATTTAAATCAAAATATTTTTTCGTTCTAAAATCAATCTTAAGGATTCTTTTGGGATGAAAATTTGCTATAATAGAAGCAGACAAATTTGAAGGGAGAAGACAATGTCGGTAAAGGTTAAAGACCTCTTAAAAATATCCCGTCTGTCTCAGGTATGTGGAGACGAAAGTTTACTAGAAAAAGAAATAGCAACCTCTGATATTTCCCGCCCAGGACTTGAAATGACTGGATATTTTGATTTTTATACACCCGAGAGGATACAGCTGATTGGAATGAAGGAATGGTCTTACCTAATGAAAATGACCTCGCATAACCGCCATCAAGTGTTATTGAAAATGTTTCAACCTGAAACACCGGTGGTTATCATTGCTCGAAACTTAGAGATTCCTGAAGAAATGGTTAAGGCAGCTGATGAGAAGCAGATTGCAATTCTCAGAAGTAAAACCTCTACTAGTCGCTTATCTGGAGAAATTTCCAGCTACCTTGATTCCCGACTGGCTGAGAGAACCAGTGTTCATGGTGTCTTGATGGATATCTATGGCATGGGGGTTCTCATCCAAGGGGACAGCGGAATTGGTAAAAGTGAAACAGGGCTTGAATTGGTTAAGCGTGGCCATCGTTTGGTTGCGGACGACCGAGTGGATATCTATGCCAAGGATGAAATGACACTTTGGGGAGAGCCAGCTGAAATCCTGCGACATCTATTGGAAATTCGTGGTGTTGGTATCATAGATGTTATGAGCTTATACGGAGCCAGTGCAGTTAAAGATTCTTCTCAAGTTCAGATAGCTGTTTATTTGGAGAATTACGATACTCTCAAAACATTTGATCGGCTGGGAAATAATGCTGAAGAGCTGGAAGTTGTTGGCGTCAGAATTCCGCGTATTCGGATTCCTGTGAAAACTGGTCGTAATATCTCGGTTGTGATTGAAGCAGCAGCAATGAATTATAGGGCTAAGGAAATGGGCTATGATGCTACAAAGATCTTTGAAGAGCGCCTCACTGATTTAATTAGCCGGAATGAGGTGAAACATGATTGATCCAGTAGCTATCCAACTAGGACCTATCAGTATTCGCTGGTATGCCATCTGTATTGTCACAGGCTTAGTATTAGCCGTTTATCTTGCCATGAAAGAGGCTCCGCGTCGGAAGATTATTCCTGATGATATTTTGGATTTTATCCTAGTGGCTTTTCCCGTAGCTATCGTGGGTGCCCGGCTTTATTACGTGGCCTTCGAGTGGGATTATTACGGTAAGAATCTGATAAAAATCATTGATTTCTGGAATGGCGGAATAGCAGGTATTGCTATTTACGGCGGGCTGATAGCTGGTGCTATCGTTCTCTACTTTTTTTGTAGGAGAAGGCTGATTCACCCAGTTGATTTTCTGGATATTGCAGCACCAAGTGTGATGATTGCCCAGAGTATTGGTCGCTGGGGAAATTTTGCCAACCATGAGGCCTATGGTGCGGCAGTTAAGAATTTGGACTATCTGCCTAGCTTTATTCGGGAAAATATGTATATAGAGGGTAGCTACAGACAGCCAACTTTCCTCTATGAATCTGTATGGAACCTAATTGGCTTTATCTTGATTATTGTTCTTCGCCGTCGGCCTAAGTTGCTGAGACAGGGAGAAATCGCTGCCTTCTATCTAATTTGGTATGGATTTGGTCGGATGATTATTGAGGGGATGCGGACGGACAGTCTCATGTTTGCTGGTCTGCGTGTTTCCCAATGGCTGTCGCTGATTCTTATTTTTGTTGGAATAGGCATCATCATTTACCAAAGAAAAAAGCAAGCCCCTTATTACCAAGAATAAGAAATAATAGATTCGTTGACTCATTCATAAGAGATGTCAGCGATGAAAGGAGAGAAATATGATAATTGAAATTGCTTATTCTTTACTGGCGGTTGCCCTTATTATCTTCGTGATTTACTTGACGATTACTGTCAAAAATCTGGGCGAAAAAGCTGGTAAGATGCTAGATGAAACAGAAAACACCATCAAGGTCTTGACTTCTGATGTCAACGTGACACTTCACCAAACCAATGATCTGCTGGCCAAGGTCAATGTCTTGACTGACGACATCAATCAAAAAGTTGCAACTATTGATCCTTTGTTTACAGCTGTGGCGGACCTGTCTGAGTCTGTTTCAGATTTAAACGTTCAGGCCCGCTCGCTGAGTAAAAAAGCGGTGTCAGCTGGTAAAGGAACCGTCAAAACTACAGCTGGTTTGTCTGCTTTGCGTTTTGCTTCAAAATTGTTTAAAAAATAAGAAAGAAGGTCTACCATGGGAAAATTTTCATCACTATTATTGGGTGCCATTACAGGTGCAGCAGCTGCCTATTTTCTAACCAGTAAGAAAGGAAAGGAAACTACAGATAAGGTTCGGGACTTTGTTAAGGAATACCAAGAAAATCCTGATGATATCCACGAAGCTGTTGTTCAGTCCGCTAAAGATTTTTCAAATCAAGCTGTCAGCGCAATTCAACAAACCAAAGAAAAAGTTGAGAAAGGCGAGATTACAGCTGAAACAGTCATCGAATCTGTCAAAGAAACGACCAAGTCAGTCGTGGACTATTCGCAAGATAGGTTTAACGAAATCAAAGAAAAATTTGATAAAGAAGAAAGCAGCTTTGCTGAGGAAGAACCTGTGATCTTCGAAGAGGAAGAAGAGGAACCTTCAGAAGAAATCATCATTGACTTCGGAGCAGAAGTGACAGAAGGACAAGAAGAAAAGGCTGTTGAAAAAGATAGTCAAGAAGAAAAATAAAGAAGACTAGCAATTTTGCTAGTCTTCTTTGTTAGAATGAAAACGAAACCGAAGAGGTAAAACTTCTTCGGTTTCATTTTATATTTTAAAATCGTAGAATCACAAGGTTGGTTTATTTGCTAGTTTGGCGTTTTTTTGCGAATAGGCGATAAGATTGAATGCTAATCAGGCTAGAAGCAATGGCTAAAGTGAAGGACATAAATGTATTCATTTTTAAACTCAAGAATAAGAAGCTAAACAAAACTGTCAAGACACAAAAAACAGCAATATTCACGAAGAAAAAGAGTTCACTTAATTTTGGTGAGTAATCCGCTTCAGGGAGGTAATCCTGATAAAGTGGAGTTTGTTCAGATTCAATTTCTTGATAGTAGTAGTCAGTTGGATCGTCATATTGTTGATATTTTCTTACGGGCATAATTCTCTCTCCTTACAGTACCCCTTAATTCTACCATTTTTTGCTTGTTCAAAATGTTACAAAAGTGTTACAAAACGAATAAATTCGAATTAAGAACTTCTCCTTTATATTTTTTTGCTATAATGGTTGTATGAAAAAGATAATTATTACAGCAACAGCTGAAAGTATAGAACAAGTTGAGGAACTTTTAGAGGCAAATGTCGATCGAATTTATGTCGGTGAGAAAAATTATGGCCTTCGTTTGCCTCATAATTTTAGTTTAGACGAATTAAATCGAATTTCTGACTTAGTTCACCAAGCAGGAAAAGAGTTGACCGTTGCAGTAAACGCGCTCATGCATCAGGAAATGATGGATAATATTAAGCCCTACCTTGATTTTTTGCAGGAGATTGGGGCAGATTATATTACCGTTGGGGATGCTGGTGTTTTTTATGTGCTGCAGCGAGATAGCTATAAATTAAAGACTATTTACGATGCCTCGACCATGGTTACAAGCAGCCGTCAGATTAACTTTTGGGCTAAGAACGCTGGAGTTTCAGAAGCTGTCCTAGCGCGTGAGATTCCTTCTGCTGAGCTTTTTAAGATGCCAGAAATTCTGGAAATTCCTGCTGAAGTCTTGGTTTACGGAGCTAGTGTCATCCATCACTCCAAGCGTCCTCTTTTGCAGAATTACTATAATTTCACTCATATCGATGATGAAAAGACACGGGAACGAGATCTTTTTCTGGCAGAACCAAGCGATCCGCAGAGCCATTACTCGATTTTTGAGGACAATCATGGTACTCATATTTTTGCCAATAATGACTTGGATTTGATGACCAAGCTGATAGAATTGGTTGACCATGGCTTCTGCAACTGGAAGTTGGAAGGTCTCTACACACCTGGTCACAACTTTGTCGAGATTGCAAAGATTTTTGTAGAGGCGAGAGATTTGATTGAAGCAGGCAAGTTTAGCTCAGACCATGCCTTTGTGCTGGATGAGGCGATTCATAAACTGCATCCGAAAAATCGTTTTCTTGATACAGGATTTTATGACTATGACCCTGATATGATAAAATAAATTTAGAAACGAGAACTCTTTTTAGGAGTTCTTTTTTGTGAACAAAAATGAGATTTATAAAACATGAGTAAAAAATAAATGCTTCAAACTATTTTTTTTGAATTAATTCGAATAATCTAAAAATTAGAATTGTGAAAATAATTCAAAGAACCTTGCTTTTAGGGGTAAATTACTATAAAATAATAAGGATTAGACATCAACACTTTTATATTGCAAATAGGAGAAAATGATGGCAAGAAAGTTAAAACGACCAGAGGTGTTGTCACCTGCTGGTACTTTGGAAAAGCTAAAAGTAGCTGTTCGATATGGAGCAGATGCTGTTTTTATTGGCGGACAAGCCTATGGTCTGCGCAGCCGGGCTGGGAACTTTACCTTTGAACAGATGGAAGAAGGGGTTCAGTTTGCGGCTAGTTATGGTGCCAAGGTCTATGTCGCGGCCAATATGGTCATGCACGAGGGGAATGAAGAGGGAGCTGGTGAGTGGTTCCGCCGTTTGCGGGACATTGGGATTGCGGCTGTCATTGTTTCAGATCCAGCTTTGATTGCTATTGCAGCATCAGAAGCACCTGGTCTGGAAATCCACCTGTCAACTCAGGCTAGTGCGACCAACTATGAAACGCTGGAGTTCTGGAAAAATCTAGGACTGACTCGTGTTGTCCTAGCTCGCGAAGTTTCTATGGCTGAGCTGGCTGAAATTCGCCGACGGACTGACGTTGAAATAGAAGCCTTTGTTCATGGAGCGATGTGTATTTCCTACTCCGGCCGCTGTACGTTATCCAATCACATGAGTATGCGTGATGCCAATCGTGGAGGCTGCTCACAATCCTGCCGTTGGAAATATGACCTCTACGATATGCCCTTTGGTCAAGAACGTAAGAGCTTGGAGGGGGAAGTTCCGGAAGAATTTTCCATGTCCGCAGTTGATATGTCCATGATTGACCGCATACCAGACATGATTGAAAATGGAGTAGATAGCTTGAAGATTGAGGGACGGATGAAGTCCATTCATTACGTTTCTACGGTGACTAACTGCTATAAAGCAGCAGTGAACGCTTATCTAGAAAGTCCTGAAAAGTTTGAAGCTATCAAGCAGGACTTGGTTGATGAGATGTGGAAGGTTGCTCAACGTGAATTGGCCACAGGATTCTACTATCATACTCCAACTGAGAATGAGCAGCTGTTCGGAGCGCGACGCAAGATTCCAGAATACAAATTTGTAGCTGAAGTAGTAGCCTATGACGCAGACAGTCAGACAGCGACTATCCGTCAGCGCAATGTTATCCATGAAGGAGATCAGGTTGAGTTTTATGGACCGGGCTTCCGTCATTTTGAAACCTTTGTCACAGACCTTCGTGATGCTGATGGTAACAAAATTGATCGGGCTCCTAATCCGATGGAGCTTCTGACCATTCACTTGGAGCAGCCCGTAGAGGCTGGCGATATGGTGCGGGCTCGAAAGGAAGGCTTGATTAATCTTTACAAGGAAGATGGCACTAGCGTGACCGTCCGAGCTTAATCTTATATTCTTAGGTGACTTTTTAATCTAAAAGCCATCTTTATGAATAGAGATTTTCAGAGAGGAAATAGCATGATTCAGGTTTACGGTGATATTCTTGATGAGGAGACTCGCTGCCAGCATTATCACAGTGAGAGAGATATCATAGCCCTTAAGTGCTTTGCTTGTCAGAAATATTATCCTTGCTTTCTCTGTCATGACCGCTACGAAGATCATGCTTTTCTGGCCTATCCTGTGAGTCGGTCAGAAGATCGAGTAGTTCTTTGTGGTCATTGCAGGACGGAGCTGACTATTTCTCAGTATCTTGGCTGTGAGGATGCTTGTCCTATCTGTACTCATCCGTTTAATCCAAGATGCAAGAAGCATCGATCGATTTATTTTCAGACAAACAAATAACTCTTCCATCCAGCTGGATAGAAGAGTTATCTTTTGAAACGACGGTTAGTGATGCGAATGTCTTTCTTTTGGGCTTCACGGATATTATTGGGTACGAGGCTGATTCGCTTGATGTCCTGCACGCGGATAATAGTGGTCATACTTTTCTTGAAATTTTTGATAATCAGCTGCTGGCGCTCGCGATCGTATTTAACAATATCGCCAGTGAAGCTTTTATCCAGAAAGATAACGTGGACACCAGATTGTTTTCGCAGAGCTAGCTCGATGGTACGCAGGATGCGGCCGCTGTCCTCTGGTCCTTGTTCATTCTTTTTGCCACTGATAAATTCGTTGGCTCTTTGTAAAATCATTTCGAGATATTTTTTCATAGCTAAAATCTCCATAACTTGTTACAATATATTATATAACAAAATTCCCTAAATTGTAAATTCTTTTACGAATTATTAGTTGGAAAATAAAACAAGAGGTGAAATATGGCTGAATTTACATTCGAAATTGAAGAAAAACTTCTGGTCCTGTCTGAAAATGACAAGGGCTGGACCAAGGAACTTAACCGCGTTAGCTTTAACGGAGCACCAGCTAAGTATGATATTCGGAATTGGAGTCCAGACCACAGCAAGATGGGCAAGGGAATTACACTTTCTAATGAAGAATTCCAAATTCTCGTGGATGCATTTAAAAACTGATAGAGAAAGTTCTATCAGTTTTTTCTATTTCTCAGAAAAGTAGGAATGGAATTTCAAACTCTTAAAAATAGGAATGCTGATGATGGTGATGGCAACCATTTTTAGCAAGTCAGGCAGGATAAAAGGAGTAAGACCAATCGCGACCGACTTAGAGAAATCAAATCCTCCCAAGAAATGGAGTCCTAGGATACCACCGACAAAGACGAGAGCATCACCCAATACATTGGCTATAAAAACCATATAGAAAGGACTGTCCTTATGGGTCAGACAGGATGTAACAAAGGCAAAGAGTAAGTAGAACCAGAGATAGCCGGCGCTAGGGCCAAAGAGAGCCTGGAAACCACCACTTCCTCCAGCAAAGACCGGTAGGCCGATAGCTCCCAGCAGCAGATAAATAAAGACTGATAAAACAGCTTCGCGAGGTTTGAAAATCGTTGCAATCAAACCGACAGCAAAAGTCTGCAGCGTGATGGGAACGGGACCAATGGAAATAGTTAATTGGGACAGGACAGCTAGGAAGGCAGCTCCGATCGCTGGGAGGGCAAGAAGAAAAGCTTTGTTCTTGTTCATGAATAGTAAACCTCTTTTATATTGTATGGTAACTATTTTAAAAGCTAAATAAAAAAAGTCAAGTCCTTCTTAATCGGACGAGACAATTATACAGACAGATTCTTATTTCTCTGAAAAGTAGGGATGAAACTTCAGACTCTTAAAAATAGGGATGCTGATAATGGTGATGGCAATAATTTTTATCAATCCAGGCAGGATAAAAGGAGTTAGGCCAACCTCTACTGACTTAGAGAAATCAAGCCCTCCAAAGAACTGCAGCCCTAAGATACCACCGACAAAGACGAGAGCGGCACCCAATACATTGGCTATAAAAATCATATAGAAAGGACTGTCCTTATGAGTCAGACTGGATGTCACAAGCGCAAAGGGTAAGAAGAACCAGAGATAGCCGGCGCTTGGGCCAAAGAGAGCCTGAAAACCACCGCTTCCTCCAGCAAAGACCGGCAGACCGATAGCTCCCAGCAGCAGATAAATAAAGACTGACAAAACAGCTTCGCGAGGTTTGAAAATCGTCGCAATCAGACCGATAACAAAAGTCTGCAGTGTGATGGGAATGGGGCCGATGGAAATAGTAAATTGGGACAGGACAGCTAGGAAAGCAGCTCCGATAGCTGGGAGGGCAAGAAGAAAAGCTTTGTTCTTGTTCATAAATAGTAAACCTCTTTTTAATTTTATGGTAACTATTTTAAAAACTAAATAAAAAAAAGTCAAGTCCTTCTTAATCGAACGAGACAATTATACAGACAGATTCTTATTTTCGTTTCTTGCTTCTGATGAGCAAGACGATGAAGGCGATAAGACCAAAAATGTTAAAGAAAAGGATGCCCAAGGCTGCAAGAAGTTTTTTTGTTTTACTCATCAGTTTTCCTCGTTTCTGGATTGCTTTGTACTATCATATCAAAATTTTCAATGCTTGAATAGGCTTCATTAGAAAAATTAGCTATAGCTTCAAACTATATTCTTATCAATAAAAAAGGATTATCTAAAAGTGCTATAAAGAATTGCAGCAGCACACTTTGATTGATATAATAATGCAAAAGTAAATAAGAGTTTTTGCTAGAGGTGTGGGTGCGTAATCAACATCTTCCTAAAGCAAGACTGACTAGATTGGAGAAGGCTATGACAGATTTATTAAAAATTTATCAGGAACTACAGGAGAAAAAATGGGTTAATTTGTCCCATCAGATTAGGGAAGACAGTCCGCATTTTCCAGCTCTGCCTGCCTTGGAGAAGAAGGATATTTTCACTTTGAAAGACGGTTTTCATGTTCAGCAATTTTCTGTAGTTGGCCAATACGGGACTCATATTGATGCTCCGATTCACTTTGTGGAGGGTGGTCGTTGGTTGGGAGAGATTGAGCTAAAAGATCTTTTCCTGCCTGTGGTGGTTATTGATAAGTCTAAGGAAGTAACAGAGAATCCAGACTTTATACTAGGCAAGCAGGATATTTTAGATTTTGAAGCGGAGCACGGACAGATTGAGCCAGGGACGTTTTGTTGCCTTTCGATCAGACTGGTCCAAGCGTTGGCCAAGTCAATCAGCTATGCGCAATCTGGATGATCAGAAGATTCAGCATACTCCTGGGTGGGGACGGGATGCTCTAGAGTTCCTTATCCATGAGCGTGGTGTCAAGGCGGTAGGTCACGAAACTTTTGATACAGATGCGGGTATTCCTACAGCGGAGCATGGGCTGCTCAATGAATACTATCTTTTGGAGCAGGACATTTATCAGCTAGAAGTTATGACCAATCTGGATCAGCTGCCGGCTAAAGGTGCTCTCATCTCAATTAGCTTCCCCAACTGGCATCAAGCCAGCGGTTCACCAGTTAGGGCTGTAGCTATTTTACCATAAAGAAAAAGGAGTCTGAGATTTCATTTCAGGCTCCTTGTCGCATATAATAACTAATAAAAAGATCGCTTTTTATAATCTTTGGAATTTCTTTATGGATATTTCAAAGGAGTGTCAAATGAAGCTGAAATAGCTTTAATTACAATCTTACAAAAATGTAAGATTCGTCTGTAAAATGAAAGATTAGGTTATGGAACGATCAACATCTTTATTATAAAATGGTAGCAGAAGTCAAAAAGAGGATGGAATACCAAACCTCTTCTGATTTTGAATTTTTATCGCATGGTCACGAATTCTTCGGAACCTGTCGGGTGAATAGCAACTGTAGCATCAAAGTCAGCCTTGGTAGCGCCCATCTTGATAGCAACAGCGAAACCTTGAATCATCTCGTCTACTCCGTAGCCAATACCGTGCAGGCCAACGACCTTTTCATCCTCACCGGCAGTGATGAGCTTGAACTTGGCCTGTTGGCGATGCTGGGTGACAGCTGAATACATGGATGTGAAGCTAGATGTGTAAACGTGAATATTTTCTGCTCCGTAAGTCTTGATAGCCTCTACCTCATTCAGGCCGACTGTCCCAATAGCAGGATGGGAGAAGACAACAGTTGGAATAGTTGAGTAGTCCATTTTAGCATTTGTTTTACCATTGAAAAGACGCTCAGACAGGGTCCGTCCAGCCTTGATAGCAACAGGAGTTAATTCTTTTTCACCTGTTACATCGCCTAGAGCATAGATGCCAGGAACCACAGTGTTTTGATACTCATCTACAGCGATGAAGCCACGTTCATTGAGAGTGACGCCAGCTGCTTCCAGATTGAGGTCTTGAACATTTGGCTTACGCCCGATGGCCCAGATAACATGCTGGGCTGTGTGGCTGCTGCCGTCTTCAAAATAGAGCTTGAGCTGACCATCAGGCAGTTTTTCCAGCTTTTGCGGAATCTTATGGGTATGAAGCTGGAGTCCAGAGTTCTCCATTTCTTGGAGCAGGCCGTCAATCAGATAGCTGTCAAAGTTGCGCAGTGGTCGATCCTTACGAACAAAAAGATCTGTTTTAACTCCTAGAGCATGGAGCACGCCAGCTAGCTCAACTGCTATATAGCCTGCTCCGACAATGGCTACAGATTCAGGTAACTCTTCCCAAGCAAAGACATCGTCGGAATTCTCGCCGTAGCCTGCGCCAGGGATATTTGGAATAGCAGCATGAGCACCCGTCGCGATAACGATATGCTTGGCGCGAATAAGCTCGCCGTTGACTTGGACAGTGTTTGCATCCACAAAACGGGCACGTCCTTCGATCAGTTCGACACCATTCCGCTTGAAGCTACCGTCATAGGACGAACGTGCTCGGTCAATATAAGCTTCGCGATTTTTCCGAAGGGTAGCAAAATCAAAAGCTTGGTTATCAGAGGTAAAGCCGTAGTCTGGTCCATAATGCTGGATAGCTTCAGCTATTTGGGCTCCGTACCACATAATCTTCTTTGGGACACAGCCGACATTGACACAGGTGCCACCTAGTTTCTTTTCTTCAATAACGGCAACCTTGGCACCGTATTCGCCGGCCCGATTCATGGTAGCAATCCCCCCGCTGCCACCGCCAATAGCAATCATATCAAATTCTTTCATTTTGTTAGAATCTCCTTCTATTATATGAGGTAATTGTACCTTTTTTAGCAGGTGAATGCAAAAATCTGCTACGGATTTGAGTGGAGTGACTATCTGAGATAAAATAGCAACCATTTGTGAAAAACTGTAAATTTTTTTAGAAGAATTATGATAGCCTTGTGATATAATATAACAAAAGAAAATCGTTTTCATCAAGAGGAGGAAAAGAGATGAAAAAGTTAAAGAAATGGCAATTATTTAGCATTATTGGAGCTACGATTGCAGTTGTTGCAGGAGCAATTCTCTTCATGTTTTTAAATGGAGGGAATCCTTCTGAGGCACCGGTCGATACGACTCCGCTGGTTCAGAAAGCCAAGGAAGGCTCAGTGGCTTCTTCAGTCTTACTGACAGGCAATGTTACAGCCAGCAACGAGCAGTACATCTACTATGACAGCACCAAAGGTGACTTGGAAAATGTACTGGTCAATGTTGGTGACCAAGTGACTGCCGGTCAAGCGTTGGTCACTTATAAAAGTGCAGAGGCTCAGGCTGCTTATGATGCGGCTGCTCGGGCGGTTAGCAAAGCCGATCGTCAATTGCATGACTTGCAAACCAATGGTGTGACTGTAAATACTACCGGCGACGAAGAAGCTGATGGGGCGTCTGAAGCTCAGGCTCAGCGTTCTGTGGAGTCTCAGGCAGCTGACCTGCGCGATGCTCGAGCTGATGCAGTGGATAATATGAACAAAGCACAAGCTACTCTCAATGCCTTAACAGTGACCAGCACTGCAGATGGTACGGTCGTGGAAGTCAACCGTGATGTTTCAAAATCAACAACTGGTGCCACTCAAACATTGGTTCACATCGTCAGCAATGGGAATCTGCAGATTAAGGGTGAATTATCCGAATACAATTTGGCTAACTTGTCTGTCGGCCAAGAAGTGACCATTACATCAAAGGTTTACCCAGACAAGAAATGGACTGGTAAAATCAGCTACATTTCCAACTATCCGAAAGACGGCCAGCAAGCAGCAGCTCAGCCATCTGGAACAGGTGGCAGCGGAACAGCTTCAGGTTCTAAATATCCATTTACAATTGACATTACAAGTGAGATTGGTGAGCTCAAGCAAGGCTTCTCTGTCAATATCGAAGTTAAAAACAATACTCAGGGACTCATTGTGCCAGTGAGCAGTGTGGTAATGGACGGAGACAAGAACTATGTTTGGGTCCTGGAAAAAGGAGTTGCCAAGAAGACAGAAGTAACGCTCGGAAATGCTGATGCTGAAAATCAAGAAATCTCATCTGGTTTGACAAAGGATAGTAAAGTTATCATCAATCCGACAGATAGCTTGAAAGACGGTCAAGAGGTGAAATCTTATGAAGAAGCTAATTGAGTTAAAAAATATTAATAAGAGCTATCGCAATGGAGACCAGAAACTGCAGGTATTAAAAGACATCAGTCTGGAGGTTGAAGAGGGCGAGTTTGTTGCCATCATGGGACCGTCTGGATCTGGTAAGTCTACACTGATGAATATCATTGGTATGCTGGATCGTCCGACCACTGGTGAATACCATCTGGGAAGCGAAGAAGTAGCTAAGCTAGGTGATAAGAAGCTGGCCAAGGTTCGAAATAAGCAAATCGGCTTTGTCTTTCAGCAGTTCTTTCTCTTGTCTAAGCTCAATGCCTTGCAAAATGTGGAACTGCCCTTAATCTATGCAGGAGTCGGTCTATCTAAACGTAAGTCCTTGGCCGAGCAGTTTTTGACCAAGGTGGAGTTGGACACGCGGATGCATCATCTGCCTTCAGAGCTTTCCGGAGGACAGAAGCAGCGGGTAGCCATTGCGCGTGCTTTGGTCAATAATCCCTCTCTGATTCTGGCTGACGAACCGACGGGGGCCTTGGATACCAAGACTGGTGAGCAGATTATGGAGCTCTTAACTGAGCTCAATCGAGAAGGGAAAACCATTATCATGGTAACTCACGAGCCTGAGATTGCGGCCTATGCTAAACGACAGATTGTCATTCGTGACGGTGTCATCTCATCTGATAGCACTAAGGAAGGAGGACTAGTCTAATGCAAAACTGGAAATTTGCCATTAGCTCCATTCTTGGACATAAGATGCGGTCTTTCCTGACCATGATTGGGATTATTATCGGAGTGGCTTCGGTTGTGGTTATCATGGCCTTAGGAGATTCTATTACCCGGCGGGTCAATGAGAGTTTTACTAAAAGTCAGAAAAACATGCGCCTTGTCTTTTCTCCTAAAAAGAGCAAGGACGGCTCCTACACACAGACGGCTGATCTCTATTCTGTAAATGTGGAAGATGAAAGTGAAGAAGTGGTGGAACCACCCAAGGTCCAGGAAGCATGGGTTAAGGAATTGACCCATATCAAGGGAGTGGATGGTTATTATGTGACCAACTCTGCTATGGAAACCTTTAGCTATGAAAATAAGCAGGCTGAGCGCGTCAACTTTGTCGGCGCAAACATGACCTATATTCAAGTGAAAAAATACATAATCATTGCTGGTCGTGCTTTGAGGCAGCAAGACTATCAGGGCTTTGCTAGTGTTGTGCTGCTGGACGAAGATCTGGCTGCGACCCTCTTTTCTTCCGCTGAAGAGGCAATCAATAAAATTGTGACAGTGGGTGCCAGTAACTATCGGGTGATTGGGGTTTATAGAGATCCTGAAACTGCTGCTGCATCTGGTTCCATGCAGGTCTATGGTGGCAATGCCATTACGACCAATACTCTCATAGCTGCCAACTTTGGAGTAGATGAGATTTCAGAGATTGTTCTTCGAGTGAATGATACCAGCTTGGTTCCAGAACTTGGTCCTAAGGTTGCCAAGAAATTAACAGAAATTGCTGGTCTCCAACAGGGAGAATATCAAGTGACAGATGATAGTGCCCTCTATCAGGAAGTGCAAAATATTTATGGTGCAATGACGGGTGTTATCGGAGCCATCGCCGGAATCTCTCTCTTTGTTGGAGGTATCGGCGTTATGAATATCATGCTGGTATCGGTCACTGAGCGGACTCGGGAAATCGGTCTGCGGAAGGCTCTGGGAGCAACGCGTGGCAATATACTGATGCAATTTCTGATTGAGTCTATGATTTTGACACTGATTGGTGGTTTGATTGGACTGCTTCTAGCTGCAGGACTTGCGTCTGTACTAGGCTCGGCCATGAGTCAAATGCTGGAAGGAACACCAGTAACGGTATCTCTACCAGTCAGCATCGTCAGCCTTCTCTTCTCAGCAACCATCGGTGTTCTCTTCGGTATCCTGCCGGCCAACAAGGCCTCTAAACTGGATCCAATCGAAGCACTGAGATATGAATAATATAGTCAAAAGTCTGGGGAACCAGACTTTTTTATGATGTAAAAAATCCTGCTGGAATTCCAGCAGGATCTGTTTTCTTAAGATCGTATAAAATACAGATTATTTCATCGTTGGGAAGAGCAGGACATCGCGAATGGTAGTCACGTCTGTTAGTAACATAACCAGACGATCGATACCGATTCCTAGGCCTCCAGTTGGTGGCATACCGTATTCCAGAGCTTCGACAAAGTCATAGTCAATGCCAGTTGCTTCGTCATCGCCCAGTTCTTTGGCTTTTGCCTGTGCTTCAAAACGAGATAATTGATCGATTGGATCGTTCAACTCTGTGAAGGCGTTGGCATACTCTTTGGTCATGATGAAGAGCTCGAAACGGTCCGTGAAGCGTGGATCTTCTGGATTTTTCTTAGCCAGAGGTGATACTGCTACAGGGTGACCGTAGACAAAGGTTGGCTGAATCAAGGTTTCTTCCACAAATTCTTCAAAGAAAGCGTTGATAACATGGCCGACTTCAGTGAAGTGTTTTTCAAGCGGAACTTTCTTTTCTTTAGCCAAGGCAGCAGCTTCTTCAAAGCTCATATCTTGCCAGAAATCAACACCAGTAATTTCCTTGATGGCGTCAACCATGTGAACGCGTTTAAATGGTTCATTAATCTTGATTTCAGTTCCTTGGTAGTTGACTGGTCCATCTCCATTTACAGAGACAGCAGCATGTTGGATAATACCTTCAGTCAAGTCCATGATATCTTGGAAATCTGCATAGGCTTGGTAAACCTCGATGGAAGTGAACTCTGGATTGTGAGTTGCGTCCATTCCTTCGTTACGGAAGATACGGCCAATCTCATACACTCGCTCCATACCACCAACGATAAGACGTTTAAGGTGAAGCTCGGTTGCAATCCGTAGCACCATATCAATGTTTTGGGCATTGTGGTGGGTGATAAATGGACGAGCAGCAGCACCACCTGCTTCATTGTGAAGAACAGGAGTTTCAACTTCAAGGAAGCCTTGGCCATCCAAGTAACGGCGGATTTCAGAGATGATTTTTGAACGAGTTACAAAGCGTTCAAAGCTTTCGCGGTTGGAAATCAAGTCTAAATAACGCTTGCGGTAGATGGTTTCGACATCTGTCAGGCCGTGGAATTTTTCAGGCAAGGGACGCAGAGCCTTAGACAAATGAGTAAGGTGGGTCGCCTTGATAGAAAGCTCACCCATATCTGTCCGCATAATCTCACCTTCGATACCGAGGAAATCTCCTAAGTCAGCCTTTTTGAAGATTTCATAATTTTCTTCACCAACCGCATCTTTACGCACATAAATCTGGATTTGGCCTTCACGGTCTTGGATGTGGGCAAAGCCAACTTTTCCTTTGCCACGCTTGGTCATGAGACGGCCAGCGATAATAGCTGTTTCATTGAGTTCGTTTAATTCTTCTTTATCTTTATCGTTGTATTTTTCTTTTAGTTGAGCAGAGTTAGCAGTCCGCTCAAAGCGTTTGCCAAAAGGGTCAATTCCCTGCTCAGCCAGCGCAGCCATTTTTTCACGGCGGATAATCTGCTGGTCGTTTAATTCCTCGATATGTTCAGTAGTCATGTTTTTCCTCCAAAAGTTTTCCTACCTATTTTATCACAAAAGATAGGGAAATTCATCTATATTTGGCTATAAAGTAAGAAAAAAAGCTAGAAATCCAGCCTTAATTTTCTGCCTTTTCAAGTAAGTAATCCGTATTATTCCAAGTGATCAGCTCAAAATTCTCAAAGTCTTCTGTTTCAAGAATGGTGATACTGGCATTGGTCAGACCGCCATTCTTGCGCAGGAGAGGTGTGTCATAGCCCAGCATGGTTCTAATGCTGGCGGTTAAGTTAGCTCCGTGCCCGACAATGAGCACTTGCTCATAGTCCTTGTCCTTTAAGGTCTTGATAAAGGAAATGGTCCGGTGAGTCGTATGGTAAACCGACTCAGCGTCAAAAAACGTATGATTAAATTGCGAAAGGTTGTGGCGGAAGGCAGTCATCTGGTGCGGATAGATGGCTTCTATGGTAGAGATTTTTGCGCCTTCCAGTTTTCCCAACTGCCATTCTCGCAGTTCAGGTACTGATACGATTTCAGTCGGAAACTGGCTTTCTTCTTGGATAATCTCAGCAGAGCGAATGGCGCGTGGGAGATCGCTGCTGTAAATCTTGTCAAATTGTGTCTGAGCCAGATGTTTTCCTAAGGTTTGCAGTTCTTCAACGGCGGTTGGCAGCAGTGGCGAATCACCGCTGGCTCCCTGAAAGCGGCCTTCCTGATTCCATTCCGTTCTTCCGTGTCGGACAAAGTATAATTTCATAGTGGTTGATTGTTTCTTTCTTATTAGGGTTTATTGAGAATATTAGGTGCAATATTGAAGAATTATGAGCTAGAACTTTCCTTGAGGTCTGCAAAGTTAGCTTGAACAAAATCTGCCAAATCTTGAGCCTTGATTTCGATACTGCGGCCGACTTCACCGGCAGAAACGATAATGCTATCTCGCTCTAGAGCTGACTGGTCGATATAGATTGGAAAGTTGTGCTTTTGACGGATACCGACAGGATTGTTGGCTCCGTGGACATAGCCCGTTGTCTTTTCCAAGTCTTTCTGAGGAATCATACTGACTTTTTTATTACCGGAAATCTTGGCCATTTTCTTTTCGGACAGATGTTCTGTGATTGGCAAGATACCGATTATTGTGCCAGTCTTGTCTCCTGTCAAGGCCAAGGTTTTATAAATCTGCGAACGATCCAAGTCATCGGCTGGCTGTTCTGCTAAGGCATTTAGCTGCAGGCCTCGATGTTCAATCTTAGCCTTGCTTAAAATTTGCTCGACCAGTGTTTTTTTGATTTTTGTTTTTTTAGCCATTAGTATATCTCTCTTCTAATTGTGACATCCAGAGACCCAACCAGGTTCCTAGACCGAAGAAAAAGGCTGCAAGAACAAGTGTCAATATAGAAACTCCATGATAGCTGATGCTTTCACTGTTTCCTGCTTGAGGCACTACAATGAGAAGTGTACTGGATAGGACGATGCCAATGATAAAGTGATAGACACGAGAGTAGTAGTTTTTCAAAATATGATCCATGAGTTTAGAGAAGAGAATCAGTGCTAAGGCGCCTCCGATTCCGATAGGAAGGAAGGTGCCCAAGAGATCCAGTTTACGAAAGCCATTCAGCATAGGTGCATAGAGTCCTAAAATTAAGAGAAGATTGGACGGACTGAGTCCGGGAATTAAAATGCCCAGTGCAATCAAGGCTCCAGCTAAGATGAAAGAGAGAAAGTTAGCTGGCAAGGTGCCGACCATGCCATTTAAGGAATAAAGAAAGATTCCTGAAAGAATGAGGCTGACCCAGAAAACGAGAATATCAGTCCGATCGCGCTCACTTTTAGCGACAGACTCTTTAATAATACTGGGAACAGTCCCGATGATAGCTCCAGCAAATCCCCAAAGGACAATCACTTTGTAGTTATCCAGCAGCAGATTGACAGGATAGGAGAAAGCGGCAATTCCTAAAATCATTCCGATTCCAACTGGTATGAAATAGAGAACATTTTCGACGAAGTTTTCTTTTAAATGTGCTAAAAAATGAATCAAGCGTTCATAAATACCTAAGATAGCTGCTAAAACTCCGCCTGAAACTCCCGGCAAAATAAAGCCAAGTGCAATGACCATTCCTTTGAAAATTCTATTCAACCAAGAAATCATTGTATTTTCCTTTTCTAATTTCATTTATCAAATCATTATATCATAAAATATAGGCTTTATTAAGAGGGAATGGCTGGAAATTTCCTATTTTGTGACAATAAAAAACGACAGCAGTCTTTGAGACTTGAGCTGTCGCTCTGAGCTATTGACTTTCTTTAGGAACCGTAAATAGCTTTTGATAGGTAGCTGTCTGGTCTTTCAAGGTTGACAACTGGTTCAAATCAAGATAATGGGAGAAACCAGTCAGCTGACCTTGTGATGTGTACTGATGCAAGTCGTAATCTTGCTCTGTATTCGGTGCGGCATTGTAGTAGCCGTCGTCATTACCATAAGTCGGAATCCAAATTGCTGTGAACTTGTCGGTAGAGATGCTATGCTCCTCCATAAAGTATGTACCAATATAGATACCAATATTTTTAACACCAAGTGACTCTAGCTTGGCTCGGAAAGCTTCAACTCCCGCATTCATGTCAGACATGGTCTTTTCTTCGACGTCTAGCCAATAATAGGTTGGATGGTACTTGGCAGAAGCCTTGTAGAAACTTTCAGCTTCTTTTTCCATTTCCTTTTTGCTATTGGCGGCCACATAGGCATAGACAGCAACAGGGATGTTGCGCTTTTGAAATTCTTTGATATGTCTTTCATAAGACTTGTCCAGACCATTCAGGTGGGTTGCTGCGTTTTCTTTTTTTGCCTGTGCTCCACTATGAACACGGACAATTACTCCTGAAACATTCTGTGCGAGTAAGTCGTAATTAATCTCACTTGGCAGCTGCCAGCCAGAAATGTCAATGATTGGTCTGGAAATAAACTCTTCATCTAAGGACGAATCGTCAGATGTTTCCTCTTTTTTTGAGGAACTTGGAGTTTGTTTAGTTTGTGAAATTTTTGCCTGTGCTTGCTTTTCCTGAGAGTCAGTAATTTGCTTGCTTATCAAAATTAAAGTGATAAAAGAAGCAAAGAAAATTAGGATTGCAAGCGGTTTAATCCTCTTTCTCATACTGGTTTATTTTAACTTAAAATAAATAAAAAAGCAAAAAATATCCCCTGTATTCGTCGAAAAATGAATAAAACGTAACATAATTGAAATATTATAAAGCAAAATCAAGATATTTTTAAAGAGTTTAGCTAAGCTATGGAAGATAGGGTTTCGATGCCTAAATAGTTTTGGTCTTGCGACAGATTATAGCTTTTGAATCAGTTCTTCTATCTTTTGAGGAGAGGTTTGTGGAGAGAAACGTTTGATGACTGTTCCATCTCGGCTGACCAGAAACTTTGTGAAATTCCACTTGATCTTCTCGCCCAGAAGACCACCCTTTTCTTTTTTGAGCCAGTCAAAGAGTGGAGCAGTATGAGGACCGTTGACATCAATCTTAGCAAATCGAGGAAAGGTCGTTCCGTAGTTAAGGTTGCAAAAGCTGTTGATTTCTGCAGCGTCTCCAGGAGCCTGCTGGCCAAACTGATTACAGGGGAAATCCAGGATTTCAAATCCGTCTTTCTGGTAGCGCTCATAGAGTCCCTGCAGTTCTTGATACTGAGGAGTGAAGCCGCAACCGGTCGCTGTATTGACAATCAGCAGAATCTTTCCTTTATAATCACTCATTTTTTGCAGACTTCCGTCTTGTTTTTGGATTTCGATATCATAAATGTCTGTCATGTTCTCCTCCTTTGCTTGCTTCATATCTTATCACAATTTTATGTAAAAGAGAGAAAGCAAGTCCTTATTATTCCAGTCTCTGCACTAATGCTTTTTTTTCAATCCAAAAGGTGGTATAATGAGAATTGAATTTTTAGAAGTTTAATGGTGAAATATGAAAATTGACAAGAAGCACTTGTTGAATTATTCCATCTTGATTCCCTATTTGATTTTATCTGTTTTGGGATTGATTGTGGTCTATTCAACAACGAGTCCCACCTCGATTCAGGCCGGAGGAAATGGTTTTGGAATGGTCTTGAATCAGGGGATTTTTTGGATAATAAGTCTCTTTATAATTGCGCTCCTATATAGAATCCGCTTGGGTTTCCTGAAAAAAGGAGGCATCCTGACTATAGTTATCTTTGCTGAGATTATCCTCTTACTCTTATCTCGTTTTATAACTGGTACTATTAACGGTGCCCATGGTTGGCTCAAGCTTGGAGCTTTCAGTATTCAGCCTGCGGAGTATTTGAAGATTATTCTGGTCTGGTATCTAGCTTTTCGCTTTACAAAGAGGCAGGGGGAGATAAAGGTCTATGACTACCAAGCCCTGACTCACAACCATTGGTTTCCCAAAGCCTTTAACGACTGGCGGACCATGGTGGCTATTCTGATTGGGATTGTAGCGATTATGCCAGACCTTGGAAATGCGACTATTCTATTTTTGACCGTCGTGATAATGATAGCTGTCAGCGGGATTGGCTACCGGTGGTTTTCTACGATGCTTGGAGCCATTGTCAGTGTTTCGGGATTGGTTCTGGCGAGCATTTGGTTGATTGGGGTTGAGCGCGTGGCCAAGATTCCAGTCTTTGGGTATGTGGCCAAGCGTTTCAGCGCTTTCTTCAATCCCTTCAAGGATTTGTCTGGCTCAGGCCACCAATTGGCTAATTCCTATTATGCTATGAGTAATGGCGGCTGGTTTGGTCTAGGCTTGGGTAACTCTATTGAGAAGCGCGGTTATCTGCCGGAAGCTCATACGGACTTTGTATTTTCTATCGTGATAGAGGAGTTTGGTTTCTTTGGTGCCAGTCTGATTCTGGCCTTGCTCTTTTTCCTAATTTTGAGAATTATCTTGGTCGGGATTCGGGCTAAGAATCCATTTAACTCCATGATGGCTTTGGGAATCGGCGGTATGATACTCATGCAGACCTTTATCAATATCGGTGGAATCTCAGGTCTCATTCCGTCTACAGGAGTAACTTTCCCTTTCCTATCGCAAGGAGGGAACAGTCTTCTGGTCTTGTCAGTAGCCATCGCCTTGGTACTTAATATTGATGCCAACGAGCGCCGTGATGCCCTCTATGAACAGATGGAAGCGGAGGCGCAAGACCAGTCTGAGGAAGCTCAAACGCAGTTCGTGTGAACAGTTGTTGCAAAAATGAAAGGTGCAGATTATGTCATTTAACAAATTAGAAAGCTACAGCAATAAAGAAGTGATTCGAGAAGAAGTCGCCATTTTGACAGACTTGCTTGCCGACATTACTCGAAATCTTCTCAGCCCTGAGACTTTTGAAAAAATCTCCCTCATGGAGGAGTTGGCGGTTAACTCCAAATATCATGAGTTAAAAGCAATTGTAGAAGAGCTAACGACAGATGAAATGGTTTATATTTCCCGTTATTTCTCTATTTTGCCGCTTTTGATTAATATCTCAGAAGACGTGGATTTAGCTTATGAAATCAACCATCAGAACAATATCGATCAGGATTATCTTGGAAAGCTATCAACAACCATTGACCTGATTTCAACGCGGGAAAATGCTCAGGAAATCTTGGAAAATCTGAATGTTGTGCCAGTACTGACTGCTCACCCGACGCAAGTTCAGCGCAAGACTATTCTGGACTTAACCAATCATATCCATAGTTTGCTGCGCCAGCATCGTGATGTTAAAGCGGGTCTGGTCAATGAGAAGAAGTGGCTAGGAAATCTCCGTCGCTATATTGAGCTCATGATGCAGACGGATATGATCCGTGAGAAAAAGCTGAAAGTGACCAATGAGATTACCAATGTCATGGAGTACTACAACAGCTCTTTCCTACAAGCGATCACTAACTTTATGGTCGAATACAGACGCTTGGCGGAAGAGCGGGGGATCAAGCTGGATAATCCTAAGCCTATTACCATGGGAATGTGGATTGGTGGAGACCGAGATGGCAATCCTTTTGTAACCGCAGAAACCCTCAAACTATCAGCTACCCTCCAGAGTGAAGTCATTCTCAACTATTACATTGACAAGGTTTATACACTCTATCGCACCTTCTCGCTATCGACCAACCTCTCAGAAACCAGTCAGGCAGTAGCAGAAATGGCAGCTCTGTCTACAGACAAGTCTGTTTATCGGGAAAATGAGCCTTACCGCCGAGCTTTCCACTATATCCAGTCCAAGCTGATTCAAACCTTGCTTTACCTTAAAGAAGGCAACTTTTCAAGTGACGATCAGCGATTGACTGACCGAGCTGAGGAAAAATTGTCTGCGAAGGCCAATCTTTCTGTCAGCAATAAAGGAAGAGAAATCATCCCTAATTATATCCGGTCTCGTATCAGCGAGACCCTGACCGAGCTGAAGAAAGAAGAGACACCTTCTTACAAAACAGCTCAGGAATTCAAGGAAGACTTGCAGGTCATTTATGATTCTCTTATCGAACATCATGGCGAAGCCTTGGTAAGTGGCGACTTGACTGAACTTCTCCAAGCAGTTGATGTTTTTGGTTTCTTCTTGGCCAGCATTGATATGCGGCAGGATTCCAGTGTTCATGAAGCCTGTGTGGCTGAGCTCTTGGCTTCAGCTAATATTGTTCAAGATTATAGTAGTCTGTCGGAAGAAGAAAAATGCCAAGTTCTCCTCAAACAGCTGCTAGAAGATCCTCGTATCCTGTCAGCTACTCACGAGCCTAAGTCCGAACTTCTGCAAAAGGAACTGGAAATCTTCAAAACAGCCCGTCAGCTAAAAGATGCTATCGGTGAGGAAGTCATTAAGCAGAATATTATCTCTCACTCGACCAGTGTATCAGATTTACTTGAGTTGGCTATTATGCTCAAGGAAGTGGGGCTGATTGACGAAAATGGGGCTCGTGTCCAGATTGTTCCGCTCTTTGAAACCATTGAGGATTTGGACAATTCCTGCGATACCATGGAGAAATACCTGTCTCTACCGATTGCACAGAAGTGGATTGCCTCTAAGGATAATTACCAGGAAATTATGCTGGGCTATTCAGACAGTAATAAGGACGGTGGTTACCTATCTTCTTGCTGGACTCTCTACAAGGCTCAGCAGCAGCTGACAGCCATCGGTGATAAGTTTGGCGTGAAAATCACCTTCTTCCATGGCCGGGGAGGTACGGTGGGACGTGGTGGCGGCCCAACCTATGAAGCTATTACTTCTCAGCCACTCCGCAGTATCAATGACCGGATTCGTCTGACTGAGCAAGGGGAAGTTATTGGAAATAAATATGGAAACAAAGACGCAGCCTACTATAACTTGGAAATGCTGGTATCTGCCGCCATTAACCGCATGGTAACTCATAAGAAGAGCGATAGCCATACTTCTGATAAATATGAGCGAATCATGGACCAAGTAGTCAATCGCAGTTATCAGATTTACCGTGATTTGGTCTTTGGCGACGAGCGTTTTTACGATTATTTCTTTGAATCCAGCCCGATCAAGGCTATCTCTAGCTTTAATATCGGTTCTCGTCCAGCTGCCCGTAAAACCATCACTGAAATCGGTGGTCTCAGAGCTATTCCATGGGTCTTCTCATGGTCTCAAAGTCGAGTTATGTTCCCAGGCTGGTATGGTGTTGGGTCGAGTTTCAAGGAATTCATTGATGAAGACCCAGAAAATAACTTAGCTTTTCTGCAATTTATGTATAAGAGATGGCCGTTCTTCAAGTCACTCTTATCAAATGTAGACATGGTTCTGTCTAAGTCAAATATGAATATCGCTTTTGAGTATGCGCAGCTTTGCGAAGATCAGAATGTGCGTGATATTTTCAATATTATCTTGGATGAGTGGCAGCTGACTAAGGATGTCATTCTAGAGATTGAAGGGCACGATGAGCTTCTGGCAGAAAACACCTATCTGAGAGATAGCTTGCACTATCGTATGCCTTATTTCAATGTTTTGAACTATATCCAGCTAGAGCTAATCAAGCGTCAGCGCAACGGTCAGCTTACACCAGATCAAGAAAAGCTGATTCACATAACCATCAACGGTATAGCGACTGGTCTGCGAAACTCTGGCTAATACAAAGAGAAAATCGGAATTGTTCCGGTTTTTTCTATTTTTGTAACCAAAGTGCTTTTTAATTCGATATACTTGTGACAATTCAACCGCTTTTCTTGGTATCAACCTTACTATAAATTAGACAAGGAATAATTCACAAAAAAATGCTAAAAGACTTGCATTTTCATTTAAATTTGATAAAATAGTAAGGAAAGTTAGACTGTATTGCCTACTGTCTATCTATAAAATATATTTTATTGGAGGCTTTTACTCAAATGGCAAAAGAAAAATACGATCGTAGTAAACCACACGTTAACATTGGTACTATCGGACACGTTGACCACGGTAAAACTACTTTGACAGCAGCTATCACAACTGTATTGGCACGTCGCTTGCCTTCAGCAGTTAACCAACCTAAAGACTATGCGTCTATCGATGCTGCTCCAGAAGAACGCGAACGCGGAATCACTATCAACACTGCGCACGTTGAGTATGAAACTGCTAAGCGTCACTACGCTCACATCGACGCTCCAGGACACGCGGACTACGTTAAAAACATGATCACTGGTGCCGCTCAAATGGACGGAGCAATCCTTGTAGTAGCTTCAACTGACGGACCAATGCCACAAACTCGTGAGCACATCTTGCTTTCACGTCAGGTTGGTGTTAAGCACTTGATCGTCTTCATGAACAAAGTTGACTTGGTTGACGATGAAGAATTGCTTGAATTGGTTGAAATGGAAATCCGTGACCTCTTGTCAGAATACGACTTCCCAGGTGACGATCTTCCAGTTATCCAAGGTTCAGCTCTTAAAGCTCTTGAAGGTGACTCTAAATATGAAGACATCATCATGGAATTGATGGACACTGTTGATGAGTACATCCCAGAACCAGAACGCGATACTGACAAGCCATTGCTTCTTCCAGTCGAAGACGTATTCTCAATCACTGGTCGTGGTACAGTTGCTTCAGGACGTATCGACCGTGGTATCGTTAAGGTCAACGACGAAATCGAAATCGTTGGTATCAAAGAAGAAATCCAAAAAGCAGTTGTTACTGGTGTTGAAATGTTCCGTAAACAGCTTGACGAAGGTCTTGCAGGGGACAACGTAGGTGTACTTCTTCGTGGTATCCAACGTGATGAAATCGAACGTGGACAAGTTATTGCTAAACCAGGTTCAATCAACCCACACACTAAATTCAAGGGTGAAGTTTATATCCTTACTAAAGAAGAAGGCGGACGTCACACTCCATTCTTCAACAACTACCGTCCACAGTTCTACTTCCGTACAACTGACGTTACAGGTTCAATCGAACTTCCAGCAGGTACTGAAATGGTAATGCCTGGTGATAACGTAACAATCGACGTTGAGTTGATCCACCCAATCGCCGTTGAACAAGGTACTACTTTCTCTATCCGTGAAGGTGGACGTACCGTTGGTTCAGGTATGGTTACAGAAATCGAAGCTTAATTCGATTCCGTTCCCAGATAACAATTATAATCAGACACTAAACCTCGTGAAAACGGGGTTTTTAATTATTGCTTAGTAATATTTTTATTATTCATATTACTTATAAAAAAAACTTAATAAAATATGCAAAAATAGGTGATTACTTTAAAAAAATATGATATAATAAACCGATATCGTAACATACTGTAATATAAATGAAGTATTTAATTTGTTTGTAATTGTTTAAATGCTTATGGAGATGAAATGAGAAAATGACAGTAGGATATGATTCTAAATTAATAAAAGGAGGGATGATTTACAGGACACCTTTAACAAAAATTAAAAAACGATTTAAAACGAATTATATTGGTCGATATAAATCGAAATTTTAATTCTCAATCTAATTCTTGTTAAGAAAGTACTGTATAGATTGAAAAAGATTTTGTTTTGAATATAGAGGTGCTAAAAAGTTTGTTTAATTATTTTGCATGTCTTTTATTATTGCCTTTTAACATAATAGTTTGATGGGAAATAATTTAATAGAAATAGTTTCAGTGAATTAAAACTATTAACTTAATATTAAATTCTAGGTAAAGATTTGCTTTGTAACTATAATAGGCTGTTTTTCTAGCTAAGTATTTTTTATATGAAGAGATAATCCTGTAAGAGAGGTTAGATTAGTCTATTTGCTATATATGAAAATGAGGTAGGAGGTAAAGATTAATAGTTTTAGACTATTAAGGACTTATGGAGATATGAGAGATTTTATAAAAAAAATTCTAGTTCTATTTACAATTTTGTTCATGTCCATTCCATCGGCTATTACAGGTTCCTTTATCAGTAGTGTCAAAGCTGAGGAAAATAATCCGCTCAATATCGAGACGAGACGGATCGATGAACATACAACGATTACACAAAATGGGTGTTATCGGAAGATTGAAAAAACAGACGCAACGGACTGGTCAGTTCCGCGGAAGCCGATTGACTTGGTCATCCTGCAGGATGCCAGTGGGTCATTCCGAACAACGATTCCAAGTGTCAAACGTGCCCTTAAACGGTTGACTACTTATGTTAGTCCAGAACAATACGATGAGACAAACCCTTATCTCGTTAAGACTGATGATCCTCGGACAACTGACCGGGTCTTCGTTGCTTCTTACCAAGGTTTGGATCAGGTGCGTTACTTTGAAAACAATGATTTTAGTGGTAGCCCTGCGAATGTATATACCGATGCGAATTCGACTGGTAAAAACTATACCTATGGCAATAGTGGCTTAACGAGCGATCAAAATAAAGTTCATAGCTTCATCGATAATATCGCTGTTGATGGTGGGACTCCAACTGTTCCTGCGATTGATGATACAATTGCTCAGTACAACCGTGTCAAAGGCAATATGGAAAACGGTCGTAAGACGGTCTTCCTCCTGGTAACGGATGGGGTAGCCAACGGTTACCGTCTGCCAGGATCTAACACAGTCGTTATGGATAAGAGCTGGACAAGAACAGATGCTATTCAAAAAGCTTGGGGAGTGGATAGCTATCCAGAAGCGGCTCAAGATATTACTGGTCGTGCCAATGAATTGAAAGCAGCTGGTAA
>NZ_GL890985.1:1537300-1587415 GCF_000212815.1 Streptococcus sanguinis SK49 | reverse complement strand
TCGGTACAAAAGTATCTACTGATAATACCAACCCAAGTCAAGTTCCTTCTGGTCAAGGTCAGGAAGGTCAAACAGGGGAGAAGAAAGTGTTGCCAAAGACAGGTGAAAACTCTAACATCCTCTTGAGTATTATGGGTCTGATGCTGGCTGCTTTCGCAGGCTTTATCAACCGTAAGAAGCGTCAAGATTAATTGATATTAAAAAAGAGCTAGGATGATGTCCTAGTTTCTTTTTTTGATTTACTAATGAGAGACTTATGTTAAGATGAGAAAAAGTGTGGTATTGCTTATATAAGATGTTTCAATTTGATGAAATTCTGTGGATAACCTTTATTATTTCATCAAATTGTGTTACAATGATACAGATAAATAAAATAGAAGAGGTATGTGAATATGTCACGTAAACCATTTATTGCTGGTAACTGGAAAATGAACAAAAATCCTGAAGAAGCTAAGGCTTTTGTAGAAGCGGTTGCTGCTAAGCTACCTTCTTCAGATTTAGTAGAAGCTGGTATCGCTGCTCCAGCACTTGATTTGACAACTGTTTTGGCAGCAGCTAAAGGAAGCAATCTTAAGGTTGCAGCGCAAAATGCTTACTTTGAAGATGCAGGTGCTTTCACTGGTGAAAACAGCCCTAAAGTTCTTGCAGAAGTTGGAGTTGACTACATCGTTATCGGTCACTCAGAACGCCGCGATTATTTCCATGAAACAGACCAAGACATCAACAAAAAAGCGCACGCTATCTTCCGCAATGGTCTGGTGCCAATCATCTGCTGTGGTGAATCGCTTGAAACTTACGAAGCTGGTAAAGCTGTAGATTTCGTTGGTGCTCAAGTATCAGCTGCTTTGAAAGACTTGACAGCTGAGCAAGTTGCATCATTGGTTATCGCTTATGAGCCAATCTGGGCTATCGGTACTGGTAAGTCAGCAACTCAAGACGACGCTCAAAAGATGTGTAAAGCAGTTCGTGACGTTGTAGCAGCTGACTTTGGTCAAGAAGTAGCGGACAAGGTTCGCGTTCAGTACGGCGGTTCTGTAAAACCTGAAAATGTTGCGTCTTACATGGCTTGTCCAGATGTTGACGGTGCTCTTGTTGGTGGTGCATCACTTGAAGCTGAAAGCTTCTTGGCATTGCTTGATTTTGTAAAATAAAAAATACAGACTTAAAACTTGTCCTCCCAAAGATGGCAAGTTTTTTAAAAGTTGGAGAGAAAAGTTGAAATCGAAAGAATTAGTTTATTTAGCGAGTACGGCTATTTTGCTGGCAGCGACTGCCAATGTTGCAAAAGCCGAGGAACATACTATCGCTGAGTCAGAAGTTTTAAAAACAGAAAGGTCTGTTAGTTCCCAGAATCAAACAGTCAATGTGCCCGCAACACAAACATCTAATCAGCCGACTGTAGCAGTATCATCTGTAGAACAGTCAGTTCAAGCTGTTAAGCAAGAGGAGCAAGCAACTAATGCTGTAGGAACAGCTGTTGAGTCTGGAGGAGCAGCTCAATCAGCAACTGCATCACCTAAGGTAGCCCCTGATAAGCTAGAAGAGCAAAGCCCGTCAGAAGCAAATGCTTCTAATCAGAATGAAACTGCAGCTGATCAGTCAGCAAAAGGACTCCCTTCTGCAGCAGAGACTTCCCCTGCTTCAGAACCCAAGACTAGTCCTGCAGTAGCATCAGCACCAGAAGCTAATAATGCTGGAAAAACTGTATTTTATAATGCTGGGTCAAAGGCTCAGGCAGCCCGCGGGAATTCCCAAGCGGAGATTAAAGGCACTTCCTTTGTAGATGTCAGCAGCCACAATGGCCATATCAGCGTAGACGACTATCGTAAATTAGCCCAGCAAGGGGTTGGCGGTGTTGTTGTCAAACTGACAGAAGGAACCCATTACACTAATCCATTTGCTGAGTCTCAGGTGAGAAATGCGCAGGGAGCTGGTTTACAAGTATCGACCTATGCCTTCTCGCACTATACCAGTGATGAAGAAGCGAGAGCTGAAGCGCGCTATTACGCTGCCTTTGCCAATAGACTAGGTCTGCCTAAAAATACAGTTATGGTCAACGACATGGAAGATCCTAAAATGCAAAATGGGATTAACCAGCATACCCAGGCTTGGGTGGATGAGATGCGCAGACTGGGTTATTCTAACCTGATGTACTATACCAGTGCCAGCTGGCTGGATCAAAATAATCTTCGCAGCAAGGGACCGGTTAATACATCGCAATTTGGCTATAGCAACTTCTGGGTGGCCCAGTATCCGTCTTCTAATTTAAATCTTGATGGAGCTAAATCTCTCAAATACAACAGTGGCGCTGGAGCATGGCAGTTTACAGCTCAGGCTCAGCTGTTAGCTGGTAAGCATGTATTTGACCATAGTGTTGATTACACTGGAAGATTTACCCAGCAGTCTGCTCTTGCTAAGCAGCCTTTAAAGGGTAATATCAGTATTCAGAATAAGAATAATGTCAACGGCAGCTTTGATGTTGTGATTTCAAACGTTTCTGCTCCTTATGGAGTGTCTGTTGTTAGTGTTCCGGTTTGGTCTGAAGCTAATGGTCAAGACGATATTATCTGGTACACAGCGACTCAGCAGGCCAATGGTACTTATAAAGTTTCTGTTGATTCTAGCAGACATAAGGATTCAGTTGGCAAGTACAATGTCCATCTCTACTATGTCCGCAACGACGGCCAATTAGTCGGTGTCGGCGGTACTACGACTAATGTATCTGTCATCAAGCCACAGGGCAAAATCAGCATTCAGAATCGCAACAGCGAAACTGGTGATTTCGATATTGTTGTTTCAGGTATTTCATCTCCAGGAGGTCTTAAGACTGTTTCTCTACCAACTTGGTCAGAGCCCAATGGTCAAGATGATATCAAGTGGTACAATGCAGAACGTCAGGCTGACGGCACCTATCGTAAGCGGGTACGCATAAGCGACCACAATAATGTGCAGGGCGAGTACAATGTCCATCTCTACTATGTGCAAAATGATGGCCAGTTGGTCGGTGTAAGCGGCACTAAAACGACCGTTTCTCTTGGCAAACCTAAGGGCACCATCAGTATTCAAAATCGAAACAAAGAAACTGGCGATTTTGATATTGTGGTTTCAGGTATTTCATCTCCGGGCGGTCTGAAGGAAGTTTCCCTGCCAACTTGGTCTGAGGCTAACGGCCAAGATGATATCAAATGGTACAACGCTGAGCGTCAAGCTGATGGCACCTATCGTAAGCGTGTCCGTCTGAGCGATCACAAAAATGTTGAGGGCGAGTACAATGTGCACCTTTACTATGTACAGAATGATGGGCAGTTGGTCGGTGTAAGCGGTACTAAAACGACTATTTCCATAGAGAAACCAAAAGCTCAAGGTAAAATCAGCATCCAGAATCGTAACAGCGAAACCGGAGATTTTGATATTGTGGTTTCGGGTATTGTCTCTCCGGGCGGTCTGAAGGGAGTTTCCCTGCCAACCTGGTCCACAGCCAACGGCCAAGATGATGTCCAATGGTACACAGCGGAGCGCCAAGCTGACGGTACTTATCGGAAACGAGTTCGCCTGAGCGACCATAATAATGTCCAAGGCGAATATAATGTGCACCTCTACTATGTGCAAAATGATGGCCAGTTGGTCGGTGTAAGCGGCACTAAAACGACTATTTCCATAGAGAAACCAAAAGTTCAAGGCAAAATCAGCATTCAGAATCGCAATAGCGAAACTGGCGATTTTGATATTGTGGTTTCAGATATTGTATCGCCAGGCGGTCTCAAGAATGTTTCCCTACCAACCTGGTCAGAGGCCAACGGTCAGGATGATATCAAGTGGTACAACGCGGAACGTCAGCCGGATGGTACCTATCGTAAGCGAGTTCGTGCGAGCGACCATAACAACGTTCAGGGCGAATATAATGTGCATCTCTACTATGTGCAAAATGATGGCCAGTTGGTCGGTGTAAGCGGCACTAAAACGACTATTTCTACAGAAAAACCAAAAGTTCAAGGCAAAATCAGCATTCAGAATCGCAATAGCGAAACCGGCGATTTTGATATTGTGGTTTCAGATATTGTATCGCCAGGCGGTCTCAAGAATGTTTCCCTGCCAACCTGGTCAGAGGCCAACGGTCAGGATGATATCAAGTGGTACAACGCAGAACGTCAGCCGGATGGTACCTATCGGAAACGAGTTCATGCGAGCGACCATAACAACGTTCAGGGCGAATATAATGTACATCTCTACTATGTCCAAAATGATGGCAGGCTGGTAGGAGCAGGTGGCATCAAGACCAACGTTTCTATCAGTAAGCCGCAGGGTAAAATCAGTATTCAAAATAAGAATAACGATACTGGAGAGTTTGACATTGTAGTATCAGGCATTGTGGCACCAGAAGGCCTCAAGACTGTCTACCTGCCGACTTGGTCAGAAGCGAATGGTCAAGATGATATCCAATGGTACACAGCGGATCGTCAGGCTGATGGAACTTATCGTAAGCATGTATATGCGCGTGACCATAAGAATAATGCAGGCGAGTACAATGTTCACTTGTATTACTTAAATAATCAAAATCAGCTGCAGGGAGCAGGCGGAGAAAAGACCTCTATCTCTGTAAACCGTCCTCAGGCAGCTAGTCAGCGAGACCGTGTTCTTGCGGCGGCAGCTGCTATGGTAGGTGTCAGGGGAGGCAGTGCCGAGCATCAGCGCTTGGTCAACGATTATAACAGTGTCAGACCGCTGCCAGTTGGCTATGCTGTGAAAAACACAGATGACTGGTGCGACATTTTCACGACGGTTATTTTCCAAAGAGAAGGCTTGAGCGATCTTATCGGACGTGAGTGCGGTGTAGAGCGCCATATTCATATTTTCCAAAGACTAGGTATCTGGAATGAAGATGGTAATTCGACTCCTAGCGCAGGTGATATCATCACCTTTAACTGGGACAAAGATACCCAGCAAAATGATGGCTGGGCTGATCATATCGGTATTGTCGAAAAAGTAGAAAATGGCATCATTCACACGATTGAAGGCAACAGCAATAACGTAGTTAAACGCAACACTTACCGCATCGGTCATGGAAATATCCGTGGTTTTGCGACACCTCGTTATAAATAAACACGTAAAAAAAACCAAGGGAAACCTTGGCTTTTTTTAACGTCTTAGAATTTTCTTTATGAGCTGAAGCAACTTAAACTTGAGAGGGTTAGGATAATAACGGAAAGTTCCCATTTTTCGAACGATGAAGCCGTTGAAGTTTTGTTTGAAGCGCAGGACACCGTCAGAACCGTCGAAAATTCCCATAATGCCGAGGAAATTATAAAATGGAATGCCTCTCTTGATACTTTCGGTCATAACGTATTCCTGCAGCAGGGCTGGAGCGTAGAATTTATTAAACTCAGGATAGGAGCCGCTGAAGAGATAGGTTGCTTCCTGGGGGGTGTAGATAAAGAGGCTGGCAGCCAGAATTTGGTCTTGGTCGCCATACTTGTCAATCAGCTCTTGGGCCTCTGCTTTGCGAGTTTCAAAGCTATCAAACTGGCTGGAAAGCTCTCGCAGCTGATTTTGTTTCTTTTCAGATTGAGGATTGTTTTCTAAGTCCGCCTGCAGTTTCTGGATTTTCTGGCCCAGTTTCTCTTGGTCTTTTTGTAAGTTCTGAAGATAGTCCTTGAAGTTGAGACTGGCTGTCATAAAGTCCGCCTGCAGACCAAAGCTATCATAAAAATCTTGATAGTAGTCTAGTGGCTTGTCATCGTATTCCCTCCGGTCAGAAGTAGAAGCTGTGATGTCTTTGAAAATGCTGAGTTGGTCACGTTCCAGTCTTTTTAGCTTGATACCAAAGGTATTCGCCTTTTTGACGGTCGCCTTGCCGTTTTTACTGAAGGACTTGAGCAAGTCTTTCTCTGTCAGACCAGCTAAGTTTTTGACATAATGCCAATCAGGCTCCCCGCCTGGATAGCCTGTCTGTAAGCCGTCAAAGACAAAGCCCAAATCAATCAGTTGCTGGATAAGCTCGACTTTTTCATCAGATGTGGGCTGGCCATTGCTGTCAAAGGTCTGATAAGTCTCGTAGGGCTTGATGATGAGCTCTAGAGCGCCTTCTTTTTTAGCGTAAGCCTGCAAAGCTTGATAGAAGGGAGTCAAGTATTGAGCATCGGTAGAGACAGGGCCGCAGTTGATTTCCATATGGAGGCCGCCAGTCATCGGCATACTGTAGAGGACAGCTGACACTACGACCTGTCCCTGCGGGTCAGTGTAGCCGACATACTGGGTACTGAAGCCCCGCTTGCTCAGCAGCTCTGCCATTTCCACTGTCTGCATGAAAGAGCGTTGGGAACTAGCTGAGGTATGCTGGATGAATTCTTCTTGGTTGAGAAGTTTAAAGGTCATAGGCTTCCTTTCTGTTAATGCTTGCTGCGCAGTTTCTTTCTGATAGTGTAGGCCAGATTGGAGAGGTGGTAGAGAGGATTAGTTGGCAGGTTAAACTCACCAGCAAATTCCTCAATGGTCGGATTGAACTTGGATTTAAAGCTGTAGAGACCACCCTTGAGGTCGTTTTCGATTCCGCCCATATTTTGCCAATCCGCTCCGCGCTCAAAAGCATGTTTGGCCGTTTCGTACCAAGTGATGATGGCTGGCTGGTAACGACGGTATTCCTCGTCCATTCCAGCATAGATATTTTCAGAAGTCTTGCCGTATTCTAAGACCAAGGTGCCAGACAGGGGAACGACAGCAGCACCTTGGCTGATTTTGTCCTGCAGGAAGTCAATTTCTTCTTGGAGACGTTTTTGTTCTTGCTGGTTATTCTCAATCTTGCCAGGCTTGGTTTTCTCGGTAAATTTCTCTGCTTCTTTAAGTGTCTTAGTCAGCTGAGCCTGCAAGTCTTCCAATCGTGCCTTTAGATCAATAGTGGACAAGGTGACATAGGAGTGCTCAGGATAAGTTTCCAAGAGTTTTTGGTAATAGTCTTTGCCGCGTAGGTGGATGTTTTTTCTGTTTTCTGTCTTCTTCATCAGGCCTGAAAAGTCGTCCAGTAATTCTGCTCCACCAAATTGGATTTGAATGCCTTTGTTACGGGCTGTACGAATAGCCTGGCGAGTACTTTTAGAAAGCAACTCTTCGCTGAAATCTTCTTTATGAATATTGGCCTGCAAGCGAGGCTGAATGGTTTCGTCCAGAGACTCAGTCCGTCCGACCCAGACAGCGCCTGCTTCCTGTAACTGTTGAATCAGCTCAATCGTTTCTGCCTTGTCTTGCAATTCACCGCCCATCTTGCTTTCTGCCAGAAAGAGGCTAGGGTCAAACTTGATAAAGAGCGCTTTTTTCTCCTTGGCAAATTTCTTGAGCGAGGCCAAAACAAAGGTCAGCAGCTCCTTGTCACCATAGTCCATTATGGGACCGCGCGGAATATAAAGCATGGTCATCCCCAAGGGCAGTGGTTTGATCAAGACACTGGCTGCAGCAACCAAGTGGTCGTCTTTATAGAAGCCCAAGCGTTCGTTTTCCCAGTTGTCCTTAATCTGAGCCCAGGCTGAGCTCTGCAGAAGATTGGCCTGCGGATGAGCCGTGACAAAATCGTCGTGTTCCTGAGCTGAAATTCCAATTTTGTAGCTAAACATTATTTTAAAACCCACTCTCTAATGGCGTGTGCTACGCCGGATTCGTCGTTCGATTTGGTGATATATTTGGCGATTTTCTTGAGTTCTTCCTTGCCGTTTTCCATGACAACAGGAGAGCCAACAGCTTCCAGCATGGCGCGGTCGTTTTCTTCATCACCGATAGCCATGGTCTGCTCCTTGCTCAAGCCAAGCTTTTCAGCCAGATGAAGGATAGCAGCTCCTTTATTGACAGTCTTTTTGACAATTTCCAGATAGAAAGGAGCTGACTTGACCAGTGTATATTTTTCGGCTAATTCCGGTGGCAGCTTGGCAATGGCCGCATCCAGAATTTCTGGCTCATCAATATACATGCATTTAACGATTTCTTTATTGACCATTTCTTCAGGTGTGCGATAGAAGATAGGCATGCTGACCAGATTGGACTCGTAAACAGTGTACTTGCCGATGTTACGATTAGCTGTATAAATGCCGTCCTTGGTGATGGCATGCATGTGGACACCTAATTTTCGCCCGAGCGGTTCGATATCCAGATAGTCATCATAAGTCAGTGTTTCTTTGATTAATTCTTGACCTGTGACAGTATCCTGCACCAGTCCGCCGTTGAAGGTAACTACATAGTTGTCTGGCTGATTAAGCTCTAGCTCCTCGAGAAGCTTTTGAACACCCGCAATAGGACGGCCGGTTGCAATAACGATTTTGACACCAGCAGCCTTGGCATCCTGAACAGCGCTGAAGACTTCAGGAGTGATTTCTTTTTGGTTATTTAAAAGGGTACCGTCAATATCAACGGCAACTAATTTGATAGACATATTATTCTCCGTAGGTAAATTGGTCGTTTTTGATATAGTTCATAAAGGTATGGTTTTTTTCGCTGAAAAGTCCCGTCTCTGCCAGCATTTCCTTGGGGAAGTAAAAGCGATTATCACCCTGTCTGGTCCCGGCTAGCGAATGAACGATAGGAGACAGGCTGGACAGTTCTGCTAAGCTGCCATCTTTTTGCAGGATTTCTATCTGGGTCCGGGGTTTTTCAACGTCAGGCCGGTAGAAATCGTAAGGCAAATCAAAATTACGATGGATAGCAGTATAGTAATCAGGATCAAAACCAACCTGTCCAACTAGGTCTCGCATGATATCCAAATGCGCTTCGTTTTCCTGAGAGAAGACGATAGACTTAAAGACCTTGCGGTTGATGAAACGCTGAGCCAAGTCAGATAAAATCTTGTCTGGACTAGTCATCCAAACTTGGAAATAGGTATTCATAACACCATCATCCAAGGCCAGATAATCCTGCAGGGTCACTCTGTTTTCAAAGAATGGAATGAGATTGGGCGATGACAGCGCAAAATAATCCTTCTGAGCCGGATAGAGAAACTTGGCTCGCTTGAGCAGATTTTGCAGCAGAACTTCCATAGCACGGCTAGCTGGGTGGAAATAGACCTGCATGTACATCTGGTAGCGGCTGACTACGTAGTCTTCTACCGCATGCATGCCATTGCGCTTGAAGGCGATGCCGTTCTCTACAGGACAAATCACTCGTAAAATTCTGGTTAAGTCAAATTGTCCATAGGAAGCACCAGTAAAGAAGGAATCTCGCAAGAGATAATCCATCCGATCCACATCAATTTGGCTGGAAATCAGCTGGACCACCTGCTTATTGGGATAGGTATGGTTGATGACGCTAGCTACCTTTTCTGGGAAATCCGGCGAAACCTGCACCAGGACCTGATGAATCTCTGTTTCAGGACTAGTGATGATTTGCCGCGTAATGTCCTCGTGATTAGTGTCAAAAAGACGCTCGAAAGTGTGTGAATAAGCTCCGTGTCCCAAGTCATGCAGGAGAGCAGCTGTCATGGTCAGCAGGCTTTCGTGGCTGTCCCAGTTGGCTTGGTATTTTTCATTGAAAATCTTAGTGATGCGCCGGGCAATCTCATAAGCTCCCAGACAATGCGAAAAACGGCTGTGCTCCCCGCCGTGGAAAGTATAGCCAGAAGTACCCAGCTGTTTGATGCGGCGCAGTCGTTGAAATTCTTTAGTATTGATTAAATCATAGATAACCTGATGGTCCACATGAACATAGTTATGAACCGGGTCCCGAAATACTTTTTCAATCATGCTACCATTATACCATAAATCATAGTAGGAAAAAAATCAAAGCTGCGACTGAAAGAAGAGCAATTTTGTCCTTTTTTTGATAAAATAGGGAAAGAAAAACAGAAATGAGATGAAGATGCAAATCAGAATAAAAAATCAAATCCAGCTGGACGGGCATACCGAGCTAATCGATCAGGTCTACGATACGGACTGGATGCAAAAAGGAGACTATCACTATCTGCTATACAAGAATGAGGAAGGAGAGAAAGTAGTTCTGAAGTTTCACGATAAAGAGCTGGTTATGACGCGCTTTTCTGAGCCTAAGTCTATCATGCGCTTCATCAGTCAAGGGCAGGCGCTGGTTGGCATCCATACACCTGTGGGCATGCAGCAGTTTGTGACCGATACTTCTTTCTATAAGGTTGATTTTACTAATCAAGTCCTGCAACTTCATTATCAGCTGAAAACTGTTGATGGAGAGCAGATTTTTGCCAGCTATGAAATGGAGATTAGCTGGGGTTAATTGCTATTCTCCAAGAAAACTCTTGAAAATCATAATGTTTCCCCTTGCAAAAGCTTGAAAATTTGGTATAATAGTTTTTACTCAAGGGAGTAGCTAACGGAATAACCGTTACAAGGTCGTCAATACGAAAGAAATTTCCGGCCTTGTATGAAATAGCGAGACTTGTTAATAAACAGGTCTCTTTTTTGTTTCTGACTTTTTGGATATGACTGATTCGGCTTGAGATGATGAGTCGTAGTGGTTAGAAAAGTTCAGAAATAAAAGAGGCCAAGAGGAGGAATACATTGTCAAAAGAACAAAAGCGCCAAGCTTTTTACACCCAGAGTCCTGAGGAAATTTTCAAAACTTTGGACGCTTCAGAGCAAGGTTTGTCCAGTCAAGAAGCAGCCAAGCGTTTAGCTGATTATGGCCGCAATGAACTGGATGAAGGGGAGAAAAAATCTCTCTTAATGAAGTTTTTGGAGCAGTTCAAGGATTTGATGATTATTATCTTGTTGGTAGCAGCGGTCTTGTCTGTTGTCACATCAGGTGGTGAAGACATCGCAGATGCTTTAATCATCTTAGCAGTCGTAATCATCAATGCCATCTTCGGTGTCTATCAGGAGGGCAAGGCTGAAGAAGCCATTGCAGCTCTCAAATCCATGTCCAGCCCGGCTGCACGTGTCCTGCGTGATGGTCATGTCACAGAAGTAGATTCTAAGGACTTGGTACCTGGTGATATCGTTAGACTGGAAGCCGGTGATGTTGTCCCAGCAGATATGCGGCTTTTAGAAGCTAATTCACTGAAAATCGAAGAAGCGGCTCTGACAGGTGAGTCTGTGCCGGTTGAAAAAGATTTGACTGTTGAGGTAGCTGCAGATGCTGGTATTGGCGACCGTGTGAATATGGCCTTTCAAAACTCAAATGTGACCTATGGTCGTGGTGTTGGGTTGGTTGTCAATACAGGGATGTATACGGAAGTCGGCCATATCGCAGGTATGTTGCAGGATGCGGATGAAACGGATACACCGCTCAAGCAAAATCTTAATAGTCTGTCTAAGGTTCTGACCTATGCTATCTTGGTGATTGCTGCAGTGACTTTTGTAGTCGGTGTCTTCATTCAAGGTAAAAATCCACTGGATGAGCTGATGACCTCTGTAGCCTTGGCAGTTGCGGCTATTCCAGAAGGTCTGCCTGCTATCGTTACCATCGTGCTGGCTTTGGGAACTCAGGTTCTGGCTAAGCGGAATTCGATTGTTCGTAAGCTTCCAGCTGTTGAGACTTTGGGATCAACGGAGATTATTGCTTCAGATAAGACCGGTACCCTGACCATGAATAAGATGACGGTCGAAAAAGTCTTTTACGACGGAGTCCTGAATGAAGCTGGCCAAGATATTGAACTTGGCTTGGAGCTGCCTCTCTTACGTTCAGTTGTCTTAGCCAATGATACCAAGATTGATCAAGAAGGGAAGCTGATTGGTGATCCAACAGAAACAGCCTTTATCCAGTATGCTTTGGACAAGGGCTATGATGTGAAGGCCTTTTTAGAGAAATATCCTCGTGTAGCTGAGCTGCCCTTTGATTCAGACCGTAAGCTCATGTCTACTGTCCATCCATTGCCAGATGGGAAATTCTTAGTGGCAGTCAAGGGAGCACCAGATCAACTATTGAAACGCTGTGTTGCCCGTGATAAGGCTGGAGATGTTGCAACGATTGATGACGCTACTTCACAGCTGATTAAGTCTAACAACTCAGAGATGGCTCACCAAGCTCTGCGCGTGCTGGCTGGTGCCTACAAGATTATCGATGCTGTTCCGACTGACTTGACATCTGAAAGTCTAGAGAATGATTTAATCTTTACTGGTTTAATCGGTATGATTGACCCTGAGCGTCCAGAGGCAGCAGAAGCGGTTCGTGTAGCCAAGGAAGCAGGTATTCGTCCGATTATGATTACCGGTGACCATCAGGATACAGCAGAAGCTATCGCTAAGCGCTTGGGTATCATCGAAGATGGAGATACTGAAGACCATGTCCTAACTGGTGCAGAGCTCAATGAGCTTTCTGATGCGGAATTCGAAAAGGTTGTTAGCCAATACTCTGTCTATGCCCGAGTTTCTCCTGAGCATAAGGTAAGGATTGTCAAAGCTTGGCAAAACCAAGGTAAGGTCGTAGCCATGACAGGTGATGGTGTCAATGACGCACCAGCTTTGAAGACAGCCGATATCGGTATCGGTATGGGTATTACAGGTACAGAAGTATCTAAGGGTGCCTCTGACATGATTCTGGCAGATGATAACTTTGCGACCATCATTGTAGCCGTGGAAGAAGGACGCAAGGTCTTCTCTAATATTCAAAAGACCATCCAGTATCTCCTTTCAGCTAATACAGCTGAGGTGCTGACTATTTTCTTAGCAACCCTCTTTGGTTGGGATGTGCTGCAGCCAGTTCATCTGCTTTGGATTAACCTAGTAACGGATACCTTCCCTGCCATTGCTCTGGGGGTTGAACCTGCTGAGCCAGGTGTCATGAGTCATAAGCCTCGCGGCCGTAAGTCTAGCTTCTTCTCAGGTGGAGTGATGAGCTCTATCATCTATCAGGGTGTCCTGCAAGGGGCTTTAGTTCTGGCGGTTTATGGTTATGCTATCTCTAATCCCGTCCATGTCGGTGATATCAAGGCTATCCATGCGGATGCTCTGACAATGGCCTTTGCAACGCTTGGCCTCATCCAGCTCTTCCATGCTTATAATGTAAAATCTGTTTACCAGTCTATCTTTACAGTTGGGCCATTCAAGTCTAAGACCTTTAACTGGTCTATCCTAGTTTCTTTCATCCTATTGATTTCAACTATTGTAATTGACCCACTGGAAAAGATTTTCCATGTGACCAAGCTAGACTTGTCACAATGGGCAGTTGTTCTGATTGGTAGCTTTGCCATGATTGTTATTGTTGAAATTGTTAAGTTCATCCAACGTAAATTAGGTATGGATAAAAATGCTATTTAACAGCAAAAAGTCATCTGCGGATGGCTTTTTTGCGTACAAGACGATATAATCAAATTTAAAGAAAGCAACTCGAAAGGACGGTGAAAGTATGTATCAAAACTTACGAAAGAAGTTGGAAGAAGCTTCTCCTTTATATTATGAGGAAGAAATCTTATGGTTACTGGATCATATTGGTCATCCAGAAGCGACAATCCGTGATGAGTTAGTCTTTTCGTCCTTAGCAAGGGGACTTCAGGCTGAACAGTTTTCAGCTGAACAGTTTCGTTTTTTGGCTGACGAAGCAGTCAAAAGACAAGGACTTTTTTACGAGAGTGATAAAAATGGTCAAGCTACTTTAACACGTTCTTTCACAGCTTTACTTTATGCCAATCTCTTAAACTGCGATGGTAATCCAAACTCTTCGTATTATCAGGCTTTATCAGTGCAAGAAAGAAAATATTTACTAGATAAGGGGATAACCTACTTGTCAGTCGAAAGAGACACAAGGGCTTACTCCAGGAAATACGGTTGGGTTCATGCCTTCGCTCATGGAGCAGACTTATTGACAGAAGTGGCTTGTCATCCGGACTTTCCCTCCAGTAGGATGCCAGAGGTTTTAGAGGTCATTCATCAAGTTTTTAAAAGAGTTCCAGTCCGTTTCAGAAATGATGAGGACTGGCGCTTAGCCCAGGTGCTCTATCAAGCTGTCTTAAAGAAAAAACTGTCGCAGCATGAATTGAGATTGTGGCTTCAATCACATAGTTTTCCATTGGAAAACAACCAAGATTTCATTACTTTTTCCAATTTTCGTTCCTGTTTATTAGAAGTCTATGTGCAGTTGGACAGCAAAAAACAGCTCTCAGATGAGCTGAGAGCTGCAATTCAACATTTCCATTACTGAACTTCAATCATTGTTAAAGCATCTCGCAATTCAGCTGCTAGGTGTTTTTTCTTATAGTCTCGAAATTCGGCTAAATCTTTAACAGCATTATAACGCTTGTGCAGGCGGTACATCTGGGGAATCTGATACTGAGGAAAATCATTAAAAAAGTTCCGAGTCAGTTCCCATTCACGAATGTAGCCCAGAGGACGCATATGGTAGCGGACACCTTCGATGACACGGCTTTGGTGGCGGTGATGGAGATGACCGAAAACCACCTCTTTCACTCTGTATTTGACAAAGAGCCGATGAAAAGCTTGGCTTCCTAGAAAGGCGTTGAAGCGCTGGAAATAGGGATGATCGTATAGAAAGACTTGATGGGGGACAAAATGCAGAGCAACAATAATGGGACCATCTAAAGTCATCAGCAATTTTTCTAACTCTTTCAGAGTCTGAGCTGTAATGCTAAGGTCGTCAAGTTTACGTTCCAATCTGCGGTCAAACCAGAAATTAGTCTTGGTTCTCAGATGCTCTTCCTTGCTTTTTTCTGGAACAAAGCTGTAGTCATACCAGCCAGAAAAGCTGACGAGCTTGGTCTGGCCGAACTGCTGGACCTGAAAATCATAGTTTGAAATTTCTTGCTCAGAAAGTCCCAGCATATCGTGGTTTCCCAGGTTAAAAGAGAGGGAGAAATCTTTCTTCAAGTCTGCAATAAAAGGGAGACTAATCTTGGTCAGGTCGTTAGATAAATCCCCTGCGATGTGTAGGTGGTCAATCCCTTCCTCTTTTAAAATCTGGCGAAGAGCTTGGCGCTCAAAATCTCCAAACTGATTGGAGTCCAGATGGAGGTCGCTCATAAATCCGATTCTTGTCATGGTTTTAGTCTAGCATATTTTTCAAAACTTGGAAATGCTTAAGCACCTATGGAGAGTCTCCCTTTTATCAGAACACCTCATAAATTATCGTAATTTTATATTGCGTTTATTCATGGACGAGGTCTAGGAGGCTTGAAATAATTCTTCCAACCCCATGTCATTATATTACTTTTCTAACAATTAGGTGACAAGGAGTCGCTTGTCTTGCCTAGCTAGGGAAAATCCGATAAAATGTAAGCTGCTGAATGTGAGATTAGGCAAACTGTTTAATTTATGTTATAATTAAACGATATGTGAAAAGAGGTATTTATGGACATTTCAGAAATTCGTCAAAAGATTGACGCAAATCGTGAAAAATTAGCTTCTTTCAGGGGGTCTCTTTGACTTAGAAGGTCTGGAAGAAGAAATTGCCATCTTAGAAAATAAGATGACAGAACCCGACTTTTGGGATGACAACATTGCAGCCCAGAAGACATCTCAAGAGCTGAATGAACTCAAGCAAACCTATGAAAATTTTCATCAGATGACTGAGCTTTTTGATGAATCGGAAATCTTGCTTGATTTTCTGGCTGAGGATGAGTCGGTTCAGGGTGAGTTGGAAGAAAAGCTGGCGGAACTCGAGAAAATGATGACCAGCTATGAAATGACCCTGCTCCTATCTGAGCCTTACGACAATAACAATGCTATCCTTGAAATTCACCCGGGCTCTGGTGGTACAGAGGCCCAGGATTGGGGAGATATGCTGCTGCGTATGTATACACGCTTTGGCAATGCCAAGGGCTTCAAAGTAGAGGTCTTGGACTATCAAGCTGGAGATGAGGCAGGCATTAAGTCAGTGACTCTTTCATTTGAAGGGCCGCACGCTTATGGTCTGCTTAAGTCAGAAATGGGAGTCCACCGTTTGGTCCGGATTTCGCCATTTGACTCAGCTAAACGTCGCCATACTTCCTTTACCTCAGTAGAGGTCATGCCAGAGCTGGATGACACCATTGAGGTGGAAATTCGCGATGACGATATTAAGATGGACACTTTCCGTTCGGGAGGAGCCGGCGGGCAGAATGTCAATAAAGTTTCGACTGGTGTGAGACTGACGCATATTCCGACAGGAATCGTGGTGCAGTCTACGGTTGACCGGACTCAGTATGGGAACCGTGATCGGGCGATGAAGATGCTACAGGCTAAGCTTTATCAGCTAGAGCAAGAGAAACAAGCAGCTGAAGTCGATTCACTCAAGGGAGATAAGAAGGAAATTTCCTGGGGCAGCCAAATCCGCTCCTATGTCTTTACACCTTATACCATGGTCAAAGACCATCGGACTAGTTACGAAGTAGCACAGGTGGACAAGGTGATGGACGGAGATTTGGATGGTTTCATAGATGCTTATTTGAAATGGCGTTTGAACTAGGAAATGTAAGAGATTAGAATTAGATTGAAAGGAAATTTCAATAGATGTCAATAATTGAAATGAAAGATGTTGTCAAGAAGTATGGCAACGGGACCACTGCCTTGCGTAGTGTGTCAATTAACGTAGAACCTGGGGAGTTTGCCTATATTGTAGGCCCTTCAGGAGCGGGAAAGTCAACCTTTATTCGTTTGCTTTACCGGGAGATAAAGCTGGATAAGGGAAGTCTGAAAGTAGCTGATTTTGACTTAGCTAAGATTAAGAAGCGTGATGTTCCAATGCTGCGCCGTCAGGTTGGAGTAGTCTTCCAGGACTATAAACTTCTTCCTAAAAAGACGGTGTATGAGAATATTGCCTACGCCATGGAAGTTATCGGTGAGCGCCGCCGCAATATTAAAAAGCGGGTTATGGAAGTGCTGGATTTGGTTGGTCTTAAGCATAAAGTCCGCTCATTCCCTAATGAGCTTTCCGGTGGTGAGCAGCAGCGGATTGCCATTGCGCGTGCTATTGCCAATAACCCTAAAGTCCTGATTGCGGATGAGCCGACAGGAAACTTAGACCCAGATAATTCATGGGAGATTATGAACCTGCTGGAGCGGATTAATCTTCAGGGAACAACTGTCCTGATGGCCACCCACAACAGCCAGATTGTAAATACTCTGCGTCACCGCGTTATTGCTATTGAAAATGGCCGTGTGGTACGTGATGAAGCGGAAGGAGAATACGGATACGATGATTAGAAGATTTTTTCGTCATTTGATTGAGTCGCTTAAGAGTCTTACGCGGAATGGTTGGATGACTGTAGCAGCTGTCAGCTCGGTTATGATTACCTTGAGTTTAGTAGCTGTTTTTGCTTCAGTAATTTTGAATACTGCCAAGCTGGCAAATGATATTTCCAATAATGTCCGCGTCATGGTATACATGCGTAAGGATGTTTTCGATAATAGCGAAACGATTGTAAAAGAAGGTCAAACAGTTCAGAATGAGGACTACCATAAGGTCTATGATGCTCTGACTTCTATGAAAAATGTGGATAAGGTTACTTTTTCTAGTAAGGAAGAGCAATATGAGCAGTTAACAGAAACCATGGGTAGTGAGTGGAAAATTTTTGACGGTGATGCCAACCCACTTTACGATGCTTATATTGTTGAGACCAAGGCGCCTAAGTATGTGGAATCTGTTACAAAAGATGCGAGGAAGATCGATGGTGTTTCAGAGGTCCAAAATGGTGGTACCAACACTAAAAAGCTCTTTGCGCTTTCTAATTTTATCCAAACGTGGGGCTTGATTGGTGCAGCACTTCTGATTTTTGTTGCTGTCCTTCTCATTTCCAATACTATTCGGATTACTATTATTTCCCGTAGTCGGGAAATTCAAATCATGCGATTGGTTGGTGCCAAGAATAGCTATATCCGCGGACCTTTCTTGTTTGAAGGGGCGTGGATTGGCTTGCTAGGGGCAACAATTCCAGCGGTTGCAGTGTATTTTATATATAAAATAGCCTTCCAGACTATGAATAAGAGTCTAGTCGGTCAAGGGCTTTCTATGATTGATCCGAAGCTTTTTAGTCCGATTATGATTGCAGCACTATTTGTAGTGGGTATTCTTATCGGATCATTGGGATCTGTCTTCTCTATGAGACGTTTCTTGAAGATTTAATAAGTCAAACAAAAACAGAGTTTGAAGAATTTCAAACTCTGTTTTTGTTATAGGTAATTGCTTTAATGGCTACTGAGCTAAAAATGGGTTAAAGATTTTTTCATGTGAAATAGTGGTATCATGACCATGACCAGGGTAAATAGCGTAGTCTTTAGGTAATATTAGAAGTTTCTCGCGAATGGACATCAGTAATTGCTCCATGTTTCCAGTCGGCAGATCCGTTCGTCCGATGCTTTCCCGAAAGAGGGCATCACCTGTCAAAACAAGGCGGTCATCAGGAAAGACTAGAGAGACACCTCCGATGGAGTGGCCAGGTGTTGCAAGCACATAGAAGTGAAAACCTCCAAGATCATAGTCTGTTTCATAGGAGAAAAACTCTTCTGCTGGTCGACAGATAATATCATCCATATCAGCATGGCGCGCCAGACCAGATAGGTTATCTGTCGGTGTGTAGAGCCAGCTGCTTTCGCTCTCAGCCACATAGACAGGTGGGGCAGCATAGTGCTCTCTGACCTTTTCTAAACTCATAATATGGTCATAATGGGTGTGGGTCAAGAGAATAGCAATAACAGGCTTGGCTAGTTCTTCTAGCTTGCGCTCAATCTTTTTCCAGTCACTGCCAGGATCGACGACTAGGAGGCCCTGGTTATTTTCTAAGATATAGGTATTTTCAAAAGCAACAAGGTTGATAATTTTATGAATCTTCATCTGATTTCCTCGGAAAATGTATTCTGCTATTGAGTGTAACAGAAAAGCGGATTTTTTGCACAGAATTGCTTCATAAACTAGGGCTGAAAATTTTCAGATGTCTCAGAAAGGCTTTTATGATATAATCATAGCAGTATGACACAAAATGATTATAAGTATGCCGTTGTGGACTTGGAGGCTACAGGAACGGGCAGCAGTGCAAAGATTATCCAGATTGGCATTGTTCTGATTGAGAATGGAATCATTACCAAGACTTATGAAACAGATGTCAATCCTCATGAGGAACTGGATGAGCATATCAAAGAGCTGACGGGATTGAATGATGAGCGGCTTGGCCGAGCCCCGGAGTTTTCTCAGGTAGCAGCTGAGGTATATGAGCTGATTCAGGATGCGATTTTTGTCGCTCATAATGTCAAGTTTGATGCCAATCTACTAGCGGAGGCCCTTTTCTGGGAAGGGTTTGACTTGCTGACACCGCGTGTGGACACGGTAGAGTTGGCTCAGGTCTTTTACCCGACCTTTGATAAATACTCCTTGGGCAATCTCTGTAATTTATTGGATATTTCTTTGGAAAACGCCCACACTGCTCTGGCAGATGCTCAAGCAACGGCTCAGCTATTTTTAAAAATACAAGACAAAATCAAGAGCCTGCCCAAGGCCTTGGTTGAGAAAATGCTAACTTTGGCGGATAGCATTATCTATGAGTCGCGTCTGGCTATCGAGGAAGTTTATCAGACAATGCCGGATCAGCAAGATAAGGAACTGCAATCCTGCCATGGTATTTTCCTGCGACGTTCCCAAAAGCTGACTTCGGAAAAGAAGCTGTCGCAGGATTTCCTGACCAATCTATACCTGCTGGGCTTAGAAGAGCGGTCTGAACAGCTCAAATTTGCTCGTTTTATGGAGGAAGCTTTGGACCAGCAGGAGCCTAGTTTTTTAGAGGCGCAGACAGGCTTGGGCAAGACTTTTGGCTATTTGCTACCTATTCTGTCTAGAGGCCAGGAAAAAGTACTAGTGACGGTTCCGACTAAGATCCTGCAGGACCAGCTGCTGCAGAAGGAAGGGCGATTGTTGGAGGAAGTCTTTGGTGTTTCCTTTCACAGTCTCAAGAGTCCGGAAAATTATCTCAAACTGGACCATTTCTATCAGACACTGGACAGGGAATATGACAACCGTTTGGTTAATCGCTGCAAGCTGCAACTCTTGGTTTGGCTGACAGAAACCAAAACAGGTGATTTGAATCAAATCGGGCAAGCTCATCGCTTCTCAAGCTACTTCAATGAAATCCGTCATGATGGCAAGCTAAGCAAGCATTCTCTTTTTTATGAGGAAGATTTTTGGCGGCTGGGACAGGTTAAGGCGGCCACCAGTCGAGTCGTGGTTACCAATCATGCTTACCTGCTGACGCGTTTAGAGGATGACCAGTCTTTGCTGGACAATCGTATTCTGGTAGTTGATGAAGCTCAGAAGATGTTTTTCGCCTTGGAAAGCTTCTCTCAGTCCAGTATAAATCTAACTAAAACGCTGCAGCAGATAAATCATCTCCTTCAGGAAGAAGGGGAACTTCTGCAGAAACGGCTTTTGCAAAGCATTCAGTTTGAGCTGGCTGATGCCGCAGAGAAGCATCGCAGGAAAGCATCTGAGCTAAGTCAGGAAAAGATTGCCCGACTGCTTCAGGATGTGTCCGAGTTAAAAACTAGTGCATTGCCTGAGCTGCAGCACTTGTTCAGTGGCAAATACCAGTATTATTGGTTAGTTGATGAAGATTTGGCAGATCATCGCTTGATGACTCTGCATGCTGGCCGTTCAGAATTGCTGCATTTTACCAACTTTTTACCTGAAAGTGCCAAGGTCATCTTGGTTTCGTCTACTCTGGAAATCAGCTCTAAGGTCAATTTGGCGCAGTTGCTAGGCTTTGAAAGTTATCACTTTTACAAGCTGAAAAGCAAGAAGAAACCACTGCAGAAGCTCTTTTTAGATGAAAGTTTTCCAGTAGTAGTGGATTTGTTAACTGAGGATTTTGCTCGAGAAATTGTTTCTTGCCTGCAAAAAGTAGCAGAACTTGGTCTGCCTATCGTCGTCCTCTTCACCTCTAAAGACTTGCTTTTGACTGTTTCGGACTTGCTGGCTCTGCCGCATTTGGCCCAATATAAAAATGGCGATGCAGGTAATATCAAGCGGCGTTTCGATAGAGGAGAAGCAAGTATTCTGTTAGGCTCTGGCAGCTTCTGGGAGGGGGCGGATTTTGCTGAGCAAGACCAGATTATTCAGCTGATCACGCGGATTCCATTTGACAATCCCAAGGATTTCTTTGTACAGAAGATTAACAGCCGCCTGAAAGCGGAAGGTAATAATGCCTTTTATGATTATCAACTGCCTCTTGCCATCTTACGGCTTAAGCAGGCTATTGGCCGGACTCGGCGCAATGAGCATCAGAAGTCAGCTGTCATTCTTTTGGACAATCGCATCTCTAGTAAACGCTATGGCAAGCAGATTCAGCATCATCTATCACAATTGGCTTCTTTGGATATTCTGCCAGAGGCAGCCATTATGCAGGAATTACAAGACTTTTTTGACTGAAACTATCTGAAATCAGCTGAGTTTTATCGGCTGGTTTTTTAGGTTCATTCAGATTTTTGGGACAAAATTTGTTATAATGAGAGACATAGGAAAGAAGGGGTGTTCGTGAAAAAATATTTACCAGGAATTCTGTTATCCTTTGGCATAGCGGCTGTTTCTATTTTTTTAGGCGGTTTGCTTCCCTTGATAGGCTCTAGTGTTTTGGCTATTGTCTTGGGGATTGTTTTGAACAACAGCATGAAGCTGCCGGCTGTTTTTCAGGAAGGACTCAGCTATTCGGGGAAGAAATTGTTGCAGTATTCCATCATCTTTTTGGGATTTTCCATGTCCATTGGTCAGGTTTCTGAGACGGGGATTTCTTCTCTTCGTATCAGTCTTATTACGATTCTGATAGCCTTTCTGGCGGCCTATCTGGCCGGGCGTTTCTTTAAGATGAACCGCGTTTTGACTATTTTAATTGGTTTTGGAACAGCCATCTGCGGCGGTTCTGCCATTGCGGCCGCATCACCAATCTTGGAAGCTGATGAAGAGGAAATCGCTCTGTCTATCTCCACTATTTTCTTTTTCAATATTTTAGCAGTATTCATCTTCCCTTTTTTAGGGCATTTGTTGCAGATGTCGGATACCTTTTTCGGGACTTGGGCTGGAACAGCCATCAATGATACTTCGTCAGTAGTGGCGGCAGGCTATACATATAGTCCGTCAGCTGGCGACTTGGCGACCATTGTTAAGCTTAGTCGGGCTCTGATGATTGTACCGGCCTGCTTGATCTTCGCAGCTTATCGCTATATCAAGTCTAAGAAGTCGTCACAAAAGACAAACTTGAAACAGATTTTTCCTTGGTTTATAGCTTGGTTTGTCCTAGCTTCACTTATCAGCAGTCTTGGATTTCTGCCGGCCTCTGTCATCCCCTATACAAAATTCATTTCTCAGTGGCTGATGGCTATGGCCTTGGCAGCTATTGGCGCCAAGGTTTCCTTTAAGCAATTTAAGCAAGCAGGAGCAGCGCCTTTGTTGACTGGTGCCTTTGCTTGGTTCTGCGTCGCTGTTTCTAGCTTGATTATCCAGTATTTTTTCTAAAAAGGAGGGACTATGCCCTATCAAAGACGGACGTTTGAGTCTCGGATTGATTATAGTTTAATTTTGCCTGTTTTGATGCTGCTCTCAATCGGTGTTGTGGCTATTTACATTGCTGTTAGTCATGATTATCCTGACAATGCCTGGCCCATGGTTGGTCAGCAGATTGCCTGGATTGCGGTGGGCTTCCTGCTCAGCTTTATCCTCATGTTTTTTAACACCAAGTTTCTCTGGAAAATTACGCCTTATCTCTATGTTTTTGGTCTTGGCCTCATGGTCTTGCCTCTGATTTTTTACAGTGAATCTCTTGTAGCCTCTACTGGTGCTAAAAACTGGATTGCTATTCGTGGTGTGACCCTCTTTCAGCCCTCGGAGTTCATGAAGATTTCATATATTCTCATGCTGTCGCGGCTGGTGGTTCATTTTCTCCAGCAGCACAAGCAGGATGAGCGAACCTTGGCTTTAGACTTTTTTCTAATCCTGAAGCTTGGGCTCTACACAGTGCCTGTTCTGGTTCTGTTAACTCTTCAGAGTGATTTGGGGACGGCTCTGGTTTTTGTTGCTATATACGGCGGCATCGTTCTACTGTCAGGTGTTTCTTGGAAGATTATCCTGCCGGTCTTTCTGACAGGAGTCCTGCTGTTGGGAGGATTTCTCTTTATCTTTATTTCCGATGGCGGTCGTGCCTTTCTCCATAATCTAGGCATGCCAACCTACCAAATCAATCGGATTTTGGCTTGGCTTCATCCTTTTGACTACGCTCAGACGACCACCTTCCAGCAAGCACAGGGACAAATCGCTGTCGGAAGCGGCGGTCTGACTGGCCAAGGCTTTAATGTCTCTAATCTCTTGGTGCCTGTTCGGGAAAGCGATATGATTTTCACCGTCATTGCAGAAGATTTTGGCTTTTTGGGCTCGACCTTGGTTATCATGCTCTATTTACTGCTGATTTATCGCATGCTCAAGATTACAATTAAATCCAACAACCAGTTTTATACCTACATCTCGACTGGCTTTATCATGATGCTGCTCTTCCATATCTTTGAAAATATTGGAGCGGTGACAGGAATTCTACCTTTAACAGGGATTCCGCTGCCCTTTATCTCACAGGGTGGTTCTTCCATCATCAGTAATCTCATCGGTGTTGGTCTCCTGCTGTCCGTCTCCTATCAGAATAGCTTGACGGATGAAAAGAAGGAGCGAATTCCTGCTGTCCGAAAAAAAGTCGTACTGAAGAAATTAAAATAAATATAAAGCAAGTTTTTGTCTCACAAATCAGATGTGATTTTGTGATTGGCTCGTATCAGAAAGGATATTTTCATGAAAAAAGCAGCTTTACTCTTAGCTCCCGGCTTTGAAGAAATCGAGGCCTTGACAGTTGTGGATGTCTTGCGCCGTGCCGGTCTTGTCTGTGATATGATTGGTTTTGATGAATCAGTAACTGGCTCTCACGCCATCACTGTTAAAGCGGATCAGGTCTGGAAGGGGCGACTGGATGACTACGATATGGTCATTTTGCCAGGTGGGATGCCAGGATCGGCCAATCTTCGTGATGATGACAGCCTGATGCAGGTTTTGCAGGACTTTCAGCAGTCGGATAAATTCATCGCTGCCATTTGTGCCGCTCCCATTGCTCTTGACCGCGCAGGTATCTTGACTGGTAAGTATTTCACTTGCTATGATGGTGCGCAAGACAATATTAAAAATGGAACTTACCTTAAAGAAACAGTTCTTGTTGATGGGAAGCTGATTACTAGTCGTGGTCCATCAACTGCCTTGGCTTTTGCCTATGAGCTGGTTCGCCAGTTGGGCGGAGACGCGGAACAGTTGGCTGATGCCATGCTTTATACAGATGTATTTGGAAACTAAAAATAGGCTGGGACTCAAGGAATGTCCCAGCTTTTTTGACCCCTTATGCACCTTCGCAGTCCTCTATATGGAAAGGGTTTAGAGCTGTTGAAAAGGACGAAACCAGCAGCCATTTTTAAATTTTGGATTCTTTGAGATATTTTGTTTAGAAAAAGGGTTGAAAAAAGTCGGAAAAGTGCTGGATTCGGGCAAATATTAGCCCCTTTTTCATGAAAATTATGGTATAATGAAAGGTATGAATTATCAAGATTACATCTGGGATTTAGGTGGAACACTCTTGGATAATTATGAAACTTCGACTGCAGCTTTTGTTCAGACGTTGAAAGAATACGGTTTGCAAGCTGGTCATGACGAAGTTTATAAGGCCCTCAAGGTGTCTACGGACTATGCAGTCCAGCAGTTTGCTCCCCAAGAAAAAGACTTTTTGAAGTTTTATAAGGCCAATGAAGCAGAAGAGTTGACTCACCCTGTCTTATTTGACGGCTCGGCAGAGTTGCTTAGGCGGATTGTGGCCAAGGGTGGTCGGAACTTTCTGGTCTCCCATCGGGACAATCAAGTGCTGGAAATCTTGGAGAAAACTGCCATTTCATCAGCTTTTACAGAAGTGGTGACAGCTGCAAATGGTTTTCCAAGGAAACCCTCTCCAGACTCCATGCTCTATCTAAAAGACAAGTATCAGATTGCCTCTGGCTTGGTCATTGGTGACCGTCCGCTGGATATTGAAGCAGGGCAGGCAGCTGGCTTTGACACCTATCTCTTTGATAATATGCAGCATCTTGAAGAATTTATAGATATTGATTAGAAAAGGAACACTATGACAGAAGAAAAGCAACAAGATATACAGGCCCAAGAATATGATGCCAGTCAGATTCAGGTCTTAGAAGGCCTAGAAGCCGTTCGTATGCGTCCAGGAATGTATATCGGTTCGACCTCCAAGGAAGGTCTTCACCATTTAGTATGGGAAATTGTTGACAACTCAATTGATGAGGCGTTGGCTGGTTTTGCTAGCCACATTCAGGTCTTTATTGAAAAAGATAATTCCATCACAGTAGTAGATAACGGTCGGGGAATTCCGGTTGATATTCAGGAGAAAACAGGCCGGCCGGCCGTGGAAACCGTCTTTACTGTGCTCCATGCCGGAGGAAAATTCGGCGGTGGCGGATACAAGGTATCGGGAGGTCTGCACGGTGTGGGTTCTTCCGTTGTAAATGCCCTCTCCACTCAGCTGGATGTCCGCGTTTATAAGAACGGTCAGATTCATTACCAAGAATACCGTCGCGGTCATGTAGTCGCTGATCTAGAAATCATCGGTGAAACAGACCGTACTGGTACGACAGTTCACTTTACACCAGATCCAGAGATTTTCACTGAAACAGTAGAATTTGACTTTGAAAAGCTCAATAAGCGGGTGCAAGAATTGGCCTTCCTCAATCGTGGTCTCAGAATTTCTATCACCGATAAGCGAGACGGAATGGAGCAGGTCAAGGATTACCACTATGAGGGTGGGATTGCCAGCTATGTTCAATACATCAATGAAAACAAGGATGTAATCTTTGAAACGCCGATTTATACCGATGGCGAGATGGATGACATTACGGTTGAAGTAGCTATGCAGTATACGACTGGCTACCATGAAACAGTCATGAGCTTTGCCAATAACATCCATACCCACGAGGGTGGAACGCATGAGCAAGGTTTTCGGACAGCCCTGACACGAGTTATCAATGACTATGCCAAGAAAAATAAGCTTCTCAAAGAAAATGAGGACAATCTGACTGGAGAAGATGTGCGTGAGGGACTGACAGCGGTCATCTCTGTCAAGCATCCTAACCCTCAGTTTGAAGGTCAGACCAAGACCAAGCTGGGCAATAGCGAAGTGGTCAAGATTACCAATCGCCTCTTTAGTGAAGCTTTCTCAGATTTCCTTTTGGAAAATCCTGCGGTGGCTCGAAAAATCGTTGAAAAAGGGATTTTGGCTTCTAAGGCCAGAATTGCTGCCAAGCGAGCTCGGGAAGTAACCCGCAAAAAGTCTGGCTTGGAAATCTCCAATCTGCCAGGTAAATTGGCTGACTGCTCGTCCAACGACCCACAGGAAACAGAACTCTTCATCGTGGAGGGGGATTCAGCGGGTGGTTCAGCTAAGTCTGGCCGTAACCGTGAATTTCAGGCTATTTTGCCAATTCGTGGTAAGATTCTCAACGTTGAAAAAGCCAGCATGGACAAGATATTGGCCAATGAAGAAATCCGCAGTCTCTTTACTGCAATGGGAACTGGCTTTGGAGCTGACTTTGATGTCAGCAAGGCCCGCTACCAAAAATTAGTCATCATGACCGATGCCGATGTAGACGGAGCTCATATTCGGACCCTGCTCTTGACTTTGATTTACCGCTATATGAAGCCGGTTCTGGAAGCTGGATTTGTCTATATCGCTCAGCCGCCAATCTATGGTGTCAAGGTCGGAAGTGAAGTCAAAGAATATATCCAGCCAGGTGCTAATCAGGAAGAAGAGCTTCAAGCAGCTTTGGCTCGTTACAGTGAAGGCCGCTCCAAGCCAACTATTCAACGCTATAAAGGTCTCGGAGAGATGGATGACCATCAGTTGTGGGAGACAACTATGAATCCTGAACATCGCTTGATGGCACGGGTTTCAGTGGATGATGCAGCGGAAGCTGACAAGATTTTTGACATGCTGATGGGGGATCGCGTTGAACCTCGTCGTGAATTTATCGAAGAAAATGCTGTATACAGTACGCTCGACGTCTAAAAAAATCAGAAAAATCAACCATTATGGGCAAAAATATGATATAATCATTATGTTTGCTTTATAGTAACAATATGAAGGAGTTTTATATGTCTAGTGGACTAATTATTCTCGTTATTGTGGTAGCTCTGCTTTTGGTTGTCGGCTATGGTACTGCAGTTCTGATGAGAAAGAGAAATGAAGCTTTACTTCAAAAATTGGAGGAGAGAAAAGAAACACTCTACAATCTCCCTGTAAACGATGAAGTTGAAGCAGTAAAAAATATGCATTTGATTGGACAGAGTCAGGTAGCCTTCCGTGAATGGAATCAAAAATGGGTAGACTTGTCCTTAAATTCATTTGCTGATATTGAAAATAATCTATTTGAAGCAGAAGGTTACAACAATTCTTTTCGTTTCATAAAAGCCAAGCATGCAATTGGCAATATTGAGAGTCAGATTGATTTGATCGAAGAAGATATCAAGATGATTCGAGAAGCCTTGGAAGATCTTAAAGAGCAAGAGTCTAAGAACAGCGGTCGTGTGCTCCATGCCCTGGATTTGTTTGAAAAACTGCAAACCCAGGTGGCGGAGAATGCAGATTCATATGGGCAAGCCTTAGCTGAGATTGAGAAACAGCTGGAAAATATCCAGTCAGAGTTTTCTCAGTTTGTGACCCTTAATTCTTCAGGTGACCCGGTTGAGGCAGCTGAAATCTTGGATAAAGCTGAGGATCATATCCTTGCTCTGACACATATCGTTGAGAAAGTTCCTGCCATTGTCGAAGAGTTGACTGTGAAGCTGCCAGATCAGTTGGAAGACTTAGAATCTGGTCACCGTAAGCTCTTGGAGTCTGGTTATCACTTTATCGAAACAGATATAGAGTCTCGATTCCAACAGCTCCATGCGAGTCTCAAACGCAACGAAGCTAATATCTCGGCCTTAGAGCTGGATAATGCTGAGTATGAAAATGAGCAGGCTCGAGAAGAAATTAACGCTCTCTATGAAATTTTTACGCGGGAAATTGAAGCCCACAAAGTAGTGGAGAAGCTGATTAAAAACTTGCCTAGCTATCTGGCTCACACTAAGGAAAACAACCAGCAACTCCAAAAAGAGATAGAACGTTTATCTCAAACCTTCCTTCTCTCTGATACAGAAACTTCTCATGTCAAGGAGTTGCAAGCTGAGCTTTCTGCCCAGGAAGATGTGGTGTTGAGCGCGGTAGAAGATTCTTCTGAAACCAAACAAGCTTATTCTGTGGTTCAGGAAGAGTTGGAAGCTATCCAAGAGCGTTTGAAAGAAATCGAAGATGAGCAGATTTCTCTTGGTGAAGCCCTGGCAGAGATTGAAAAAGATGATGCCAATGCTCGCCAGAAAGTCAATATCTATGCGAACAAATTGCATACCATTAAGAGATATATGGAAAAACGCAATTTGCCAGGTATTCCAGACTCTTTCTTAGAAATTTTCTTCTCAACCAGCAACAATATTGAAGAGTTGGTTAAGGAATTGGAAGCTACACGAGTCAATATTGAATCAGTTAACCGTTGGCTGGAAATTCTAGGGAATGATATGGAGCAATTGGAAGAAGAAACCTATCGTATCGTCCAAGATGCTACCCTGACTGAGCAGTTGCTGCAGTATTCAAACCGCTATCGTTCCTTTGATGATAATGTACAGGCAGCCTTTAACAAGTCCTTGTATGTCTTTGAACATGACTACGACTATGCTCAATCCTTGGAAATCATTTCAAAAGCTTTGGATCTTGTCGAGCCAGGTGTGACAGAGCGCTTTGTGACTTCCTACGAAAAAACACGCGAGAATATTCGCTTTTAAAAGAAGTTCCTTCGGGAACTTTTTTCATTCTCAGCAAAAAGGCTCTTGTGTTATAATAGAGGGACAAATGAAAGCGGAAAGTCTATAAAAGAAATGAAAAAGATTAAAAAATATATTACTTTCATTATTCTTGGAGGTGTAGCCGTTTTATCGATAGCATTGATGAATGGCTGGCGTTTAGATGATTATACTATTCCAAAAAACAGAACAAGAGAACAGTATGATTTTGAAGGCACTTTTGAATCAATGTTTAAGTTTTTAGAACAAGAGAAAAAGGATTTTACTGGATTAAAACTTTATACAAGTAGTGTTTATGTTAAAGACGGAGACGAAGTTAAGGAATACGAAGTATACTTAGATACTACCCAATCTGATATTAAGGGTGACTATACAATAACAATTGGGGACAACAAAGAGACTGTTCCTGTTACTTATTCTAACGACAAACTAACTTACAGCTCAGAGATAAGTCCTTTATTTGATGAAGAGATTCTTAACTTAGTTGTTCAAAGAAATCATTTTGAATCCTTAAATGTGAAAGAGACTTTTGATAGCGCTGAAACAGAGCTTCGCGATATTATCTACCAGCCAGAAAATAAATCTGAACTCTATAAAACTTTAAAAAATAAGTATGATTTACCGGATGATACAAAATGCACAATAAGTATAGATCACTCCAGCGGAACTATTTATAGTCTTACAATACAAATGGAATCGAAGGAAAAGGCTGTTCAAATAGATTTGACTATATTTAAAGAATAAGCTAGATAATCAATAATTGGGAAGGAGTTAAGAGATGAAAACAGTCAAAGGCTTGTTAGTCATGGATGTAGATAGCACCTTAATCATGGAAGAGGGGATTGACCTGCTAGGAGAGGAGGCTGGTGTAGGAGCTCAGGTTGCGGCTATTACCGAGCGTGCCATGCGAGGGGAATTGGACTTTGAAGCTGCCTTACGTGAGCGGGTCGCCCTTTTAAAAGGTCTGCCGGAGGATATTTTTGCTCGAATTGCTGAAAGGATCCATTTCACGCCAGGAGCCGAGGACTTGGTCAAGGAGCTGCATAAACGTGGTTATAAAGTAGGCTTGGTGTCAGGTGGTTTTCATGAGACGGTGGACAGACTGGCTGAGCAGCTTGGAATTGACTACGTCAAGGCAAATCGTTTGGAAATCCAGCAGTGCCTTTTGACAGGCCAAGTCTTAGGAGAGATTGTCACTAAGGATACCAAGCTCGCCATGCTAAAAGCATGGGCAGCCGAAAACAAGTTGGAATTAAATCAAACGATTGCTATGGGAGATGGCGCCAATGATCTGCCTATGATTCAAGCGGCAGGGATGGGAATTGCCTTTATGGCCAAGCCGATCGTGCGCGAGCAAGCTCCTTACCAGATTCAAGAATGCAATCTCTATCGGGTCATTGATCTTTTAGACAATAGAAAAGAGTAGGAGAGAGGCATGCATATTCTAATTGCACCGGATTCATTCAAGGAAAGTTTGTCAGCTGCTCAGGTTGCTCAAGCTCTGCAGACAGGATTTTCTCAGGCCTTGCCAGATGCCAGCTTTGACTTGCTGCCGGTGGGTGACGGTGGCGAGGGGACAATGACTGCGCTGACAGCAGCCTTGGGCTGGGCTGAATTTCATCATACTGTGACCGGACCCTTTGGCCAGCCGGTAAAAATGTCTTATGCTAGAAATGGTCAACAAGCGCTTTTTGAAATGGCTGATTTGGTCGGACTCGCATCTATTCCTCAGGAAAAACGAAATCCTTTGGCCATAGAGACCAAAGGATTGGGAGAATTGATTTTGCACCTGGCTGAAGACGGTGTTAGAAAAATTTTAGTTGGTGTTGGAGGTTCGGCCAGCAACGACGGTGGGATTGGACTGGCAGCTGGCCTTGGCTATGAATTTTTCGATGCGGAGAATCATAGATTGCGCCCCATTGGCTCGTCTTTGGGAAAGGTCGCTCGAATATCAGCTGAGCAGGTTCCTGCTTTCTTGAAAGAAGTTGAGATTGAGATTTTGACGGACGTTGATAATCCTCTTTGTGGAGCTCGCGGTGCGACAACTGTTTTCGGAGGTCAGAAAGGTCTATCTCCCTTATTATTCTCTCAAGTAGATCAAGCCGTGGCAGATTTCTATCAGTTGGTCAATCCTCAGGTGATTGACATGGGTGGCGCTGGGGCCGGTGGCGGAATGGCAGCAGGACTGGTTGCTTTTGCCGGAGGAAAAATCGTTTCGGGTATTGAAACCTGTCTAGATTTACTGGATTTTGATGAAAGAGTTAAAAAAGCGGACTTGGTCGTAGTGGGCGAGGGTCGGTTGGACCGTCAGTCTTTGGCGGGCAAGGCACCGGTCGGGGTCGCCAGACGAACACCAGAAGGCATTCCTGTACTGGCGATTTGCGGCAGTCTGGCAGATGATTTACCGGATTTCCCAGTTGAGAATATTCAGGCAGCTTTTCCTATTATTGCACAAGCAGATAGTTTAGATAAGATCCTAGAGCAGGCGGAGCAAAATTTGATTCGAACGTCCAGAAATATTGGTAATCTACTAAAAATAAAAAAAGCGGTTAATCCGCTTTTTTTAGTAGGTATTCAATTTCTTTGACTATCATGCCCTTTTCAAAGAAGAAGATGTCACAAGACAGGTCACAAAAGTCATTTTCTAAAATAGTTACAATCCGACTCTGGTCAGGACTAAGCTGATAATAAGTACAAGAAAATTGGACGGGGTTCTTATGGTAGGCTTTTTGAATCTTAGTCAGGTAGTCCGCTTTTCCTTTGATGATTTCGGTTGTGTCACCTTCTAATTCCCAGCTAACATGATCAGAAAGAAAGGTCTGATAGGTTTGCCAATCACGCTGATTTTCTGCTTCAAAGAAGGCAAAAAGTTTTTCTAAATTTGTCATCCTATCCAAACCATTTTTTCCAGAGGGAGGGCTTTTCATTTGCAGGCTTTTCTGCTGGCTGAAGGAGGCTAGCAAACTGTTGGTTCATATCCTTGTCATCTACTTGGACAAGATGATCGCTATGGACAATTAGGCCAAAAGGAGAAGACTGGTAATCGCTTGAGACGATAGTAGCCTCGCAGCCTAGTTCCTTAGAGGTTTTTAGATAAAAGATTTGATTGCCTGACTCGACTTCCGGAGAAATTTTAACAATTACAGGTTGGCAGTTTTTCATGATGCTACTGAGCATTTCCTTGAAATGACTGCGAATGAGGGTCTCGTTGGCTTGCTCAATAGAGCAGGAGGCTAGCACTCGCTCCTCAAAAGTCCCTAAAAATCTACGCTGTTCATCAGGATTGAGCTTGACTCCGCTCTGAGCTTTTTCCATGATTACTTTATTAATATCAGTCATAATAAAATTGTACCATAAAAGGAGAAATTCTAAAAGGTTGAATATTCGTTCTGGCTCGCTGGAAAAACATTTATATAGTAAGTTTGGAATCGTTTTCTTGTGCAAAAATTCTCAAATTTGCTTAGATTCTCTATTTTTCCTTGAAAAAAAAGCGTTTTTTGAGGTATCATAGACTAGTAAATAATTTTAAATAATAAGGAGAGTAAGAAATGTCAATTATTACTGATGTTTACGCTCGCGAAGTCCTAGACTCACGCGGTAACCCAACACTTGAAGTAGAAGTTTATACTGAATCAGGTGCTTTCGGACGTGGTATGGTTCCTTCAGGAGCTTCTACAGGTGAGCACGAAGCAGTTGAACTTCGTGATGGCGACAAATCTCGTTACGGTGGTCTTGGTACACAAAAAGCAGTTGATAATGTAAACAACGTTATCGCTGAAGCTATTATCGGTTACGATGTTCGTGACCAACAAGCTATCGACCGTGCAATGATCGCTTTGGACGGTACTCCTAACAAAGGTAAATTGGGTGCAAACGCAATCCTTGGTGTGTCTATCGCTGTAGCTCGTGCTGCTGCTGACTACCTTGAAGTGCCACTTTACAGCTACCTTGGCGGATTCAACACTAAAGTTCTTCCAACTCCAATGATGAACATCATCAACGGTGGATCTCACTCAGATGCTCCAATCGCATTCCAAGAGTTCATGATCTTGCCAGTTGGTGCTCCAACATTCAAAGAAGCTCTTCGTTACGGTGCTGAAATCTTCCACGCTCTTAAGAAAATCCTTAAATCTCGTGGTTTGGAAACTGCCGTTGGTGACGAAGGTGGATTCGCTCCTCGCTTTGAAGGAACTGAAGATGGTGTAGAAACTATCATCGCTGCTATCGAAGCTGCTGGCTATGTTCCAGGTAAAGATGTATTTATCGGATTTGACTGTGCATCATCAGAATTCTACGATAAAGAACGTAAAGTATACGACTACACTAAATTTGAAGGTGAAGGCGCTGCTGTTCGTACATCTGCAGAACAAATCGACTACCTTGAAGAGTTGGTTAACAAATACCCAATCATCACTATCGAAGATGGTATGGATGAAAATGACTGGGATGGTTGGAAAGCTCTTACTGAACGTCTTGGTAAGAAAGTACAACTTGTTGGTGACGACTTCTTCGTAACAAACACTGACTACCTTGCACGTGGTATCAAAGAAGGTGCTGCTAACTCAATCCTTATCAAAGTTAACCAAATCGGTACTCTTACTGAAACTTTTGAAGCGATTGAAATGGCTAAAGAAGCTGGTTACACTGCAGTTGTATCACACCGTTCAGGTGAAACTGAAGATTCAACAATTGCTGACATCGCAGTTGCAACTAACGCAGGTCAAATCAAGACTGGTTCACTTTCACGTACAGACCGTATTGCTAAATACAACCAATTGCTTCGTATCGAAGATCAACTTGGTGAAGTTGCTCAATACAAAGGTCTTCAAGCTTTCTATAACTTGAAAAAATAATCTAACAACCTTTAAGAGGAGCTAGGACTTAGTCCTAGCTTTTTTGATGTGTAAAGATGTAACAATGGATATTTTTTGATTTAGGAACCACCCTAATTGATGAGAGGGAGATTTATCATCTTTTCCGAGAAAATTGCCTAGAAGTACTGTGTGGGTCTGGTCATGTTCTTTCCCTTGAAAAATTAGACGACAAGATGACAGTTTTTCTTTCGGAAAATATAATCAAGTAATCCCTGCGTTTCCTTGTGACTACATGCTTGAAAAAGTGAGCGATTTACTGAAGATTTTATAGCTTTCTTGTATCAAAATCAGTCTTTTATGGTATACTAGCAAAGTGGAAGGAGGAGTACAATGGAAGAATTATTAAATCAGGTCTTACTATCACAGGATAGTGAAGTTTTCAATCAGATATTTGATGATTACTATCCCATTGATATTGCTCTTTCTTTGGAGGCTTTGGAGGATGAGGAAGGGAATCTTCTCAAAACCTTTACAGAAATGGCTAGTGATGATCAATTGGTAGAGATTTTAAAAGAAGCCGAGCCGGAGTTGCAACGACAGATTATCCAATCGATTTCTTTCAAACGTACCAGCACTCTTTTTCATCTTATGCCAGATGATGATGTAGTAGATATTTTGGGTTACTTGAGTGTGGACTTGCGTAAGCAATACTTAAGTATGATGAAAAATACCAGTCAAGAGAATTTGAAAGCTATGTTGGCTTACGATCCTCAGACAGCTGGTGGTCTGATGACGACAGAATTCATCACCTTAAATGAAAACCTGACCGTCTCAGCAACTCTCAATAAATTGAGGGAGATTTCGCCCAATACAGAAGTTATTGATACCTTATTTATTAGAAATGTGCATCATTCGCTAGTTGGCTGGATTGATATTCGTGATTTGTTTATTCATGATGCGGAGATGAAACTCAGTGAATTTATGAATACTCAGATAGTGAGTGTAACGCCAGAGGTTGACCAAGAGGAAGTGGCACAGCTTTCTGCCAAATATAATTTATCTGTCGTACCGGTCGTCAATCATCGGCAGGTATTGTTAGGAATCATCACTATTGACGATATCGTCGATGTTTTGCAAGAAGAGTATCAAGAAGATATCTTGCGGATGGGGGGTGTCCAAGAAAGTGAAGAAATTGGAGGACCTTTCAAAGAATCACTCAAGAAACGCTTACCTTGGTTGATGATTAACCTAGTGACAGCCTTTCTAGCTTCTGCGACAGTAGCACTTTTTGATGATACGATTTCAAAAGTTGTAGCATTAGCAGCGATTAGTCCTATTATCACAGGAATGGGAGGAAATTCTGCCTCTCAGACACTAGCTTTGGTTATCCAGGGAATTGCCTTGGGGAAACTGGATCTGAAAGAAGATCGGAATTTAGTATTCAAAGAAATCGTGCTAGCTTTGGTTAATGGTTTCTTTACTGGCTTGATTGCAGCTATTGTCATGTTTGTCTTCTATCAAAATTTCTATCTGTCTGTTATTGTGGTATTGGCTATGATGATCAATCTAGCATGTGGTGCTCTATTTGGTTACTTTGTACCGTTGATTATCAAGACCCTGCATCAGGATCCGGCTCTAGCCTCGACCATTTTCATTACCACAGCAACAGATGTGTTAGGTTATCTAGCTTTTCTAGGCTTAGCACAAATTTTCTTACCATTGATTTTATAAAAAAGAATAAAAAACGCTTGATTTTTCAAGCGTTTTTGTTATGTTTACTTAGAACAAACCTTTAATTTTATCAATTGCGCCGCTGGCCATTTCATTTTCAGCTACTAATTTTTTGGCTTGATCTAGGTATTCACCGAGTTTGTCTTTGTTTTCTTCGATAAACTTTTTGGCGCCATCAAAGTCTTTCTTTTCAATCATTTCTTTTACTTGGTTAAATAAATCTAATGGATTCATAGTTGTTGCTCCTTAGTAATTTTTTATACTATTTAATCAAATTTCTAATAGAAAGACAAGAATTCTGCTTATTTAAAGGTCACACAAACAGCTTCGGGAACGTAGAAATCGTGGGAGATTTCTGTCAATTTTCCACTTTCTGCATCGCGTTTGAAGATGGTTGCATTGTCTGAGTCTTGATGGACAGCAATGATATGGTTTTGATCTGGTGTAATGTTGAAATCCCGTGGATTTTGGCCATTTGTAGGTGCAATCTGGATTAACTCCAAGCTACCATCAGCTAAGATTTTGTAAACGGCAAGAGAGTCATGACCACGGTTGGAACCGTAGAGGAACTTGCCATCAGCAGACAGACGGATAGCAGCTGTTCCGTTTGCACCTTCAAAGTCCTCTGGCAAGGTGGAGACAGTTTGCAGGTGTTCAAAATGGCCGACTCCGTCGTAAATTAGGACTTCAATAGTAGAATTAAGCTCACAGATTAAATAGGCGATTTTATAATGATGGTGGAAAACGATATGGCGGGCACCAGCTCCAGCGGCACACTTGTAGGTATCCAGAGGAGCGATCTTTCCATCTTCAGCAACATCATAAGTAGTTACTTCATCAGTTCCCAAGTCGCAGGTGATCAGGTATTGATCTGGTGTTAGGTCAGCATAGTGGACGTGAGCAGAGGCCTGATTGGCATGTGGTCCTTGACCTTGGTGGGTAGCTGAGTCAGCTAGTTCCAGTCTGCCGTTAGCTAGGCGTTTGTAAACCAAGACTTGTCCTTTATGATAATTGGCACCGTAAACTAAGTCACGATCCTCGTCGACTGCCACATAGCAGAGCGGAGCCCCTTCTTCAACAACATGGTTGAGGAGCTGACCTGCTTGATCAAAGGCTGCAATACCTCCCTGTCCGTCCTTTGCTCCGACAGAATAGAGATGTCCAGCCTTATCAAAGGCTAGGTAGGTCGGACTGGGCTCTTCAGCAAGCAAGGTCAAGTTTTCTAAAGTTCCTTTGTTAGAATTAAAATCTGCCTTATAAATTCCCTTGGAATCTCTGCGAGTATAGGTTCCAAAGTAAACTGTTTGTGCCATGACATTACCTCGTATATATTTAGATTGCTTGCTACCATTATATCATAAAAGCAGAAGATAGGGCTTAGAGCGGAGGATTTGCCTGATTTTCAAAAGAATAGTATTGTTTTCGAAAAAACAGATAAAAAACAGATAGCGGGTAGGAAGGGGATAGATGACTTTGTTAGAATAGAATTGTTCAAAAAAACAATTACTGTCAGGAAGCAACAAACTTCCTGCTTGTCAAACAAAGGAGAAATCAAATGAACGTTAAAAAAATTGCTATGCTCGTTGCCCTTATTGGAATGTCTGGATTCTTTTTAGCCGCATGCGGAAATAAAGAAGCAGATAACTCAGAAATTAAGGATGGAAAACAAGTAGACTTCCAGAAGGATGCTGTTGACAAGAAGACCAAGACGGTAGATGGCAAAGAAGTAACAGAATACACAATGCCTGATGGAAATGTTATTCAAATCCCAGCAGATGGTGAGGAAATTCCAGAAGATGGATCAGGATCTAGCTCAGAAGCTGAATAAAGATTAAAACATGTAGGTTGGAGGCAATATGTTTCGAAGAAAAAAAATGAATCGTAAGACCATTCTATTGGGCAGCACGGTCATTCTCGCTTGTGCTGGGCTGGGAGGCTATCTGTATTTTAGACAGATCAATCAACAACAGGCCATGAAAATGGTAGATAAGACGATTGATTCGCTGACAGTCCAAGAAGCTGTCAATAACAGCAAAAAAACAAGCCTGGTTTTATCTGGGGAAGTAGTTGCCAACAATAGCAGTAAGGTCAAGATTGACCCGTCTAAAGGGGAAGTCAAGGAAGTATTTGTCAAAAATGGTGATACCGTTACACAAGGACAGCCGCTCTTTTCCTATGCGACAGAGCAGCAATTGACAGCCCAGTCGGCTCAATATGATGCCCAGTCCAAGGCAAATGGCATTACAGCCGCTCAAAATAGCGCTGCGATTAAATGGGAAACTTATAATCGCAAGTTGGCCAGCTTAAACTCACTCAAGGACAAATACAATTCCAGTCAGGATGAGTCATTGCTGGAGCAGATAAAGTCAGCTGAAGACGAGTTGGCTCAAGCGCTGAGCGATGCTAAGACTGCGGATAATGAAGTGACGACAGCTCAGATTGAGGCTGAAAAGGCTCAGGTGACAGCCCAGACAGAATCAGACCGGATGAAGTATGATACTGTGACTGCAGATACAGCAGGAACGATTACCTCTATGAATGAAGATTTGCCCAATCAGTCCAAGGCCAAAAAGGAAGAAGAAAACTTTATTGAGATTATGGACAAGTCTAAAACTCTGGTCAAAGGTACTGTCAGTGAATTTGACCGTGAAAAGCTGAGTGTCGGCCAGAAAGTGGAAGTGGTGGATCGCAAGGATCCTAAGAAACGCTGGAGTGGTACGGTAACTCAGGTCGGCAGTCTGACAGCAGAAAATACTTCCAATAATAATGGTGGGAATAAGCAACAGGAAAATCCTAACCAAGGTAAGTATCCTTATACAGTTGAGCTGGATCAGGGTGGTGAAATGCCGCTGGTGGGTTCCCATTCCTATGTCAACATCGTGGAGAATGCTCCCGAGGCAGGAAAGGTAGTTGTCAATAAGGCTTATACTTTCAGTAAAAATGGCAAGACCTATGTCTGGAAGGTAGAGGGCAAGACTCTGAAATTGCAGGAAGTTAAGACCAAGAAAGTTTCTGACCGTTTAGTAGAGATTACAGAAGGTCTGACTATGCAGGATACCATTTCAACACCGAGAGCAGGTATGGAAGAAGGGATGGAGGTAGGACAGCATGTTAAAGCTTAAGGATATCCACAAATCTTATCAGCAGGGCAGTCAGGAATTTCCAATTTTAAAAGGAATTGATCTGCATGTGAAAGAGGGGGATTTTCTGGCTATCATGGGACCGTCTGGATCTGGTAAGTCCACTCTGATGAATATTATCGGCTGTCTTGATAAGGCAAGTTCAGGGACTTATCATATTGAGGGGACCGATGTGTCTGAGCTGTCTGACAATCAGCTGTCCGATTTGCGCAATCAGAAGATTGGCTTCGTTTTTCAAAATTTTAACCTCATGCCCAAGCTGACGGCCTGCCAAAATGTGGAACTGCCTCTGACTTACATGAAAATTCCTAAAAAAGAGAGACGGGAGCGAGCTCTGGAAATGTTGCGATTGGTCGGTCTGGAAGAAAGAAGTGATTTCAAGCCTATGGAGCTTTCCGGTGGTCAGAAGCAGAGGGTAGCCATTGCACGAGCCTTGGTAACCAATCCCAGCTTCATCCTTGGGGACGAACCAACGGGGGCCCTGGATACCAAGACCAGTGTGCAGATTATGGATCTTTTCAAGCAGTTTAATGATGAGGGCAAGACCATTGTCATCATTACCCATGAGCCGGAAGTAGCCCAACTCTGCAAGCAGACGGTTATCCTGCGGGACGGTAATATAGAGAGCAAAGCGATAGGATAGAAAGGAAGCTGTATGGAAGATATTTTTGTAGCTCTGAATTCAATCTTGTCGCATAAAATGCGCTCTATGCTGACCATGTTGGGGATTATCATTGGGATAGGCGCTATCATCGCTATCTTTTCTATCATTGAGGGAAATACGGAAAATACTAAGCGTCAGCTCATCGGCGGCAACAATAACACAATCAAGGTCGTCTATGACAAGAAAAGCGCCATTGATCCGACCATTCCAGAGAAATCTCAAGCTCAGAAGCCTTCTTATATTCCCTTTATGGGAGAGGATGTATTAAGCAAGATTAAGGAAATCTCTGGGGTCAAGAATGCTCTGCTGACCTATGGTACAGATGAGAAGATTTACTACCTGAGCCAAAAGTCATCTGGGAAGATTCAGGCTGTTTCGCAGACAGCCGCTGACATCAAGCAGCAGCGTCTGCTTGAAGGTGAAGGATTTGACTCAGAAGCCTTTAAAAATCAAGAGCAGGTGACCTATTTAGAAAAGTCACTTTATGACAGTCTTTTTCCAAAGGGTGATGGTATAGGCAAATATGTTGAAGTCTTGGGTAATCCCTTTAAGGTCATTGGCGTGTTTGAGTCGACTGAGCAGAGTGGTTTAACAGCTGGTGCGGAAAAGGTGGCCTATATTCCCTTGCAGCAGTGGCATCGGATTTTTGATACCATTAATGTCAGTCCTGAAGTGACTGTCCAAACCCACAAGGCTGATGATTTGAAGAAAGTGGCCAAGAAGGTCAGTGATTATCTCAATCAGCAAATGCCACCGTCAGACTATATGTTTGGTGTGCTCAACCTGCAGGAATTTGAACGGCAGCTGGACAATCTCAACAAGTCTAACTTCGTCTTGCTAGCAGGTATTGCCAGCATCTCCCTCTTAGTCGGAGGTATTGGTGTTATGAATATCATGTTGGTTTCAGTGACAGAGCGGACTCGTGAAATCGGGATTAAAAAGGCTCTGGGAGCTCGGCGGAAGATTATTCTCAAGCAATTCCTGATTGAGGCAGTTATCCTGACTCTGATGGGAGGGATTATTGGCGTGGTGGCTGGTATCGCCTCAGGCTTTGCCATCACCCAGTCTCTAGCCTATCCGTATATTTTATCCCTCTTTTCTGTCTTTGTAAGTTTGCTCTTTTGTTGTATAATAGGAGTAGTATTTGGGCTCCTGCCAGCTGTGAAAGCATCCAAGCTGGATCCGATCGAAGCCCTGCGATTTGAATAGGTAAAGGAGAAAAATCTAAGTATGCACAAGATTCTAGTGGTGGAAGATGATACGACGATTAATCAAGTGATTTGCGAGTTTTTAAAGGAAAGTCAGTATGAGGTGAGGCCAGTATTTGATGGTGGCGATGCTTTGCAGGCTTTTGAAGAAGAACCCTTTGATCTAGTCATCTTAGATATGATGCTGCCAACCAAGAGTGGTCTGGAAGTACTGAAGGAAATCCGCAAGACTTCTCAGATTCCGGTCATGATTTTGACAGCACTTGATGACGAGTATACCCAGCTGGTCAGCTTTAACCATCTCATCAGTGATTATGTAACCAAGCCTTTTTCACCGCTAATCTTGGTCAAACGGATTGAGAATATTCTGCGCAGAAATACTGTTGCTTCAGAGATTGCTGTTGGCGACCTGACGGTTTCGATTGATGACTGCACGGTTTACTGGCAAGGTGAGAAGATGCCTCTGACCAAGAAAGAATATGAAATCTTGCAGACTCTAGCTAAGAGGAAGGGGCACTTGGTGACCCGAGATCAGCTGATGAATACTATTTGGGGTTACAGCGAGCTGGATAGTCGGGTGCTGGATAATCATATCAAGAATATCCGTAAAAAGATTCCGGGTGTGCCGCTGAAAACTATTACGGGTATGGGTTATCAGCTTGGAGGAGAAGACAAGTGAAAATTGTCAAAAAGAACTTTCTCTTGACCTCGTCTATCATTTTCGTGGTGGTGACTATCGTTCTAGCCAGTCTTTACTTTGCCATGCCGGTGTATTATCAGCAGGTTAAGAGTGGAGAAGCTAAGAGAGAATTTGACCAGGTTTCCAAGCAAGTCAAGGGAAAGTCCAGTCAGGAAATAGGCGAGCTCTTGAGTGATTATAGTAAAAAGAGCAATCTGATTTGGTTTACCTTGCTGGCGAAAGACAATACCATTCTCTATCCCTCACTCGAAGCTGGCGATGAAAGCTCTTTGCAACTGACCATCGTCCCAACAATTGCCAACAGTGACTATGAGAGCAAGAGTTTATCAGAAAGCTTTCGAACTTCAGATGGTAAAGAAGTTGTCCTGAGAGGGGAATATTCCTTACAGCCTGTTTCTGATGCTAGTCGGATTTTGCTCAATCTCTATCCATTTGTCTTGCTGGTTTCTCTGAGTTTAGGTGGTCTAGCTGCCTATCTCTATAGCCGGACTTCCAGTCAGCGGATTAAAGCCATCTCTAAAAGCACCCGTCAAATGACGAGTCTGGCTCCAGATGTGACCTGTCAGGTCAAGGGGCGTGATGAGATTGCCGAACTGGCCCAAGACATTAATCATCTCTATGCTAATCTGCTGACTAGTATCGAGGCTCTGCGCCTAGAAAATGAAAAGGTTGCAGAAAGCGAGCGAGAAAAGGCTGAGTTTTTACGAATGACATCGCATGAGCTCAAGACACCCATTACCAGCATGATGGGGATAGTTGATGGCATGATCTATGGAGTAGGAGAGTTCAAGGATCGAGACAAGTACTTGCAGAAGTGCCGAGAAATTCTAGAGGAGCAGTCGGAGTTAGTTCAGTCTATCTTAGCCATTTCTAAACTGGAGATGAAGACTGAAACCGAACTGGAAGTCTTTTCACTCAAGCAGGTCTTGGAGGAAAATCTGAGCACCTATCGAGTTTTAGCAGATGTCAGACACTACCATTTTCAGGTTGAGCTGGCAGAAGCGAAGGTCAAGGGGAACCGCACCTATCTGCTCAAGGCTATCAAGAATCTTCTGGACAATGCCTTTCATTATACAGTAGAAGGTGGACAGATTCTACTTAGGCAGGAAGAGCGTAAGCTAGTCATCGAAAATGAGGCGGAACGCGTCTTGAACAAAGACCAAATTCAGCAGATTTTTCAGCCTTTCTATCGGCCAGACTACAGTCGCAATCGCAAGGATGGCGGAACTGGTCTGGGACTCTTTATCGTTCAGCAAATTTTGGACAAGCATGGTCTGCGATATCAGTTTGAAGCCGTTGATGGGCGGAAGATGCGCTTTAGCATTTCTCTGCCAGCTGTCGAAAAATAGCCTCGTATTCTAGCTGGCTGTGCAGGAGCAGAAGAGAGAAGTCAGAAGCTGTATTTTGCGAAAAATACAAGTCTTCTGGCACCTCTCTTTTTTTGCTTTTCCCTATAGTTGAGCAGAGAATTTTTCTCTGAAAAATGTTACAATGAAATGACGAGTTAAAGGAGGAGAATATGGAGCACAAAGAGAAAGATTTTAGCCTATCCTGGTTTTTTAAATGGTTTTTAGATAACAAGGCCATTACAGTATTTCTAGTGACCCTTTTGATGGGGCTGAATATTTTTATACTTAGTAAAATCAGTTTTATTTTTAGTCCAGTCATTGAATTTTTGGGAGTGATTATGCTGCCGGTTATTTTAGCTGGCCTGCTTTATTATCTGTTAAATCCTATCGTCGACTGGATGGAAAAGCATAAGATTAATCGACTGGTTGCTATTACCGTTGTCTTTGTTTTAATTGCTTTTTTGATTATCTGGGGCTTGGCTGTTGCTATTCCTAGCTTGCAGCATCAGGTCATGGCCTTTGTCAGAAATGTTCCAGCTTATCTGAAGCAGGCTGACAAGTTCATCGACGATGTCGTGACTAAGTATATTTCGGCAGATTTCAAGCCGCAGATTGAGGAATACACTAGCAATCTGTCTAGCCAGATTACCGATTGGGCCAGCAATTTTTCATCGCGGGCAGTTAACTGGGCGGGGAACTTAATCAGTACAACTTCGCAGATTGTCGTGGCTATTATCATCATGCCATTTATCCTTTTTTACCTGCTGAGAGATGGGAAAAATCTGAAAGGCTATGTGACCCAGTTTCTGCCAACTAAATTCCGCGCTTCTTTTGGTCAAGTGATGACGGATATCAACAGCCAGCTGGCTAATTATGTGCGAGGTCAGGTGACGGTTGCTATCATTGTAGCTCTGATGTTTATTGTTTTCTTCAAGATTATTGGTCTGCGCTACGGTGTCACTCTTGGAGTAATTGCGGGCGTTCTCAATCTGGTGCCTTATCTGGGCAGCTTTTTGGCCATGCTTCCAGCTCTGGCAATCGGTTTGATTGCTGGCGGCCCAGTGATGCTGGCTAAGGTCATTGTCGTTTTCATCGTTGAGCAGACAATCGAGGGGCGTTTTGTTTCTCCCCTGGTCTTGGGCAGTCAGCTCAGCATTCATCCGATTACGATTTTATTCGTATTATTAACTTCTGGTACTATGTTTGGCATTTGGGGCGTTTTCCTAGGAATTCCCGCCTATGCTTCAGCCAAGGTAGCCATTGCAGCCATCTTTAAGTGGTATCAGAAAGTAAGTGGCCTCTATGAAGCCGATTTTGAAAAAGAAGGAGAAATCAGTGAGCAAGAGTGAACAAATGTTGGCAGCTTTACAGGAGCAGGACCTAGCTCTGGCTGACCGCTATTTCGAGCAAGCCCTGACTACAGACAGCGAAGAAGAATTATTGGACTTGGCCGATTACTTAGAGAGTATCGGCTTTTTCCCTCAGGCCAAGCGTATTTTTGAAAAGTTGGCTCCTGACTATCCAGCTTCTTATATCAGTCTGGCAGCTATTGCCAGTGATGATGGGGAATTGGAGCAGGCATTTGCCTATCTGGAGGAGATTCAGCCAGACAGTGACTGGTATGTAGCTGCTCTCTTGGCTAAGGCTGACCTCTATCAGCTAGAGGGGCTGCCTGATGTAGCTCGTGAAAAATTAGCTCAGGCAGCAGAGATGACTGATGAGCCTTTGGTAACCTTTGGCCTGGCTGAGATAGATTTGGAGCTGGGGGATTTTTCACAGGCGATTAAGGAATACGCCCAGCTAGACAATCGCTCAATCTTTGAGCAGACAGGCGTCTCAACCTATCAGCGGATTGGAGTCTGCTATGCCAGTCTTGGAAAGTTTGCAGCTGCTATTGAGTTTTTGGAGAAAGCAGTTGAGCTGGAATATGACGATGCTGCGGTTTATGAGCTCGCAACTATATTAGCGGATCAGGAAGAATACCAAAAGGCCAATCTTTATTTCAAGCAATTGGATACTCTGTCGCCGGATTTTGAAGGCTACGAATATGGCTATGCCCTATCTCTTCATGCGGAGCATCGGACGGCTGAAGCCCTGACTCTTGCCCAGCAAGGCTTGGCTAAGAATCCTTTTGAGACTCGGCTCTTGCTCCTAGCCTCACAGCTTTCTTATGAACTTCATGATGAGAAAGCGGCTGAACATTATCTCTTGCAGGCTCAGGAAGATGCGGATGATTTGGAAGAGATTGCCTTGCGTCTGACTACTCTTTATTTGGAGCAGGAGCGCTATGGGGATATTTTAGAATTTGCAGAGCAAGAAGTCGATAACGCCTTGACCCGCTGGAATCTGGCTCGTGCTTATCAGGCCTTGGAAAATCTTGAAAAAGCAGAGGAACTCTATAATCAACTGGCTCGTGAATTGCAAGACAATCCAGAGTTTTTGGAGCAGTATGTCTATCTTTTGCGAGAACTAGGCCGATTTGAAGAAGCTAAAAAGGCTGCTGTTTCTTACCTGAGATTAGTACCTGATGATGGGAGTATGCAGGAGCTTTATGAAAGCTTATAACAGCTCAAGAAGCACTCGCTCAGCCCTTTCTCACAATTTATGGTATAATGATTGGCGGAGAAATTCAGTAAGCCAATGTAATAAAGATGAAAAAAACTTAGCTGGATGGGCAATAATATTTTTAGGAAGAGAAAGATTAAGGAAAAAGAATGGCAGAACCAATCAAATTATTTCAATATAATACTTTGGGAGCTTTGATGGCTGGTCTTTACGACGGCAGTATGACTGTTGGGGAACTGCTTCAGTATGGAGATTTGGGCTTGGGAACGCTGGACTCTATTGATGGTGAGCTCATTGTTCTCAATGGTAAGGCTTATCAGGCAAAGGGATCTGGAGAAGTGCCAGAAGTGGTTGAGGTGTCACCAGATATGACAGTACCTTACGCGGCAGTTGTTCCCCATCAGGCGGAGGTCATTTTCCGTCAGCGCTTTGAGATGGATGACAAGGAGTTGGAAAAGCGGATTGAGTCTTACTATGATGGCGAAAATCTTTTCCGCTCTATCAAGATTCACGGTGATTTCGCTCGCATGCATGTTCGGATGATTCCCAAGTCTACAACGGAGCGGAAGTTTGCGGAAGTAGCGGTTAATCAGCCTGAGTATCGTAAGGAAAATGTCACAGGTACCATCGTTGGTATCTGGACGCCTGAGATTTTCCACGGGGTCAGTCTGGCAGGCTATCATCTGCATTTTGTATCGGACGATCTGACTTTTGGCGGACATGTTATGGATTTTGTTATCAAAGAAGGTGTCGTCGAGTTGGGTGCTGTAGACCAGCTGGATCAGCGTTTCCCAGTACAAGATCGCAAGTATCTCTTTGCTAAATTTAATATGGATGAGATGAAAGAAGATATGGAAAAGTCGGAATAAATAGTAGGGGTGAGCATTGTTTGCTTCCCTCTTTTTTGATATAATTGGAAAAAGAACAGAGGAGAAGAGAAGCTATGATTTATTTGGTAAACGCCAGCCCAAATAGGAATGGCAATAGTTTTAAGCTGGGGCACTTTTTTCTGCGGGATAGAGATTATGAGGCTCTTCAATTAGTGGACTACCACATTGAGCAATATGGCCAGTCAGCAGAAAACGACCAGTTCTTTCAAGTCTATGAGCAGCTGAGTCAGGCTGATGTGCTGGTCTTTACCAGCCCTATTTATTGGTGGTCTTTTTCAGGTCTGCTAAAAACTTTGTTGGACCGAGTAGCTGATGTGCATGAGCCGCTTTTGCCAGAACTGCGGACTCAAATATGAGGGGCTGGCAGTGACTAATCATAAGCTAAAAGAAATCGAAGGTTGGGAATTAGCAGCCCTGCAGGAAAAATTAGATAAGGTTTTATTCAATTGAAGAATATAGAAGAAGCTGAAATGGCTTCTTTTTTAAAGAAAAAATCATATTTAAAGAAAAAATCATAAAGAAAGCGAATACAATATAGTTAAAAATATTTAAAACATCTTTAAATATTAAACATTTATATAGCCAAGTAAAAAAAAATGGTGTATAATAAAGCTTATAATAAAAAATAATTTAGGAGTTTATTATGGGAAAAGATTTGTTCAATCCCCATTTGCGTAAGTTTTCGATTCGAAAACTGAACGTGGGTGTTTGTTCTGTGCTTTTGTCTACCCTAATTCTTTTGGGTACGGCAGCACAGGTCAATGCAGATGAAGCAACAGCTTCTAGTGGTCAAAACGAGGCGACTCGAACTGACATTAGCAATTCTACAACAACTGCTACGGATGTTGTAAGTTCACAACCTGCAGAAAGTGCGACTTTCTCAGTTACACCTCAACCAGTATCTACAGATACTTCAGCTACAGTTTCACCTGAGTCAAATGTCAAGCCAACGAATGACCAGACAAATGCAGATGATTCTACTTCTCAACCAGCTATTGAGAAACCTGTTGTTGCTTCTTCTGAAGCTAAGCCTGTTGAGAAACCTGCGACCTCTTCAGATGCTAAGCCAGTTGAGAGCGCAACTGTGCCTACTAGTGACACTACAGCTACCCAACCTGCAATTAGCGTGGAAACCCCACAACCAAGCCGCTCACGTCGTACACGTCGTGAAGCAGCCCCTACCGGTCTTCGGGATGGTGATCCTAATAACACAATTGCGAAACCTACTTTAGCAGATTCAGAGAAGAAGCGTCCTGCTGACTTAGTGAAACAAATCAACTGGTTAGATTTTGGTGATTCTCAAGCGTTCAGAGATCTTGATACTGATGGATCTCTTAAAGTAGGGAGTGTTTATGAGAAAGAAATCTCTCCAGGCTATGTTGTTAAATTAACAGTTACGGAGTTGAAGCCATTCCACTCAACTGAAATCTATCGTGATCGTGTAGCAGGCACTCAGTATGCTGATACCTATGATCCTGATGCCAAAAACACTTGGTTTAGATATGTTCCTGCAGATTATAACCGCCAAGTTAAAGAAGGCGATTCTGCACGTCCAAAAATCATTGGGGCGCCGATGAACCAATGGACGGCCTTACGTGAGCAAGGAATCGATACCAACGGGCGGAAAACTCAACTACAGGTACCTAAAAATGGTGCTAGCTACGGTGTGAAGTTTAAGGTTGAAGCTACTTACCTTAATAAGCCGGTTAAAGCAACCGTCGTTATGGCGGATGGTGAAGAAGCTAACCCAGGTGAATATGCTATCTTTACTACTAATGGTCAAGGCTGGGAGCATCTAGCAGAATGGAAACGTGTTTCGCCAAACGGTAATGTGATTACCGAAACTTATGCGCCTATGAATCCTAACAGATTAGGTCAGTATATTGGTGATAACGCGACTACTCCAACAATTGACTGGACTAAATTTACTAACCCAGATCAAAGAACTGGGGGTTTAGGATCACAAGTCTTTGGTCCTAACACGTCTAAGGATCACACTGTGCCAATCGTAATGACTCGTGAGGCATCTGAAGTAGGCATTTATATCGCCTCATCTGGTCAACAGGGAGCCATGATTGGGTTTATGGTTGTCGATACTGGTGACGCGCCTGAGAGCTATGGAAATGCTGTTCATACTATTTCTGGCTATAATGCGGCTACTGGTGGACAAAATCCACAACCATATCTTGGACGGAAGCCAGCTGATATTGATACCACTTCAGGAAACGATTGGACGCATGATGACAATACAGATCATGCCGATGAAGGCATCGATCAACTTTTACCAGATGATTTAGTCGGTAAGACCCATGAGCTCTTCCGGGCAGATCGTCTTCGTGATGGTGATTATTCAATTCGTTTCCACGCTTCTGCTAATGGTAATGACAAAGCTTATGTTCGAGCATGGATTGATTTCAATAATAATGGAGTCTTCGATGATAATGAAGCTAGTGATTTTACGGAAGTAACAACCGAAGGAGATTATACAGTTACTTTCAGAAATCATGCTCCTATGAATGACGATACAGTTAAGAAACTTGGGATGCGTGTTCGTATTGCCTTGAATCAAGGAGACATCGAGAAGCCTACAGGTACTGCGTTTAGTGGTGAAGTAGAAGATTTACAAGTTAACCTTACTTACCCACCAAAAGGTGAGAAGAAAGAAACTAAGGGCTTGCGAGATCAGCAACAACAAACAAGCCTACGCTTTACGCCACGTGGTTTCTCCAAAGACGATGAAAATGCAAGAGCAACTATTGATACTAACAAAGCACCTGTTGTTTTAGACAATGCGGGTACGGTTCTCAGTCCAGACGCAGAGGGTTGGTATACAACGGCAGAGGGACGTTACAAGGTAACACCAAATGGTGATAATGTTGACGTCGTCTTCGTTCCAAAAGCTGGATACGTTGGTACTACCTCAGGGATTAACATCCGACGTTTTGACAGCAACGGCGCAAGCACCGAATGGACTGCAAAGAACAATTCAGAGCCTGTTGTCAATCAGCCGCTAAATTCCATGGATGCTCGTTACATTCCAAAGGTACTTAACTTTACAGAACATCTTTCAACAGATGCTCAAGGTTTACCGCAAGTAAAAGATATTTTATTTACTGATGGAAATCCAGCTAATACGCCTGTTCAGCCTTCTGCAAGCAATCCAGCTACCTTCCTAGATGCTGATGGCAACCCTGTTTCTGGGACAAGCATTCCTGCGACCTCTGGTGGCAAGGAAGTTGGGACTTTTAGCTTAGATCCAGCTACAGGACGTGTGACCTTCACTCCTAACAAGTCATTCGTTGGGACCGTAGACCCAGTTAACTTGCAAGTGAATGATGCAAATGGTAATGAGCATCGTGCAACTTACCAACCAACTGTTACTCGAGTTGTACCAACAGGTCAGAATGCAAGCTCTGAAGGTATTCAAGGGGCAGAACAGTCCGGCAACCTAGTTTTCAACCCAGGTGATAGCCGAGTGCCAATCGATGAAGCCGTTGCTCCAACATTTGACAATGGTAAATCAACTAAGGAAGTTCCAGGTGTTGGGACTTATACAGTGGATAATACAGGACGTGTAACCTTCCAACCACTTCCTGGCTACACTGGTCGCCCAAATCCTGAAACGGTTAAACGTGTGGATAAGAATGGTACAGAAGTAACGGCTTCTTACCAAGCTGATGTTAAAGCTGCAACTCCAACAGGCCAAGATACTCAGACTACTGGACCTCAAGGGCAACTTCAAACTAGCCAACTTAACTTTGTGCCAGGTCAAGCAACTGTTAATAATCAAACGCAAACAGTCCCATTAAACCCAGCAGGACCACAATTCGTTGTGGATGGACAAGTTCAACAGGGTAATACCTTGGCAGTTAGCGACGCAAGTGGCAAGTTACAAGGAACCTATACGGTTAAACCAAATGGTGAAATCAGCTTCCAACCAGCTCCAGATTTCCATGGAACACCTACTCCAGCGCGTCTTCGTGTAACGGATAGCAATGGTTCTACGGCAGAAGCAGTATATCAGCCAACTGTTACGCAAGTAACCCCAACTAGCACCAATGCTGAATCAAGCGGTATCCAAGGTCAGCCTCAGAAGGGAACCCCTACTTTTAATGCTGGTGATCCTGCAGTTCCAATTGATATGGATCGTCCAATGACTTTTGATGATGGTAATACCACGAAGTCAGTTCCAGGTGTGGGTGAATATTCAATTAATCCAGACGGATCCATTACTTT
>NZ_GL890985.1:1534502-1535235 GCF_000212815.1 Streptococcus sanguinis SK49 | reverse complement strand
GGCGACTTACAGCCCAGAGTTTACTAAGGTGACTCCTACAGGAACCGGCGCAACAAGCACAGGTCCTCAAGGTGTTCCACAAACCGGTACTCCAACGTTTGCGGGTGGCGATCCACTGGTTCCAATTGATGAAACAGTAGATCCAAGCTTCGACGATGGAAGCAAAGAGAAGACTATTCCAGGACAAGGAACTTACACGATTGCTCCAGATGGCACAGTAACCTTCACTCCAGACAAGCAGTTTGTAGGTAGTCCGGATCCAGTAACTGTTAAGCGTGTGGATAAGAATGGTACTCCAGTTACTGCGACTTATAGTCCAGAGTTTACTAAGGTGACTCCAACTGGTACTGGTGATAAGACAGAAGGTCTGCAAGGTCAAGTGCAAGAAGGTAAAGTAAGCTTCACCCCAGGCCATGACTCTGTTCCATTCCCAGCAGGTTCAACTCCATTATTCGATAATGGTACCGCAGTGAAAGAAGTACCAAATGTTGGTAAGTTTGAAGTGGATGCGGACGGCAAGGTAACTTTCACTCCGGACAAACAATTCAAGGGTGAAACACCAGAACTCGAATTAACTCGTGTGGATGCCAATGGCACTCCAGTAACTGTCAAGTACCAAGCGGTAGTGAAAGAAGTGGTTCCTACAGGTACTAATGCAACGAGCACAGGTCCTCAAGGTGTTCCACAAACCGGAACTCCAACGTTTGCGGGTGGCGATCCACTGGTTCCAATT
>NZ_GL890985.1:1484252-1533341 GCF_000212815.1 Streptococcus sanguinis SK49 | reverse complement strand
TGCGACTTACAGCCCAGAGTTTACTAAGGTGACTCCAACTGGAAATGATGCTTCTTCTGCAAATATTAAAGGTATGGTTCAAACTGGCACCCCAATCTTTGAAGCAGGACATCCATTAGTTCCAATCGATGAGACTGTCTTACCAACATTTGATGATGGTAGCGTTAAGAAAGTTATTCCTGGTGAAGGTGTGTATGAACTTGATGATAAGGGAGTTGTAACTTTCACTCCAGAATCTGATTTTGTAGGTAAAGGGACTGGTGTAATCATTATTCGTAAGGATAAGAACGGAACTTCAGTAACGGCTACTTATCTTCCAACAGTTGTGGATCCATCTACTGGACGAGATAAAACCTCTACAGGAGCCAAAGGTCAAACACAAGTAGCAACGCCAGTGTTTGAAGGACATATCGATAGTACAGTTCCACCAACCTTTGAGGATGGTAATACGACACTGGTCGTTCCAGGTGAAGGAACCTATACTATTGATAAAGATGGTAAGATTACGTTTACACCAGAACCAGACTTTGTTGGAACTGCTAAAGGGGTAGTTGTAAAACGTCTAGATATTTATGGAAATGTTGTTACTGCTATCTATACTCCAACAGTTATTGGACAAACACGAGTTGAGAATGCAACATCAGAAGGTCTCAAAGGTCAAACGCAGACTGGTAAGCCGATTTTTGATGGAGATATTGACTTATCAGTAGCTCCAACATTTGAAGACGGTTCTACTGAAAAAGTTGTTCCTGGAGAAGGGACCTACACTATTTCATCTGATGGTACTGTAACATTTGTTCCTGAATCCAATTTTGTAGGTCAGGCAAAAGGAGTAGTTGTAATTCGTAAGGATCGTAATGGTAACACCATTACTGCATCCTACGTTCCTACTGTGACAGAGCTTCCTGTTCCAGTACAGCCTGTACCACCTGTTCTCTCTAGACGTGAAGCATCTAAAACTCTTCCTAAGACTGGTACTGAGCAAACCTCATACTTGACTGCAAGTTTACTTGCTGGAGTATCTGGTTTAGGACTGTTAGGTTTATCGAAGAGAAAGAAAAAGTCTGAGGACTAACATAGGCTTGAAGAAATTCTATTAATGAACTAGAAGAATTTTGGTAGAGCACAAAAACAGGTAGAACTTATGTTCTACCTGTTTTTTATAAAAAATTATTAAAGTTGATGGAGATAATAGAAAGCTTCAGCTAGCTAATGACTGTCATGCTCCTGAGTCTGTTTCATAGTTAAAAAGGACATTTTTACATTTTCATGCTTTTAATTTTCTCTTCATTCGGTGTGACGCGCAGGGTTTTCTGGCCTGTATAGGTGACAAATCCTGGCTTGCCACCAGTTGGTTTATTGAGTTTTCTAGTCTCAATCATATCTACTTGGACCAGATTAGAGAGTCTGGCCTTGGAGAAGTAGGCCGCTAGCTCAGCAGCGTCAGTCTTAACTTCATCGCTGGGCTGAAGATTGCCTGTGATGACCACGTGACTACCTGGGATATCCTTAGCATGGAACCAAAGCTCATCTTTTTTAGCCATCTTAAAAGTCAGCTCGTCATTTTGTAGATTATTGCGTCCAACTAGGATAATAGTTTGGCCATCTGTTGCCAAATATTTCTCCGGTTTCTGTCTTTTCTGGATTTTCTCTCTTTGGCGTCGGCGGATAAAGCCAGTCTGGATTAGTTCCTCCCGAATTTCCGCAATTTCAGTCAGGCTGGCTTGAGCAAGGGCTGTTTCCACGCTCTCTAGATAGAGAATCGTAGTCCGTGTTTCCTCGATCAAGCTGGTCAGATGTTTGACGGCTTCCTTGAGCTTCTGGTAGCGTTTAAAATAGCGCTGGGCATTTTGGTTGGGGGTTAGGGCCTTGTCAAGCGAGATGCTAATCTTCTCACCTGTGTAGTAATTGTCCAATTCCACCTGTTCCTGGTCATTGGGTACCTGATGGAGAAAGGTGGTCAAGAGTTCCCCTTTTTGGCGGAATTCCTCTGCATTCTCCGTTGCTAGGAGCTCTTCCTCTTGCTTGCCCAGCTTTTTCCGGTTCTTTTCCAACTCATTTTCTACTCGGCGGATGAGCTCGCTGGCCTGCTGGTTGACCCGATCGCGCTCTGCTTTGTCCTTATAGAAAGTGTCCAAAAGCTCGGATAGCGTGGACATTTGGGTCTTGCTATCGGAAAATAGCAGAGCAGAGAAGGATTTTTCGGTCAGGCTAGGCTGAGTCGGACTGGCAAAAAATGCACGGAAAGTTTTGAGCTTGTCAGCTGTCAGACGGCCACTGAGCTCAGTAGCCGTATCTCGGCCCAATCCCTGAAAAATCTGCTGCAGGCGTTTGGACTCTAAGTCTTCAGTATGAAGTATTTCAAAGAGCTTTTCGTCGCCCACAGTGAAAGGGTTGAGGCTGCCTGTTTGAGGCGGTGCGACATAGGTTGAGCCCGGCAGGATAGTTCGATAGCTATTTTGTGAAAATCCGACATGTTTGATGGCTTCAATAATCTTATCGCTAGCCTTGTCCAAGAGAATGATATTGCTGTGCTTGCCCATGATTTCAATAACCAGAGTCACAGCAACGCTATCTCCGATTTCGTTCTTATTGGAGACGCTGATTTCCAAAATCCGGTCATTCTCTACCTGCTGGATTGCTTCAATAACAGCGCCCTGCAGGTATTTGCGCATGACCATGATAAAGGTATTGGGAACAGCTGGATTTTCAAACGTGGTATCTGTCAGCTGGACACGCCCAAAAACCGAGTGGGCTGACAGGAGCAGCTTGTGGCTTTGGCGGTTGCTTCGAATCTGTAAAACCAGCTCTTGCTCAAAGGGCTGATTAATTTTCTGAATACGGCCGCCCAGCAATTCGCGGCGGAGCTCCTCTGTCATGTGGTGTAAAAAAAATCCGTCGAAAGACATGTTTTTCTCCTTGAAAGTTGCTACAGAAAATTATAACAAAAAACCAAGCTAAAAGCTTCTAAAGTCTCGGCAAAAAGCAATTTAATTTTTTCCTATAACTGCCTCTATAAACCAAATCCGAACATTTTATAAAAATTTTCAAAAAGGTCTTGACATCCTTTCAGGAAAAACTTAAAATATAGGAAATTAGAAAAGTAGTAGATGTATTTGTTTTTAGCGAGCTTGTGGTTGGTGGAAATGAGCAGCAAATCTTTACGAAATTGGGCTAATGGATAAAATGAATTTGAAACAATAAGAATTCGGTAGGCACACCTTACAGTGCAGCTTGTTTGATGACAAGATAGAGACATGGGGAATATTAGCTATTTTCCATAATTGAGGTGGCACCGCGATTTTCGCCCTCACACAGAATACCTGTGTGAGGATTTTTTGTTGCTTATTATAAAAAAACAAGGAGAATTGCCTATGTTTAAACGATGGCGTCCCTAGGGATTGATAGAAAATATAAATCATAGAAATGGAGAAAGAACATGAAAAACAAACGATTAGTAACTATCTTAGGCCTTTTGGCCGTTTTGGCAATCGGTGGGATTGTCTATTCCAGCTTGAACAGCAAAGGCAACACCACGAAGACTAACAGTGACAGTCAGACAGTCAAGGTAGGCGTGCTGCAGTATGTCAGCCACCCTTCGCTAGATTTGATTTACAAGGGGATTCAGGATGGTTTGGCTGAGGAAGGCTATAAGGGAGACAAGATTAAGATTGACTTTATGAATGCTGAGGGAGATCAGAGTAAGGTCTCTACTATGAGTAAGCAGCTGGTTTCCAATGACAACGATGTGCTGATTGGGATTGCGACTCCATCTGCTCAAGGACTAGCTGCAGCTACTAAGGACAAGCCTATTGTCATGGGAGCTATCACAGATCCAGTTGGAGCAAATCTAGTGAAAAATCTGGACAAGCCAGGTGGCAATATCACTGGTGTCTCTGACCGCAATCCAGCTAAGCAACAGCTAGAGCTGATTAAAAAATTAACTCCAGATGTCAAAACTATCGGTGCGCTCTACTCTAGCAGCGAAGACAACTCCAAAGCTCAGGTAGAAGAGTTCAAAAAATTAGCTGAAGAGGCAGGCTACAAGGTAGAGGAATACTCTGTTCCTTCGACCAATGAAATTGCTTCAACCATGAATGTCATGACTGGCAAGGTTGATGCTATATGGATTCCAATTGACAATACCATTGCTTCAGCTTTTGCGACAGTTGTGTCCAGCAATAAAGAAGCTAAGAAACCAATTTATCCAAGTGCGACAGCCATGGTAGAAGAAGGAGGCCTTGCCTCTGTTGTTGTAGACCAGTATGATCTAGGTGTTGCGACAGGTAAAATGGCTGCTAAAGTCCTTAAAGGTGCTAAACCTGCTGACACTGCAGTAGATATTTTCGACACAGGTAAATCTGTAATCAATACTAAAAATGCCAAAGAACTTGGCATTACTGTACCAGAAGATGTTCTGAAAGAAGCAGGACAAGTGATTAAATAGAAAGAAGGAAGTCTGTTGTTTGACAGGCTTCTTTTTCTTGATAGTCTCTTCTTGTAAATTCTTTAACTTAGCTTGCGAAATGTTTAGAAATCTGTTAGAATGAAGTATAACTGAATAGCAATCCGCAAGACCAGTAACCTAGGGGAAGTTTAACAGGGAGGGGAGCCAGCGACTGAAAGCTCTCTAGATGAAAGCTAGGCGAATTCACTTGCTCTAGGATTGATAAGTAAGGTCTGGCTTGCCAGATAAAAAACGGATGGTACCGCGTGTCAACGCTCCGCTTATGGAGATTGGCGCGCTTTTTATTTTGGAGGGAAAATGACGAAAACGATTGAAGAACAACTAAAAAGCCTGCGTGAAGAGACTCTAGCTTCTCTCAAGCAGCTCAAGGCGGAGAATCAAAAGGAATTGCAGGACTTGCGTGTAGCTGTCTTGGGTAAGAAAGGTTCGCTGACTGAAGTCCTGAAAGGGATGAAGGATATCTCTGCAGAAATGCGGCCGATTATCGGGAAGCACGTCAATGAAGCGCGTGATATTCTGACAGCAGCCTTTGAAAAGACTGCTCAAGAGATGGAAGAGCAATTAGTAGCTCTGAAACTGGCTGAGGAATCCTTAGACGTGACCCTACCAGGTCGTCAAATTCCGGTAGGCAACCGACATATTCTCAGCCAGACTAGTGAAGAAATTGAAGATATTTTCATCGGGATGGGCTATCAGGTCGTGGACGGCTTTGAAGTGGAAAAGGACTATTACAACTTTGAGAGGATGAATCTGCCTAAGGACCACCCTGCACGGGATATGCAGGACACTTTCTACATTACAGAGGAGATCCTGCTCAGAACCCACACCAGTCCGGTACAGGCGCGGGCTATGGACGCTCATGACTTTTCTAAAGGGCCACTCAAGATGATCTCACCGGGGCGCGTTTTCCGTCGGGATACCGATGATGCGACTCACTCTCACCAATTTCATCAGATTGAAGGCCTGGTGGTTGGAGAAAATATTTCCATGGCCAACCTGCAAGGAACGCTGCAACTGATTGTCCAGAAGATGTTCGGCCAAGACCGCAGTATCCGTCTGCGTCCGTCATACTTCCCATTCACAGAGCCGTCTGTTGAAGTGGATGTTTCCTGCTTTAAGTGTGGCGGTGCTGGCTGTAATGTCTGCAAGAAGACCGGCTGGATTGAAATTATGGGAGCTGGTATGGTGCATCCGCGCGTGCTGGAAATGAGCGGTATTGATGCAGAGAAATACTCTGGATTTGCCTTTGGTCTTGGTCAAGAGCGGGTAGCTATGCTTCGCTACGGTATCAACGATATTCGTGGCTTCTACCAAGGAGATATTCGTTTTTCTCAGCAGTTTAAGTAGAAACCTGTATTCATAGATGCAGCTTTTCTGAGAAAGGAGTGCAGTATGCTAGTCAGAGTAAAAAGAGAAGAAGCGAGCCTCCTTCGGGAGTTGGAAGTCGCGACCTATCAAGAAACCTTTGGTCCATTTATCAAGGAAGCTGATATGGCTCATTATTTTGACAATGAGCTGTCGCTTGCAACTATCGAAAAGGAACTGGCAGATCCTGAGTCAGAGACTTATTTTGTTGTCAAAGACGGTGAAATTGCTGGTTTTCTCAAGTTTAACTGGGGACATGCTCAAACGGAGCAAGAACTGCCACAAGCCTTTGAGGTTCAGCGAATCTATGTTTTGAAAGCTTATCATGGTCAAGGTTTGGGCAAGAAAATGTTTGAATTTGCCTTAGAAGAAGCTGAGAAACGAGGCTTTGACTGGGTCTGGCTGGGCGTTTGGGAAAAGAATTTTAGAGCTCAAGATTTTTACTTCAAATACGGCTTTGAAAAATTCAGCCAGCACGACTATATCACTGGTGAGACAGTAGATACAGACTGGCTGCTGCGCAAGAAATTGAAATAAAAAAGAAAATTTAAAGAGAGGAAATGATACGACCTAAAAGCTTTAAATTTAGATGATTTGTTTCTGAAATCAGGCTTTCAGACAAGTCCCTAAAATTTGGTTGGTCAAGTTCCTCAGCGATAGAATAGAGAAAGGAATTGAACCCGGGCTAAAAACTCGGAAAAAAGATAGATTTGCGAGCATTCATCGAATGCTTGAACAAATCTCCTATTTTTCAGTCGTTTTTGACGCCCTTGGTATCTTAAATATGCTAGTAAGTTATAAGTGGTTAAAAGAGTTAGTAGACATTGATGTGGCGAGCATTGAGCTGGCTGAGAAAATGTCAACGACAGGAATTGAAGTGGAAGGTGTGACATCACCAGCTGCTGGCCTGTCTAAAATTGTTGTTGGTGAGGTGGTATCATGTGAGGATGTTCCTGATACCCACCTGCATGTCTGTCAAGTCAATGTCGGAGAAGAGGAGAACCGTCAGATTGTCTGTGGTGCTCCAAATGTTCGCGCAGGCATCAAGGTCATGGTGGCTTTGCCAGGTGCTCGTATTGCCGACAATTATAAGATTAAAAAAGGGAAAATCCGTGGCTTAGAGTCACTGGGCATGATCTGCTCTCTCGGTGAGCTGGGCATTTCTGATTCTGTCGTGCCAAAGGAATTTGCGGATGGAATTCAAATCCTGCCTGAAGAAGCAGTGCCAGGTGAGGAAGTCTTCTCTTATCTGGACTTGGACGATGAGATTATCGAGCTTTCCATCACACCAAATCGGGCAGATGCTCTGTCTATGCGTGGGGTGGCTCATGAAGTGGCTGCCATCTATGACAAGTCAGTACATTTCAAAGATTTTCCGCTGGTGGAAAATGAAAAGCAGGCAGCTGCCAGTCTTTCAGTAGCCCTTGAGACAGAGAAAGCCCCTTACTATGCGGCTCGTATCTTGGAAAATGTCACTATTGCCCCAAGTCCTCAGTGGCTGCAAAATCTCCTCATGAACGAAGGAATCCGTCCGATTAACAATGTAGTGGATGTGACCAACTATATTCTGCTCTACTTTGGTCAGCCCATGCATGCCTTTGATTTGGATACGTTTGATGGTGACCAGATTGTCGTGCGGGAAGCGCGTGCTGGTGAAAAACTGGTGACACTGGATGGCGAAGAGCGGGATTTGGAAGTCAGCGATTTAGTTATCACTGTCGCGGACAAACCAGTAGCCCTTGCAGGTGTTATGGGGGGGCAAGCAACAGAAATCTCTGGCCAGTCCACTCGTGTTGTTCTGGAGGCAGCAGTCTTTGATGGTAAATCAATCCGCAAGACCAGCGGTCGCCTTAACCTGCGCTCAGAATCATCTTCCCGCTTTGAAAAAGGCATCAATGTGGCAACTGTCAATGAAGCTTTGGACGCGGCAGCAAGTATGATTGCGGACTTGGCAGGAGCGACTGTTCAGGCTGGGATTGTATCAGCTGGTAGCTTAGACACTAGCGATGTAGAAGTGGTGTCTAGTCTCTCGGATGTCAACCGAGTTTTGGGAACAGACTTGCTTTATACAGATATTGTGGATGTCTTCCGCAGACTTGGCTTTGGCTTGTCAGGAAATGCTGAACAGTTCACTGTCAGCGTGCCTCGCCGTCGCTGGGATATTTCAATCGAAGCAGACCTCTATGAAGAAATTGCCCGCATTTACGGCTATGACAAATTGCCAGCTAGCCTGCCAAAAGATGACGGAACTGCTGGTGAATTGACTGCAACGCAACAACTGCGCCGACAAGTGCGGACTTTAGCAGAAGGAGCTGGACTGACAGAAATCATCACCTATGCTTTGACGACGCCAGAAAAGGCGATTGAGTTCACTCTCAATCCTAGCAACTTGACTGAGCTCATGTGGCCAATGACAGTGGAGCGCTCTGTTCTTCGTCAGAACATGGTTTCCGGTATTTTGGACTCCCTAGCCTACAATGTGGCTCGTAAGAATAAGAATCTAGCTCTCTATGAGATTGGAAAAATCTTTGAGCAGACTGGCAATCCTAAGGAAGACCTGCCAAATGAAATCAATAGCTTTGCCTTTGCTTTGACAGGTCTGGTTAATGAAAAAGACTTCCAGACCAAGCCAGTAGCAGTTGATTTCTTCTATGCTAAGGGTGTAGTGGAAGCACTCTTTGCTAAGTTGGGCCTAACAGCTGAATACGCGGCTAGCAACCAGATTAAGAGCTTGCATCCTGGACGGACTGCTTTAATCTCTATCAATGGCCAGCCTGTCGGCTTTGTCGGTCAAGTCCATCCTGCGACAGCCAAGGCTTACGATATTCCTGAAACTTATGTGGCTGAGCTCAACCTGTCTGCTATCGAAGAGCAGCTCCAGCCAGAACAGCCATTTACAGAAATCACTAAATTCCCAGCTGTCAGCCGTGATGTGGCCCTCTTGCTCAAGGCTGAAATCACTCACCAAGAGGTCCTTGATGCAATCCTAGCAGCTGGTGTGAAGCGCTTGACAGATATTAAGCTCTTTGATATCTTCTCTGGTGACAAGCTGGGTGTTGGCCTCAAATCTATGGCCTACAGCCTGACTTTCCAAAATCCAGAAGCTAGCCTGACCGACGAAGAAGTGGCTAAATATATGGAAAAAATCGAAAAATCTCTGACCGAAAAACTCGGCGCAGAGGTACGTTAATGAACTATTCCCCAGTCATGTGATTGGGGATTTTGATTCATACTCTTCGAAATCTTATTCCAATCATAGTTGATTTGCAGTTTCGCTTAGCTTTCTGTCTTGGCAAACTTATTACTGGGTTGCGAGCAATGATGTAGACGAAACGAGAAGTATTCGAAATTGAAAATCAGTAGGAAAAGTAATTATGGAAAATTTAAACCAAATATCCCAATGTCAGACTCTTTGGGCTAGAAATAAATATCTGGTTCTCAGTCATTCCAGTAAGATCTATCTGGAAATTCGCCAGTATTTGAAAAGTGACTCGGTAGAAGCAGCACGTGTTCAAGACTTGATTGATCAGGCGGTAGCCCTGCCTGAAAACCGGGGTCAGGTCAGCAATGCCTTTCAGCATGTTTGGGGCTATTTTAAGAAAAAAGCGAGTACGACTGAAAAAGAAGATTTTATGCATCTTTTGCTTCGTTACCAATCCGGTCAGGCTGAGAAAAAAGACTTGGTAAGAGCTGTAAGGGACTTGCTAGTCAAGTATCCCAATCCATATCTGCAAAAATCGACTTTGTTATTTGGGGATGAAGAATGAGTAACTGAAATCCAGGTGAAAGATTGTTACTTTAGTAGCTTTGAGGGGTGTAGATGATAAGAATAATTTGTTAGGCTCATAAACAATATTATTTTGACTGGTTTCGATAAAGGCTCCACCTCGAGCAAAACGTGTCTTTAAGGTATGATTGGAGAAAAAATGTTTTTTACTTATCAGGGAAATAAATTATATTATAAAGTGATTGGTCAAGGAAAGCCAGTCTTGGCAATTCATGGTTTGGGCTGTTCATCTGAATTGATGGAAGGATGTTTGGAACCTATTTTTGAGAAACATGCTGACTATAAAAGGATTTATTTAGATTTGCCTGGCATGGGTAGGTCTGATGCCAATCCTGCTTTTGCAAGTGCGGATGCGATTTTAGAGATGATCTTAAACTTTATAGAGACTGTAATCAGCGGACACACCTTTCTCTTAGCTGGAGAGTCTTATGGTGGCTATCTTGCTAGAGGAATTTTGGCTAAGAAAAAGTCGGAGATTGATGGTTTGCTGCTTATTTGTCCAGTAGTTGCACCCAATCCGCGAGAAAGAATTCTGCCAAAAGACAGCCTGTTAATTAGAGAGGTAGGTTTTGATATAGCAGGCAAAAGCAAAGATTTCGTTGATTTAGCGGTTTTACAGACTAAAGAAACTTATCAACGGTTTGCAAAAGAAATCCTAGTAGGTCTTCAGATGATGAATTCTCCCTTTGTCCAAAAGCTGCAAGAAAACTATGCTTTTTCGTTTGAAGTGGATCAAGAGATACAGGAAAAGAGCTATGACAAGCCCAGTCTTTTTATAGCTGGAAAGCAGGACCAAGTCGTGGGCTTCCAGCAGTTAGCCCAGCTGTCTCACTATTATCCAAGGGCGACTCATGCTGTAATGGATCTTGCTGGCCACAATGCACAGATAGATCAAGAGGCTCTCTTTACGGCCTTGGTTGAAAATTGGCTCAAGCGAATTGAACTTTCCTGATACTACAAGATTTAATATGTTGAACAGATGCAGATGAAACTGGAGTTCATCAAAGAAATCTATTCAGCCCACAATTGATTTTAAAATCATAGAAAAAAGCGGTCATACCGCTTTTTTGCTTATTATCCCCAGAATTTCTGGGCGATTTCTTGGCCTTGTTTAATTTTGGCCCATTGTTGCTCAATGGTGAGTTCGTTTCCAGAGTCACAAGAGGCGAAGCCGCATTGGTGGGAGAGCAGGAGACGCTCTTTTGGTAGAACGGTTGCTGCTTTCTCGAGGAGGTCTAGGACACGCTTTTCATCATCCAAGCCTGTCGTCTTACTAGAGAGCAGTCCTAAAACGACTTCTGCATTCTTGTCCTTCAAAGCTTCTAGGGCTGATACATCACCAGCTACATCGCTGTCCCACTCTAGGAAGTAGCGATCATAGTGTTGGTCGCGCAGGAATTTTTCCGCGATAGCTTCGTAGGTACCTTCAGCAGCAGAACGGCTTTCGTAGTTGCCACGGCAGTTGTGGGTCCAGACAGTCAGTCCTAGCTCATGAGCGTAGTCTACAACTTCGTTATTAATAGCGACAAACTCGTCTGCCAGGTCAGCCAGACTAGCATTGCCTTCAGCAAAGAAGCTGGCAGGATTGGACTCGTCAAAAAGCTCCCAGAGACAGTCGTCAAACTGGATAATCTGTCCGCCAGCAGCCTTATAGTCGTCCAAAAATTCCTTATAGGCCTGAATCAAACCTTTTTTCAAATCTTCATTGGTCTCATAAACTTGTCCTGGTCCCGCCAAGCGGTCAAAGACAGCTAACTCAGTATAAGCATGGGCAGGCCCCCAGACAGTCAGCTTGGTATCTTCACCAGCAGCCTCTTCCTTGACTAGCTTATAAATCTCGATAAAGTGGTGATTTTTACCAGAGAGTGGTCCTGTGATACGGATACCAATATCCTTACGGGTCTCGTATTGCCCACCGTCGTGGTCCTTGAAGGTATAACCGTGGTCAGCAATGTAGCGCTCGATTCCCTTAAGTCCCCAGACAAAGTCCAGATGCCACATAGACTTGGAGTATTCTCCATCCGTCAGGATGTCAATACCCTTAGCCTTTTGCTCAGCGATAATCTCCTTGATGTCAGCTGTCTCCGTCTCATGGTAGCCTGGGAAGCTGTCGTAGAAGGGGTATTGAATATCATCGTGGTGCTCAATTTCTGTTTTATACTGGCGCAGATTTTCTGGGCGCAGAAGAGATCCAACCAGTTGAAATTTTGATTTTGTCATAAGATTTCTCACTTTCATTAGGGATTATGGTCTATTGTATCGAAAATTCCTCGGCAAATAAAATAGTTAATTATACCGGTAGGGTATAGCCGAAAACTATTGCTAGCGCTTCCTGGAATTTGTCTTTCAAGATCAAAGAATCTTCTCCATCACTGTTTCCTGAGGTTGAAGTCCTAACCGCTCATAGAAACGCAGGGCTCCAACATTGTCGTTCCAAACATTGAGAGTCAGATTATAGCAACCGATTTCCCGAGCATAGTCTTCTGCAAAGCGATAAAGCTGCTCGCCGACCTTTTGCCCTCTGGCTTTCTCATCTACACATAAGTCCTCGATAAAAAGTGTCTTGATGGGATTGAGTACAGGACTGACAGGTTCCTTGATGGAGCAAAAGAGATGACCGAGGATTTCTCCGGATTCACTTTCAAAGACGAAAATAGGGGTGGACTCTTGACTCAGAATCTTCTCTAGCTCTTCATTGCTAAACTTGCTGCCCTTGGCCTTGAAAATGTCCGGACGAGCCTGATGATGGACAAGCAGAATTTGCTGAAGGAGTTCTTGGAGTGCAGGAATATCGCTGACTTGGGCTTTTCTGATTGGCATAATCTTCTCCTTTTATCTTTTATAGAATCATTATACGAGCGAAGGTCATTTTGTCAAGCGAGCTCGGAAATACTAACAGAACAAGTAGCGTCTAAATAGCAAATGTCAATCAGAGTGCGTCATTTCCTTTATATGTATTTTCCTTATAATAAAAACTGCTTTTTCTTGACAAATGAAACAGACAAGTGTAGAATATAAGTATAAACTACAAATGTAGAAAAAAGGAGAAAGCGATATGACTATTACAAAAAAAGCCTTTATCGGAATTCTATCTCTGACAGCAGCAGTCCTATTAGCTGCCTGCTCAGGCAATACCAACCAAGGAGGGAATACTAGTTCATCACAGAATACACAAGGCCAAACATCACAATCTGCACAAAATCAGACTTCGCAGTCATCAGCTGCATCATCCTCTAATCAGCCTTCATCATCATCAAATGCAGGGCAGGCTACTAATCTAGACGGGCGCTATCAAGCAACCGACCATGATGGTGACCAGCATGTCCTAGAAATCAATGGTACGACTGGTACTTGGACTGAGACCGAGGTAGATGGCAGTAAGGAAATCAAGCAGGTACAAGTTGATGCTGCTAACCAAAGACTGATGGTTGGTGATGATGCTAAAAGCTATCGCCAAAATGGCAATCAGCTGATTGTGGACGAATTGGATGATGATCCAGATACTCTGACCTTTACCAAGCAGTAAAGCGCTTCTCATTCTGCTCAGGACAACAGGATGAGCAGTGAGGGAATCAAACTAGGAAACTCTAAGAATGGAGTTTCCTTTTTTTATAAAAATTTTATCTTAAATGATGTCAAATATTTGACTTGAAGGGTGCTTTAAGTTGTATAATAGTTGCAATAAAGATATCAAAGGAGAAGAAACGATGAAATTGGCAGTTTATACAAAAGCGGGCCAAGTTGGGCTCGCTGACATTGATCGTCCGCAAATTATTGAGGAAGATGATGCCATTATTCGGATTGTTCGGACCTGTGTCTGTGGATCTGACTTATGGCGCTACCGCAGTCCAGATATTGAAGCAGGCCATCAAAATAGTGGGCATGAAGCGATTGGAATTGTCGAAGAAATCGGGGATGCAGTAACGACTGTTAAACCTGGCGATTTTGTTATTACTCCATTTACTCATGGATGCGGGCAATGTGATGCCTGTCGGGCAGGATTTGATGGCACTTGTGATTCTCATATTGGGAATAACTGGTCAAATGGGGTGCAAGCTGAATATATGCGCTTCGAATTTGCTAACTGGGCACTTATCAAAATTCCGGGTCAGCCTTCTGATTATACAGAAGGAATGCTCAAATCATTCTTGACACTGGCTGATGTCATGCCAACTGGCTACCATGCTGCGCGAGTGGCAGACGTCAAGCCTGGTGATAAAGTGGTCGTGATTGGTGATGGGGCTGTGGGACAATGCGCTGTTATCGCTGCTAAAATGCGTGGTGCTTCCCAAATCGTTCTTATGAGCCGTCACGAAGATCGACAAAAGATGGCCTTGGAATCCGGTGCGACAGCTGTTGTTGCAGAACGTGGCGAAGACGGAATTGCCAAGGTCCGTGAAATCCTTGGTGGTGGTGCAGATGCAGCTCTGGAATGTGTTGGAACAGAAGCAGCTGTTAATCAAGCTCTGGGAGTTCTTCACAACGGTGGTCGCTTAGGCTTTGTCGGTGTGCCACACTATAATAACCGAGCACTTGGTTCTACCTTTGCTCAAAATATTACAGTGGCAGGCGGAGCAGCCTCTGTCACGACTTACGACAAGCAAATCTTGCTCAAGGCAGTTCTTGACGGCGATATTAATCCGGGCAAGGTCTTTACTTCAAGCTACAAACTGGAAGATATCGATCAAGCTTATAAAGATATGGATGAACGCAAGACCATTAAGTCCATGATTGTCTTTGATTAGGTAAAGAAGAAAACAGCCTTGCTGCGGTCTCTTTAAGATGGCAGTAGGCTGTTTTTGCATGGCTTGGTAGTTCTTTTCATGAAAGGAAATTCATTCTTTATGCTCTTTGCACCAAGTTATCCATCTTGACCATTCGGCGGCAAGATGGAGCTGGTGTTCTTTGATAAGGCTGTCTGGACAAAGGCTGGGGAATTCAACGCAGAATCGGGCTTCTAAGCCTTTTTCTGTGTCGCGAAATTGATGGCGAATACCACCGATATTGCAACCATTCGCTAGACTGGCGGCACCGACAGTTTGGAAGGGATAAGACGCATCACGAGGCTCCTCTATCTCAGCTTCACCACCAAGGTCAAGAAAAAACTGTGTCGGCAGCGGGCTGTTTCCTGCCGTCTCAATGACTTCAAGTTTGTCCCCGTGTGGCTGCATGGCATAATGGTCTGGACAGGCACCAAGATTGACTCGTTTATGAACATTTGTCTTTTCTAACATCAACTTTTCTAGCATTATACTGAAAGAAGCGGCAGTCAGTCCACTTGCAAAAATCGTTACAACAGCTCTTTTTCGTGGTTTCTTGGACCATTTGGCCGCCCATTTCATTAAATATTGGCTCCATTTGAGTTTGGTTCCGATTTGCTGGATTAGCTCTTCGTATGTCAGCTTCATTTTTGCTTCCAGTAGGGCTTGGTCTAAAATCTCCGTGTTGTCAGTATTAGGTAGCTGTAGATTAAGAATCTTAGCTGCTTTATGGATTCTCTGCTTCCGCCAGTGCTCAATTCTTTCTTGACTGACTTCCTTTTGATTGATAATAATCTTCATTTTTAATCCTCTTGTTCTTGTCTTCTGCTTATATTTATTATATAGTGGGAGCTGGATGGTAGACAAGCATCAATTTTAGAGAGACTGTTGCATTTTGAGGTGAATGGCATGTATGAGAAAAAAAGAAGAAAGACAGAAAAGCAGATAGAGACTAGCTTGCTGCAGCTGATGAAGGAGCAGACTTTTGATACTATCAGTATTCGCCAGCTTATTGACTTAGTAGAGGTGAATCGCAGTACTTTTTATCGGCATTATTTGGATAAATATGATCTACTGGAGAAGATAGAAGATCGCTTGCTAGGTGATTTGCAGGTCTATTATCAAGAGTCTCTAGAATCTGCCTGCTTGTTCAAGTTAGAAAAGGATTTTAAAGTGGAAGACTATATCCATGAGAAACAAAATCTTTTTCATTTTTTTGAGCCTTACTTGGAAGACTTAGCCATTCTTTTGGGGCCAAATGGCAGTCCAACTAGTTTGCTGCGGTTGCAGGAAGCTTTGAGGGAGATTTTCTCGCAGAGTATTTCCTTGGCTGATCCACATTTAGAGGAGGTTGAGGTGGACTTGCTCCTGAATCATCAAGCCGCGTCCTTTATGGGAACCCTGACTTACTGGCTGGCTCATCCTTGCTATAAGGCTCAGCAAATGAGTGATTTTCATGCTAGGGTGACCGCTGTCGGTCTGGCGGGCTTTGTCAGAGAGCATATGGAGGGGGATTGACAGGATAGTTTTTCCAGCTTGCTTCTTTATGGTATAATAGTCTCGAATATCTCAAAGGAGGACAGCTTTGTTTTTAGCTTTTAAAGAGATTGTCTACAGTCGCGGACGCTATCGTTTAGTGGTTGCTGTGGTCTTTCTCATTACCTATATGGTTTTCTTTTTATCCAGTCTTTCCGTCGGTTTGGCTAGGCTCAATCGCTTGGCTTTGGACCAATGGCAGGCTGAGTCGATCGTTTTGTCAGAGTACGCCAATAAGAATCTAATAGCTTCGACTCTCAAGGAAGAAGAGTATAGCCGCCTGTTTCAAGGGGACTCAATTGCGGCTTTGGGACAGACGTCAGCAGTGGCCAATTATGAAGATGGGGCTGATAAACTCAATGCTCAGGTTTTTGGTCTCTCTTGGGATAGTTTTCTAGCGCCTGACATTATTGAGGGACGTCCTGCGGAGAATGCTTATGAAGTCATTGTGGATAAGCGTCTCCAGCAAAAAGGTGTCAAACTAGGCGACCAGCTTCAGCTCAATGGCAGTGAGCGCCTCTATCAGGTTGTTGGTTTCACAGAGGATAATAGCTTCTTTACGCAACCTGTAATTTTTATGGATCTAGATGATTTCAGGGAATTAAAGTACGGCTCAAGTCAGGTTAAGAATATCAGCGCACTTGTGGTCAAGGATGGTCAGAAGATTGAAGAAGCAGGACTTAGTCAGCTCCCTATGAGTGATTTTATAGAAAATATCCCTGGTTATCAGCCTCAGGTACTGACTTTTTCCTTTATGATTGGGGCCATGGTTCTGATTACATTTTTGGTATTGGGAATTTTCATGTACATCATTACCATCCAAAAGACGCATCTTTACGGTATTATGCGCGCCCAAGGAATTGCGAGTGGGAAGATTATTGCCTCTATTTTTTGGCAGATTTTCATCCTGTCCACTCTGGGAATCAGTTTAGCTGTCTTGGCTCTCTTGGGAACCCAGCTAGTCTTGCCGGCTTCTATGCCTTTTTACAGTGACTGGCGAGCTTATGCTGGTTTAATTATCCTCATTATTTTCATGTCACTGGCTGGCGGACTTTTGTCCATTCATCGGGTTCTGAAAATTGACCCTATCACAGCGATTGGAGGTGAGTAAATGTCAATCATAGAACTAAAAGGGGTTACAAAAGAATATGGTCAGGGGCATACGCTGGTCCAAGCCCTGAAACCAACTGATTTCCGATTGGAAGCGGGGCAGTTTGTAGCTATTATTGGGCCGTCAGGCTCGGGTAAAACAACCTTTCTTACTTTGCTAGGGCATTTGCAAACTCCCTCAAAAGGACAGATTCTGCTGCATGGGAAAGATACTTCCCAGCTCAAGGAAAAGGAACGAGCTGCTCTACGCTTCAATGATTTTGGCTTTATTTTGCAGGCTTCCAATCTCATTCCTTTTTTGAAAATTGAAGACCAGTTCCAGCTGATTGACCGCTTATCTAAAAAGGAAAGAACAGATCTAGACAGTCTGATTGAGTTGCTGGATCTTAAAGGAACTCTCAAGCAGTATCCGAAAGAATTGTCCGGCGGGGAACGGCAGCGGGCTGCTATTGCTCGAGCACTTTACAATAGCCCAGATATTATCTTGGCTGATGAGCCGACAGCTAGTCTGGATACGGAGCGGGCCAAGCGCGTGGTCCATTTGCTCAAAGAGGTGACCCAGAAATTCCATAAGAGTGTGGTCATGATTACTCATGATACCCGCTTGCTGGACGAGGTTGACAAGGTCTATGAGATGCAAGACGGAGTACTGACTCAAGTTCGATAAAGCGTTAGAAGCTTTAGGCAATCAAACAGAAAAAAAACAAGGAGATAGCCATGATTCATTATAAAATAAATCCTCAGCTAGATTTTGCGGCAGTGCTAGACCTCTACGCTTCGGTGGGTTGGAGCAATTACACCAATCGTCCTCAGCAGTTAGAGCAGGCTTTCCATCAGTCCTTGTCTGTGATGGCGGCCTATGACGAAGACAAGTTGGTTGCTTTGATCCGAGTGGTCGGAGATGGGCTTACCATTGTCTTTATTCAGGATTTGTTGGTGTATCCGCAGTACCAGCGTCAGGGGATTGGCCGGAGCCTTCTTCAGCAGACGTTGGAAAGATTTAAGAATGTTTACCAAATCCAGTTGGCAACGGAGCAGTCAGATAAAAATCTAGCTTTTTATCGAGAGCTCGGCTTTCGCCGACAGGAAGATTTCGACTGTACTGGCATGATTTATGCACCCAATAAAAAATAAAATTCTAGAGGAGCTTGTTCGCAAGCTCCTTTTGCCATGTTTACAGGAGGAAAAGGAATAGAACTAGACCGATGAAAATATTTCTCGATCTCTTTTGTTTTTCCTTGACAGTTAAATTGTCAGAATTTATAATAAAAGAAGAAAGATGATAACAGTGTTATCAAATTAAAAAACCATGAAAAAAGAAACAGATGAGTTAAACGAAAAAATCTTGGAAAGCGCGAGGAGTGAGTTCTTAGCTTATGGCTATCAGAATGCTTCACTGCGGAGAATTTGTCGCGCTGCTGGCTTGACGACTGGGGCTCTTTATAAGCGCTATGAGGGTAAGGACAGTCTCTTTACAGCTCTGCTTGATCCTACTCTGACAGCCTTAGATCAGTATGGACAAGAGCAGAAGCGACGTGACTATGCTTTCCTAGAAGAGGGACACCTGTCTGATATGTGGGCCCATCGCTTGGAAGATCTCCAGTCCCTGATGAGGATTCTCTATGAGCATAAGGATATTATGCAGCTCTTGCTCTTTAAATCTCAGGGTTCTTCGCAAGCGGACTTCAGGATGCGTCTGCCTCATTTGGCAGCAGACGAGACTTATCGCTATTTGGAGCTAGCTTACAAAGAGGGGAAGATCAATCATTTGGTCAAACACGAGTTTCTGCGATCGTGCATGACAGCTTATTACACAGCTGTATTTGAGCCCTTGGCTCAAGACTGGCCCCAAGAGCAGGCGCTGGAATTTTGCCATTCCATCATGGACTTGTTTGACTGGGGAGGTTTGCTAGGTTTTTGATAGAAAGAAGGAAGTTCTATGAAGAAAAAATCTGTTCTTACTTGGATCTGGGACTTTGTTTCCCTTCATAAGACATATTTTGTGCTCAGTCTGATCTTTGCCTTTGCTTCTGTGATTTCAGGATTTCTACCTTATTTCTTTATTGGTGGAATGATTAATCAGCTCTTGGCTGGCAATAAAAACTGGAATTTCTACTTGCAGCAGTCAGTTTGGGCAGGTCTGGCCTGGATTGGCTACTGGGGATTTCACGGTATTTCCACCATGCTGTCGCATACGGCTACTTTTAAGATTCTAGCGGAAATGCGGCGCCGCCTGACAGACAAGCTAGCTAGGCTGCCTCTAGGTACAGTGCTTAGTCAGTCATCAGGCAGTTATAAAAACATTATCGTTGAGCGGGTGGATGCGACCGAAACGACCTTGGCTCACCTGATTCCAGAGTTTACTGCTGGGATTTTTGGTCCGATTATTGTTCTCATTGCCATGCTGGTCATCGATTGGCGGCTGACCTTGCTGTCTCTCCTGACTATTCCCATCGTGGCGCTGGCCTATATGCGGATGGCTGTCAATAGCGAAGCAGACTATCAAAATACTCTGGTCAAGACCAAAAAACTCAATGATACAGCGGTGGAATACATCAATGGGATTGAGGTTATCAAGGTTTTTGGCAAGGAAAAATTTTCTTATGATAAGTTTGTTACGGCTGCTAGAGAAGGAGCAGACTGCTTTATTGAGTGGATGCGCAAGTTCAATCTGGAGATGGGCATTGTGACTGCTTTTCTGCCATCAGGCTTGCTCTTTCTGCTGCCGGCTGGCTGTTATTTCTATCTGCAAGGCAGTTTGACTGCCAGCAATTTTATTCTGATGATTATTCTTTCGCTCAGTCTTCTGACTCCTCTGATTTTAGTGGCTAGTTACATGGACGATTTACGGAAAATCAGCACTATTTTTGGGCAAGTCATTGATATTTTGGAAAAGCCTGATTTGAAAAGGCCTCAGGAGCTGCGAGAACTTCCAAAAGGAAGGGATCTGGTCATGACAGATGTCAGCTTTGGCTATACAGATGAAGAGGAAGTACTGCATGGTATTTCGCTAGATATTAAGGCTGGCAGCATCAATGCTTTAGTCGGCCCATCAGGCTCAGGTAAGTCTACAATTGCCAAGCTTCTAGCTTCTTTCTGGGATGTCAGTTCTGGTCAGATTACCTATGGTGGCTTGGACATTCGTCAGCTTCCGCTAGACTATTACAGTCGGCAGATTGCTTACGTGACCCAGGATAACTATCTCTTTGACGAGACTATTATGGAAAATATCCGGATGGGAAATCCAGCAGCTTCTGATGAAGAGGTCATAGAAATTGCCCGTCGCTGTGGCTGTTATGACTTTATCATGAACTTAGAAGACGGCTTTGGAACTCAAGTAGGCTCTGGCGGCAGTCATCTATCTGGTGGGGAGCGTCAGCGGATTGCCATCGCCCGTGCCATGCTTAAGGATGCGCCGATTCTTATTTTGGATGAAGCGACTGCTTATACAGATCCGGAAAATGAAGCACGGATCCAGTCCAGTCTAGCTCGTTTGATTGAGGGACGGACCTTGATTGTCATTGCCCACAGGCTGTCTACTATTATGAGTGCAGACCAGATAGTCTTGGTCAATGATGGTCGGATTGAAGCTAGAGGTCGGCATGAAGAATTGCTGGCAGCCAGTCCGCTTTATGCTTCTATGTGGCAGGCCCATATAGCTACTAGGGATAGTGATGAGATGGAAGGAGGGCTGACTCATGCTTAATATACTGAAGAAATTCTTTGATTTCTGTACGGCCGAGGACCGTAGGAAATTTTATCAATCCATTTATCTGGGCATCATCAAGTCCTTTATCATTGCTCTGCGTATTCCAGCAATCGGCCTAGTCGTTATGGGACTGATTGAGAAGAATCTCTCTATGCAGACTTTCTGGCTGGCTCTGGGTATCATGTTGGTATCCACTGTTCTAAACGTCTGGATTACCCTGAAAATCACCATGCTGCAGACGGAGGCGGGCTATCATACCTGTGCTCAGAAGCGGATTGAAATTGCCGAGCACATGCGCTATCTACCCATAGGTTACTTTAATCAAAATAGCTTGGGCAAGATTACCAGTGTTACGACCAATACGCTGGAAGGGTTGTCTGATGTAGCTACGCGAGTGGTTATGATGACTGTGCAGGGCTTTCTGACGACTGGGCTCATAACCGTTTTGGTCTTTCTCTATGACTGGCGGGTTGGACTAGTTCTTTTGGTGGGTCTTGTCCTCTTTCTCCTGCCCAATACCCTCATGCGTTGGCAAGTTGGCAAGGTTTCTGATGCCAAGTATCAGGCGGATATGGACCTAGTAGCCGTTGTTTTGGAGTACAGCCAAGGAATTGCTGAAGTAAAGAACTACAATCTGGTCAACCGTTCTGCCAAGAAGCTGTCCAAGGCTATTGAAGGCAAGAGTCAGCTAGATACCAAAATGACACTTGTGACCTCACCTTACATTGCCCTCCAGGGCATGGTGACTAAGCTGACCGGTCTCTTTATGGGGCTTTTCTCTATCTACTTTTATCTCAATGGCAGTATGGAGCTTCTGGTAACCATTATGATGATTGTCAGTGGTTTTATGATTTATGAAAATCTAGACGGCGTTGGCTCTTTCTCTTCTCTCCTGCGCATTGTTGATTTGTCGGTTGATATGGTCAATCAAGTCTTGGCTATCCAGCCGATGGACATCAGTGGTCAGGATATTGAGCCTAAGAGCAGTCGTATTGAGCTGAGAGATGTTAGCTTCTCTTATGGAAATAAGAAAATCATTGACCGAGTTTCCCTCACCATTCCAGAAAAAACGACAACTGCCTTGGTCGGACCATCTGGATCAGGCAAAACAACGCTTTGCAACCTCATTGCCCGCTTCTGGGATGTGGACCAGGGAAGTATTAGTCTAGACGGGCATGATGTTAGGGAATACAGCTATGACAGCCTGATTCGTAATTTCAGCTTTGTCTTTCAAAGCGTCTATCTCCTTGAGGATACCATTGCTAATAACATTCGTTTTGGCAAGCCGGAGGCCAGTCAGGAAGAAGTGATAGAGGCTGCCAAGAAAGCAGCCTGTCATGACTTTATCCTCTCACTGCCTGATGGCTATGATACCAAGATAGGTGAAGGAGGTGCTAGTCTTTCTGGAGGTGAGCGTCAGCGCATTTCCATTGCTCGGGCTATTATCAAGGAGGCGCCTATTATCATTCTGGATGAAGCAACAGCCAATGTTGACCCAGAAAACGAAGAAGCCCTCATGCAGGCTATTCAGGCTCTGACTCGCGATAAGACCATTATCATGATTGCCCACCGACTCAAGACGGTTGAGCATGCAGACCAGATTTTGGTGCTGGATCAAGGCCGCATTGTCGAGCAAGGGAAACACCAAGACTTACTAGTCAAACAAGGCATTTACAGTAAGTTTATCCAAGAAAGAAAAACAGCCGCCAGCTGGCGGATTGAGATGGAGGAGTGATAACCTGAAACAGCAGGCCGTTTGGCTTGCTGTTTTTCATCTGAGAAAAGAATGGTATAATAAAACTATCTTTGCTAATCAAAATAAGAGGGGGACCCATGTTTAAATCGAAAAAGTGGATTTTTATTCTTTTCATTGTTATTGCCCTTCCGATTCTTATTATAAATCTACCATTTTTGACTAAGCCTCAATATAGTAACGATGGTAAGTTTATTCTTGAACATCAAGATTCTATCAAAAAAGAAATTATCGAAAACTTGGATTTCGAAAAGAAACGCATAAAATCTGTGACACTTTTGCCAGGTTCTGCTAGCGGAGAGTATGACAATGGCGGTGACGTGAGTGGGAATTATCATATCTATTTTTCAGCCTATGTCAATGATAATAAAGAACAATCATTAAGAACTGAATTGTCTTTTCCAGATGCTGGCATTGCACCCTTTACTTTTATCCATCCTAACCCTTATAAAGACAAAAGTCAGGATATGAGTACCTGGTATATGGGCGAAATTGAAATATCGGAAGACTCTTCTTGGGATTGGAAGCGAGAGCAGGATGAGGCAAAGGAAGCCGTGTATAATTTTTCGAATGCTCTTGCTGACTCAGGAGAGAATATCGTGTATCGAGTTCAAAAAGAAAGGGCGACTCGTTTCTTTAATGAATGGCTGCAAGTACATCAGGAAAATTTCAAATCAGCGATTCAATCAGAACTGTATAGGGAACTTCCAGAACTCGAACAATCATTGGGAGAGATTCAAAGTATTCGTCTGAGTGAATATCAAGCCTATTTTCCATCTTCTTCTAGAGAACTTAGTTTTGATATATCCTTTGAAAAATACCCTGAAGAAGTTGCAACCATAAAAGGAGTGGTTCGTTCTCAGAGTGAACAATCTATCTTTCAAGATTCTTCAGCGTCTGCATCTATAAGTTTTGACAATGGACGTTTTGTCATTGATTCTGAGAATGATTCAAAGCTATATTCCATTTTTAGTAAGAGTAGACTAGGAAGCAGTGCAGGGAACATATCTTATTACCTCCCAGAGGATCATGGACATAGCATTTTAATTCCGTGAAAATCGAGCAAGCCGTTTGGCTTGCTGTTTTTCATTTATTGGCAGGAATGGTATAATAGTTGATAGTTGTGAGAAGTAGATTAGTGTATTTGGGAGAATATTGAAAAAAGAATAACAAAGAATAAATGATAGCGATATAATCTATCAACTTGGAAAAGAAAAGGAATAAAATTTTTAATTTTAAATGAAGAGGTACCCCATGAATGAAATCAAATGCCCCAACTGCGGGGAGGTTTTTACTGTTAATGATAGCCAGTACAGTGAGCTTTTGTCGCAGGTTCGGACTGCAGAGTTTGACAAGGAGATTCATGCTCGGATTGAGCAGGAACTGGCTTTAGCAGAGCAAAAATCCCAGAATGCCCAACAAGCTCTGCTATCGCAGAAAGAGCAGGAAATTAGCAACCTTCAAAGTCAAATTGCTCAGTTTGAGACCCAGCAGGAATTGGCAAAGAAAGAGGCGGAGCAGGCAGCTAGTCTTCAATTGCAGGAGAAGGAAAAGGAAGTTCAGCAATTGGAAAGTCAGTTGACTACTCTGCGCTTGGAGCATGAAAATCAACTGCAAAAGACCTTATCTGCGCTGGAAAAAGAGCGAGACGAGGTTAAGAATCAGCTAGTCTTACAAGAAAAGGAAGCAGCGCTGGCTCAGACCTCCCTCAAAGAGCGCTATGAGGTAGAGCTACGGCAGAAAGATGAGACCATAGAGTTTTACAAGGATTTCAAAGCCAAGCAATCTACTAAGATGATTGGCGAGAGTTTGGAACAGCACTGCGAGTACGAGTTTAACAAGAACCGCATGGCTATGTTCCCACGAGCTGAGTTTGGCAAGGACAATGATGCCAGAACCGGTAGCAAGGGTGACTACATTTACCGTGAGGTGGATGAAAATGGTGTAGAAATCCTCTCCATCATGTTTGAGATGAAAAATGAAGGCGATGAGACAGCGACCAAGAAGAAAAACGAGCATTTCTTCAAAGAGTTGGATAAGGATCGGCGGGAGAAAGGCTGTGAGTATGCCATTTTGGTGACACTTCTTGAGACTGACAGCGAGCTCTACAATTCGGGTATTGTCGATGTATCCTATGCCTATGAGAAGATGTATGTTATCCGGCCTCAGTTCTTTCTGCCCATGATTACCCTCCTGCGTAATGCTGCGCTCAACTCGCTCCAGTATAAGCAGGAACTGGCCTTGGTGCGGGAGCAGAATATTGATATTACACATTTTGAGGAAGATTTGGATGCCTTTAAAGTAGCTTTCGCCAAGAACTATCAGTCCGCTTCGACCAACTTTGGCAAGGCTATCGAGGAGATTGATAAGGCCATCCGCCGGATGGAAGAAATCAAGAAATTCCTGACGACCTCTGAAAACCAGCTACGATTGGCAAACAACAAACTGGACGATGTCTCTGTCAAAAAATTGACACGTAAAAACCCTACCATGAAAGCTAAGTTTGAAGCTTTGAAAGAGTGAGAAAAATGGACTTAACAACCCGTTGGATACAATCAACCAAATTTGCTGAGATTGATCGAATTATAGAAAGACTGCCACAAGAAGGGAAGGAAATTTTTTATCAGCAATGGCAGGCTGCTTCTTCAGAATTACGTAAAGAAATTTGGATTGAACGAGGCAAACAAGTACTGTTAGCTAATGTAGTTTATTTTTTAGTACTTTGCTATTTAGTCTTTTTTCAAGGGATGTCCTTATCTGTTAAGGATTTACCTTATCTTGGACTGGGTTTGTTAGTTTTTTCAGGGATTGGATTTATGGACGATGAAGAGCCGACTGACTTGGTTATTAAGAAAAAACGTCAGATAGCGGTAACTATTTATAAGCAGTATTTTGAAAGAAAAATAGAAAAATGATAGATCAATTGACTGTTCAAGAATATCAGAAAGAAGACACAAAAGTTCTGCCGCCCCTGTATAAAGTATTGGGCTATTCAGCAGAAAAAGATGAATTGCAAAGCAGACTCAGGGATATTCTTGTTAATCCAGCTTACGGTTGTTTAGTTGCTGAGAAAGAATCTCAGATTCTTGGCTTTATTGGCTATGCCAAGCTTTACTTTTTCGTGTCCACAGCTTTCTACTATCAGATCTTAGCTCTGGCGGTCAGTCGAAATCCCAGGCGGCAAGGAATTGCGACATCTCTGATGGACAAGGTCAAGAAGATAGCTAGTCAAGATGGTGCCAATGATGAACGGTTAGCTGCGTATGCTTTTTACCAAAATTATGTCTTTCGTCAGACTAGCCTAGCTTTTTGCGAGGAACGTAGAGGAGGATGAGCATGGGAAAGAAAAAAGCTAAGACTAGACCGGAAATACCGAAGAAGCCCGACCTCAGCCCTGCTATGCAGGCCCTTTTAGAAGAGGCTTATACCCTGTTTAAGTGCGAATTGCACTTTCCTCTGACCCTTTGTACCTGCCCTGTCTGCCTCTCCGAGGAGAATCTCAGAGCTTTGCAAACCACACCTGTCAGGGAACTGAGTGAGGCGTTAATCTATGAATACCTCAATGCGGTGGTTAATAAGAGTGATGACGACTACCAAATCAGGCATTTTCTGCCTCGGATTTTAGAGATGATTGCTCACTACATTGAAATCAGAGTCGATGACTCTCTTAATCTGGATCGGTGTCACTTTGAAAGTGACAGTTGGAAGCCACAGGAGTTAGATTTTATGCGGCGCTTCTCACGTCAGTTTATCCTTGATACGATTAATTTTAGACCCAGTCAAGCTGATGGTGTAGCGGTTTATTTGGTTATGTTTGATCTGGCTGGCCTTGAAACCAGCCATTTGCTAGATAAGAGTCTTTGGCTGGAGGAAGCTGATCCCATCAAGGCACTACTTGCTCTGGACGAGATTTACTACTATTACACCAAGGATTATGCCCGCTTTAACTATATTTTTTCGGACAATCCTGCCTTTAACCATCAGATGACAGATTGGCTGAACAGTCGGGAACTGGCTCAAGGTTTTTTTCCGATATTGGAAAATGTTCTCCTATCGGAGGAAGAAATGGTGACTACTGAGGACTACCGCCTTGAACAGCTTTATCAGATTTTTGAAAGTCGGATAGAAGTGTGACTGTTTCGTTATGTCTTTCTAGTCAATCATTAGCATTCATATAAACTGATGGAATTTTTGGAGAAAATCAAGAACAGAAAGTGACTGCTGATTAAGGCTCAGACCTGTCAAGAATATGATGCAAGAGCAGACAAGGATTTCCAAAAGAGAGTTTTAGTATTTTTAGAAAGTTAATCAATGAACGGAATTATCAACTTAAGAAAAGAAGCGGGCATGACCTCGCATGATGCGGTATTTAAGCTGCGCAAGATTTTAAAAATCAAGAAAATCGGTCATGGGGGAACCTTGGATCCAGATGTAGTAGGGGTGCTTCCGATTGCAGTCGGCAAGGCGACACGCTTGGTCGAGTTTATGCAGGAGGAAGGCAAGGTCTACGAGGGGGAGATTACCCTGGGCTGCTCAACAACCACAGAGGATGCCAGTGGAGACATCCTAGAGCGGACGCCGGTGACAGAGCTTTTAGAAGAAGCCCTTATCGATGAAGTGATGGAGTCTATGACTGGTGAGATTCGCCAGATTCCGCCCATGTACTCTGCAGTCAAGGTCAATGGCCGCAAGCTTTATGAGTATGCAAGAGCGGGTCAAGAAGTGGAGCGGCCAGAGCGACAGGTGACCATCTATAGTTTCGAGCGCACCAGTCCGATTTCCTACGAAGATGAACAAGCCCGCTTTTGTTTTCGAGTCAAATGTAGCAAGGGGACCTATGTCCGAACCCTGTCTGTTGACTTGGGAGCCAAATTTGGCTTTGCCAGTCATATGTCCCAGCTGACACGGACTTCCTCAGCAGGTATGAGCTTAGATGATGCCTTGACCTTGGATGAAATAGCAGAGCGAGTAGCAGTAGATGATTTCTCCTTCCTCCAACCACTCGAATTAGGAATCGGAGATTTAGTGAGAGTTGAGCTCTCAGACGAGCAGGTCGAGGATGTGAGAAACGGTCGTTTTATCAGCTTGATGTCAGATGAAGCTGAGCTAGCTGGCTTTTATAAGGAGAAGTTAGTAGTCGTTTTGGAAAAGCGGGAAGCAGCCTACAAGCCCCGCAAAGTCTTCCTTTAATATTAACAGTAGAATTGTCAAAAGATTGTTATTCTTTTGTAATATGAAATGTGCGCTTGCATGTTATAATAATTTCATTAAACCTCACAAAAGGACAGCAACTGCACAACTGCTGTCCTTTTGTTTTACATTTTTCAGCTTTTGACAAACGTCCTGCATTAGAACGGTAAAAATCTTTTTGAATATTTTGCGGTTTCGAGCGGAACGGATATTGTAAAAATAGCAAATGCGTAGTAAAATAGAGAAATGATGATAACCAAGAGAATTATAGATGAAAAAGGGATTGATCAGACAGAAGATACGGTCCTTGTTCTAGGCTATTTCGATGGGCTGCATAAGGGCCATCAGGCACTCTTTGAGAAAGCGAGAGAGATTGCCGATAAGCAAGGTCTAAAGATTGCCGTGATGACTTTCCCAGAGTCTCCTAAGCTGGCCTTTGTCCGCTATCAGCCTGAGCTCATTCTGCATCTGGCTAGTCCTGAAGACCGAATGGCACAGCTGGAAAGTCTGGGTGTTGACTATCTTTACCTGATTGATTTTACTAGCCATTTTGCGGGGAATACAGCTCGGGACTTTTTTGAGAAGTACGTGTCTCGTCTGCGTGCCAAAGCCGTGGTAGCTGGCTTCGACTATCATTTTGGCTCAGACCGCAAAGAGTCACATGAGCTGAGAGATTATTTTAATGGCAAGATTGTTATCGTTCCCTCGGTTAATCTGGATAATCGGAAGATTTCTTCCACTCGGATTCGGGAGACGATTGCTGTCGGAGATATGCTGAAAACACATGAGCTGCTTGGCTACCCTCTGTCTACTCGTGGCATTGTGGTTCATGGCAATGCCAGAGGACGGACGATTGGCTATCCAACAGCCAATCTAGCTCCCTTGGATCGAGTCCTTCTTCCAGGAGATGGCGTCTATGTAGCAGACGTTGAGCACAATGGTCAGCGCTATCGTGGTATGGCTAGTGTTGGGAAAAATGTAACTTTTGACGGTGATGAACTCCGTTTTGAGGTCAATATCTTTGATTTTTCTCAGGACATCTATGGCGATACCATTCGGATTTTCTGGCTGGATAAGATTCGCGAGATGGTTAAGTTTGATGGTATTGACAGCTTGATTGCTCAGCTGCAGAGTGATGAACGGATCGCTAGAAGTTGGACTGGTTATCGAAATAGTTGAAAAATTTATATTTTCATGACATTCGGCAGTAATTTTCAAAAAAATATAGTCAAGCCAAATAAAATTTAGTATAATAGAGGTAGTTATTATACAGAATTAGAAGAGAAACGCATGATTACATTATTTTTATCGCCGAGTTGTACTTCTTGCCGTAAGGCGCGTGCTTGGCTGCTAAATCATGAAGTGCCCTTTCAGGAACATAATATCATGACGAGCCCTCTGTCAGCTCCCGAATTGCAACACATTCTTTCTTTGACAGAGAACGGTACAGACGACATTATTTCAACTCGCTCAAAAATTTTTCAGAAATTAGATTTGGATGTGGAGGATTTGTCCATTTCAACCTTGATTCAGTTGATTGAGGAAAATCCCAGTCTTTTGCGACGCCCAATTATTTTAGACGGCAAACGGATGCAAATCGGCTTTAACGAGGATGAAATTCGTGCTTTCCTACCTCGTAGTTATCGTAAGGAAGAGTTAAGATCCGCAACCATGCGGGCAGATATTCAGTAAAGATGAACAAAAATTATAGTTACCCACTAGATTTATCGTGGAGCACTGAAGAGCTTGCTTCGGTGCTCTCTTTTTTTAATGATGTAGAAGCAGCTTATGAGCAGAAAGTCCAAGCGGAAAAGCTCTTGAAGTCCTATGCGGCTTTCAAGCAAGTTGTTCCTAGCAAGGGCCAAGAGAAGCGAATCGGCCGTGAGTTTGAAAACGTCAGCGGTTATTCGCTTTATCATGCTGTTCAAGAGGCAAAAAGTAAAGGTAAAGGAAGCATTTCTCTTGGAAAATAAATTTCATTTTGCTAAAGAAATCATCTACCAAGCTGGTGCTTTTTTGAGGGAACATCTCTATGATGATTTGGATGTGAGTCAAAAGACCAGTGCCACTGACTTGGTCACCCAGATGGACCGGAAGGTTCAGGATGATTTGGTGGCTAAGATTCTTGCCCGCTATCCGCAGGATGCTATTTTAGCGGAGGAAAATGGACTCCGACATGATATTACTGATGGTAATGTCTGGGTGATTGATCCAATAGACGGAACCACCAACTTTATTACTCAGAAGGCTGATTTTGCCGTTATGATTGCCTATTTTGAAGAGGGCATTGGTCGTTTTGGCTTGATTTATGATGTGACTAGAGACCAGCTCTATCATGGTGGCGGAGACTTTGACGTCTATTGTAATGACCGGAAACTTCCTGCTTTTGAGGACCGGCCTTTTCAAGATTTTCTCATGGCTTCTAATGCCGGTATTCTGCAAGCCAATGATTGGGGCTTGGCAGACTTGGCCCGGGAATGTTTAGGGGTTCGGGTTTATGGCAGTGCTGGGATTAGCTTTAGCAAGGTGATGTCTGGCGGCCTCTTGGCTTATTTTTCCTACAACTGGCCTTGGGATTATGCGGCGGCTTCGATTATGGCGGAGAAGCTAGGCTTTATCGTCCAGACCTTGGATGACAGTCAGCTAAATTTCCAGACTCGGCAGCCTGTCATGATGGCGCCTAAGTGCAAAATATCGGCTCTGAAGCCTTATTTAGAAAAGGGGAAGCAGTAGATGGACTTTCCTAAAGGTTTTAAAGAAAAATATGAGCAGATTTTAGGCGCGGAAGCGGCGGACTTTTTTGCGACCTTTGACGAGGAGCCGATTTCGGCCTTTCGCAGCAATCCTCTGAAAGAAGGCCAGCAGAATTTCTCAGATGCCATTCCTCAGACAGACTGGGGCTTTTATGGCAAGGTGTCTGGCAAGTCTGCTGAGCATGTGACTGGTCTGGTTTATTCGCAGGAGCCAGCAGCTCAGATGGTGGCTCAGATAGCAGCACCATCTAAGGGGATGAAAGTCTTAGATTTGGCGGCAGCACCAGGTGGCAAGTCAACTCATCTTTTATCTTTTTTGGACAATACAGGCCTACTGGTCTCCAATGAAATCAACAGCAAACGCTCTAAAATCTTAGTGGAGAATATTGAGCGCTTTGGTGCTAGAAATGTGCTTGTTACCAATGAATCTGCTGACCGTCTGGCTCAGGTTTTCAGCGGATATTTTGACTTGATTGTTTTAGATGCACCTTGCTCGGGCGAGGGCATGTTTCGTAAGCAGCCGGATGCTACCCAGTATTGGACTCCGGATTATCCAGCCCAATGCGCCCAGCTCCAGCGAGAGATTTTAACAGCTGCTATGAGCATGCTTGCTAAGGATGGTCGTCTGGTTTATTCGACCTGTACTTGGGCTCCTGAGGAAAATGAAGACATCGTTGCTTGGTTGCTGGAAGAATTTCCACTTGAACTGATTGATATTTCTAAGATAAACGGGATGACTGAAGGAATTGGCTTTCCTGAGACAGCTCGGATGTATCCGCATCGCTTCAAAGGTGAAGGTCAGTTTGCAGCCCATTTTCGCTTTACTGGTGAGAATAGCTGCAAGAAGATTAAATCAGCTAAGCATCGCTTGACGAGCGAGCAAAGAAAACTCTGGCAGGATTTCGAGACAAAGCATTTAAAAACAGTCTTGACTGGAGACTTGCAGACCTTTGGGGACAATCTTTATTTGTTGCCAGCTGGATTGCCAGACCTCTCCAAGCTAAAGATTGCCCGTAACGGTTTGCATCTAGGAACGTTTAAGAAGAATCGCTTTGAGCCTAGCTTTGCCCTAGGCTTGGCTATAAAGCCCAGCGAAGTTCTAAATAGAGTTGAAATAAATAATCAGGACTTCAAGAAATATGCGGCAGGAGAGACGATTGAACTGGCAGAACCGCGGCTAAACGGCTGGTACCAACTAGTCCTTGGCGGTAATGGTTTGGGCTTTGCAAAAGTCACTGGACAAACCCTGAAAAATTATTTCCCAAAAGGCCTGAGATTTAGATAAAATATTAGGAAAAGCTGGTATTATATGATATAGTTGAAGATGTGAATGTATTGAAAAAAGCTTCTTTCTGCTAAGTAAGAAATACTAAAGATACTTCCCATCCTCTTGATTTTATTAAAGGAGAAATCTTTTGAACAAATTGAAAAAATTTGCTTTAGCGCTGACGGCTCTGGGCTTAGGACTCACCTTATCAGCTTGTTCATCATGGATTGACCGTGGTGAATCTATGACAGCAGTAGGGTCAACTGCTTTGCAGCCTTTAGTTGAAGCGGCAGCTGATGACTTTGGCTCTAACAACATCGGTAAAACAGTCAATGTTCAGGGTGGTGGATCTGGTACAGGTCTATCTCAAGTGCAGTCAGGAGCTGTTGAAATCGGGAACTCTGATGTTTTCGCTGAAGAGAAGGAAGGAATAAAAGCGTCTGACTTGGTGGACCATAAGGTCGCTGTGGCTGGTATTGCTGTGATTGTCAATAAAGAAGTTGATGTGGATAATCTAACGTCCGAGCAGCTGCAGAAAATTTTCACTGGTGAAATCACCAACTGGAAAGAGCTGGGCGGTAAGGACTTGGAGATTTCGATTATCAATCGTGCGGCTAGCTCTGGGTCCCGCGCAACCTTTGACAGTGTCATCATGGATGGGAAATCAGCTGTGCAGAGTCAAGAGCAGGATTCCAACGGTATGGTCAAAAATATCGTTTCGCAAACTCCTGGTGCGATTTCTTACCTAGCCTTTGCTTATGTTGATGAGTCTGTAAAAACCTTGAAACTCAATAACTACGAACCAACAGCAGAAAATGTTGCTACTAATAATTGGTCGCTCTGGTCTTATGAGCATATGTATACACTGGGCAAGCCGACTGGTTTAGCAGCTGAGTTTCTAGACTATATGTTGTCTGATGATGTTCAAAAAGGCGTTGTTACCAGCATGGGCTATATCTCAATCAACGATATGAAAGTCAGCAAGGACGCTGATGGGAATGTCACAGCAATAGAAGGAGATTCAAAATGAAAAATGAGGAATTAACCAAAAAGTTGTTATCGCCTTCTAAAAATTCTCGCTTGGAGAAGTTTGGCCGCTATCTGACTTTTGCCTGTCTGTCACTGATTGTGGTGATTGTGGCTATGATTCTAATCTTCGTTGCTCAGAAAGGTCTATCTACTTTCTTTGTCAACGGAGTTAATGTTTTTGATTTTCTTTTTGGTGGTGTCTGGAATCCTTCTGGTAAGGAATTTGGTGCCCTGCCAATGATTTTAGGCTCCTTTATCGTTACCATTCTGTCTGCTCTGATAGCAACTCCCTTTGCGATTGGTGCAGCTGTCTTTATGACAGAAGTTTCTCCAAAAGGAGCAAAGATACTGCAACCAGCGATTGAACTTTTAGTTGGTATTCCGTCTGTTGTTTATGGATTTATCGGTCTGCAAATCGTGGTTCCTTTTGTCCGTACAGTCTTTGGCGGTACTGGTTTTGGAATTTTGTCTGGTATTTTTGTGCTCTTTGTCATGATTTTACCGACAGTAACCTTTATGACGACGGACAGTCTGCGTGCTGTGCCACGTCACTACCGTGAAGCTAGTCTAGCTATGGGCGCAACGCGCTGGCAGACCATTTGGCGGGTAACACTCAAGGCTGCTCGATCAGGTATTTTTACAGCTGTAGTCTTTGGAATGGCGCGTGCCTTCGGTGAAGCTCTGGCTATCCAGATGGTCGTTGGTAACTCTGCGGTGATTCCAACCTCTTTGACAACACCAGCAGCTACACTGACCTCTGTCTTGACCATGGGAATCGGAAATACCGTTATGGGAACAGTGGACAATAACGTTCTCTGGTCACTGGCTCTGGTGCTCTTGATGATGAGCTTAGCCTTTAACAGTGTGATTAAACTAATTACAAAAGAAAGAGGTAAGAAAAACTATGCACGCTAAGAAATTAGATAAATTGGCGACTGGTGTTCTCTATACAATAGCGAGTATCATTGTTGCCATCCTTGCCTCTCTCATACTTTATATCTTAGTTAGAGGTCTGCCGCATGTTTCCTGGTCTTTCTTGACAGGGAAATCCTCTTCTTACCAAGCTGGCGGTGGCATTGGGATTCAGCTATACAATTCCTTCTTCCTGCTAGTGATTACTCTGATTATCTCTGTGCCTCTTTCTATGGGGGCTGGGGTTTATCTGTCAGAGTATGCTAAGAAAGGCCCAGTGACAAACTTTGTCCGTACCTGTATTGAAATTCTGTCTTCACTTCCTTCGGTAGTAGTTGGGCTCTTTGGTTATTTGATTTTTGTTGTCCAGTTTGAGTATGGCTTCTCAATCATTTCTGGTGCCTTGGCCTTGACCGTCTTTAATCTGCCTCAGATGACGCGGAACGTCGAAGATAGCCTGCGCCATGTCCATCATACGCAACGTGAAGCTGGTTTAGCCTTGGGAATTTCCCGCTGGGAAACGGTCCTGCATGTGGTCATCCCGGAAGCTTTGCCTAGTATTGTAACAGGGATTGTACTGGCTTCTGGTCGTATCTTTGGTGAAGCAGCGGCCTTGATTTATACAGCAGGTCAATCAGCTCCAGCTCTTGACTGGTCCAACTGGAATATTTTCAGCGTCACTAGTCCTATCTCTATCTTCCGTCAGGCTGAAACCTTGGCTGTCCATATCTGGAAGGTCAACAGTGAAGGAACTATTCCTGATGGAACGGCTGTTTCTGCTGGTTCAGCAGCAGTTCTCCTGATTTTTATTTTGATTTTCAATCTGGGAGCCCGCAAACTGGGCAGCTATCTGCATAAGAAATTAACCTCTGCTTAAAGGAGAAGAAATGACAGAATATAATTGGAATGAAAAACATATCATTACTTTTCCTGAAGAAAAGGTAGCCCTGTCGACCAAGGATTTGCATGTTTACTACGGTAAAAAGGAATCCATCAAGGGCATTGATATGCAGTTTGAAAAAAACAAAATCACTGCTTTGATTGGCCCGTCTGGATCAGGGAAATCAACCTATCTTCGCAGCCTTAACCGCATGAACGATACCATTGATATTGCCAATGTGACTGGAGAGATTCTCTACGAGGGGATTGATGTCAACCGGCCTGAAATCAATGTTTATGAAATGCGTAAGCATATTGGCATGGTTTTCCAACGGCCAAATCCTTTTGCCAAGTCCATCTATCGAAATATTACCTTTGCTCATGAACGGGCTGGTGTCAGAGATAGAAAGGTTTTGGATGAGATTGTGGAGACCTCGCTTAAGCAAGCAGCTCTTTGGGATCAGGTCAAAGATGATTTGCACAAGTCAGCCCTGACACTCTCTGGCGGTCAGCAGCAGCGGCTCTGCATTGCCCGTGCTATCTCAGTCAAACCAAACATTCTCCTCATGGATGAGCCAGCGTCAGCCTTGGATCCGATTGCGACCATGCAGCTGGAAGAAACCATGTTTGAGCTTAAGAATAACTATACCATTATCATTGTGACCCACAATATGCAGCAGGCTGCCCGTGCTAGTGACTACACTGGATTCTTCTATCTGGGCGACTTGATTGAGTATGATAAGACGGCTAATATTTTCCAAAACGCTAAGCTTCAGTCCACTAATGACTATGTTTCAGGTCATTTTGGTTAAGCAGCTGTCCGTATTCATCACGATTCAACAAGCTTAGTCTTTGGTTGAATGTAAAATAAAATGAAGGAAAAACGTATGACAGAACCTATTTTGCAAGTCAAGGACTTGTCGGTTTATTATAATAAAAAGAAAGCCCTTAATAGTGTTTCACTTGATTTCATGCCAAATGAGATTACGGCTTTGATTGGACCGTCAGGCTCAGGTAAGTCAACCTTGCTTAAGGCCATCAACCGAATGGGCGACCTGAATCCGGAAGTAACAACTACAGGAACGGTCATTTATAACAGTCACAATATCTATGGTCCGAGGACAGATACAGTGGAGCTTCGCAAGGAAATCGGAATGGTCTTCCAGCAGCCCAATCCTTTCCCTATGACTATCTATGAAAATGTGGTCTATGGACTTCGGATTAATGGTGTTAAGGACAAGGCAGTTTTAGACGAAGCAGTAGAGCGTTCCCTTATTGGTGCTTCTATCTGGGACGAGGTCAAGGACCGTCTGCATGATTCCGCTATCGGTCTTTCCGGTGGTCAGCAGCAACGAATCTGTGTGGCTCGTGTGCTTGCCACTAGTCCTAAGATTATTCTTTTGGACGAGCCGACTTCAGCCTTGGATCCAATCTCTGCTGGGAAAATCGAGGAAACCCTCTACAGCCTGAAAGACAAATATACCATGCTTTTGGTCACTCGCTCCATGCAGCAGGCGTCTCGGATTTCTGAAAAGACCGGCTTCTTCCTTGGTGGAGACTTGATTGAATTTAATGAAACCAAGAAGATGTTCCTCAATCCAGCCCATAAAGAGACCGAAGATTACATTACTGGTAAATTCGGATAACAGAAAGGAATCTTATGCTTAGAGTACAATTTGAAGAAGATTTAGAAAAACTTCATAATCAATTCTACGCGATGGGAAACGAAGTCCTATCGCAGATTAACCGGACGGTTCGTGCCTTTGTCACGCATGACCGTGAACTGGCTCGTCAGGTAATTGAAGACGACGCTGAAGTCAATGAATACGAAGTGAAACTGGAGAAGAAATCTTTAGAAATCATTGCCCTTCAGCAACCTGTTTCTCAGGATTTGCGGACCGTTATCACCGTGTTGAAGGCCAGCAGTGACTTGGAACGGATGGGTGACCACGCTGTATCTATCGCCAAAGCCACTGTTCGGATGAAGGGAGAAGTTCGCATCGAGTCTGTAGAAGATGCCATCAGCAAGATGGGGCGCGATGTTAAGAATTTCGTCGAAGAAACCCTGAACGTCTACCTCAATGGAAATGTAGACCAAGCTTATGCCGTAGCAGCTATGGATGAGAAAATCAACCAATACTTCGATGATATTCGCGATCTTGCTACAGAGGAAATCAAACAAAATCCAGAACTGATTGTGACTGGCCGCGATTATTTCCAAGTTATTTCTTACTTGGAACGAATCGGCGACTATGCCAAGAATATCTGTGAATGGGTTGTTTACTTTGAAACAGGTAAAATTATTGAGTTGTAATGAACAAAAGATACGATTTCTTTCGTGTCTTTTTTGTATATTCATGACTATACTGAAGTATCCTGTTTTTCATTGGAACTTGAGTCCGACTATGTTACACTATAAGAATATAAAAAATGTAATGTATTTTCATAATGAATAATTTAGGAGAAAATGATGAAGAAAAAAATTTTTACGACACTTGCTCTTATTCTTGTTTTGGTATCAGGCGGAATCTATATATACAACAAAGTAACCAAACCTAACTTAGGTCCCAAAACAACCAAGCTCTATCAGCGAGGTTTTCGACTCTTAGAAGAGCAAATTGGCACTTATATTAAGGAAAAATATTCAGGTATTGAAAAAATTGAATTTTCTCCAATTTATGTGACTGGAGATGAGGATTCTTCTATGTTGAACGCCTATGTACGTCCGACTATATATGATAAATACGGGAATAAAGCTACTTTGGGTACACAAATAAAAAAATATGTCCCAAATAGTTTTGGGATTGAAGCGGATCTTGTTCTTGATTTTGATTGGAGTGGTAATGAAGTAATTGAGTTGTTAGATTCAGAAGATAATAGTATTGATGTCTCAAATGCTAAAGAACTCCCTGAAGAAGCTAAATTAACAGATGCAAAAAGTATAGATATAAATATTCAAATGTTAGTAGAAGACGGTCAGCTAAAAGATGTTGTCAAGGATGAAAAAGGAAGCCCAGAAGCACAGATTATTTACAATGTTAAACTAAGCAAAGAGGAAGGATGATGTGGCGTGAACTAAGCGACAAAGACAACTATTTTCTTAGGTAGTTGAGGATAGAAGTTTGCCAAAAATAATGAAAAATATTTTATATGACAATACCAATATATTATACTATTCTATTAGAAAAGAACTATGAAAACGCGTTATAATGGAGGTATATTAGTGAAAAAGAAGATTATTATTGTTTTAACAATTCTATTCATTGTAATTTCAGGCGGAATCTATATATACAACAAACTAACAAAACCTAACTTAGGTTCCAAAACAGCCAAACTCTATCAGCATGGCTTTCGACTTCTGGAAGAGCAACTAGGAACTTATATAAAAGAGCATTACTCAGGGGTTGAAAAGATTGAGTTTTCCCCAATCTACGTTACTGAGGAAGGGTCAACTTTCTCAAATGTCTATATCCGTCCAACTATTTATGATAAGCATGGAAATAAAGCCACTCTTGGCACTAAAGTTAATAATGTGTATCCAAGTAGCTTTGGTATCGTCTCACATATAATTCTTAATTTTGATGGAGGTGGAAATGAAGCTATAGATTTAAAGGACTCAAACGGGAATAACATTGATGTTTCTAACGCGCAACATTTACCTGATGAAGCTAAACTCACAAGAGCTAAAGGGATTGATTTGAATATGGAATTATTAGTTGAATACGGTCAGTTAAAGGATGTTATTAAGGATGAAAAGGGAAGCCCAGAAGCTAAAATCTTTTACAATGTTAAGCTAAGTAAAGAGGAAGGATGATATGGCTTTGTCTGATCAAGAGGTTTGAAGAATGTAGTTAGATCTTAAGAAAGAGGTAAAGAATGAAAGCGGAAGTCCTAATGCTGAAGTGAAATTTAATACTCAAATTAGGAAAGGAGATCATTTCAAATGGCGTTAACAGACGAGGAAATTCAGGAACTGCAAACTCAAGTTCTTGACATAATTAATGAAAAAATGAAGGTCAGACTTATACTACTGATAAGAGTGGTATTGAATATAAAGTAATAAAGGAAATCAACAAAACTACACAAGCTGTAACAGTAGCTCCAATTATTAATGGGAATGTTGATTACACTCAAACTACCATAGTTGTTGCTGGTACTCAATCACCTAATAATGAAAATAATAACCATGTTACAGAATCAGTATTTAATGCGGTACTAGCTAGAAATCAATTAACAGAACAGACAAAGGACGTTCGTGAGTTTTATAACCAATCATTATCTAAGGCTAAAAAAATGGCTGGAGAAGGACAAAAAGTTGATATTAGTAATATGTCGGGATTCAGTCAAGCTGGACCAGCAGTTGCTAAAGTAGCTGCGGAAATGAAAGTCCAGAAGATTACAAATTTCATGGACTGGGGTGCGTGGAATTCGTTGACAAAAAATACGACTGATTATAGAGGTATTAGTGATGAAGAATTTGATTATCTTAATAAACACTTACATTCATACAGTGATCAGGGGAAGGATTTAACAAGTTGGGATGGCCATGGTGGGATCATTACGTATGGAAAAGTATTTACCGTAGAGGGAAAACATCATAATGCTGGGTTGCCAAAGATTAAAGGAATAGCCCAGATCTTGAATGGTATGAAAAAATGGTCTCTTTTGCTCAGGTATGACCGAAAAGCAAGTCAGAAAGATTGCAAAACATAAAGCAAAAATGTACGAAATAAATCCAGTAACCGCAAATTTTGGATTAGACTATGCTAAAAAAGATCCTGAACATTATGTTCTTGAGTATCTAAAAGAATATGGAGGCTTCGCTCCTGAGCCTTCTAAGCAGGATTTAATCTCCATAAATAGGAGATACATTGATGAATTGCATGCTTCTTTAAGAATTAGTTCTGGCGACAAAAAAATTAGTTTAAGAGAGGAACTCGTTCGCACAAGTGCTCAAACTGCTCTGCTTCAAGCTGAGGTCTATGAGCAAGAGATTAAAGATAAGTTAGCAAGTGCAAAATCAAAAGTAGAGGAACATATATCTGAATTAAGTAATGCAGCTCATACCCTTGCTCACAACCTTTCATCTGGTGAAGTGGAAGATCTCTTGTCTGAACTGACCTTATCCAAAGCTTGGAATGGGGGGACAGCAGCCTCAACTCTCGCCTCAGCAAGTGCATATACGACTAAAATGACGGAGATTGCTGGTAATTTAAACAAGGCAGCTGATAATATCGTAGCGATTGATCAAAAGGGTGTCCAGATTTTTACAAATAAATAGGAGGAAATGCATGATTGAACCAAATACAGAAGATCGAGCTGAAGCCGAACGTATAAAAAAAGAATATTTAAAGATTCAGGAACGTACTGCCATTCGCGCTTTGATTTCAGCTAAAAGAGCTGTCCTTCTTGAAGAAAGTCAAGCTTTGCAGAGTTGGCTAGATAGTCAAGCTGAGGCTATGAAAACTTTTGCCTCCACTCAAGTACCTGCTGACTTATCAGGAGCTTTCACAGGTGGAGCAGCAGATTCAATCAAGGAGGTACTAGGTGCTGTTCCTAAGCCTAGTTTGACCAGCCCTATCTTATAGGAGGCTCTATGGAAATTCAAAAAAAGATTGATCGTCTTGATGATGATCACATAGCCTTTCGTAAGAAAGTTAGTGAGTATGAATGGGATTACCAAGATATGAGACGAGAGGCTAAAAATGTTTCAGAGCAAATGAGCGAATGGATATTATCTTTTTGTCGTAATAGTCCTGATACCGTGCCCTCATATGAATTAAGACAAATAGAAGAAAATAGAGAAATTTTTGAGAGAAAAATTCAGCGTTATGAAGAACGGCTAAACAAAACTTATCACGAAGAAAATCGAATCTATAATAAAAAATTAGAGGAACTTGAGAAAGAAAAGAAGAACTCTTGACCTTTCTTCCATTTTCATAAACTACATAGACAGGTTATTCCCCTGTCTTTTTGCTTGCATTTATTTTGCAACGAAATCTTTTAAATATGATACAATAATAACAGATTATAAGCGGACAAGTATGGCGGAGTAATCTTGCCATGATGTTCGTTAGATGAGGAGAAGCTTATGCAAGCAGTTAAACATTTTATTGAAACTTTTGTTCCTGAGCACTATGATCTCTTTTTGGATCTGAATCGTGCTGACAAGACTTTTTCAGGCAAAGTGACCATTACCGGGGAAGCTAAGACGAGTAAGATTTCCCTACATCAAAAAGATTTGACAGTTGAAGCTGTAGAGGTAGCTGGCCAAGCTCGTCCTTTCACTCTTGATAAGGACAATGAAGCTCTTTATATCGAGCTGGAAGCGGTTGGGCCTGTAGTGGTGACAATAACTTATACTGGTAAGATTACGGACAATATGACTGGGATTTACCCATCTTACTATACGGTTGATGGTGTGAAAAAAGAGATTATTTCTACGCAGTTTGAGAGTCACTTTGCCCGCGAAGCCTTTCCGAGTGTGGATGAGCCAGAGGCTAAGGCAACTTTTGATTTAGCTTTGAAATTTGACCAAGCAGAGGGTGAGTTGGCTCTGTCTAATATGCCAGAAATTGATGTTGAAAACCGCAAAGCGACTGGCGTTTGGAAGTTTGAAACGACTCCACGTATGTCTTCCTATCTCTTGGCTTTTGCTGCAGGTGATATGCAAGGAATTACTGCTAAAACCAAGAATGGAACCTTGGTAGGAGTCTATGCGACCAAGGCCCACCCAGCCAGCAATCTAGAGTTTGCTTTGGACATTGCGGTTCGCTGTATTGAATTTTACGAGGAATACTACGGAGTCAAGTACCCTATTCCTCAGTCCCTCCATGTGGCCCTGCCAGACTTTTCTGCTGGGGCTATGGAAAATTGGGGCTTGGTAACGTATCGGGAAATCTATCTGCTGGTGGATGAAAATTCAACAGCCTTGAGCCGTCAGACAGTTGCCTTGGTTGTTGCACACGAACTAGCTCACCAATGGTTCGGAAATCTAGTGACAATGAAGTGGTGGGACGACCTCTGGCTCAATGAAAGCTTTGCCAATATGATGGAGTATGTCTCAGTTGATGCGATTGAGCCTAGCTGGAAGATTTTTGAAGATTTCCAGACCAGTGGAGCTCCTTATGCCCTCAAGCGTGACGCGACTGATGGCGTCCAGTCAGTCCATGTAGAGGTCAAGCATCCTGATGAAATCAATACTCTTTTTGATGGAGCCATTGTCTATGCCAAGGGTAGCCGTCTCATGCACATGCTGCGTCGTTGGCTGGGAGACGATGCCTTCCGTAAGGGGCTAGGCGCCTACTTTGAGAAGCATCAGTATGGAAATACCATCGGTCGTGACCTTTGGGATGCTCTTTCTCAAGCTTCTGGCCGTGATGTAGCAGCCTTTATGGATGCTTGGCTAGAGCAGCCGGGGTATCCAGTTGTCACTGCAAAGGTCGAAAATGACTGCTTGATTTTGACCCAGAAGCAGTTTTTCATTGGAGAGCACGAAGACAAAGGTCGTCTATGGCCAGTGCCTCTTAACAGTAACTGGCAAGGACTTCCTGATACTCTGACGACAGAAAGACTGGAAATTCCTAATTATGCAGCCTTGGCAGCGCAAAATGAAGGAGCCCTGCGCCTCAATACAGAAAATACTGCCCACTATATTACAGATTATCAGGGTGAGTTGCTGGATGCTCTTCTGAATAATCTCAGCTCTTTGGACAATATTAGTAAACTGCAAATCGTGCAGGAGCGCCGACTTCTAGCAGAGTCAGGTAAGATTTCTTATGCGGACCTGCTGCCAGTCATCAGTAAGCTGGCAAACGAAACTTCTTATATGGTAGTTTCAGCTGTTTCCCAAGTTCTGGAAGGATTGAATCGTTTTGTGGATGAAGGCAGTCAGACAGAAGAAGATTACAAAGCCTTGCTGAAAATTCTCAGTCAAAGTAATTTCGACCGTCTTGGTTTTGAAAAACAGGCAGGCGAAAGTGATGAGGATGAGATGGTTCGTCAGCTCATTGTGAGTAATATGATTAAGGCTGACGATGAAACGGCTAAAGCTCAAGCTAGCCAGATTTTTGACCGCTATCGTGATAATTTGGAAAAACTCCCTGCCGCTATTCGTCTGCAGGTATTGGTCAACCAAATCAAGCATCATGAAAGCAAGGAGCTGACTAAGCTTTATCTGGAACTCTATGTCGCTTCAAATGATGGAAGCTTCAAAAATGCTCTTTCTACAGCTCTTTCTTATACGAAGAACAAGGAAACCTTGGATGAACTGTTAGCGACTTGGAAGGACAAATTTACTGTGAAACCGCAGGATTTGTCAGCTTGGTATGCCCGTTTCCTCAGCCGGGATTTTACTCAAGAAGCGGTGTGGACTTGGGCGCGTGAGAATTGGGACTGGATTAAGGCTGCATTAGGTGGCGACATGAGCTTTGATAGCTTTGTCATTAGCCCAGCAGTGGTCTTCAAGACAGAGAAGAGATTGGCAGAATACAAAGCCTTCTTTGAGCCTCAGTTGGATGATATGGCGATTAGCCGGAATATCAGCATGGGAATCAAGGAAATCGCTGCGCGTGTTGAATTGGTGAAGCGTGAGAAAGAAGCAGTAGAAAAAGCAATTCGAGCTGCGATCTGATAGTTTTAATTAAATTGAGAAGAAAGTCTGAGATATTATATTATCTCAGGCTTTTTGTTTTATAAAATTTCGAAAATGAAAGTTCAATTTATTACTTTTTATGAATGACAATAAAGAACTTTATATCCATTTTCCCTATCTTTCAGCCTTTTTTAAGAAAAAATTCAGTCCTGTTTAAGTAAAAATCTATATGATAATGCTATTCAAGTGAAAGGATGTGTATGGGATGACTTGTAAGCTGCATTAGCTTCTTGTTTGATAGAAACAGATTGATAAATTAACAAAAGAAAGAGGGAACGTATTAAATGGATATGGAAAAAATGATTGTTGTAGAAAAAAGTACTAAATGGTGGCTGACGGTTGCGACGGGTGGTGCTCTAGCAGTCGGACTTCTAGGTGGCTATGGTCTAGCGACAGCTATTCACGGAACAAACAATCAGCAATCAGCTATTCAACAGCCAGCTGCTATGCCTGGAGCACCGGAGCAGGGTCAGAATGGCCAGGATGCAGGAAATGGAATGCCACCACAACCAGGTCAGAATAGTCAAAATGGTGGACCAGGCAATGGAATGCCGCCGCAGGATGGTGGTCCAGGACAGAACGGTCAAGACCAAGGAATGCCGCCTCAAGACGGCCAGCAGTCTGACAATGACAAGAGCAAGAATTCTTCTGCTCAGCAAAATGACAACGGGAAGAAAAATAAGAAAAAGTCTTCAACGAACACAAATGAACAATCGGACAAGAATAATAAGTCTACAAAAGAAAATAAAACGTCGCAGTCGTAGAAAAAACTTACTGATTTTGACCCAAGTCATGATATAATAAGAATAGCAAATAAAACAAAAACCAAAAGACATAATCTTGGTAAGTTTTATTGGAGGAAAGAAAAATGATTAAAATTCTGTTGGTAGAAGACGATCTTGGACTGTCAAACTCAGTTTTTGATTTCTTAGATGATTTTGCTGATGTAATGCAAGTTTTTGATGGCGAAGAAGGTCTTTATGAAGCAGAAAGCGGTGTTTATGACCTCATCTTACTGGATCTCATGTTGCCTGAAAAGGATGGTTTCCAAGTGCTTAAAGATCTTCGAGCCAAAGGAGTCGCAACACCTGTTCTTATCATGACAGCTAAGGAAAGCTTAGATGACAAAGGGCATGGCTTTGAACTTGGGGCTGATGACTATCTGACAAAACCTTTTTATTTAGAAGAACTGAAAATGCGGATCCAAGCTCTCTTGAAACGCGCTGGTAAATTCAACGAGAATACTCTTTCTTATGGTGAAGTTTCTGTTAATTTATCTACTAATTCTACCTTAGTAGCAGATAAAGAAGTGGAATTGTTGGGTAAAGAGTTTGATCTCTTAGTTTATTTCCTACAAAATCAAAATGTAATTTTGCCAAAGACTCAAATTTTTGACCGTTTGTGGGGGTTTGATAGCGATACTACTGTTTCCGTTGTTGAAGTGTACGTTTCTAAGATACGTAAAAAACTGAAAGGAACGGCATTTGCGAAAAATTTGCATACGCTTCGTAGTGTCGGTTACATTTTAAAAGATGCTGAATAAAATCAAGAAGACCTTTTATGCGGATGATTTCTCTTATTTCATTCGCTATTTTGGGTTGTTCACATTAATCTTCTCGGCCATGACCTTGATTATTATTCAAGTCATGCGCTCCATTCTTTATACAACGGTCGATGATAATTTAAGAATGTTGGGTAAGAGTCCTAGCTCAGTTGCTGACATCGCTTATAGAACAACGGGGCAGCAGTCTAATCCATCGAATAAGCCGAATAGTAGGAATGGTAAAAATGATTCTGGAGAACCAGAGCACGATAAAGAACCTGTTAATCCTGAGCTAGCTAATGTAAGTTCGAATACTTTTGCCTTACTCTTGGATGATGATTATAAGAATATTTCGACTAGTAAGAGCGATGGTTTCTTAGATTTTAACTCGCTAGAATTTAATAAATCTTATTTGAACAAAATTAAAGAAATTTCAATAAGCAATAGTTTTGGTCAGTCAGAAAGTTATCGAGCATATTTATTTGATATTGATCCTGATGATGAATATCCTGATATAAAATATGCAGTAGTTATGACTAGTACTAGTCAATTAGAGCAAACTAGTGAGAAGCACGAGAAATTAATTGCCATGGTCATGGTCAGCTTTTGGGGAATTTCCCTGATTGCCAGTATTTATCTGGCTCGGATGAGTGTCAAGCCTCTGCTGGAAAGTATCCAGAAGCAGAAGGCTTTCGTGGAAAATGCAAGTCACGAACTACGGACTCCTCTGGCAGTATTGCAGAGCCGCTTAGAAACGCTCTTTCGTAAGCCTGAAGCTACAATTATGCAGAGCAGTGAAAATATTGCTTCTAGCTTGGATGAAGTACGGAATATGCGCTTGCTGACAACCAATCTGCTCAACCTGGCCCGTCGCGATGATGGCATTAAGCCACAATATGGTGAAGTTGAACCAGAATTTTTTGATACCACCTTTGCTAATTACTGCATTATCGCAAGGGAGAATAAAAAAGCCTTTCATTCAGAAAATATGATCAAGCACCCTATTGTGACCGATCAAATTTTTCTCAAACAACTGATGACCATTCTATTTGACAATGCTATCAAGTATACAGATGATGATGGCGTAATCAGTGTCATGGCTACTTCGACAGATCGTTACCTTATTTTCCGAGTGGCGGACAATGGTCCTGGTATCAGCGATGAAGATAAGAAGAAGATTTTTGATCGCTTTTATCGGGTAGATAAGGCTCGGACCCGTCAAAAAGGTGGCTTTGGTCTGGGACTTTCTCTAGCCAAGCAGATTGTCGATGCTTTCAAGGGCTCTATTTATGTCAAGGACAACAAACCAAAAGGTACGGTCTTTGAAGTTAAACTGCTACTGAAAGAAACGAAAAAGCGTTCTGTTAAATAGCGGGAGAGGCCTAATATGAATATTTTGGTTTATGGTGCTGGCACAATCGGTTTGACATACGCTTGGTTACTGTCTAATCAACATCAAGTTACTGTCTTAGTTAGAGAGCATAAGCTGTCGACTTTAGAGCAAGGCTTCACACTTTCTATTAAAGATTTAAGGAAAGACGAACAGGTCTATAAAGAACATCATTTCCAGCCGCCATTGGTGACGAGTATTGATCAAGACTATGACCTGATTCTCTTAACGGTAAATAGTTTGCAACTAGAGCAGGCATTGAATCATTTAGCGGCTATAAAGGAAAAAGCTCATTTACTTATTTTACAGAATAACTGGAATATCAACTCCAAGATTCCTTCTTATTTGGACAGAAAGCAGGTGTCGTTAGCTTTTCCTTCTTCTGTTGGAGGAGGGCGAAAGAGTGATGGTCGGATCCAAGCTATCATTTTCAAAGAAGCTACCTTACTTGATGATGATTCTTACACATCAGAGTTGTCTCCTATCTTCACAGCTAGTGGGATAGACATTGATGCTATGCCTGACTTGGCTTCTTGGATGAAGGTTCACTGCCTTCAGGAGGCGGTAATGGCAGGTGCAGTTGCAGAAGCGGGGAGTTTTGATGCACTCTTGAAAGATAAAAAAGCAATTCGAAAGATGATTTGCGCTTGGCGAGAAGGTTTAGAACTCTGTCAGCGATATGGAATTCCTAAACATCGTTATAAACCTACTAAATATCTATCCCTGCCCCTATTTCTCTTGGTTCCAGTAATGAAGTTCATGTTGAGTCAGCCTTTGGTTTCCGAAATGGTCACAAATCACATGCATTCAGGCTATGCCGAGTGGGTTGATCAATATTTTGAAATCAAAAGAAGTGCTGAGAAAGAAAGCATTCCCATGCCTCAATGGAATTCGTATAGCGACTTTATCGAACAGTTTTTGAAAAACAATTCTTAGCAGGTCTTAATGGCTTGCTTTTTATATACTTTCATTTACTTTTTTAAAAATTTAATATAAGTTTTTCCCAAAATAGGGTATAATAATAAACAAGAAAGAATAAGGTGAAATTATGGCATCAAAAATGTTACATACTTGTTTGCGTGTGGAGAATTTGGAAGCGTCTATCGCTTTTTATGCAGAGGCTTTTGGTTTTAAAGAGCTGCGCCGCAAGGATTTTCCAGATTATCAGTTTACTATCGTTTATCTAGGTTTGGAAGGTGATGATTATGAGCTGGAACTGACCTATAACTATGACCATGGTCCTTATGTGATTGGGGACGGTTTTGCTCATGTGGCACTTAGCACGCCAGACTTGGAAGGTCTGCACGCTGAGCACAAGGCTAAAGGCTATGAAGTGACAGATCCAAAGGGTCTTCCTGGCAACCCGCCTAATTATTATTTTGTAAAAGATCCTGATGGCTACAAGGTGGAAGTCATTCGTGAGAAGAGTCTCTAACATCTAGCTGCAGTTAATTTTGCAAGATAAATGATGATTTTTATTCATTTAGGACAGGTGTATGAAAAGACAAAATAACAAGAAACACGGTAAGAAAACACTCATTGTTCTCAGCTTGCTAGCTTTAGCTTTTGTTGCTGCTCTATTTCTGGGTGCTGTAAAAATTTACGCTATTTTCCAAGAAAAAGAACTTCAAGAGAAAGTTAGTGTCTTGATTGCTCAAGAAGAGACATACCACGCTGAAAAAACTGAAAAGCAGAGCAAGATGATTGGCAGCCACTATGTGGAGTCCTTCTATCCTCTGCTGGATGGTCAGGTTATGGCAAGCGTCAAGGAGCAGATGGACGCAGATAGCCAGACGATTAAGGATAATCAGAAGAAGGGCGATAAGATTGAGGAATTGACCTTCTACTATGCTGAGGAAAAAGAAGCGAGCCTGAAGGATGTCAAAGAAGTACTGGTGCATCGCAAGGACTATCATGTCAAAGAGATGAAAATCAGTAAAGGAGAAGAGCGGGAAGTTGCTGACAGCTATCTCGGTGCAGACGGCAGCCGTTTCACTCTGGATAAGCTCTTTCAGGATCCCGATGCAGCTAAGGAAATCTTCATCAACGAAATATCCAGCCAGCTGACCTTTAGACAGGCCGATGAGGCGGTGCAGACAGAAATTCTCAACACCCTCAATGGAACGGAGTTGGGTCAGTGGTCCTTCCGCTATGAATACAGCCATTTTTCTATTAAGCTGAGTAAGGAAGTGCAAGGCTTAACCAGCATTGATGTTCCTTTGTCTAGCTTTTATGACCAGATCAATGCGGACTATCTGACTGGCGATGACTTGGCAGCTTATCAGAGTTTTGAAGCTAAGAAGCATGTGAAGATGGTTGCTCTGACCTTTGATGACGGTCCAGATCCTAAGACAACACCGCAGGCTCTGGATATCCTTAAGAAATATGGTGCCAAGGCGACCTTCTTTATGGTTGGTCAAAACATTGCTGGTAATGAAGCGATCGTCAAGCGCGTGCACAATGAAGGTCATCAGATTGGGATTCATACATGGGACCATCCAGTCTTAACCAAACTACCTCTGGAGTCAGCCCAAAAAGAAATCCTTGATACCCAGACCGCTATTAACAATGTCATAGGCATCAAGCCAACGATTACGCGGCCTCCTTATGGAGCTATTAATGCTACAATCCAAAATTCGGTTGACCAGTCCTTTATCATGTGGAATGTGGACAGTCTAGACTGGAAGACACGCAATACTAAAGCCATTATGCAAGAGATTGCCAAAACCCAGCCAGGTTCGATTATCCTCATGCATGATATTCACCAGACCAGTATTGACGCCCTACCAAGTGTCCTCGAGTATCTGAAGAGTAACGGCTATACTTTGGTAACGGTCGATGAGCTTCTGGAAGGTCAGCTAGAGCCCCATCGTATTTATTACGGCAGAGACTAAGACGGTCCTTGGGTTTAGATTTTGGAAATCATTGTTGGTAATGAGTAAAAGCAAAAAAAGCTTTGGAAATCTAATGTTTCCAAAGCTTTTT
>NZ_GL890985.1:1400338-1484202 GCF_000212815.1 Streptococcus sanguinis SK49 | reverse complement strand
AAGCTTTTTTAGTTTAACTCGTTACATAAAGTTCTTGATTTTTTAATACAATTTCACGAACGGAAGCGTATTTTTTCAAAGTTTTCACTTCTTCAGGATGGCTGATGAGGGTGATGACATAGCCTTCCTTGCCCATGCGGCCGGTTCGGCCAGAGCGATGGGTATAGGTTTCTAAATCGCGCGGAAGCTCATAATTGACGACGCATTCTAGTGAGTCAATATCAATGCCGCGAGCAACCAAGTCAGTGGCTAGCAGGAGAGTAATCTGGTGTTCTTTGAACTTATCCAGAATCACCTTGCGGAACTTAACATTGACATCGCTGGCCAGTGAAACAGCATTGGCTTCACGATACTGGAGTTTTTCCTCGGCGCTTCCTAGGTCTGATAGAGCGTTGAAAAAGACCAGTCCACGGAATTCTTCAACATTGGATAATTTGCGGAGCAAGTCCACCTTATCACGTTTTTCGACTTGCATGTAAAAATGCTGGATGTTGTCCAAAACTTGGTCGTCAATGCTGATTTCTAGGGTATTTTCAGTAATCTTATCGTGGTCGAACTTAGCGGTGGCGCTCATATATACCAGCTGGTGGTCACGAGGCGCATAGTGGGTGATTTTATCTACAAAGTGATACTGAGAATCGCTGAGCAGCTGGTCAAATTCATCCAAAATGATGGTTTCGACATTCATCATCTTGATTTTCTTGAGCTTGGCCAACTCGAAAATCCGCCCAGACGTTCCGATGATAATCTCTGGACCTTTCTTAAGGCGCTCAATCTGTCGCTTCTGGCTGGAGCCGGAGAGTAGTAGCTGGGCAGTCAGTCCTAAAGGCTCCGCCCAAGTCTTGCAGACCTCAAAGATTTGTCCAGCCAGCTCAGTATTAGGAGCTAAAATCAAGAGTTGTTGGGCTTTTTTAGGTGTTAGTCTAAGCAGACTTGGAAAGAGATAGGCCAGAGTTTTACCAGTACCAGTTGGACTGATTCCCAGCACCGTATCGCCTGCAGAAATAGAATCAAACATCTTCTCCTGAATAGCTGTCAAATCTTCAAAGCCTAACTGAGCCAGCTGATTTCGCCAGCTCGGGGGAAATTGTTCCTTAATCATCATCAACCTCAAATCTAATGCCAGCGTCCTTGTGCATGGCAAATAAGCTTTCATGAACAGCCGCTGCCGCATCCAACCATTTCTCGTAAGCCACATCCTGTCCACCCTTGAGCACTCGCGCGAAAGCCTGAGCTTCTTCCAGCATGGTGTGGGAAGCGAGCTTGATAGGCAGCACCTCCTCTTGACCGTCCAGACCTTGGAAAATAGCAGAGCTGATAAATTCAATCCCGTCTAAAGTCAGAGTTCCCTGATCTGTGTAAATCTCTGCAGGCAGATTGCTGTTTATATTTTTACCGGCCTGAATCTGAACTTGAAAATCTGGATAGATGAGACAGCCGGCTCCATTTAAATCAATCGTATTGGCTAGCTGCTGGGCGCTGTAGCGAGCGAAGCGCGGATGGCCGAAAAGTCTGATAGCCGCATAGACAGGATAGACACCCAAATCCATCAAAGCGCCGCCAGAAAACTTAGCAGAGAAAACATTGGGCTGCTCTCCCGCAAGCAGAGCCTGCATTTTTGAAGAATACTTGGCATAGGTGAAGTTGGCTCCCAAGACGGTCTTGTCCTTGAGAAAATCACTGATCGTATCAAAGGCCTGCTCATGATAGTTGCGGGCAGCTTCAAAGAGATAGACTTGGTGCTCGTCAGCCAGCTTGACCAATTCACGCCATTCTTTGGAACGGGAGACAGCTGGCTTTTCGACAATGACATGTTTACGAGCCAGAATAGCTACCTTGGCATGCTTGAAATGCAGGCTGTTGGGACTGGCGATATAAACGACATCAATATCGGACGATAGAAATTCCAACATTTCAGTATAGACGGCTGTATTTTCATAGTTTTGCACAAAGCGCTCAGCAGAAGCCAGAGTCCGAGAGTAAACAGCTGCCAGCTGATAGTCGCCTGTTGAGTGAGCAGCCTTGATGAACTCATGAGAAATAGAACCTGTTCCGATGATTCCAAGTTTGAGCATAAAAACCTCCTTTTTTCTATTTTTAAGCATGTACTTTTTTTATTTTAGCTCTTTCATTATAACATGAATTGCGGTAAAATAGATAAGATAACAAGAGATGGAGCTTATAATGCAAAATAGACCTATTATTATTGGTGTGACTGGTGGTTCCGGAGGCGGAAAGACCAGTGTTTCTCGAGCAATTTTGGCTAATTTTCCAAACGAAAATATTGCCATGATTGAGCATGACTCCTACTATAAAGATCAGACGCATCTGACTTTTGAGGAGCGGGTGAAGACCAACTATGACCATCCTTTTGCCTTTGACACGGACCTGATGATTGAGCAAATCAAGGAGCTCTTGGCTGGTCGGCCAGTGGATATTCCTACTTACGACTATACGGAGCATACCCGCAGCAAAAAGACCTATCGTCAGGATCCTCAGGATGTGTTCATCGTTGAGGGGATTTTGGTTTTGGAGGACCAGCGACTGCGGGATTTGATGGATATTAAGATCTTTGTGGATACAGATGATGATGTTCGGATTATCCGCCGGATTAAGCGGGACATGGAAGAGCGTGGCCGCAGTTTGGATAGCGTTATTGAGCAGTATTTGGGTGTCGTTAAGCCTATGTACCATCAGTTCATCGAGCCGACCAAGCGCTATGCGGATGTTATCATTCCAGAGGGAGCTTCTAATAAGGTGGCTATTGACCTGATTACGACCAAGATTGAAAAAATCCTTAAGGAAGCCAGAGAAGGCTAGGACAGGCAGCTTTCTAGCTCTGTCATTTTAGGAAAATAAATAGCTGTAAATCTGGCGAATCGCAGTAGCTGCAAGATTTTTGAAATCTAATCTAGCAAGGGGAAGTGGACGGACTGAAATCTAGGAATTTCGGAGTCTGGTCACTCCCTTATTTTGTAGGTGATTTATGAAACAATTTGTAAAAAGAGAGTTTCACTCTCGTTCAAAATTTTTTGCCTGCCTCTTGACCTTTTGTGCAGGATTTATCGATGCCTATACTTTCATTGAGAGGGGAGGCACCTTGGTGGCAGGGCAGACGGGAAATGTCGTTTTCCTTTCAGTTGAGCTTATCAATCAAGAGACAAGAGGAATCGAAGTAAAATTGGCAACTATGCTAGCCTTTATGCTGGGTATTTTTCTGATGACCGTTTTTCAGCATCATTTTGAGCATTCTTGGCGCAGGCTGTCCAGTGTTTTCCCTTTGATATTGACAACAGTTATCGCTGGATTTTTGCCAGCAAATGTACCCCATCTCTATATCGTGCCACCACTGGCTTTCTGTATGGGCCTAGTTGCGACCGCTTTTGGCGAGGTGGATGGCATTGTCTATAACAATTCTTTTATGACGGGGAATATCAAGAAAACCATGGTAGCTTTTGGCAACTATGCTCGAAACAAGAAAGCGAAAGATTTGAAAGAAGGCCTTTTCTTTGTAGCCCTACTGGCAAGCTTTGTAGTTGGAGCCATCATCTCTACCTATCTGATTCAATTTTACCTCCTGAAGACCATCTGGCTTGTTTCCCTGATTCTAACAGCCTTTCTCCTTTTCCGAGGCATTCAGTATGTGAGGAGATGAAGTTGCTGAATGCCAATGGATTGTATTTATTAAAATAAAAAATAATATAGAAAGAAGGATAAATAGAAAGAATTTGAGAAAAATCATTTATATAGGGCAAGGAAGTCTGCAATCCGTGTACTATAATACAAGGACAAGAGAGGCATTAGCGACAGAATCTAGCACCGTTTCAGACACCGAAGGTGTCATCAGTTCAAAGAAATCCAAGTGGCCTTGGGTTCTCTTCTTTGCTTTCGTGCTAGTTGCTATCATCGGTATTTGGATTCGTTCCTTGATAGCGCCCTTTAGATTGAGTGAGTGGATGATTCCTATCCATATAGCCGCAATCCTTTTCGTTTTTATCGGAAGTGTTTATGGATTCGAAAAACTCTTCTACAGTGGGGTCGAGTCTGTCGTTCCAGCAAGTGAAGAGCAGTTTAAACAGGCAGTTGAAAGAAGTACGTTTTGGAGAAAATCTCCAGATAAGAAACCAACAGTCGATAAAATCATCTTGTATCTATTTGTTATCCTTGTTCTTTTGTTCTGTCTGGTTATTGCTGTGTTCCTTGTCATACCTGCAACCTTCATTCCTTACTATGAACATGAATGGTTTGAGCCGTCTATGTTCATGGTACCAATCGGAGCAACGATTATTCCAATTAGCGTCGTACTACTCTTATTCCAAAACAATCCTATCCGTTGGCTCTTAGCTGTGCGGAAGTATGAACAGGGGAAAGTGATATTTAAGGAAGAGAAGTGAGAGGAGGATAGGATGAAAGATAGATACTTATTTTTCTGCTTCTTCCGGCCCTAATGGTATTAGGAGATACAATGCAATGATTTGATCACAGAAGGAGCAAACTAATATAAAAAAAATTATCCTAAGTCTCTTCACCCTCCTTGTAGTAGGTATCTGTGTCTTTGGTTTTCTAAGATATCGGGACTATGACTCACTAAAAAATCCAATTGATGAAATCTATTATGCGAGCGTTCATTACAAAAATATTCTTGGTTTGCCAGTCATGAGTAAGATTATAGAAAGTAATACGGCATATGTAGGTGAGCCGGCCCGGATATATTATCATCGGGAAAAACCTAGGTTAGCAGATGATGAAGATTTGCAGCTATATATCAATTCCGATGGTTTGCTTGCTGTTCTATATAGTAAAAAGTTATCAGGAGATACTTATCTCAACATTGACTATGTATATGAGAACGGTTTCGTTAAAGAAAATGTCTCCATTGCTTTCTCCAAAGTTTCGGATTTTACTGTTCAAGCTTTTATTAATGAATCTAAAAATAGGGGCTATGTCAGGACAGCAGATGAAATTTATCGCTCTATTGGAGGGGAGGAGCCTCCACGTAAGAGTCTAGTGTCAAAAGAGGAGATTTTGGACTATCTGAAGGATTATGATATTGATCAGGCTTGGTTGGCAGAAAAATCTGATCAAATTCTCTACACCTATTTTCTAGATATTTGGTTTAAAGAGGGAAGTCAGCGCTATTCAAAAGAAAATATGGGGAATTTAAAAGTGAAGTACTCTGAAACAATAGGGAAAGAGTGAATAGGCTATTCTAAACCAGACAGAATTTAATAAGTATTTTCACTTTAAAAAAGTTATATGCCTTTTCGATTCAAAGTTGAATTATCAGAGGCGATGTAACCCTTGTAGGATTCTAATGAGCAAAATAGTATTTGTAGAAGTTTTAGAGAGGGAGCAGAATTGAGAAAGAAAACATCGATTGTGGTATATACACTAAAAGGAATTGGTCTGATTAGTATTTTCAGCTTAATGATTATCGTAAGTCTTTTCAACCTCTTTTTAGATGGTAATTTGTTGGCAAATTTTTTATATTTCTCAGGGTCAGTTGTTTTATTAATTACAGTAGGATGGATGGCTTTTGCTTTTATGGGGAGAATAGAGTTTGATGGCCAAGACTTGCTTGTTTTCCGAAATTTTAAATGCTATCGCTTTCCTCTTTCTTCGGTTACATTTTATTTCGGTAAGAAGAGACACCTTTATCGCGGCAGTTATGAATGGCCCTTATTTATTGTAGGAAAAGCATTGACCCCAAATGGCAGCGGCCAAAAAGTAACACTGAAGTTGATTGGAAGTAAGTGGAAGAATCGTCAATTCCAGCAGTTTATTCAAGAACATCTTGAAGGGAGAATACACTCTCTGCCTAAGGAAGATTCGTGGAAACTGAATGCTTTTGGTCAGTTAGAGATCATTGAAGATGAGGTGCATGAAGAACCAAAGTCAGCATTGGCAGTTACAAGGAAGTTGTCTGATTTTATCGAATTTGGAGCAGATCAAGGAAATGTCAAAAGGACTGTATTTTATGATATCAAGCGAAATGAGCTTTTTGTAGGGAAGAGTGTGTCTTTTCCAATGATTTTTCTACCGAGTGCTGGTTTTTCTTATGGCCTGTATGTATTAACGGAGAATTTGACTGTACGAGGTTTGTTCCCTTTACTTTTTTCCTTCATTTTCATGCTTTTACTAGCTCTTTACCAGTTTAAAAATAGAAGGGAGAAATCAGTAGTTGAAGTAGTGCCTTATGAGATGCCCAGAGACTATTTTGCCACCCAAAAATCCAACGGTCTTAAAACCTATGCTCTCATTTTCCTCTTTGCCTTGATTTCAGCTGTTTTTTCGTGGCTTTATCTTCTATTTGGCAGTTTCCTACTTTTATTTTTGACGATTGTGATATGGTATTGTTTCTTACTCTTGCTCCTGTCTGGACAATTTAGAAAGACTAAATATTTGAGAATACTAGAAAAAGGAAAGTTATATAGTAAGTAATGATAGTGTGTTTATAGGGAATATTTTATGATAATTCTTTTACTTTGGGGTTTAATAATAAGTATGAGAGTGAGGTCATAAACCCATCCATGCTATAATAATGTCAGTAGTTGAAAGGAGGATGTGAGATGAAGGCTATCAAAAGTACGTTATTTGTAGCATTGCTGATACTTGTATTTATAGGTGCAACTATAATAGTTCAAAACAAAAATTTATTCACTGACGGAATTTTCGATTTAAGAAGTCCAAGAGAGAAACAGCTAGCCTATTTGAAGGAGCATAAAAAAGAAATAGAAGATTTTGTGAAATCTTTAAATCCTAAAGTGGAGTCTGTTCAAATTGCTTGGGAAGAAACACGTTGGGAAGAAATAGGAAATGGAACACCGCAGGGTGGAGGTAATGTTATTCGAGTTTTTGGTGGTTTTAATCATATCAAAGATTCAAGTTGGAGTGTTTTGGTCTACATAAAAGAAGGAAAGAACAATGAAGAAGATTTTATTGAAGGAATTGGAAGTGGGAGTCCGCTTCGTGTAGGAGGAAGAGGATTTGACGAAGAGTAATTTAAAAAACTTTCATATCTACGCAAATTTAGTGCAGTTTATAAATTTCATATTTTACGGAATACTTTTCAAAAGTATTTTTTAATGCATTCATGATAAAATAATAGTAACTTCACTTTACTTTGGAGGATAAATAATGAAAAAAAATAGATTAGCTATTCTTGCGATAGCAACCACTCTGGTCATAGGAGGGACGATTATGACAGTTCAAAACAAAAGTTTGTTCACAGACGGAACTAAGCAGGAGAAAAAGAAAGAGCAAGATCCGCATGAAAAACAGCTTGCTTATCTTAAAAAGCATGAAGAAGAGATTAAGGAGTTTGTGAAATCTCAAAATTCAAAGATAGAATCAGTTCAGATTGATTGGAATCAAACGCGCTGGGAAGATGTTGGAAATGGAACTCCACAAGGCGGAGGGGAAGTTGTGAGTATATTTGGTGAATTTAATAATTTAAAAGATTCAGACTGGAATGTTCTAATAGAGATCAAAGATGGAAAAGTTGATTTAGAAAGCATGGGTATCAGCAATGGTATAAGATTAGGAGGTGAGCTTTTTGAGTAACAGTAATTTAAAAACTTTTGATAATTTTTATGCAGATTTAGCGCAGTCAGCCAATTTCTAATTTAACTAAAATACTTTTCAAAAGTATTTTTTTACTGTATTCATGATATAATAATAGTAACTTATTATTATGCACAAGGAGGCTAGAAGATGAAACAAAAACAAATAGCGATTCTATCTGTGGTAGCAGTAATGGCTTCTCTAGTCATAGAAGGTGCAATTATAATAGTTCAAAATAAAGATTTGTTTACAGATAGAACCAAGCAGGAGAAAAAGGAAGAGCAAGAACCGCATGAAAAGCAGCTGGCTTATCTTAAAAAGCATGAAGAAGAGATTAAGGAGTTTGTAAAATCTCAAAATTCAAAGATAGAAACGGTCCAAATTGATTGGAATGAAACCATGTGGGAAGAAGTTGGAAATGGAACACCGCAAGGAGGTGGCGAGGTAGTAATAGTTGGAGGAGGATTCAATAACATAGAAGGATCGACATGGCAGGTTATGTTTAGAATTAAAAATGAAAAAATTGTTTTTGATACTATGACGCAAGGAAGCCCATTGCGAGTAGGTGGTAGAATTTATGAGTAACAGTATTTTAAAAACTTTGATAATCTCTATGCAGATTTAGCGCAGTTTGTAAATTTCATACTTCACAGAATACTTTTCAAAAGTATTTTTTAATGCATTCATGATACAATAATAGTAACTTCTCTTTACTTTGGAGGATAAATGAAGAAAAAAAGTAAAATAGCGACTCTGTTAATTCTAGCGCTAACTGTTACTCTAGTTATTGGAGGAATAGTTATAATAGTTCAAAATAAAAATTTGTTTACACATGGAACCGAGGAGGAGATAAAGAAAGAGCAAGATCCGCGTGAAAAGCAATTGGATTATTTGAAAGAGCATGAGGAGGAAATTATAGAGTTTGTAAAATCTCAAAATTCAAAGATTGAATCAGTTCAGCTTATTTGGGATAGTTTAATTGTTGAAGAAATAGGGAATGGGACTCCTCAAGGAGCGGGTTTTAATCTATCGTTGAAAGGAACTTTCAATCATATAAAAGATTCTGATTTTACAGTAGATTTTCCGCTAGAAAATGAGAATGCTATCCCTTCGATAGATTTAATTGGTATGCTAAATCCACCTAGTGTATTAAAAAATGGAGGATGGGACAAATATGAGTAATAATAATTTAAAAACATTTGATAATTTTTATGCTGATTTAGCGCAGTCAGCCAATTTCTAATTTAACTAGAATGCTTTTCAAAAGTATTTTTATGCTTTCATGATATAACAATAGTAACTTCTATTCACAAGGAGGACAGATGGTGAAAAAAGGCAAAATAGCTACTCTATCAATTGTAGCGATAGCCGTTACTCTAGTTATTGGAGGGACAATCATGACAGTTCAAAATCAAAATTTGTTTACAGACGGAGTTAAGCGGGAGAAAAAGAAAGAGCAAGATTCGCGTGAACAACAGCTAGCTTATCTCAAAAAACATAAGAAAGATATTGAGGAGTATATTAAGTCTTTGAATCCTAAGATAGAAACTGTTCAAATTGATTGGGATCAAACACAATGGGATCAGATAGGAAATGGAACGCCTCAAGGTGGAGGTGATATTGTTCAGGTTTATGGAGGCTTTAATAATATGGCAAAATCAAGCTGGAGTGTTATTATTAGAATTGAAGATGAAAAAATTCTAATTAATTCTATTGGAATTGGTAGTCCTTTACGTATTGGGGGTGAACTTTTTGAGTAATAGCAATTTAAAAAACTTTGATAATTTTTATGCTGATTTAGCACAGTCAGCCAATTTCTAATTTAACGAGAATACTTTTCAAAAGTATTTTTTTAATGCATTCATGATATAATAATAGTAACTTATTATTATGCACAAGGAGGCTAGAAGATGAAACAAAAACAAATAGCGATTCTATCTGTGGCAGCAGTAATAGCTTCTCTGGTCATAGGAGGGACAATTATGACACTTCAAAATAAAAATTTGTTTACACATGGAACCAAGCAGGGGAAAAAGGAAGAGCAAGATCCGCGTGAACAACAGCTAGCTTATCTTAAAAAGCATGAAGAAGAGATTAAGGAGTTTGTTAAATCTCAAAATTCAAAGATAGAATCAGTTCAAATTGATTGGGAACAAACACAATGGGATCAGATAGGAAATGGAACACCGCAAGGCGGAGGTGATATTATTGATGTTTATGGAACATTTAATAATATTGAAGAATCTGGTTGGAATGTTACAATTCCCATAAAGGATGGGAAAGCCGATTTACACTATATGGGACTAAGTAATGGATTAAGTCTAAGAGGTGAGCTTTTTGAGTAATAGCAATTTAAAAACATTTGATAATTTTTATGCAGATTTAGCACAGTCTGCTTATACAGGAAGACCTATAAAATTCCCATATAATTCACTTACACGGGATAGGCAAAAAAAATTAGATAGTGGATATTCCATTCCTTTTGATTTTTCCCAAGATGTTGTGTATGGGAAAGAAATCACCCCTGGAGGTAAGAAACTCGATAATGATGGGAAAGTTTACCTGCAGCCAGATCCAGATTTGCATGTTGAAAAGGGATTGGATTTACCCTTTTTGGATGATAATGATAAGAAAATTGCTGATTATAAAGAGAAAGCAGGTTTAGGACCTTACCAGAAAGGTCGTTTAACTAATGAGAGAGTTGGCTTTAATGCATATTTTCTAACAGATACACCGACCTTAGGTAAGGATACAAAGCATACTTATATGGCTATTCGAGGTAGTGATGGTTTCAATACTGAGAGAGTTAAGAAAGAAGGAATTAAGCCTTTAAATCTGAATGACTGGCTTATTAATGATGCTAATTTTGCTTTATTTGATTCGCATATACCTCAGGCTAGACTAGCAACAGAGGGAATGAAAGCCACCATTGCAGAAATGAGCGAGAAAGCTCCCCAAGCTACGATGGATCTTACAGCCCACTCGCTGGGGACGATGGTGACAGTTCAAGGAATAGCTAATCTGAGCCAACAAGAATTTGATAAAATTGGAAAGGTCGTTCTTTTCGATGGACCGGATACTACCGATAGTTTGAAAAAAATGGGAGTTGATGATGATAGGATTAAAGCGATTAGCGCAAAACTAGAATACTATGTCAATCCTTTTGATATTGTTAGTATGCTCAATCGTGAAAATACAATCTATAATTTAGAGAAACCTGGAGAAAAGCCAACTCGTAAGGAATTGGGAACAGCTCATATAGTTGTGCCTCTTCATTATACTCGCTTTGACTTTATGTCTGATAGTGCTCATGATTTTGGTGTTTTTCAGGCAGACGGCAAGGGTGGATTTTTAGTCGCTTCAGAAGATTTTCATCCAGAGCTTCTGAGAGCTGGAGAGAAGCTTGCGCGATTAGAAGCGAAATTTTTAGATTTGCTTCGTATGCAAGGTTTGACTGATGATGAGGCGATAAAATTCATGAATGCTGTTGTTGACGTTTCTTCTTTTGGAACAGCAAATTTTGCGCGTGCAGGTATTTCTACATCTGCTTTCTATGAATTTAAGCGGGATTATCAAGCAATCATTGATGAAGCGCGTAGAGAGTCGATTAAGTGGGACAAGAAGATGATTCCAAGCTATCAGAAACAGCTTGGAAATGGCAATCTTACAGGTGAAGAGAGAATTTTAGTTCGTGCTCGTCTCCTTCAGACTGCAGCTCAGTTGGCTATCTTTGAAATAGAAGATAAAGTTAAGCATGTCAAAACCTTATTGTCGGATGCCAAGGAATCTGTGCAAAAGATAATTAATGACGCAAGAACAGAGGCATTCGGTCTTGCTACTTATTTGAGCGACTCAGAAGTGGAGAGTTTATTGATTGATTTCGATATAAAGCACTACTGGGACGATTCGGTTGAAACAAATACAAACACATCCGCAAAAGGATTCCTGACAGAGATTGAACAGTTGGGAACGACTTTGGTCAGAGCAAGTGGAGATTTTGCAGCAGTCGATACTCAGCAAGCTGAGGATTTCAATAATCTCTTAGCAGATGTGAAAGGATCATGGAGGGTTATTGAAAATGCTTATACCAAATGATGATGCGCTCGTAACTAGAGTGGAGTTAGAGAGACAGTTTAAAGAAAAGATGAAGGAGCAGGAGAGGCAGGCTATCAAGGCTTTGATAGTGGCCAAAGAGCTGCTTATCCTTGCAAAAGGATTAGATCTGGCAGCTCAGCTACAGGCGGCGGCTTTGGATATGAAAAATTATGCTTCTACTAACTATGTCAATGATATTAAGGGTGGATTTGAAGGGAAGGCAGCGCAAGCTGCTGAAACTCATCTAACTCAGACGATGCAGATGCCTTCTTTGGATAGCCCGATTAAGGGATAGGAGGTGAGGCAATGCTGGATAAAAAGAAGCTTCAGGAACTGGAAGATGAACATGCTCTAAAAATGCGTGAGTTTGAGCGAGTAGAGACAGACTTAGATACATACTACTATAAGTTTGACAGAGAGACGAACAAACTCTTAGAGGCAATTTCTTATGCATGTAGAGAGGTTCCTTTGACAGCGGCTCAACCTTATATTTTTCAAATAGAGGATAATCTGGATCAATACCATCAGCAATACAAAAAGCGCATAGACGATGTTCTAGAAGCTCGCTATCAGGAGAACAGACGCTTTCAGAATAAGCTGGATGAAGTGAGTAAATAAACTATGCTACGATTGCTGAAAAATAGAAGAAGTGAGACTTACCTTACTTCCTTTTTCTCGTATTTACAGTTTTAAATCCCCCAAAATAATCCAGCATATTAAAAATTTTCAGAAAATATCGACTTTTTCTTGACAGGTTTATGATACTGTGTTAAAATACTAAACAATAAGAAACCATCTCAAAAAGGAGTTAGTCAAACATGAAGTCAACCCAATCTTCAAACTTTGCTTTGTTGTTGCGTTACTCGGGCTAGTGCAAAAGCATTAGTCCTGTTTGGCTTACCAAGCGGGAGTAAATCAACATCTCGCTTGTTCCTCAAGTGAGATGTTTTTTATTTCACCTATCTTACCTCAAACTTTGGTGAGGAAGAAATGGTTTCTAAAGGAGCGACGGGAGTGGGGCTACATCTTGATTTTTCTGAAATCAATTTGTCTCATACCGTCTCAGTCATTGAACACGACCTAGAAGTTGGGGAAGATTTTTTCCTAATTGGTCTATGTATCTTAGAAAAGGAGTTGTCTATGACACGCAAAGTTGAGTTTTTTGATACCAGCCTCCGGGATGGTGAGCAGACACCAGGAGTGAATTTCTCTGTCAAGGAGAAGGTGGCTATTGCCAAGCAGTTAGAGAAGTGGGGGATTTCAGTCATTGAAGCTGGTTTTCCTGCTGCGAGTCCAGATTCTTTTGCGGCTGTGCAGGAGATTGCTAAAGTCATCACAAAAGCTTCGGTTACTGGGCTGGCGCGTTCGGTCAAGTCCGATATTGACGCCTGCTATGAAGCGCTCAAGGATGCCAAGCATCCACAGATTCATGTCTTCATTGCGACCAGTCCTATTCACAGAGAGTTCAAGCTGAAAAAGTCCAAGGAAGAGATTTTAGAAGCTGTGAAAGAGCATGTCTCCTACGCGCGCTCCAAGTTTGATATAGTCGAGTTTTCACCAGAGGATGCGACACGAACAGAGCTGGATTTCCTTTTTCAGGTGGTACAAACAGCGGTTGATGCAGGTGCAACTTATATCAATATTCCAGACACAGTCGGCTTTACCACGCCAGAAGAGTTTGCAAATATTTTCGACTACCTAGTGGCAAATGTGACTTCTGATCATAAGGTGGTATTTGGTGTTCATTGCCATGATGACCTTGGCATGGCAACGGCCAATACTTTGACGGCTATCAAGCACGGAGCTGGTCGTGTTCAGGGGACTATCAATGGAATCGGTGAGCGGGCAGGAAATGTAGCGCTGGAAGAAGTAGCAGTTGCCTTAGAGATTCGTCAGGATTATTACCAAGTTGAGACAGACATTGTCCTTAATGAAACCATCAACACTTCAGAGCTGGTATCCCGCTTCTCAGGTATTCCAGTGCCTAAGAACAAGGCGGTCGTTGGTGGCAATGCCTTCTCTCATGAATCTGGTATCCATCAGGATGGCGTTCTTAAGAATCCACTGACCTATGAAATCATCACACCTGAGCTGGTTGGGGTTAAGAGCAATTCGCTGCCGCTTGGCAAGCTGTCTGGCCGCCATGCCTTTGTCGAAAAACTTAAAGAATTAGCTCTGGACTTTGCAGAATCTGAAATCAATGATCTCTTTGCTAAGTTTAAGGTCTTGGCTGATAAGAAAAATGAAGTCACGGATGCTGATATTCGGGCTCTGATTGCTGGAACGACCGTCGAAAATCCTGAAGGCTTCCACTTTGATGATCTGCAGCTGACGACCAACGACGACCATACCATCACGGCAGATGTGCAGCTGGTTAATGGTGACGGCGAGACGGTCAGCTGTGTGGCAGAAGGTAAGGGAAGCGTCGAAGCCATCTTTAATGCCATTGACCAATTCTTTAACCAATCTGTCCAGCTTTTGTCTTATAACATTGAAGCGGTAACGGACGGTATTGATTCTCAGGCTCGCGTCTTGGTAGCTGTTGAAAATACGGATACAGATACGATTTTCAACTCCTCTGGTATTGACTTTGATGTTCTTAAAGCCAGCGCCATTGCCTATATCCATGCCAACACCTTTGTGCAAAAGGAAAATGCGGGTGAAATCGGCCATCAGGTATCCTACCGCGATCTGCCTGCAAATAATTAGAAGGAAGCGACTATGACAAAAGAAATTGTAGCTCTAGCGGGTGACGGTATCGGTCCAGAAATCATGGAAGCCGGTCTCCAAGTGCTGGCTGCTGTTGCGGACAAGTTCGGTTTTACTTATCATATCACGGAGAAAGCTTTTGGGGGTGCTGGTATTGATGCGGAAGGTCATCCTCTGCCTCAGTCTACTATAGAAGCGGCCAAGAAGGCGGATGCTATTCTCCTAGCAGCTATTGGCAGTCCCCAGTATGATAATGCCCCAGTTCGACCGGAGCAAGGCTTGCTCGCTCTGCGTAAGGAGCTTGAACTCTATGCCAATATCCGCCCAGTTAAGATTTTCGATGCTCTTAAGCATTTGTCGCCTTTGAAGGCAGAGCGAATTGCTGGCGTGGACTTCGTGGTCGTGCGTGAGCTGACTGGTGGGATTTACTTTGGTGAGCATATTTTGGAGGATAAATCAGCGCGCGATATCAACGACTACAGCTATGAAGAGGTGGAACGAATTGTCCGTAAAGCCTTTGATATTGCGCGTGGTCGCAGAAAGCGCGTGACCAGTATTGACAAGCAAAATGTGCTAGCGACATCTAAACTCTGGCGCAGAGTAGCAAATGAGGTGGCCAAGGATTATCCAGATGTGACCTTGGAGCACCAGCTGGTGGACAGCGCTGCGATGCTCATGATTACCAATCCTGCTAAGTTTGATGTTGTGGTAACGGAAAATCTCTTCGGCGATATTCTATCCGACGAGTCCAGTGTCTTGTCAGGGACGCTGGGAGTTATGCCATCGGCCAGTCATTCGGCATCTGGACCAAGTCTTTACGAGCCCATCCATGGTTCGGCTCCAGATATTGCGGGGCAGGGCATTGCCAACCCTATCAGCATGATACTTTCTGTATCCATGATGCTGCGGGATAGTTTTGCAGAGGTTGAAGCTGCAGAAGCGATTGAAGCAGCGGTGGAGAAGACTTTGGCTCAGGGTATCTTAACCCGAGATTTGGGTGGTCAGGCAGGGACAGCTCAAATGACGGAGTCAATTATTAATAATTTATGAAATGGATATTAACAGGTATTTGCCTACTTTGGAACCTTGTCGTTTTCCTGCTTTATGGCTGGGATAAGCGTAAGGCTAAGAAAAATCACTACCGCATTCCAGAGAAGACTTTGCTCCTGGCAGCATTGGCAGCCGGAGGTTTGGGCGCTTTATTAGGCGGTCGCCTCTTTCATCACAAGACCAGAAAATGGTATTTCTGGCTGGCTTGGATTTGCGGAATAATAGTGGAAATTGGAATTTTATATTACATATGGAGAAGCTAGTATGGCTGGAAAATCGATTTTTGATAAGCTGTGGGAAAGGCATCTGATAACTGGTGAAGAAGGTCAGCCCCAGCTTATGTATGTGGATCAGCATTATATTCATGAAGTAACCAGCCCTCAGGCTTTTCAAGGCCTTCGAGATGCAGGGCGCAAAGTTAGACGGCCGGACTTGACTTTTGGGACCTTTGACCATAATGTTCCTACGGTCAATATCTATGATATTCGGGATGTGATTTCCAAGGCTCAGATTGATAAACTTTCTGAGAATGTCAAGGATTTTGGCATTGAACACGCGGCTCACGGATCGGAACTGCAGGGGATTGTCCATATGGTTGGACCCGAAACAGGCAAGACCCAGCCGGGCAAATTCATCGTCTGCGGTGACAGTCACACGGCCACTCACGGAGCTTTTGGAGCCATTGCTTTTGGAATCGGTACTTCAGAGGTAGAGCACGTCTTTGCGACGCAGACCATTTGGCAGGTCAAGCCTAAGAAAATGCTGGTCAAATTTACTGGGGTGCCACCTAAAGGTGTCTATTCTAAAGACTTTATCTTAGCACTGATTGCCCGATATGGTGTGGCTGCAGGTGTCGGTCATGTGGTCGAGTATGCTGGTGATGCGATTGACCATCTGACCATGGAAGAGCGCATGACCATCTGCAATATGTCCATTGAGTTTGGCTCTAAGATGGGCATTATGAACCCCGACCAGAAGACTTATGATTATGTTCAAGGGCGGCCGGGCGCTCCAAAGGACTTTGAGGCGGCGGTAGCCGATTGGAAGACTCTGGTCAGTGATCCTGATGCTGTCTATGATAAGGTCATTGAGATTGATGTCTCCCAGCTTGCACCTATGGTGACTTGGGGAACCAATCCTTCTATGGGGGTAGAGTTTGGCGCGGCTTTCCCAGAAATCCGTGATATGAACGATGAGCGGGCCTATAATTACATGGACCTCGCCCCTGGTAAGAAAGCAGAAGATATTGACCTAGGTTATATCTTTATCGGCTCCTGCACCAATGCCAGGCTCAGCGATTTGCAGCTGGCAGCTAAGTTTGTCGCTGGTAAGCATATTGCTCCCAATCTAACAGCTATCGTCGTACCGGGCTCTCGTCCGGTCAAGCGGGCTGCTGAAAAGATGGGACTGGATAAAATTTTCATGGATGCAGGCTTTGAGTGGCGCGATCCGGGCTGTTCCATGTGCCTGGGAATGAATCCAGATAAGGTGCCAGACGGAGTTCACTGTGCCTCGACCAGCAATCGGAACTTTGAGGATCGGCAGGGATTTGGAGCTAAGACACATCTTTGCAGTCCAGCCATGGCAGCAGCGGCAGCCATTGCCGGTCGCTTTGTAGACGTCCGCCAGCTACCGGAGGTCCAGTAAGGAAGGTTTATGGAAAAATTTACAATCTACACGGGGACAACGGTTCCTCTCATGAACGATAATATCGATACAGACCAAATTTTACCCAAGCAGTTTCTCAAGTTGATTGATAAAAAAGGCTTTGGCAAGTACCTCATGTACGCGTGGCGCTATCTGGACAATCAGTACACGGAAGATCCTGATTTTGTCTTTAATAGACCGGAGTACCGCAAGGCAACTATTCTGATTACAGGGGATAATTTCGGAGCGGGTTCCTCTCGGGAGCATGCCGCCTGGGCCTTGGCTGACTATGGCTTCAAGGTAGTCATTGCTGGATCTTTTGGAGATATTCACTACAATAATGAGCTTAATAACGGTATGCTGCCGATTGTCCAGCCGCTGGAAGTCCGGCAAGCCTTAGCTAATCTGAAGCCGACGGATCAAGTGACGGTGGATTTGGAGCAGCAGAAGATTTTTTCACCGGTGGGGGAATTCTCCTTTGACATTGATGGAGAATGGAAGCACAAGCTCCTCAACGGTCTGGATGACATTGGCATTACGCTGCAGTATGAGGATTTGATTGCAGAATATGAAAAAAATCGTCCATCTTATTGGCAGTAACCTTATTTTTGCTATATTGAGAAAATTCTGAAAAAACCTTGTCTCCGATAAAAATATATGGTAAAATAAATCTTAATTTAATAGAAAAGGAAGAAACTTATGACAAAACATATTCAATGGAACGGACAGCTTTCACAAGAAGGTTATGACATCCTGAAAGGCGATGGCGGCTGTATCGTTTGCCCGACCAAGGTGGGTTACATCATCATGACCAGCGATAAAGCTGGCTTGGAGCGTAAGTTCGAAGCTAAGGCTCGTAACCGTAATAAGCCAGGTGTTGTCCTCTGTGGCAGTATGGATGAGCTCCGTGCTTTGGCTCAGCTGAATCCGGAAATTGAAGCTTTTTATCAAAAGCATTGGGATGAAGACATCCTCTTGGGCTGTATCCTACCATGGAAGCCAGAAGCTTTTGAAAAGCTCAAGGCCTTTGGCGACGGTCGGGAAGAGCTGATGACAGATGTTCGTGGCACTAGCTGTTTTGTTATTAAGTTTGGTAAGGCGGGAGAGCAGCTGGCAGCTAAGCTTTGGGAAGAAGGCAAGATGGTTTATGCCTCCTCAGCCAATCCATCTGGTAAAGGAAACCGCGGCAAGGTAGAAGGAATTGGCGAGCGTATCGAAAATGCTGTTGATTTGGTCATTGAAGCAGATGACTATGTAGCCTCTATCCAGCCAGACAAGACCATTGAAACTCGCTACGAGCAAGGTGTTATGGTCTCTATGGTTGACAAGGACGGAAAACTGATTCCAGAACAAGGTGGTCAACGTTCCATCTCACCAGCGCCTGTGGTTATCCGCAAAGGCTTGGATATCGATAAAATCATGATGCACCTGTCCGATACTTTCAACTCATGGGATTACCGTCAGGGTGAATATTACTAAGATAAAAAAGAAGCTCAGTGTGAGAGAGGTTTATATCCTCTTTACACTGGGCTTTTTAGTTGGAACTTTGAGTTTAAAATCTTTACCCAGTTTAGAATTATTTCCAAATCGAATAAAATTCTTGACAGATGTAATTCTAGATGTTACAATTAATAAAAAACGATTCGACATAGAAATAAATTGGAGGAAGTATGAAAGACAGTCATTTGATAGCCTATCATATTCGTTTGTTGAATGGGCGGATTTTTCAAAAGTTACTGAGCCAAGATCCAGAAGCTCTTTATAGGAGTGAACAGGGCAAGATTCTCACGGTTTTATGGAATAGCGAGACAGGCTGTGCGACGGCGACAGACATTGCGCTGGCGACGGGACTTGCCAATAATACGCTGACGACTATGCTGAAAAAGTTGGAAGAGCAGGGCTTGGTGACCTTTAGTCAGTGTGGTTTAGACAAGCGAAAAAAATATGTCAAGTTGACGGAGCAAGGTTGGTCCCAGAAAGAAGTTGGCCATCGTATCAGTCAAAAATTGGATGCTATTTTTTATAAAGGCTTCTCAGAGGATGAAATTCGCCAGTTTGAAAGTTATCAGGAACGTATTTTAGAAAATTTGAAAGAAAAAGAGTATTAGATCATGTCAAAACAAGTTGAAAATGCACAAAATCTTTACATTCACGCCATTCAAGATGGGCATGTTGCCGAGGCTCAAGCTCAGTCTGTAGGGGATACCTACATTCAACACTCGACAGGTGTGCCAGATGGGAAAGAAGGTTTTGCGGCTTTCTTTGCAAATTTCTTTGAGCGCCATCCCGATCGTGAGATGAAGATTGTTCGCACCATTGAGGATGGTAATCTAGTCTTTGTCCATGTCCATCAATTTCTCAATGGCGGGGAAGCGCAATGGGTGACGACGGATACTTTCCGTGCGGATGAGAATGGACGCATCGTGGAGCATTGGGATGTGATTGACTACTATCGCGCTCCAGAAAATGGACAGTTAGATCAGATTTTTGGAGATTTTGAAATCACGGATTTGGACAAGACGGTAGCAAATAAAAAAACAGTTCGTCGTTTCTTGACGGAAATCTTTCAAAACGGCGAACTAGAGCATTGGAGTGATTATGTGGCAGACGATTTGATTCAGCATAGTCATGAGATTGGACAAGGAAGTGCTGCTTATAAAAACTATGTGGCTGAGCACGGGGTTACTTTTGATTTTGTTTTCCAGCTTTTGGGGCAAGGAAACTATGTGGTTAGCTATGGGCAGACTCAGATCGATGGGGTGGCTTATGCCCAGTATGACATCTTCCGTTTGGAGAATGGCTTGATTGTGGAACATTGGGACAATAAAGAAGTCATGCCTAAGGTAGAAGACTTGACGAATCGAGGGAAGTTTTAAATTGAGGACAAAGAATGATTGAATATAAAAATGTAGCGCTAGGCTATACAGAAAAGGATGTCTTGAGAGATGTCAACTTACAGATTGAGGATGGTGAGTTCATGGTTTTAGTGGGTCCTTCTGGGTCCGGTAAGACGACCATGCTCAAGATGATTAACCGTCTTTTAGAGCCAACAGATGGAAACATCTATATGGATGATAAGAGGATCAAGGACTATGATGAGCGTGAGCTACGCCTTTCTACAGGCTATGTCTTACAGGCTATTGCCCTCTTCCCAAATCTAACGGTGGCTGAAAATATTGCTCTCATTCCTGAAATGAAAGGATGGAGCAAGGCAGATATTCAGCAGAAGACTGATGAATTGTTGGAGCTAGTGGGCTTGCCTGCAGAAGACTATGCTCAGCGTATGCCGAGTGAGCTGTCTGGTGGTGAGCAGCAGCGGGTGGGCATTGTCCGTGCCATTATCGCCCAACCCAAAATCCTGCTGATGGACGAGCCTTTTTCAGCTCTTGATGCTATCTCTCGTAAGCAATTGCAGAGCTTGACCAAGAGTATCCATGACCAGTTTGGGATGACAACAATCTTTGTGACCCATGACACGGATGAGGCTTTAAAGTTGGGGAATCGGATTGCTGTTCTGCAGGACGGGGAGATTCGTCAAGTGGCAACACCTGAGGAAATCTTATCTGCACCTGCGACCAGCTTCGTAGCAGATTTATTTGGAGGTGTTCAACATGGCTAATTTGTTTTCTACCTTTCAGGAGCGCTTTGGCGAATGGTTGGCAGCCTTAGGGCAACATCTCCAGCTGTCTCTTCTGACCTTACTAGTGGCCATCTTCCTGACCATTCCGCTCGCTATCTATCTTCATAGTCACAAAAAGACAGCCAATTGGGTGCTGCAAATTGCAGGAATCTTTCAAACCATTCCTTCAATGGCCTTGCTGGGACTCTTTATCCCCCTTATGGGGATTGGTACACTACCAGCACTGACTGCTCTGGTGATTTACGCTATTTTCCCGATTTTAGAAAATACTGTCACGGCTTTGAATGGGATTGATCCTAGTTTAGAAGAAGCCGGAATCGCCTTTGGGATGACCAAGTGGGAGCGACTCAAAAAGTTTGAACTGCCTCTAGCTATGCCCGTCATCGTTTCTGGAATTCGGACGGCAACGGTTATGATTATCGGAACAGCAACTCTGGCAGCCCTTGTCGGAGCTGGTGGACTAGGTTCTTTTATCCTTCTAGGAATTGACCGTCGCAATGCCAGCCTGATCTTGATTGGAGCTATTTCATCTGCAGTTTTGGCTATTCTTTTCAACAGTCTTCTTAAATGGATGGAAAAGGCTAAGCTTCGAACGGTATTTACAGCTTTTGCGGTCTTAATCCTCGGATTAGGCGCTTCTTACACACCCAGTCTAATTCCCAAGCAGGAGAAGGAACATCTGGTTATTGCTGGGAAATTGGGTCCAGAGCCAGAAATTCTCATGAATATGTATAAACTTCTCATCGAGGAAAATACGGATATGACTGTGACAGTCAAACCTAATTTTGGGAAGACCGACTTCCTTTATCAAGCTCTGAAAAAAGGTGATGTTGATATCTATCCTGAGTTTACCGGTACGATTACTGGAACTCTCTTGCAGTCTGTTCCAAAGGTTAGCAATGATGCTGAAGAAGTTTTTGAAGCAGCACGTGATGGAATCAAAAAACAGGACAATCTAGTCTTACTCAATCACATGGCCTATCAGAATACCTATGCAATTGCAGTTCCCAAGAGTATCGCCAAAGAATACAATCTTAAAACCATTTCTGACCTTAAGACAGTTCAGGATAAGCTCAAAGCGGGTTTTACCCTAGAGTTTAACGATCGTGAAGATGGAAACAAGGGACTCCAGTCTGTCTATGGACTGAATCTCAATGTATCAACCATGGAACCAGCCCTTCGCTACCAAGCTATCCAGTCGGGTGATATTCAAATTACGGATGCCTATTCGACTGACGCAGAACTTGCGCGTTATGATTTACAAGTTTTAGAAGACGATAAGCACCTTTTCCCTCCTTATCAAGGGGCGCCTCTCCTGAAGGCTGAATTGCTAGAAAAACACCCTGAGTTGGAAGGTGTTCTCAATAAGCTGGCTGGTAAAATTACGGAAAGCCAGATGAGCCAGATGAATTATCAAGTTGGCATTGAAGGCAAAAAATCGGAAGCTGTTGCGCGTGATTATCTGGTCAAGGAAGGACTTTTAAAAAAATAATAAGTAAAAGAGTTAGACTTGTAAGTTCTAGCTTTTTTGCTTACTTGAGGATAGACAGACTAAGGATTGAAGGAGATGAGTTAATCTCTTAGTCAAGAAATCTCCGTCTATTTTTGGTATAATAAAGTATCAATTCATGGAGGTGTTCCGATGGCATCTAGTCAAGAATATTTGGATTTTATCCTGAAGCAGCTGCAGGGCTTAGGTCAAGAAATCAGCTTTCGCAAGATGATGGGGGAATATTTGCTCTATTATCGGGGGCGTTTATTTGGTGGGATTTATGACAATCGCTTGCTGATCAAGCCGGTTCAGCCAGTTCTGGAATTTTTTGAAAATCCGGTTTATGAGTCTCCTTATTCAGGTGCAAAGCCAATGCTTCATATAAAAGAAGTAGAAGATTCCGCTTTTCTCTGTAATCTAATTGAAGCTGCCTACTCTGCCTTACCAGCACCTAAAAAGAAAAAATAGTCTTTCCTTTACAATGGATATTCTAAAAAGTTGCCGTTTAAATAGACATTTTTAAAATTTTCCTTTATAATGGACTTAAAGGAGGTTTGGTATGTTTTATATTGCTCTTATTGGAGATTTAATAGAATCCAAACAGCTGAAAAATCGCAAGCAGGCGCAGAAGGACCTGCAGGACATGATGGCGGTGCTAAATCAGGATTATCAGGATTATCTGGTGTCGCCCTTTACAGTAACGACTGGAGATGAGTTTCAGGCTTTGCTACGGCCTAATCCAGAGATTATGCAGCTCCTTGATCAGATTGCCTTGGGCTTTCCTCATCCGATTCGCTTTGGGCTTGGTCTGGGGGAGATTGTGACGGATATCAATCGGGAGCAGAGTATTGGTGCGGACGGTCCGGCCTACTGGAGGGCCCGCGCAGCCATTGAGGCTATTCATGAGAAGAACGACTACGGCAGCAGCCGTATAGCTGTATCCTTGGGAGATGAAGAGGTCAGTCAGGAGGTCAATACGGTGCTGGCAGCTACTTCATTTATCCAGAGCAAGTGGAATGCCAGTCAGAGAGAGGTTCTGGAGCGGATGCTCATGGAATATATCTATGATGAGAATTTTTCTCATGGAGAAATAGCAGAGCTGTTGCAGATTAGTCCCAGTGCGCTTAGTAAGCGGCTCAAGTCGTCTGGTTTGAAGATTTATCTGAGAAATCGCCGTTTAGCTATGAGAATGATTCTAAAGGCAGCAAAGGAGGTTGAAGAATGACAAATTTTATAGGATTTTCAGAATTTTTCATGCAGAATCCGATTCTTGTGTTGACTTTGCTGGCTCATGTACTAGCTGATTTTCAGCTTCAAAGTCAGAAAATGGCTGACCTTAAAAGCCGGCGGATGAATTTCTTAATTCTCCATTTGGGAATTGTTCTGCTGCCCTTGTTGCTCTTGGGGCTCATCTTACCTAATTATCTGCTATATTTCGCCTTGGTCTGGTTCAGTCATGCGCTTATTGACTTCTTGAAGAATAGGCTGAATTCATCGATTGTCCGCCATCATGCTCAAAAGTTTGCCTTTATACTGGATCAGGTCTTGCATCTGATTAGCATTTTTGCTCTTTATTTTCTCTTAGGTCAGCAGCAAATTCCAGCAACTAATTGGCTGTCTGGGCGCTACCTCATGCTGCAGGCTCTCTTTTTCTTCGCCCTTACTGGTAAGCTGGTTAATATCCTCTTTAAACTCTTCTTCAGTAAGTATCAGGCAGGAGAAGACAGCGGAGAGACTATTGCGGGGGCTGGAGCCATGATTGGGATATTAGAGCGCTTGATTATGGGACTTTCTCTTATTTTCGGGCAGTTTACTGCCATTGGGCTAGTTTTTACAGCTAAGTCTATTGCCCGCTATAATAAGATTTCAGAAAGCCAGTCCTTTGCTGAATACTACCTAATTGGCTCGCTTTTCAGTATGATTGCAGTCTTGCTTGTTTACGGCTGTCTTTATTGGTAAAAAAGTTAGGAAGTTCTTCCCTAACTTTTTGTTTTACTCTTTGGATGAATGATGTTTTCCTTGGGATATAGCTTGTGATTCAGTCATAGTTACCACATTATCAAAATTAGTATTTGAAGGCATACGGTTAATATCATACCAGTAGGCTTGGGCTGTTCCCTGTCTTGCAACATAGACAGTTTTTTCTTGTTCAGTAGATGTTAAAGAATTAGTATTTGACTCAGATGGAATTGAAGCAGAAGAGTTCTCGGATGAGGCAGCAGAATTAGAACTGTTTTGATCCATAGTATTCTTTGCTGTCCCTTTTTGATAGTTTAGTTCAGCATTTGGAGAGAGGTTGTCTAGAAGGACATGTGACATCCCATCCTGGTCAATAGATTCCTTCCCACCTAAATGAATGCTGACAATATTACCTGACATATCTAATCCTACAAATTGTAATTCAATCTGACGAGGTAATAGCTCATCATCATGGTAAATTGGTGTAACTTTATAGTCGAGCCAATTATTTGGATTAGCTTCCAACCATTGATCTAATCGCTTCTCGTAGTATAGCATACTGTCGGAATTGTTTTCATCCGTTCCCTTAAAAGTTCCAGTGTTGAGCCAAGCTGTTAAAGGTACCAAGTTCCGTCCCTCATCATTAAGTCCACTGAACTGATATCCAATGAGATGTCCTCTATTCATGAGCCAGGTCTTTTGCTTACCATTGCCATAGTAAAACTTATAATTATGCCATCCTACCGGATTATAGGTTAACCTTCCTTCGCGTTTTTTCTTAGGTTGATGTTGATATTGTAGTTGGATATGGGCTGCAGTTGCTCTTCCATATTTATCTTTTTTACCTAGTCTAAGTTGATAGGAGCCAGTAAAAAATAGAGTGCCAATTTCATTTTCATCAGATTCATGAAGCGTTTGAATAGGTTCTGATTTATTCTGATTTGCAATTATTGTTGGTGTTGCAAATATTTGCGAAATAATAAAAAGAAGGCACAGAATTATAAAATACTTTTTTTTAGTCCTAAATTTGTTCATAATATTTCTCCCTGGATATGTATCCGATTTCATTCTACTATAAATTAAATAGTTTTTCAAGAAAAAGTTACGTTTGTGTTACAGAAAGATTTCTAAAATATTTTAAAACAATCATAAACTTGTTTTTGGTATAATATATATAAATTATCTAAGGAGGTGCTTATGATTCCATCTTTAGAGGAAATGTCACTCGAGGAGTTGTGGCAGCTTTTTCCGATTTTTTTAAGAGAGCATCAGGCTGAGTGGAAAGACTGGTATGATGAGGAGCGGCTTCAGCTCTTGAGTTTTTTGCCTGCAAATCAGCTGGTTCGGATTAGTCATATCGGTTCGACATCGGTAAAGACCATCTGGGCTAAGCCAATAGTGGATATCTTGCTGGAAATTCCCAAAGAAACAGATATGGCGGTAAGGAGAGACTTGCTGCTGCAAAATGGTTATCTGCTCATGTCAGAAAGCCAAGGGCGGATGTCATTCAATAAAGGCTACACACCGAGTGGTTTTGCGGAGCGGGTTTTCCATCTTCATCTGCGCTATGAGGGTGATCATGATGAACTTTACTTTAGAGACTATTTACAGGAGCACCCTGCTGTAGCTAAAGACTATGAGAGGCTCAAGCTGTCCTTGTGGAAGCAATATGAGCACAACCGTGATGCCTATACAGAGGCGAAAACGGAGTTTATTAAGAACTATACAGAGAAAGCTAAAAAGCTTTATGGCGGAAGATATGAGGGGGAAGACAGATGATTTATCTAGCAATGATTGGCCTTCTGATTATTCTGGCATTTCTTTACCTAATATACCAATCAAAGAATTTGATTACAGCCTTTCAGACTCATTTTCATTGGTCGGATTTAACTCGGGCGTTCCTAGAACTTAAGCGGATTCTTAAGCCAGATGGAATCATCTTACTGGCATGTGAATGGAGCAAATTAGCTTATTACCTACCAGACTTTACAAAGCAAGAAAAACTGGAAAACTATTTGACAGACTTGGATTTACATCTCATCGATAGTCAAAAAAAGGGCCAATGGATTCTTTATGAAATTAGAAAAAAATAAGGAGGTATCCTATGAAACAATTATTTTTATGTTCATATTTTGGGGGAGTCAAGAACTTGTTCAGACAATATGTATCTGAAAAGCAATTGGGCAAACATGTGCTTTTTATCCCGACGGCTGGAAATGTAGAAGACTACAGGGGTTATATTGACGAAGCCCAGCAGACCTTTGCGGACTTGGGATTTCAAGTAGAAATTTTAGATATTTCAGCTTGTGATAGAGAGACAGCTCAGGCCAAAATTTTCCAAAGCAAACTCCTCTATGTCTCTGGTGGCAATACTTTTTACCTTCTGCAAGAACTAAAGAAAAAGCAGCTTCTATCCTTGATAAAAGAGCAGATTGCAGATGGAATGGTTTATGTGGGCGAATCTGCGGGTGCTATCATCACAGCCAAGGACATTGACTATAATAAGATTATGGACGATAAGTCGGTTGCAGCAGAACTGAATGATACAGAGGCACTAAACGAGGTGGATTTTTATGTCCTGCCTCATCTTGGCGAAGAACCCTTTGTCGAAAGTGCCCAAGCGACTCTGGATACATACAGCGACCAGCTGAATCTGTTTCCCCTCAATAATCGCCAAGCTGTGCTTGTGGAGGGTGAAGAAGTGAGGGTTTTGGAGGAGGATAAGTAAGCAGAATATATGTTCTAGTTGACCTACTTGAGAAACTCTAATAAGAGGACTGAGTGCAATTGAGATAAACTAGATTAAACAAATTAGAATGCGAGTGTTGAACTTTGATTGAAAAAATATATGAAACACCAAGTGGAATAATTCATTATTGGACAAATGATGCTGTTGAATCATCCCAAAGTGCTCTTATCTTTTTACCTGGGCTAACTGCTGACCATAGGTTATTTGAAAAACAAATAGAATATTTTAAAGATACATATAGAGTCTTGGTTTGGGACGCACCTGGACATGCTTCATCCTATCCATTTCGTCTCGATTTTACTTTATTTGATTTAGCAAGTTGGCTGGATGAAATATTTATCAAAGAGAGAATAGAAAATCCAATAGTAATTGGTCAGTCAATGGGAGGATATGTAGGACAGGTTTATGCTCAACTTTTTCCTGAGAAATTAAAAGGTCTTGTTACGATTGATTCACCATCCCTTCAAAGGAAGTATTATACAGCTATGGAATTGTGGCTCTTAAAAAATATGGAGGCAATTTATAGAATCTATCCATGGAAATCTCTTTTGAAATCAGGCCCTAAAAGCGTATCAACAACAGACTATGGAAGAAAACTGATGTATGATATGATGATTTATGATGGCGATCAAGAAAGGTATGCTCGTCTTGCGGGATACGGATATAAGATATTTTCAGAAGCAGTGGAGAACAAACTTTCCTATGAAGTAAAATGTCCACAATTGGTTATATGTGGAAAAGAAGATCGTGCAGGGTCTTGTATACGATATTTGAAGGCCTATGAAAGAAATACTGGGAAGTCTGTTCAATGGATTGATAAGGCGGGGCACAATTCTAATACCGACCAACCCGATATTGTAAATAGACTGATTGATGAATTTTTGAATAACAAAATTAAAGAAAAGCTTGGTTGAAAGACCGGCTTTTTGATATAATAGACTCTATGAATACAAAAGAAAAAATTTCAAGTTATCAACTTTTACTGGCTCAGCTGGAAGCCTTGTTAGAGGGTGAGACCAATGCTTTGGCAAATTTGTCGAACGCTAGCGCACTTCTCAATCAAGCGCTGCCTAATTCGGTTTTTACTGGTTTCTATCTTTTTGATGGTAATGAGCTAATTTTGGGGCCTTTTCAGGGCGGTGTTTCCTGTGTCCATATTGCCTTAGGCAAGGGTGTATGTGGGGAATCTGCTGAGAAAAAAGAGACGATTATCGTAGATGATGTGACCCAGCATGCCAATTATATCTCTTGTGATAGCCGGGCTAAGAGCGAAATTGTGGTGCCCATGGTAAAAGATGGTCGCCTGCTTGGAGTGCTAGATTTGGACTCAGCCTTGACGGGTGATTATGATAAGGTAGATCAGGAATATCTGGAAAAGTTTGTCCAGATTTTGCTTGAAAAAACGATTTGGAATTTTGAAATGTTTGGAGAAAAAGCCTAATGTATCAAGCTTTATATCGGAAATATCGCAGTCAGACCTTTGGTCAGCTGGTGGGACAGCAAGTAGTGGCTACCACTCTGCGTCAGGCTGTGGAGCAAGGAAAAATCAGCCATGCCTATCTCTTTTCTGGTCCACGTGGAACAGGAAAAACCAGTGTTGCCAAGATTTTTGCCAAGGCTATGAATTGTCCGAATCAAAAGGACGGTGAGCCCTGTAATGACTGCTATATTTGTAAGGCCATTACTGAGGGAAGCCTTGAAGATGTTATCGAAATCGACGCTGCTTCAAATAATGGGGTAGATGAGATTCGTGATATTCGGGACAAATCTACCTATGCGCCTAGTCTCGCTAAGCACAAGGTCTATATCATTGACGAGGTCCACATGCTCTCGACTGGGGCTTTTAACGCCTTGCTCAAGACCTTGGAAGAACCGACAGAAAATGTGGTCTTTATCCTAGCGACGACAGAGCTGCATAAGATTCCGGCGACCATTCTTTCCCGCGTCCAGCGTTTTGAGTTTAAGTCTATCAAGACGCAGGACATTATTGGTCATATTGAGTGGATTTTAGATCAGGAAGGCATTGACTTTGAGCAGGAAGGTGTGCAGATTATTGCTCGCCGAGCTGAAGGCGGTATGCGGGATGCCCTATCTATACTTGACCAGGCTCTTAGCTTAACTCAGGAAAATCGTTTGACTACAGACATTGCCGAAGAAATCACTGGCTCTATCAGCTTAGGAGCCTTGGATGCCTATGTAGCAGCCTTGATTGCTCATGATGCAGTAGCAGCCTTGGATAATCTCAATCTGATTTTTGACAGTGGCAAAAACATGGCCCGTTTTGTGACGGACCTCCTGCAATATCTGCGTGACTTGATTATTGTCAAAACTGGCGGGGAAAATCATCATGCCAGCGAGCTCTTTTTGGAAAATCTCAAGACACCGCAGGACACTCTCTTTGCCATGATAGATATGGCGACCAAGAGTTTGGCAGACATCAAGAACAGCCTGCAGCCCAAGATTTATACAGAAATGATGACCATTCGACTGGCAGAGACTAGCAGCCTTCCTACAGCGCCAGCGATTCCGGATAATCTAGCTGATGAACTTAAGGGATTGAGACAAGAGATAGATAGTCTCAAGCAGCAGCTGGCTAATGGCAATGGGAAACCTGCAGCAGCTGTCAAAACTTCGGATATTCGGCCGCAGAAGTCTAAGGGCTACCGAGCAGACCGCAATAAGGTCAATGCCATCCTAGAAGAGGCTGTTGACAATCCAAGCCTGGCTCGCAGCAATCTGACCAAGCTACAGAATGCTTGGGGTGAGATTATCGAAAGTCTTGCTGGAGCTGATAGGGCCTTGCTGGCAGGCTCGCAGCCAGTGGCCGCCAACGAAAGCCACGCTATCTTAGCTTTTGAGTCTAACTTCAACGCTGAGCAGACCATGAAGCGGTACAATCTCAATACTATGTTTGGTAATATCCTCAGCAATGCGGCAGGATTTTCACCAGAGATTTTGGCTATTTCCTTAGAAGAGTGGACCAAGATTCGGGCGGACTTTTCAGCTCGCAGCCGCAATGGCAAGGCAGAGGCTGAAGAGAAGGAAGAGGAAAGCTTGATTCCAGAGGGATTTGACTTTTTAGCAGAAAAAATTACCATTCAAGAGGATTAAAAAAGATTTTTCTAAGCTTTCATGTTATAATAAATCTATGAACAGACGACAATTTATTGTGATGGCTGTTTTTACGGCCTTAGAAACCTATTTTTTCAATGAATCTATCATGGCAGGGCGCTATTTTATGGCTGCTTTCTGGGCAGTTTTAGTGCTGCGCAATCTGCAGATTTCCTATGTCATGGGGCGGATTGTGGATGAAATTGATAAACATCTAGGACCGAAATAATGAAAACAGGACTGAGCTATGAGACTCAGTCCTTTTGAAATGAAATTTTTGATTACCAACTGGTCAACGAGACTTCGCCGCTATTGAGCCATATTTCCTGACCATCTGTCAGCTGGACTAAAAGTTGCCCGATGTCTGAGATATCCTTGGCCAAACCTTGGTAGTCTACGCCTTTTTGACTAAAGGTCACTTGTCGTCCTAGCACCAAGGAGCGCTGCTTGTAGAGATAGATGAGCTCTTCTGGGTCACTTTCGTAGAAGCATTTCCAAATCTCGGCAATGAGCTCATTGCGACTAATGGCTGGTTTCTCTTCAAAGAGGGAGCCAGCTTTTTCTTTAATCTCAGCTGGAAATTCTTTAATGAAAAAATTAAAGCCAACACCAATGATAACATCAGTGACGAGACCTGTCTCGATAGAAGTTGTGGCCTCGGTCAGGATGCCGGAAATTTTCTTGTTTCGATAGTAAATGTCATTGACCCACTTGATATCAACTTCCATAAGAGTTAGATTTTTCACTGCCTTGTAAATAGCTCCTGCGGTCAAGATAGTATAGGAGGGGAGCTGGTCGAAGGGGAGGTTGGGCTTGAGGTGGAGAGACATGTAAAAGCCGCCCTGGCTGGGGCAGAAGAAGGTACGACCGAAACGGCCACGGCCAGCAGATTGGGCAGCGGCCAGATAGAGAGTGTCGGCAGGGCGTCCGGCCTCCATGCCAGCCTTGGCATCCATCTGAGTGGACTGGCAGTCAGGATTGAAGAAGACCTGAACAGGTGAGTGCGCTTCAATCCAATCAGGAATCAGTAAGTCACCCGCTGTCAATCGATAGCCCCGGTTCTTGACGGATTCGATTTGGATGCCTTCTTTCTCCAGTTTTTGAATGGCCTTCCAAATGGAAGTTCGTGAAATGCCCAATTCTTGAGCTATTTTTTCACCGTTGACATAGTCGTCAGCCTGGCTGAGGATGTCAAAGATTTTTTCATAGGTTTTCATAGGCGGTCTTTCTAACTTAATGGCTGCTTTCTCTTAGTGTCAGCTTGGTAGAGAGCTTGATCATGTAAGGGATGGGACTTTCATCGGTTTTAATCACCTGATCCAGCATCTGCAGAGCTTGCTTGCCCATTTCCTTTGTAAAGACTGTCACAGTGCTGAGAGGTGGATAGACGTATTTGGCAATAGATGTATCATTAAAGGAAATAATTTGGACATCTTGGGGAACAGCTATTCCTGCTTCCTGAAGAGCACGGAGGGCACCGACTGCCAGAGCATCGCTGGCTATGAAGAATGCTTTGGGCATCTGTTCTTTTTGGTGGTCAATCAATTCTTTCATCAGCTGGTAGCCAGACTCTGAGGAGAACTTGCCGACCTTGACATAGGCCGGCTGATAAAGACCTTTTTCACTAAGGTAATGGCAGAAGCAGGCCAAGCGCGGGTCATCAAGACTTATCGTTCCGTCTGCGGTCTCTTCACGTCCAGCAATCATCCCTATTTCTCGAATGCTCTGCTGAAGAAAATGGTCAAGAACATGAATAACGGCATGCTCAAAGTCCGTTGTCACACAGCTGTGGCCTTGGTCGAGCGTATCGCTGTCCACGAAAACCAGGGCAGGACTGTATTGCTCCAGCTCCTTGACTTGCTTGCTGCTGAATTTTCCGATGGCAATGATGCCGTCAATCTGTTCTAGCTGGTTTAGAGAGTCGTTGTTGAAAATACGCACGATATCATAGCTCAGTTCATGGGCTTTCTTTTCAATACCTAAGCGGATGGAGTAGTAGTAAAGATCATCCAGCTCTGTGTACCATTCAACGATAGCGATGCGATGGGTCTGAGGCAAAGTCTTTTTCTGTCTGTTGCTTTTTTTGTAGTTGAGCTGTTCAGCGATATCGAAAATCTTCCTACGCGTCTCATCGCTGACAGACATGGACTTGTCATAATTCAAAACCCGCGAAACAGTTGCGGGAGAAACACCAGCAGCCTGAGCGATATCTTTGATAGTAGCCATTTGATTTGATCCTTTTCAATTTACTGTCTACATAAATTATAACTCAAAAATTAGTAAATAACAAAGAAGAATTTAGTAAATACTTGTCCTATATTTTTTAAGTAAAATTTTACTAAATTTATTGAAGTTTTACTTGAAAATAGTTATAATAAAGATAAGAAAACGATTACAATGTCGATCATTCATTTTAAAGGAGTTTAGCTTATGTCAAACCTAATTTCAGCGGAGCAAGTCCGCGCAGATTTTGCCAAGGTTTTTGGAGTAGAAGCGGACCACACTTTCTTTTCACCCGGTCGGATTAATCTGATTGGTGAGCATACGGACTATAACGGCGGCCATGTTTTTCCTGCGGCAATTTCTCTAGGAACTTATGGAGCGGCTCGCAAGCGGGACGATCAGCTCTTGAGATTCTTCTCAGGGAATTTTGAAGAAAAAGGGATTATTGAAGTGCCGCTGGAAAACCTGCACTTTGAGCCTGAGCATAACTGGACCAACTATCCGAAAGGAGTTCTGCATTTTCTGCAGGAGGCGGGGCATACGATCGATTGAGGCATGGATGTCTATGTTTATGGAAATATTCCCAACGGCTCGGGCTTGTCTTCTTCTGCATCGCTGGAGCTTTTGACGGGTGTCATTGCTGAGAAACTCTTTGATTTGCAGTTGGAACGTTTGGACCTAGTGAAAATCGGTAAATTAACTGAGAATGAATTTATTGGGGTTAATTCTGGCATTATGGACCAGTTTGCTATCGGAATGGGAGCTGACCAGCGGGCTATTTACCTAGACACCAATACTCTTGAATATGACTTGGTGCCGCTTGATCTCAAGGACAATGTCGTAGTGATTATGAATACCAATAAGCGACGTGAGTTGGCGGACTCTAAATACAATGAGCGTCGGGCGGAGTGCGAAAAAGCTGTTGAAGAGCTCAATCGCAAGCTGTCTATCGCTACCTTGGGTGAGTTGGACGAGTGGGCCTTTGATGAGTATAGCTATCTGATTGAGGACGAAAACCGTCTCAAACGGGCTCGCCATGCTGTTTTAGAAAATCAACGCACTTTGCAAGCGCGAGCAGCTTTGCAGGCAGGCGATCTTGACAAATTCGGCCGTCTCATGAATGCGTCCCATGTTTCTTTAGAGCATGACTATGAAGTGACTGGTCTAGAGCTGGACACCTTGGTTCACACAGCCTGGGAGCAAGAAGGTGTTCTGGGGGCTCGTATGACCGGAGCAGGCTTCGGCGGCTGCGCCATTGCTTTAGTTGCTAAGGATGCGGTGGAATTTTTCAAAGAAAATGTCGGCCGCAAGTATCAAGAAGTTGTCGGCTATGCCCCTAGCTTTTACATTGCAGAAGTAGCTGGCGGAAGCCGAGTGCTGGACTAAATCAGAGAAAAGGAACTTGGGTCTGGGACAAAAGTCCTAGCCTCTCAATTGTCTTTGGATTGTCGAGCAAGACGCAGTGGTTGAGTGGGCTCTATTACGCTGATTTCATCAGCTTTTACAGCCCTAATCAACTGTGCGGAGGTGGGACGACGAAATCGAATTCTAACGAATTACCGATTTCTGTCCCACTCTCTTTACTAGCAAAAGAAAGGAAGATCTATGTCCAAGAAGTTACTGGATGCTTTTGTATCAGCAGTGATTAACAATAGCACTTTTGAGGAAATGGACACCATCTATCTGAGCAATCGTGTCATGGCTTTAGTCGGAGAGGCAGTGGCAGAGCAGGAAACAGAGGCTGAGCAGCTAATTGACCTTAAGGATGACTTGGTAGCCGTAGCTGTGAAGAATGGGAAGATTGGTGATACTCTGGCTGAGCAGGATATACTGGGAGCTGAGCTCATGGACTTGATTACACCAGCTCCTAGCCAGCTCAATCGGGACTTCTGGACGACTTATACCTCAAGTCCTCAGCAAGCTGTGGCTGATTTTTACCAGCTTAGTCAAAAGAATGACTATATCAAGGTCAAGGCTATTGCTAAAAACATTGCTTTCAAATCGCCAACTGAATATGGAGATTTGGAAATCACCATCAATCTCTCTAAGCCAGAAAAGGATCCCAAGGAAATTGCGGCAGCTAAAAAGGCAAAAAACAGCAATTATCCAGCCTGCCAACTCTGCATGGAAAACGAAGGCTACCAAGGTCGCTTGGACCACCCAGCTCGCGCCAATCATCGGATTATCCGCTTTGACTTGGCTGGACAGGAGTGGGGTTTTCAGTATTCGCCCTATGCCTACTTTAATGAACATTGCATATTTCTGCACAGTCAGCACCTTCCTATGGCGATTAGCCGGCTGACCTTTGAGCGCCTGCTGGACATCGTTGAGACCTTTCCAGGCTATTTCGCAGGTTCTAACGCCGACCTGCCTATTGTCGGCGGCTCTATCCTGACCCACGACCACTATCAGGGCGGACGTCATACCTTCCCTATGGAAATGGCAGAGCTGGATTGCAGCTTTACTTTTAGCGGATTTGAAGAGGTGGAAGCAGGTATTGTCAAGTGGCCCATGTCTGTCATTCGTCTGAGGTCTGAGAAGAAAGAACTCTTGATTGAGTTGGCTGACAAGATCTTGCAAGTTTGGCGGACTTATTCTGACCCGAGTGTGCAGGTATTGGCAGAGTCTGAGGGTGAGCTGCACCATACCATCACACCGATTGCCCGCAGGAAAGATGGATCTTTTGAGCTGGACTTGGTCTTGCGGGACAATCAAACATCCCCAGAACATCCGGACGGTATTTATCACCCTCATAGGGATGTGCAGCATATTAAGAAAGAAAATATCGGTCTGATTGAGGTTATGGGACTGGCTATTCTGCCGCCTCGGCTCAAGGAAGAACTCAAGCAGGTGGAACTGTTTCTGCTGGGAGAAGACTGTCAGGTCGCGGCCTATCATCAGGAGTGGGCCAATCAACTCAAAGACCAGAATCTAGATGTTTCCGCTGAGATGGTGGAAGGAGTAGTTCAGGCCTCGGTTGGACAAATTTTCAGCCGAGTACTGGAAGATGCGGGAGTTTACAAGCGAACAGAGGAAGGGCAGGAGGCTTTCATGCGCTTCGTCCAATCCGTCGGCATCCAGCCCTAGGAAATGTGTTATAATGAAACTATCGTAACAGGGAAAGGAAGGTTTTATGGCAATTTTAGTATTAGGTGGGGCTGGCTATATCGGCTCGCACATGGTAGACCGTCTGGTAGCAGCAGGCAAGGAAGAGGTAGTCGTCGTTGATAATTTGGTGACTGGCCATCGGGCAGCCGTCCATCCGCAAGCAGTCTTTTATGAGGGGGATTTGGCGGATAAGGACTTTATGCGTGGCGTTTTTGCCAAACATCCATCCATCGATGCAGTCATTCACTTTGCCGCCTTTTCACTGGTCGCAGAGTCAATGGCGGACCCGCTCAAGTATTTTGACAATAACACGGCCGGCATGGTTTCTCTTTTGGAGGTCATGCAGGAATGCGGCGTTAAAAACATCGTCTTTTCTTCGACTGCGGCGACTTATGGCATTCCTGAGGAAGTGCCGATTCTGGAAACGACTCCTCAAAAGCCGATTAATCCTTATGGTGAGAGCAAGCTTATGATGGAGACTATTATGCGCTGGGCAGACCAGGCCTACGGCATCAAGTTTGTAGCCCTGCGTTATTTCAATGTGGCCGGTGCCAAGCCCGACGGCTCAATCGGCGAGGACCACGGACCTGAAACCCATCTGCTGCCCATTGTGCTTCAAGTGGCTCAGGGCAAACGTGAGAAGATTGCTGTCTTTGGCGATGATTACGATACTCCAGACGGCACCAATGTCCGCGATTATGTCTACCCTTTCGACTTGGCTGACGCCCATATTTTGGCTGTTGAGCATCTGCGTGCTGGACAGCCTTCAGATGCCTTTAACCTTGGCTCTTCGACTGGTTTTTCCAACCTTCAGATTGTAGAAGCCGCCCGAAAGGTGACCGGACATCCTATTCCTTTGGAAATAGCAGAGCGGCGCCCAGGGGATCCGGATACGCTGATTGCTTCCTCTGAGAAAGCAAGAAATGTTCTGGGTTGGCAGCCGAAATTTGACAATATCGAAACCATTATCGAAACCGCTTGGAAATGGCATTTCAGTCATCCAAATGGCTATGATGATAATAAAGATATGTTACTTTCTTTATTTGTTAAGTAAGTTTCGCTTTCATTTTATGTCTTTACCTTTCTAGATTGTATCTATTGCTTAAGTTGTGTTAGTTTTGAACGGGTTGACAATTTGTAAAAAATATATTTATTTTTGAGCAAAAATTTTGAAAAATCTTAAGACTTTCAGTATTATAAAGAGGTTAGAAAATATAATGTAAAGGGATTTTATGAAAAAAGATTTTTGGGGACGCGATATTTATCGCTTTTCATTTCGTAAGCTATCGATTGGTCTAGTTTCAGCTGCAATCGGTTGCCTTTTTTTGCTATTCTCAGCAGGTAATGGTATTCAGTCTGTCCATGCACAGGATTTTGCTAAAGATGAATCTATTCAAATTCAGTACAAATATGTAACAGAATCGGAATTGACTCGTGAAGAACAAGAATCAGTAATTAAAGAAGTGCCAAGATTTGTTGAGGAAAACTCTGATACTTATTATTTGGTCTACCGACCAAAAACTCATAATATTGGAGTATTGCCTCACACAGGTTTTTCAGGAGATTTGGAAACTGTTCTGTCCGTTTCTGGAGTAGCATTGGTCATTCTTGTTATTCGAAAAAAACGTTTAGGTAAGCATCATTTAGCTGCTCTACTTATGATAACTAGTTTTGGTACATCTTTGTTAGCTCCAACGGTTCTTGCTGTTACTAATATTCAGTTGGCTTCTTATAATCAAAGTCTTAATCTAGGAATCGGTAATCATTTACCAAGTCCTTTGTCTATTGAAGGGTTTGAATATATTGGGTATTTAAAAAATAATCGCATTCTTCCCCAGACAATGGGCGGTTCACGTCTTTTTGAAGATCATTTAAACCTAAAATTCACTAATAATAATTTGAGCTTGCAACCAAAAGATAGAGCTCTAAAGCCAGCAATTACTAGCCAGAAAACAGGTAGAAATCTAGAAAAATCACAAGATGATATAAGTCGTAACGATGACGGCGAAAATGGTTTTGATGTTCAAATCTCAGATACAATTGGGACTGAAGTAGTTGCTTACCAAACTCTCTATCAAGAAACAGATGAATTATTGGAGGGGCAAACAAAGGTTTTTCAAACAGGAGTAGCGGGAAGTAGAAAAGTAGTAACTAGAAATTACTATAGAAACAATAAAAATACTCAGGATCTTTTTAAAAGTGAAGTAATTTCAGATCAACTGTTAATAAAACCTGTTGATGAGATTGTCTTAGTTGGAACTGGTAAAGTTCAAAAAAATGTACAAAAGGATCAAGTCGTTTCTCAAACTACTCAAATAGCACCAGTGCATGAAGTACCAGAAGCAAGTAACTATGGCACTACTCCAGACACGGCACCGGTACATGAAGTACCAGAATCAACTAACTACGGTACTACTCCAGACACGGCACCGGTGCATGAAGTACCAGAATCAACTAACTACGGTACTACTCCAGACACAGCACCAGTGCATGAAGTACCAGAATCAACTAACTACGGCACTACTCCAGACACAGCACCAGTGCATGAAGTACCAGAATCAACTAATTACGGCACTACTCCAGACACGGCACCAGTGCATGAAGTACCAGAATTAGAACTGACTACGGCGAATGAAATAAGAAGGGAAAAAATAGATTTTTCCACCGAAGAACAGTATACAGACGAAATTCCAGAAGGCAACCGTCAAATCGCAACTCCAGGAGTCCAGGGTGAGCGAACAATCAAGACTCGTGTCTATAGTTCCAACGGACAAGAAATCGACCGCCAAGAGTTGTCCAATGAAGAAACCTTGGCTCCAGTAACACAAGTTGTTAAAGTCGGAACTGCTAAGCCAACCATGGTACCAGATGATGCGCCAAAAGCAGACGCTTTGCCAGAGTACCAGTTGACTTATGCCGATGAAACTCGCGTAGAGAAAGTAGCTTTCAACATCGAGGAACAATATACCGATGAGTTGCCACAGGACGCCCGTCAAATCGCAACACCGGGAGTTCAAGGCGAGCGGACCATCAAGACTCGTGTTTACAGCTCCAATGGTCAAGAAGTTGGCCGCCAGGAGTTATCGAATGAGGAGACTCTCGCTCCAGTGACGCAAGTTGTCAAAGTCGGAACAGCTAAGTCGCATATGGTACCGAACGATGCGCCAAAAGCAGACACTTTGCCAGAGTATCCGCTGACTTACACAGACGAAACCCGCGTAGAAAAAATCAACTTCAGCATTCGAGAAGAAGAAACGGACGAACTTGTTCGAGATGCTCGCCAAATCGCAACACCGGGTGTCCAAGGCGAGCGAACCATCAAGACCCGTATCTACAGTTCCAACGGTCAAGAAGTTGACCGTCAAGAGTTGTCCAATGAGGAAACTCTCACTCCAGTAACACAAATTGTCAAAGTTGGCACGGCTAAGCCGAACATGGTACCGAACGATGCACCGAAAGCAGAGGCATTGCCAGAATACCCGTTGACTTATGCCGATGAAACTCGCGTAGAGAAAGTAGCTTTCAACATCGAGGAACAATATACCGATGAGTTGCCACAGGACGCCCGTCAAATCGCAACTCCGGGAGTTCAAGGTGAGCGAACCATCAAGACTCGTGTCTATAGCTCCAACGGTCAGGAAATCGATCGTCAAGAACTATCTAATGAAGAGACTCTAGCGCCAGTAACGCAAGTTGTAAAAGTTGGTACTGCTAAGCCGAACATGGTACCAGGTGATGCACCAAAAGCAGATGCTTTGCCAGAGTATCCACTGACTTACACGGATGAAACGCGTGTTGAGAAGATTAACTTCTCTATTCGTGAAGAAGAAACGGACGTGCTTGTACGAGACGCCCGTCAAATCGCAACCCCGGGTGTCCAAGGCGAACGGACCATCAAGACTCGTGTCTATAGCTCCAACGGTCAGGAAATCGATCGTAAAGAACTATCTAATAAAGAGACTCTAGCGCCAGTAACACAAATTGTTAAAGTCGGCACGGCTAAGCCAAATATGGTGCCAAGCGATGCACCAAAAGCAGACGCATTGCCAGAGTATCCGCTAACTTACACGGATGAAACTCGAGTGGAGAAAATAAACTTCACAATTCGTGAAGAAGAAACGGACGAACTTGTTCGAGATGCTCGCCAAATTGCGACTCCAGGAGTGCAAGGCGAGCGAACAATCAAGACTCGTGTATACAGCTCCAATGGTCAAGAAGTTGACCGCCAGGAGTTATCGAATGAGGAGACTCTAGTTCCAGTAACGCAAGTTGTCAAAGTCGGTACGGCTAAGCCAAGCATGGTGCCAAGTGAAGCACCGAAAGCAGAAGCTTTAGAAGAATTCGATTTAATTCCACTGCATAATCTATTAGCGGAAGCGGATCAGATTAAAGCTCAGGCACGTTATTTCAACGATAGTCAGAGCCATCAATCTAGCTATGATACTGCTTTGACAGCAGGTCAAGCGCTTCTAAGTCAATCAAACGCTAGCCAAGCAGAAGTTAACCAACTGGTGGGGCAAATCAATCAAGCTAAAGCTCAGTTAAGCGGCCTTGAGGTTGTAAAAACGGCTCTTCAAAATGAATACGATTTAAATCCAACCATTAAAACAACTGCTAAATATAAGAATGCAGATTCAGATAAGCAGACAGCTTATACTGACGAATTGACTAAGGCAGAAGGAGTTCTGAGCAATCAAACTGCTACTCAAGTGCAGGTCAATCAAGCTTTTGCTAGCCTGACAGCAGCTAAAGATGCTCTAAATGGAGTGCCTAAAGTCAAGCCAACGGTTTCCATTCTAAGTCTGACAGAAAATGCAGATGACAAGTCGGTTACAGTCCAATATAGATTAGAAGACCAGACCCAGTCCTTCCGCTCAGCGACTGCTGAATTGTACCAGGGAGATCAGCTCGTCCGAACTCTTCCGATTACCAATTTCGCAGGAAGTCTGAAGATTGGCGACTTAGACTACTATACAGGCTATACCCTGAAAACCAAGCTTACTTATGAACTGGATAATGGCAGCTTCACAGATCTTGAAACGGACAGCCGCAATTTTGAATTAGAATACAAGAAGATTGCCTTCCGAGATATTGATTCGGCCGAGTTTTACAGAAAAGAAAACGACCAGTTTAAGCGCGTCGTGTCCATGAACTCTATGCCTACGGATCTGTCTACCTACTTCGTCAAAGTCAAATCAAGTGAATCTAAGGAAATGCTCCTGCCGGTTCACAGCATAGCGGAAAGTCATAAGGATGGCAGGGACGTCTATAAGGTGACCGTTTCTCTGCCTGAGCTGGTCCAAGAAGGTGAGACAGGCTATAAGTCTGGCTATGACTTCTATATCAGTAAGGCAGTCCCTAGTCAACAAAATGTCTACACTAGCTTTGCTGGTTTGATAGATGCCATGAAGCAAAATATGGCTGGCAACTATGTTCTGGGAGCAGATTTGGATGCAAGCGAAGTTAGTCTGGCACCTGCGGACTATGTCTACCTCAAAGGGAACTTCACAGGCAGTCTGACAGGTAACCATAATGGCAAGCAGTACGCGATTTATAATCTAGCCAAGCCTTTATTTGAAAATCTCAAGAGTGGTTCCTCTGTTTCTAATCTGGACCTGAAAGAGGTCAATATTGTAGGCACCTATGATTCAGCTGCCCTGGCCCGCAATGCAGAAAATGCTCGAATTACAGACCTTTCTGTCCAAGGTAGAGTAGAAGTGAAAGAAAATGCTTCACAGGTAGCAGGTTTGGTCGTTATTGCTAACAATACCCAAATTACCAATAGCTCCTTTACTGGAACTATCGTGTCAAATGATAAACAGGGCAAAGAATACAATGTCGGTGGTTTGGTTGCCAATCTTAAGGGAGGAAACTCCTTGATTAGTCAAAGCAGGGCAGATGTGACCATTCTAGCTGGTGCTAGAGTCAACAACCAACGCTTCGGTGGTCTGGTTGGCCGTTTGGAAAGCAATGCCCGCATCAGCCGCTCTTATGTAGCTGGAAAGATTCAAAACTCTACTAAGAACGGTCAGATTGGTGGTGTGGTTGGTTCCAATTACTTCAATGGCTTGATTGATAATGTTATCAGTAACGTCAGTGGTACAAATGTTTACAGTATTTCTGGCGATCAGGGATATGAGAACAACCGTATCACAGAAGCTTATGCCGTTGAAGGAAATAAAACACTGGAAAATGACAAGTTTGTCACTTCAACATTAACTCTGAACGAGGCAGAAGAGAAGCTGGCTGACCTAGACATTACGACCACGCTAGAAGACACGAATCTCAACCTTTATTCTGTCAACTATGCCCAGGAAAAGAATGCTCGAGAAGACCGTCTGATAGCTTATGCTAACATGGAAAAACTCCTTCCATTCTACAATAAGGAGACCATCGTTGCCTATGGAAATAAACTTCCAGATAATCACAAGCTCAATACGGAGTACTTACTGGATGCTGTTCCAATGAAAGGTGACCAGATTATCACTGATATCAATAGCAACAAGACCGGAATTAACCGTCTGATGCTGCACTTTGAGGATAATACGGTTGACTACCTGGATCTGACCTATAAGGGAGATTTCAAATATAAGGCAATTGCAGAGTACAGTGTAAACGGCTTAGACCTCCTTTATACGCCAGAAGCTTTCCTATCAGACTACAGCAGGATTCTCAATCAAGTGCTGCCAGAGTTGAACAAGGTTGTCCTTGACTCCCCCGCTATGCGAACTGTTTTAGGCGTGAATGCTGACACTTCTCTGGATGATCTCTATCTGGATACAGCCTTTGACCAAGTCAAGACCAAGCTGTCAGAAGAGTTGCGCAAAGTTCTGGCTATGGACAAGTCCATCAATACTGAAGGCGATGTCGTGGCTGACTATGTAGCTCAGAAGATTACAGCCAATAAGGAAGCCTTCCTGCTCGGTCTGACCTATCTTAACCGTTGGTATAATATCAACTATGACAATATCAATGTCAAGGATTTGTCGGCCTATAAGTTTGACTTCTTTGGAAATCATAACGCTTCAACGCTAGATACCATTATTTCACTAGGTCAGTCAGGCTTTAATAATCTTAAAGCCAAGAACAACTATATGGCTTATGATACCTCGCTCTCTGAAGCGACTGGTAAACGAGGGCTCTTTAACTACCTGGAAGGCTATCGTCAGCTCTTCCTGCCGGACAAGAGCAATAATGAATGGCTCAAGACCAATACAAAAGCCTACATCGTTGAGGCCAAGTCGGATGTGCCAGAAGCGAGACAGCTTCAGGATGCAGCCGAGGGCAAGAGCAAGTATTCTGTCGGCGTTTATGATAAGATTACTGCTGATAATTGGGAACACAAGGGCATGCTCCTGCCGCTCTTGACCATGACTGAGAAGGGTGTCTATGCTATTTCCAATATGTCTACCATCTCTATGGGAGCTTATGATCGCTATCGCCTTGATGCCAATGGCAGGGTTCGGACAGATGCAGAGCTAGCTGAATATGTCGAAGACCGAGTGAGAAAAACAGCTGAATACCAGCGCGATCATTATGACTTCTGGTATAAGATTCTAAACGATGAAAGCAAGGACAAGCTCTTCCGTTCTGTTCTGGTTTACGATGGATTCTCATTGGTTGACAAGGATGGTAAAAGATATTGGGCTCCAGCTAATGACAAGAAATCACTGGCTATGCAGGAGTTCTTTGGACCAGCTGGCAAGTGGTATCCAAGTAAGGGCTACAATGCATACGCTACAGGAAGTGTAACCCACTTTGATGCTGCTCGCTTGTTAGAAGACTATGGTAACTCTGTCTACACGCATGAGATGACCCATAATTCTGACGGTGGTATCTACTTTGAAGGCAATGGCCGTCGCGAAGGTCTGGGAGCTGAGCTTTATGCTCGCGGACTCTTGCAGTCTACTCCAAGTGCTGATGAGGCAACTATTACGCTCAATACCCTATTCAAGGTTGACAAGGATTCTAAAACGCGCCTACACACATATAACTTCAAGGAACGCGTTCAAAATGCAGAAGATCTACAGCACTATGTCCATGGTATGTTTGACATGATCTACACGCTAGATTACCTAGAAGGTACTTCTATGCTCAAACAAAGTGATGACGCTAAGCTCCAGTGGTTCAGGAAGATGGAGAATTACTACGTTACTGATAAGTATGGTAAGGAAACCCACGCTGGTAACCAGACACGAAGCTTTACTGCTGAGGAAATCAAGCAGCTGAAAACCTTTAACTCCCTGATTGAAAATGATGTTATCACTCGTCGGGAGAACAAGGATAGTGGGAAATATGGCCGAAATGGCTACCTCAGTCTCAGCCTCTTCTCACCAATCTACTCAGCCTTGAGCAATCCAAATGGAGCGCCAGGCGATGTTATGTTCCGTCGTACAGCTTATGAGTTGCTGGCAGCCAAGGGTTACCATGAAGGATTTATCCCTCATGTTTCTGGTAAGTACTCTAAGGAAGCCTTCGATGAAGGTAAGAAAACTTGGGATGGATGGTCCGGAAGAGATGTTGGTCTCGTGACTGACCAGAAAGTCTTGGAAAATGTATTCAAGGGTGAATATGACTCCTGGGTAGCCTTCAAGAAGGCCATGTACCAAGAGCGGATTGATCAGCTGACCAAGCTTAAACCAATCACCATTGAGTACGAGCTTAGAAATCCAAACAGTACTCAGAAAGTAACCATTCGCTCTTATGAAGAGATGCAGAAGCTGATGGACGACGCAGTAGCAGAGGATGTACGCAACATTACCAATGCAACTAGCCGTGTTGATGCTAGCTGGGTCAACCTGCTCAAGAAGAAGATTTATAATGCTTATCTTCGTGAGACAGACGACTTCAGACAATCAATCTTTAATAAGTAAGAGACAAAATGTTTTTCAGAAATACATTTAAAAATATCTAGACTATAAAAAGTCTAGGTATTTTTTCTGCCATTTATTTCTAATATATCAATAAAAATCCATCCGAGTCTGAATAAAACAATTTTTTGTGACTTTTTTGTAACGATAGTAGACAAAGAATAGAAAATTCTAGTATAAATAATAGTTTACAAGGAGTCAAGTATAATATTTTGTGTTATAATTGATATGTATATGTCACATTTGCTTATCATATACGAGTGCTATCATTTTTAGTTTGGTAATAAATCTTGATTTAGAATCGGGTGAAAATGAGGGGGTAGACAGGTGATGGTGTGCCTGCCAGCATTTGTCTAAAATAAAATATAAAAAGAAGGAGGACCGCATTCAAGGTGAAACAAACTTATCATAAAGTGTCTCATGCTCTGATGACTTTACTGCTTTTGGTATCAACCTTTCTTCCCTTGTTAAGCTCAAGTCCTAGGGTTTCTGCTGCAGAGTTAGGTGAAAGTGATTATCAGCTAACTACAGATGTCACTATTAATACTAATCCTTTAAAGGATACAGGCTACGGTGAAGGTAAATTTTACATTGCTCCGACCTATACATTTGCGGATAGCAAAGTATTAAATAATGGTGATACTTTGGTTTACCATGTTCCATCACAGTTCAAAATTGAGCGAACTTTGGAGGAAAACATAAGCGCACCGGATGGCACTGTTGTTGCTAAGTTGGTGACAGATCCTGTTTCCAATACAGCAAATATTACTGTCACAAATGCTGAGTATTATGCGAAAATGCCTGATGCCAAGCGTATTCAATCCTCTTTCACAGTGGTTTGGGCTGATGATATGCCTTATGACCAAGAGAGAGAAGTAAACTTTCCGGGTGCTAGAACCTACAGGCTGAAGCGCATCAAAGTTGATGAAGAGCCTCAGGGGTATTCCAAATGGGGAGTTCAGGATTCTAAGGATCCTAACTATGTCAACTGGCGTATCCGTGTCAATCGTGATGTCCAAAATTTTGGTCAAGTTGTCATTGAGGACGCTATTCCAGAAGACCAAGAGTTGGATGAAGATACAGGGATTACAGGTTACTACTTTACTGAGTGGGAAGGTGTTTCCGGCACACGTCAATCCTTTAACCCAAGTGATGTTGTGACAATTACAGATTCTAATCATTTCTCAGTTAATGCTGGGGAATTGAATGGAAGAGGTATTTATGTTATTTATCGGACTCGTTTGACGAAGCCAGTTGATAAGGTGACCAAAAAAGCCTTTAACGATGTAACCGTTACGTCTAATGGACAAAAGATGCCGGAATTAGTATCACGTCCATTTGCACCTTTGACAACTCTTGATGGTGTTGGTGAAGGTAGTCGTTCTGATGAAGTTATCTTCAAAGTCAAAAAGGAATTGACTGGTCGCAATTTGGCAGATGGTGAATTTACTTTTGATTTGATCAATAAGGATGACAACGACAAAGTTATTCAAACAGTAACAAACAAAGACGGTGCCGTAACCTTTAATAAACTTCGTTTCAAAAGTGAGGGAACCTTTAACTATGTCATTCGTGAAAGAGCAAGCAATCTGCCAGGTGTGACAAACGATGTCAATTCAGACATCAATGTTACTGTTACTGTAACAGACAACAAGGGCGTTAAGACAGCAACTGTTGCCTATGACCGTGATGCTTTCACCAATACATACAAGTTAGAGCCAGCGACTGCAGCAATTACCGCTAAGAAAGTTCTGGATGGTAAAGCACTTGAAGCTGGTAAGTACACTTTCAAGCTGACTGAGGTTGGCGGAAATAACGTGGAACATCAAACAACAAATGACGCCAATGGTAATATCAATTTTCCTGAAATCAACTATGATAAAGAGGGGACTTATACCTACAAGCTGAAAGAAGTAGCTGGAAGTGAAGCTGGAGTGACATACGACAGTACAGAACATACTGTGACTGTCACAGTGACTGAAAACAACGCTAAATTGGAAGCTGCTGTTACAGACAACAATCCAACATTCACCAACAGTTATAAAGACTATGGTGTCAGCTATGAGTTTCTCAGCTCTAACCCAGCCTATCCAAACCTGCCAAAAGAAGTGACGGATTTGCTTCCAGCAGATACTAATCGCTACACTAGTGGTACTAATGTAGACGCTAAGCAGCCTGCTAAAATAAGTGTGACAGTTACTGAAGGCACATGGACTTTCGAAGGCTATGCAGAAACGAATGCACAGACAGTTGCGGATAAGGACCTTAAATTTACCGGTAAATGGAATTTCACTCCAGCGCCGAAATATAAGGTGACGTATGAATTTGTAAGCGCAGATCCGAATCGCACCTTACCAGCAGAGGTAACAGAATGGTTGCCGACCGATGCCAATGAATACACAGATGGTACTGCTGTTCAAGCGGTTCAGCCAGCCAAGAAAACTGTTGAAGCAACTGATGGTACTTGGAAATTCCTCAAATATGACGCAGATAGTAAAACTATTGCAGGCTCAGATGTCAAATTTACAGGCACATGGACATTTGAAGCGAATCGTCCTAAAGATCCGGATAAGACTCCGAGTCCCTCAAGTTCAAAAGATGTTCCTATACCGTCAACTAGCAAAAAAGTTTTACCGAAAACTGGTAGTGAAACTTCTAACTTTGCGATGGCAGCAGGATTTGCACTGATTCTTTTATCAGCTCTTGTCTATCGTTTCAAAAAAGCTAATTAATATTAGCCAGACGAATCATCTCAGCTTGCTGAGATGATTTTTTCTTTTCTTTTATTTGTACCTAGTTGATTTTAGCTTTTTTACGAGGAAGAATAGAAACGAAATAATAGAAGTAGAGATATCATCATTTCTCAAAATCATTAAAAGCCTGCTGAAAAACTACTAGCTCTATCTTTCTTTATGCTATAATAAAGAAAAACGATGAGGAGACATTCATGAATCAAACTGTTCAATATTTGCAAGAATTAACGGCTATTCCTTCCCCAACAGGCTTTACTGCTGAGGTGACAGACTATCTAGTGAAAACACTGGAAAAAATGGGCTATGAGCCTGTCCTGACCAATAAAGGTGGCGTCCATGTTGTGGTTAAGGGTGAAAATGATACCCAGCATCGGGTAGTGACTGCGCTTGTGGATACACTGGGAGCTATTGTTCGGGCTATTAAGTCTGACGGTCGTCTCAAGCTGGATCGGATTGGCGGTTTCCCTTGGAACATGATTGAAGGCGAAAACTGTTTAGTCCATGTGGCAAGTAGCGGTAAGACTATCAGTGGGACTATTTTGGTTCACCAGACATCTTGCCATGTCTATAAGGATGCTGGGACGGTTGAGCGTACTCAGGACAATATGGAAGTCCGCTTGGATGAAAAGGTGACAAGTGAGAAAGAAACGCGAGATTTAGGAATCGAAGTCGGTGATTTTATTTCTTTTGATCCTCGTACTACAGTTACCGAGTCAGGCTTTATCAAGTCTCGCTTTCTGGATGACAAGGTCAGCGCAGCTATTTTGCTCAATCTTTTGCGCGTTTATAAAGAGGAAAATATTCAGCTACCAGTGACGACTCATTTTGCTTTCAGTGTTTTTGAGGAAGTCGGTCATGGGGCTAACTCCAGCCTGCCGGCGCAAGCGGTAGAGTATTTAGCAGTTGATATGGGAGCTATGGGCGACGACCAGCAGACAGATGAGTATACGGTTTCCATCTGTGTCAAGGATGCATCAGGACCTTATCACTATGGCTTCCGCCAGCATTTAGTAAATTTGGCCAAGGAGCAAGACATTCCTTATAAACTGGACATCTATCCATTTTACGGGTCAGACGCCTCTGCAGCTATGAGTGCAGGAGCAGAAGTCAAGCATGCTCTGCTAGGTGCCGGCATCGAATCCAGCCACTCTTATGAACGTACCCATATTGATTCAGTTGTTGCGACAGAACGTATGGTGGATGCATATCTAAGGAGTGGCTTAGTTGAGTAGGTGAACTTCATTCTATCTTATTGGCGAGGATTTTTATGTAATGTCAATTCTATAGAAAATAGGAGCTCTTCCTCAGCTAATCTCAAAGGCTAGAAACTTAAAAACCGATTCGTCAGTGCACTGCGAATCGGTTTTTAGTTTGTTATATGTAAGAAAATTGATTACCTAACACTCCAGACACTTACTGATTTTTCCTCCACAGGAAATTCTCCCCAGCCTTGGTCGTCAATAGTTACGATTTGGGAGCTGTTGCCTAGATAGTCGCTGAATTCTCTGCCAGCCCATTCTGGACCGACAAGCATGGATTTGCTGGCTGCTTGGTCATTACTGATAAGGACAGCGATTGGCAGACCATCGTCCATACCTTGGCGGGTCCAGCCGATACAGTTGGCATCGTCCAAGTAGTCGGTTTGCTCGCCATAGGCAAGATTGAGGCGGATGTCTAGGAGCTTATCTAGCACATCCTGAAAACTTTCTTGAGCAAATTCTCCGCTAATGCCATAGTAGTCTCCGTAAAAGACGCAGGGCAATCCAGCCTCTCGCAAAAGTATAAGAGCATAGGCAGCTGGTTTGAACCATTCTTCAACTGTAGACTCTAAAGCCTGACCTCTCTGAGTATCGTGATTGTCTACAAAGGTCACAGCTGATTCGGGGTGATTTTTTGCAAGTGTTTGGTCAAAAATAGTTCGTAGGTCATAGTCTGCTCCAGATTTGCTGGCATCAAATAAATTATGATGAAGTTTAACATCGACTAGATCAAAGCGGTAGTCAATATTTTCTAGATAATCGTTATTGGCCTTCTCATCGCTATTCCAAAATTCCCCAAAGACATAGAAATCTTCACCGTATTTTTCAGTAATATCGCGGATGAAATTCTTCATAAAGAAAGAATCGATGTGCTTGACAGCATCTAAGCGAAATCCATGTACACCAGTGCTTTCAATGAACCAATGAGCCCAGTCGTATAGATTTTGGATGACTTCAGGGTGCTTGAAATCAATATCCGCATACATCAGATAGTCGTAGTTACCATTCTCGTTGTCCACCAGCTCATCATCTGCCCAACCTTTATTGTCCCCTTGGATGAGAAAAATACCTGACTTGTTGTTTTTGGCATCATAGTCAGTACCGGTGAAGTGGTACCAGTGCCATTCAAAGTCATTATAGGCTTTTTTGCGGCCTGGGAAGACAAACTTAGTCCAGCCTTTGATTTCGAAAGGTTCTGACAAGACCTTTGTGCGGTCGTTAGGATCAACTTCAACAACGGTAAAGCGCTCTTTATAGTCTGCTGCGGCCTTGTGATTGAGAACCACATCAGCAATAGCTTCGATACCGTTCTGGCTAAGTGCTTCAATCGCTCGGAGGTATTCTTCTTTCAATCCATACTTGGTGCGGACGGTCCCTTTTTGGTCGAATTCTCCCAAATCAAAAAGGTCGTATACACCATAGCCAACGTCATTAGAGCCAGTTCCTTTGAAAGCTGGCGGCATCCAGACTTTGCGAATTCCTTTCGCTGCTAAGTTTGGTGCATCTTCCGCCAAGCGATTCCAATGCTGACCATCATCTGGCAGATACCATTCAAAATACTGCATTAAGGTTTGATTTTCCATATAAATTTTCCTCTTCATTCTCACTGATTGGCTTTATTGTACCAAAAGAAGCAGAAAGGCGCAATCGTTTGCTTTTTCACTATCATAAACACTTAGCTCTTTTATAATTTGAAAAATCTTTTTAAAATTGAAAATGAAACATTTTTAGCTGAGACAAAAAGCCGCAAAAAGAGTATACTAATCTGTATAGAAATCGGTAAAGGAGCTCTCTTATGATTGAATTTAAAGATGTCACTAAAGTTTATGAAGGAACGGTAGCTCTCAATCAGCTGAATCTGACCTTGCAGAGCGGAGAAATCGTCGGTCTGATTGGTCACAATGGCGCCGGCAAATCTACTACCATTAAGTCATTGGTCAGCGTTATTAATCCTAGCAGTGGACAGATTTTTGTTGATGGGAAAGAATTGTCCGCTAATCGCTTGGAAATCAAGAAAAAAATCGGCTATGTAGCTGACTCACCAGATCTATTTTTGCGTCTGACTGCCAATGAATTCTGGGAACTTGTAGCGACTTCTTACGATATGACAAATGCTGAAGTAGAAGAGCGATTGGGAAATCTACTCCATCTTTTCGACTTTGGCTCTCATCGGTATGAGGTCATTGATTCATTTTCTCATGGGATGCGGCAAAAAGTTTTTGTCATAGCTGCGCTTTTGTCTGACCCGGATATTTGGGTGCTGGATGAGCCGCTGACGGGTCTTGATCCGCAGGCAGCTTTTGACCTCAAGCAGATGATGCGGGAGCATGCAGATAAAGGAAATACAGTTCTCTTTTCAACCCACGTCTTGGAAGTGGCAGAGCAGCTCTGTGATAAGGTGGCCATTCTCAAAAAAGGGAAATTGATTTTCTATGGAACGATTGAAGAACTAAAAGGACAACATCCAGAACAGTCTCTTGAAACCATTTATCTTGGTCTAGCTGGCCGCAGAGAAGAGGTGAGTCCTGATGCGCATTAAAGCTATAAAAAAACTCGTTGATATCAACATCCTCTACGCTATTCAGCCGTCTCAGCTGCAGCAGTACCGCAAGATGCAAGCTAAGAATCCTGAGCGCAAGGTCAATGTATCGCTGAAGGCTATCCGCATGTATCTGATCTTAGGACTGGTCTATCTCTTTCTTTTCGGCTTGATGGGCTCCCTGAACCAACTGGTTGGCAATCCTGGTCTCTTTGCCAATTTGGTTTCTGCTTTTGCTCTCTTTTCTATGTCTCAGGGCTTTCTGGTTTTTTACAATGTCTTTTATGAAAGCAAGGACTTGCAGTCTTATCGTCCCTACGCTTTTAGCGAAGCAGAAATCATCGTCGGCAAAAGCATTTCAGTTATTCTGACCTTGCTGATTGCCATTTTGCCTATGTTCAGTTATTTCTTGGTTCTGGCTTTCCAAGGTGGTAATCCTTTCTTGGGCCTGCCCTTAGCTCTGCTTGCTATTCTGATTTTAAGTTCAGTCATCACCTTTCTGATTCTGATTGCCGTCCATTTCATTACCAAGACAGCCTTTTTCAGGAAGTACAAGACCATCCTGTCCAATGTCATTCTGGCTCTTGTTTCCGTTGGATCCTTTTTCCTCTATTTTATGATTAATCAAATGAACAGCAGAAGCGTTGTAAATCGTACAGAGGTTAAAGCTTTCTTCCCGCCAGTTCAAGCCTTTTATGATTTTATTCTTCATCCTTTTCATACAGCTTCCTTGCTGGGATTTTTGGGATGGGTGGCAGTTGCGGCTCTTCTATTTTTCATCGTAAAGACCAAGGTGATTCCAGAATTTTATGAGGCCGCTCTCATGACGGGCTCTTCAGTAGGAAAGCGGGAGCGCGTGCATGATATCAATATTACGGAAGCAAAAAATCTTAAAAAGTTTGTCTAGCGTTACAATATCCGGCTCTTGAGTGAGGGCTCTGTCATTATGCAGGCCATCTTTATGTCGGCCTTTCTCCCTTACATTGTCATTTTCAGTATGGGAATGGGGATGATACAAGGCGGCCTGTCTTTGACTTCTTATCTGGGACCGCGCTTTCTCTTGCCAATGATGGCTCTGGCTGTTTTGATTGCAACGCTAAACTCAGGCGGCAGCAACCTTACGGCTATTGGGATTTCTCTGGAAAGGGAAAATTTTGATTATCTCAAGGTTCTCCCCTTTGATTTGAAGCAGTATATTCATCTGAAGTTTTGGCAGCTCTTTGCCGTTCAGTCTATCCTGCCTCTGACCTTGCTTTTGATAACTAGCCTTGTTTCCGGTATGCATCCAGTGACTTTCTTGGGCATGGTGATTGTTTGGGCCTTGATTAGTCTAATGTGGAGTTCTTGGGGTTACTACCGAGACTATAAGCATCTCGTGACCAATTGGTCCAATGTCACAGAATTGATGAGCCGAGATAATAATATGGTGAAAACTCTCTTAGCTATCGCTCTGATTTTAGGAATGTTGATTGTCATTACTCTTCTCTTCTTTATATCCAATGTTCTTGCGCCTCTGGTAATTTATGTGATAGTCGCTCTAGTTTTAGCAGGCTTAGCTGTGTTGTCTTACATAGTCCACAAACACTACATGAAAAAGCTGAATGAAGAGCTAGCAGTATTTTATTAAACAAGCATCAGGAAGTCGAAAGACTTTCTGATTTTTTGACTGTAAAAATAACAGCTCTGTACAATTGCAGAACTGTTATTTGTTTTTCTTTATTTTTTCTACATCCAGTGGCATGAAAGTCGCCATAACTCGACCGATGAGTTTGGGCTCTTCCTCATGCGGGATAAACTTATCACTGTATTTTTTATTAAGGGAAATTAGACGAATACCGGATGGATCGTTGAAGACTCTTTTTATAATGGTTTGGCCGTCATAGTCGATAGCATAGATAGCGCCGGCAAGCTCGAAATGAGTCTGCTTGATTAGCGCTACGGAATCTCTCGGATACTTAGGCTCTAGCGAGTCAGTTCGCACCCAAAGTGCAATATCGTAGTCAATTTCTCTGTCCAGCCAGACTAAATCAGCTTGTTCAGGCTTATGCTGAGAGAGATAGTAATTCTCATAGACCAAGTAGGGGAAGTAGTCATCCTTTAAGCTGGCTTGTGTTTCTTGCTCAGTCAGGCTAGCTTCCAGTAGCTTTAATCCTTTCTCCTGTCTGTCTTGATCAAGTTGCTGATAAATATGATTTAAATCGGGAAATTGTTGAGGGATATCTGCAATTAGTCGGTAACGAGGGTCGATTTCTTCGACCTCTACCTCAAAAAATCTTGCAATTTTTTCTAGATTGGCTGCAATAGGCAGAGATGTCCCTTTGATATAGCCAGTCAGTGTACTAGCGGGAATGCCTGTTTCACGAGATAGCTCAACTTGTTTTTTACCTGTTTCCTTGAGAAGCTCTTTGAGCTTTTTAGAAATGAGAAGACTTGCTTCCTTATCTTGGGGGCTTGCGGCGCCTCTTCCTCTGGCCATAATATCAACTCCTTTACTTGATTTTATTATAGCGAATTAAATCGAAAAAGTAAAGGATTAGGTCAATTATCTTAGCCTAATCCTTTACTTTTTTAGATACCTTATTAAATTTCGTAGCCCATTAAGATTCCACCTTCCTCAGCGTAGAAACTGCAGAGACCTGAAGTCGGTACCGTTTCGATTTGAGCTTGAGGATACTTTTCTTGTACCAGTTGACTAAATTGCTGGCAGAATTTTTCGTTATTGCGGTGAGCGATGATGAGTCGGCCACCCTTGTAACCGGCTTTGAGTAGCTCTTCGATTGCAGAAGCAAGGGCCTTTTTTGGACCGCGTGCCTTTTGCAGAAGCTCTAGCGTGCCAGTCTGGCTAGCTTCACCGACCATACGTATATTAAGCAAGCCGACCACGGTTCCCAGAAGTTTACTCAGTCTACCGTTTTTGACCAAGTTATCTACCTTTGCCAAAACGAAGAGAAGCTTGGTTTTCTCCTGATAGCGACTAATGACTTCAACAACTTCATCAAAGCTGAGATCTTGCTGAATGAGTTCATTAAGCTTGGTTACAAGCAAGTCTACTTCGCCACCAGCAGAAAGACTATCAATGACATGAATCTGAGCATCAGGATGTTCTTCCAAAAAGATTTTCTTAGCAACCTGTGCACTATTATTGCTGCCAGAGAGAGTTCCAGTGATAGTCACCACAAAAATCTTGTCGACTCCCTCAAAGCTTTTGAGATAGTCATCTGGACTAGGGCAGGCTGACTTTGAAGCAGCAGTAGAAGCATACATCTTTTCCATCATCAGGTCAATATCAAGCTGCTTATCATCTATAAAAATCTCATTTTCCACTTGAATGGTCAAGGGAACACTTTCAAACTGGGTGTCTTTAGCCAAGTTTGCCATTTCACGAAAGTCACAGCCAGAGTCAGCTATAATTTTCCAAGTCATATTTTTCTCCTTTTTTGTCAAGTATGTACAATAAAAAAATTGACAAAAAACCTGTCTTTTTTTAAAATTATAACATGAAGGATGCTTACTAGAAAGCGGAAACTGTCAGCTGAGACAAGAGGGAAGAAATTGTTATGTCGGAAAAGAAAATATCGGAAAAATCACTCGCGAATTTAAAGAAATACAATCAGGAATCCAATCAAATCACGAGAGAGTCTCTGGAAATTTCTCTCATGCAGCTGCTGGAGAAGAAAGAACTCAAAAAAATTACGATTTCAGAGCTGGTTGAGCGGGCAGGGGTTTCCCGCGCTGCTTTTTACCGCAATTATAGCTCTAAAGAGCAGATTCTGGAAGAGATTTTTAAAAACACTGTTCAAGGTATTACGGATAAATTGGAAGAGTTTAACTTTAAAACTGAGATGTACCAAATTTGGCTTTTTCTTTTTAAGGAAGCCAAGAAAGAAGCTCGGGTTATCAGTCTAGCCATTGACTATAATTTTGAAAAGCTGCTGACTCAGGCCGTGTTTGACTTTTTGGAAAAGCGCAATCGCAATGCTAAGAAAACGACTAACTCTTACATGAATTCCTTCTGGAGTTCGGCAGTTGTTTCCGTTCTTTCCAAGTGGATTAAGGACGGCATGAAGGTTCCAGCTGAAAAAATAGCTTCTTTAGGTCTGCCCCTCTTTCCCCAGAAAAAGAAAATCAAATAAAAACAAGTGAGTCATTAGGGCTCGCTTGTTTTTAGGTTCTGTAAGAAGCTGGTCAGTTCTTTTTGATTTCTTAATTCGTAGAATTTCTGAGGAAAGGTTTGACGGATTCTCTTATATCTTTCCAGTGCTGTCTGACGTCGTCCTTTCCAAAGAACCCAGCAGATAAACTCCCAGTCAAACTTTTCGGGGCAGCCGGGAGCCATGCTTTCTCTGGTCCGATTTCGGTATTTTAGATAGCGTTTGAAAGCTCGATAGAGGCAGTTCCAGCGAGAGAAGTTCAGAAAGATGATTTGGTCGGCTTCTGCCATCCGACGTTCATAAAAACACCAAGAGTAGTTGCCATCAATAATCCAGTCGGTATTTTTTGACAAAAAATTATCTATCTGTTTACTCATCCAATCACGGTCGCTATCCTTCCAGCCAGGTTGGAACTGCAATGTATCCATGTGAAGTTTGGGAATGGAGTAGTGGTTGGACAGTTGTGCTGCTAGAGTGGATTTGCCAGAACCGGAATAACCAATAATTGCTATTTTCATCCCTACCTCCTTTGTGTGAGAAACAAAAAAAGCTCCTGAGAGCTCCCTTTGTATGCATTATTTAGCAAGTTTAGCTGAAAGGCGTGCTTTATCGCGGCTTGCTTTGTTTTTGTGGATCAAACCTTTTGTTTCTGCTTTATCGATAGCTGAGCTAGCAGCACGGAAAAGTTCTTCAGATGGGTTTGCTTCAAATGCTTTGATTGCAGTACGCATAGCTGACTTTTGAGCTGAGTTTTTTTCGTTATGTTTCACGTTCAATTCAGCGCGTTTGATAGCTGATTTAATGTTTGCCAAGTTGTTTCACCTCCATTGAAAATACTAACTATCTAATTATATATGAAAAGTTAGGATTTGACAAGCTTTTTTATTTTTTTAAGTAAATTTCATCAATTTCATGATTTCCAGCTTTGTGCAGAATAATTTCTGCCCGATTGCGGGTTGGCTCAATGTAGTCTAGCAGGTTGACAAGGTTAATGCTTTTCCAGACATTATGGGCGAAAGCCACCACTTCCTCTTCTGATTGCGTGGTGAAGCGGTGGTAGTAGTTTTTGGGGTCGTTTTCAGCCAGCGTCAGCATTTTTTTAAAGCGATCCAGATACCAGTTTTCAATATTTTCGACTTCTGCATCGACATAGATAGAAAAGTCAAAAAAGTCTGTCATATAGAGGCGCTCGTTCTGTGGATTCTGGAAAACATTGATCCCTTCGACGATAACAAAGTCAGCAGCTTTTACCTCTTGCATTTCTTGAGGAACGATATCGTATGTCTCATGCGAGTAGACAGGAATTTGGAAATCCTGACCGTTTTTTATGCTATCTAGAAAGGAAAGAAGCAACTCCATATTATAGCTTTCTGGGAAACCCTTGCGGTTTAAAATGCCGTTAGCTTCTAAAATTTGATTAGGAAACAAAAAACCATCTGTGGTAACTAGCTCGACTGTCGCATTTGAAAAAGTCCGAGAAAGCAGAATCTGCAGCAACCGGCTGGTGGTGGATTTCCCAACGGCCACACTGCCAGAAACTCCGATGATAAAGGGCTGTTTCCGGCTCTCTTTTTGTAGAAAAATCCCCTTGGAAAAAGCCAAGTCTTCCTTAGAACGTTTATAAATCTGAATGAGATTGGTCAAGGGTAAATAAATGTCCGTCACGTCCTGCAGGCTAATCTTGTCATTGAAACTCTTGATAGAGTTAAGCTCGGCCTGGGTCAGAGGCGGAGTTGTTTTACGATGCAGATTTTGCCATGTATGGCGGCTGATTTTTTCAAAATGAAGAAATTCGTTAGTCATAAGTTACTCCTGTATGATGGACTTTAGTATAACATACTTTTTGGAGAAATGAAAACGATTTACAAATCTAGGAAAATTATGATAAAATGGTTGTATGACTAAAATGTATTTTGCAGAAAATCCTGACGCCAAACATGATATTCATGAATTAAATGTAGAACTGTTAGGACAGCGGCTGACTTTTTTGACTGATGCTGGTGTTTTCAGTAAAAAAATGATTGATTATGGCAGTCGGGTTCTTTTGTCTGTCTTGGACTTTGAAGCTGGAGAACGGGTGCTGGATGTTGGCTGTGGCTATGGGCCTCTAGGTTTGACCTTAGCCAAAGCGCAAGGAGTGACTGCGACCATGGTGGATATCAACCAGCGAGCCTTGGACTTGGCTCAGAAGAATGCTGAGAGAAACCAGATTTCAGCTGAGATCTTCCAGTCAAATGTTTATGAAAAAGTCAACGGCATTTTCGACCATATTATCAGTAATCCACCTATCCGTGCTGGTAAGCAGGTTGTACATGAGGTTATCAGCGGAAGCTATGAGCATTTGACAGAAGGCGGTGATTTGACCCTTGTGATTCAGAAGAAGCAAGGAGCACCCAGCGCCAAGTCGAAGATGGAAGCTATCTTCGGTAATTGTGAGATTGTTAAGAAGGACAAAGGCTACTATATACTAAGGAGCGAAAAATAGGATGCGTGCTGTAGATATTATCCAAAAGAAGAGAGACGGTCTGGAACTGACCAGTCAGGAAATCCAGTGGCTGATTGAGGGTTATGTGGACGGGACGGTGCCTGATTATCAGATGGCAGCCTTTGCGATGGCTGTCTATTTTAAGGGCATGACGACTCGGGAAATTTCGGATTTAACCATGACCATGGTTGGAACTGGAGAGCAGTTTGACTTGTCAGAAATCGCGGGAATAAAAGTAGATAAACATTCTACTGGCGGTGTTGGTGATAAAGTAACTCTGGTCTTGGTACCATTGGTAGCTAGTTTCGGTGTGCCTGTTGCTAAAATGAGCGGCCGCGGGCTGGGCCATACTGGAGGAACCATTGATAAATTGGAATCCATTAAAGGATTTCAGGTAGAGCGCAGTCAGGAAGACTTTATCAAGCAGGTGCAGGAAATCGGTTTGTCCGTTATCGGTCAGTCTGATCAGTTGGTGCTAGCGGATAAATTACTCTATGCCCTGCGAGATGTAACAGCAACTGTTGATACAATTCCGCTGATAGCGAGCTCTGTTATGAGTAAGAAAATTGCTGCTGGTGCAGACAGTATACTTCTGGATGTGACTGTTGGTGAAGGCGCCTTTATGAAAAATATTGATGACGCTCGTGTACTAGCACGCACTATGGTAGATTTGGGCAAGGCAGTTGGTAGAAAAACGGTAGCTGTTTTGACAGATATGAGTCAGCCTCTGGGAACCAGCATTGGCAATCGTCTGGAAATCTTAGAAGCTTTGGATATCTTGCAGGGCAGGGGTCGTGAAGACATCACAACTTTCATTTGTGAGTTGGCTCAGATTATGCTCGGACTGGCAGACGTTGAGAAAACGGTGGAAGAAGTAAGAGAACAGTTGACTAATGGCGCTGCTTTGAAGAAATTTGAAGCTATGATTGCTGCTCAAGGTGGTGACTTGGAAGACCTCTATCGTCCATCAAGTGCAGCTCATATTGTAGATGTGAAAGCAGAACAGGCAGGCTATATCACTGAACTGCCTGCTATGGAGTTTGGACTCTTTGCCATGAGACTTGGAGCAGGACGCGCAGTTAAATCTGACGACTTAGATTATGAAACAGGAATTGTTTTCGAAAAGAAAGTCGGAGACAAGGTTGAAATTGGAGAAGTTTTCGCAAAAATTTATTCAAATGAAAAAATTTCTCAAGAACTAGTTACAGATTTTCAAAAAAATGTTAAAATAGGTGATGAAAGCGTTGCAGTAAGCGAAATTATCGAGGTTATTGCTTAATTCTAGGAGAAGTCAACATGAAATTAAACAAATACATAGACCATACGCTTTTAAAACCAGAAGCGTCAGAAGAGCAGATTCTGAAGTTAATTGAAGAAGCAAAAGTTTATGATTTTGCCAGTATCTGTGTTAATCCAACCTGGATAGAGTTTGCTGCGGAGCAGCTGAAAGGCTCAGATGTCAAGGTTTGTGTGCCAATTGGTTTTCCTTTAGGAGCCAACACTTCCGATGTAAAGGCCTTTGAAACGAAAGACGCCATCCAAAAGGGTGCTGGCGAAGTGGATATGGTCATCAATGTCGGTGCTCTGAAGTCTAAAGATTATGATTTGGTAGAGCGAGACATCCGTGCGGTTGTAGAAGCTGCTAACGGTACCTTGGTCAAGGTGATTCTGGAAACTTGCCTGCTGACAGATGAGGAGAAGGCTAAGGCCTGCCAACTGGCTCAGAAAGCTGGAGCTGATTTTGTTAAGACCTCTACAGGATTTTCAACTGGCGGTGCGACAGTCGAAGATGTCGCCCTCATGAGAAAAACAGTTGGTCCTGACATGGGCGTCAAGGCTTCTGGCGGTGCTCGTTCTTATGAAGATGCGCTAGCCTTTATTGAAGCAGGTGCGACTCGTATCGGAACTTCAGCCGGTGTGGCGATTATGAAGGGAGAAGAAACTAGTGGCGACTACTGAGTTGATTGACTTGGCTGTCCAAGCAAGCAAAAATGCTTATGTTCCCTATTCTCATTTCCCTATTGGAGCGGTTTTAGTCGCTAAAGACGGACGGGTATTTACCGGCGTTAATGTTGAAAATGCCAGTTTTGGTCTGACCAACTGCGGAGAGCGGACAGCTATATTTAAGGCGGTTTCAGAAGGAGCTTTAGACTTCGAGGAGCTGATTGTCTATGGTGAGACGGAAAAACCCATATCGCCCTGTGGTGCCTGCCGCCAAGTAATGGCAGAATTTTTTGCTGAGGATCTAAAAGTGACCTTGGTCGCTAAAGATAAATCGACGGTCGTGATGACGGTCAAGGAATTACTTCCATATTCTTTTACAGATTTAACATAAGTCTGTTATCGGTCATCTGACCAAACTCAAACTTGCAACTGTGTTGCACATCTTATTTAGGAGGTTCAGAAATGAACAAAAAACAATGGCTAGGTCTTGGTCTAGTAACTGTCGCAGCATTCGGACTTGCTGCATGTGGAAACCGTGCTTCTCGCTCAGATTCTTCAAACGCGAAAACTGATTTGAAAGCTGCTATCGTAACTGATACTGGCGGTGTTGATGATAAGTCATTTAACCAGTCTGCATGGGAAGGCTTGCAAGCTTGGGGTAAAGAAAACGGTCTTTCTAAAGATAACGGCTTTACTTACTACCAGTCTACAAGTGAAGCGGATTTTGCGAATAACTTCAGTCAAGCAGCTACAAATGGCTATAAATTAGTTTATGGCGTTGGTTATAAATTAGCACCTGCTGTTACAGCTGCTGCTGATGAAAATGCTGATATTAATTATGTTATTATTGATTCTGTTATCAAAGACAAGAAGAATGTAGCATCTGCTGTTTTTGCTGATAATGAAGCTGCTTATCTTGCAGGTGTTGCTGCTGCAAAAACTACGAAGACTAACAAAGTTGGTTTTATTGGAGGGGCACGTGGCGAGGTTATCACTCGTTTTGAAAAAGGCTTTGAAGCAGGAGTGAAGTCTGTTAACAAAGATATTTCAGTTGATATTCAATATGCCGAAGACTTTAATAATCCTGAAAAAGGAAGAACTATTGCTGCAACCCAATATGCCGCAGGAGCTGATGTAGTTTATCAAGCTGCAGGTGGTACTGGAGCAGGTGTCTTTAAAGAAGCAAAAGACTTGAATGAGAAGAAAAATGAAGATGAAAAAGTTTGGGTAATCGGTGTCGATCGTGATCAAGCTGAAGAAGGTAAATACAAGTCTAAAGATGGCAAGGAATCTAACTTTGTACTTGCTTCCAGCTTAAAACAAGTTGGCAAAACTGTTCAAGAGATTGCTACTCAAACAGCTGATGGTAAATTCCCGGGTGGGAAAGTAATTACATTTGGTTTGAAAGATGGTGGAGTTGAATTGACAACTTCTAACCTATCTGAAGATGCTAAAAAAGCTGTAGAAGATGCTAAGAAACAGATTATTGATGGTAGTGTAAAAGCACCTGAAAAATAATAAAGATCCAGAAGCGACCCAACCTTCTTGGGTTGCTTTTTTAGGGTATTGAGACATTTTGTCTCAATAGAACCTACTAACTTGATTAGTAGGCTCTACTGAAATAAAATATAATTTTCTAGAAAGGAATACTCTAATGGCACATGAAAATGTCATTGAGATGCGTGAGATAACCAAAGTTTTTGGTGAATTTGTCGCAAATGACAAAATCAACCTACAACTGCGTAAAGGTGAGATTCATGCACTTCTTGGTGAAAATGGAGCTGGGAAATCTACCTTGATGAATATGTTGGCTGGTCTTTTAGAGCCAACTAGTGGAGAAATTTTTGTCAACGGAAAATTGGAAAAATTGGATTCTCCTTCTAGGGCTGCAGCTCTCGGAATAGGAATGGTTCATCAGCACTTTATGTTGGTTGAAGCATTTACTGTTGTTGAAAACATTATTCTTGGTAGCGAAATAACAAATAAAGGTGTATTAGATTTGAAAAAAGCTAATGCAGATATCCTTGAATTATCAGAACGCTATGGCTTAGCTGTTGACCCAACAGCTAAGGTTGAAGATATTTCTGTTGGTGCCCAACAACGTGTAGAAATCCTGAAGACCCTCTATCGTGGTGCCGAAATTTTGATCTTTGATGAGCCAACGGCAGTATTGACCCCTGCTGAAATTTTGGAATTAATGGATATTATGAAAACTCTTGTTAAAGAAGGGAAATCTATTATCCTGATTACTCATAAACTAGATGAAATTCGAGCAGTAGCGGATCGTGTCACAGTTATTCGCCGTGGAAAATCAATTGAAACTGTTAGCATTGAGGGCGTTTCAAATAAAGATTTGGCTGAAATGATGGTTGGACGTTCGGTTTCTTTTGTTACTGAAAAGGAAGAAGCTAAACCGAAAGACGTTGTACTTCAAATTTCTGATTTGATAGTGAATGAGAATCGTGGTGTACCAGCTGTTAAAGAGCTTTCTCTTGATGTTCATGCAGGTGAAATCGTAGGAGTTGCTGGGATTGACGGTAACGGTCAGAGTGAGTTGATTCAGGCTATTACAGGACTTCGAAAAGTAAAATCAGGAAGTATTAAAATCAAAGGAAGGGAAGTTGTAGGACTTTCTCCACGAAAGATTACAGAAATGCAAGTAAGTCATGTACCTGAGGATCGTCATCGTGATGGTTTGGTACTTGAAATGATGCTTTCTGAAAATATTGCTCTCCAGACTTACTATAAAGAACCGCTCAGTAACAAAGGTGTTTTGAATTATAATCAAATTAATTCATATGCCCGTAAATTGATGGAAGAATTTGACGTTAGAGCAGCTAGTGAACTTGTTCCAGCAGGTGCTTTGTCAGGGGGAAATCAACAAAAAGCTATTATTGCTCGAGAAGTTGATCGTAATCCAGATCTATTAATTGTCAGTCAACCTACTCGCGGATTGGATGTTGGTGCGATTGAGTATATTCATAAGCGCTTAATTTCTGAACGTGATAAAGGGAAAGCCGTTCTTGTTGTCAGCTTTGAATTAGATGAAATTCTTAATTTATCAGACCGTATTGCTGTTATTCATGATGGAAAGATTCAAGGAATTGTAAAGCCATCTGAAACTAATAAGCAAGAACTTGGTATTCTCATGGCTGGTGGAAAAATCAAGGAGGGTTCTAATGGATAAAAAAACACAGCAAATTGCTATTCCTTTTATTTCAGTTCTTTTAGGAATCTTACTTGGCGCCATCATCATGTGGATTTTTGGTTATGATGCCTTGTGGGGTTATGAAGAGTTGTTCAAAACAGCTTTTGGTTCCATTAAAAATATTGGAGAAATTTTCCGAACCATGGGACCTCTAATTTTGATTGCTCTTGGGTTTGCAGTGGCTAGTCGTGCTGGTTTTTTCAATGTTGGTTTACCTGGTCAAGCTTTGGCAGGTTGGATTGCAGCTGTTTGGTTTGCCCTATCTTTTCCAACCATTCCTCGTTTTGCAATGTTACCGCTGACTGTCCTTGTAGCAGCAGTTGCCGGTGGTTTAATCGGTTTAATTCCGGGTTTGTTAAGAGCATTTTTAGGTACAAGCGAAGTTATTGTTACCATTATGATGAACTATATTGTTCTTTTTGCTGGAAATGAAATTATTCGGAATTTTCCTAAAAAACTAATGGTTGATTCCGAATCGAGTATTCCTGTTTCGGCAAACGCTAGCTATCGTCTAGACTTTCTTACAGAGCTTACTAAGTCACGTATGAATATTGGAATTTTCATTGCTTTGATTGCTGTTGCTGTAATTTGGTTTATCATAAAGAAAACCACACTTGGATTTGAAATTCGCTCAGTAGGTCTCAATCCAAATGCTTCAGATTATGCAGGGATGTCGGCGAAACGTACTATTATTCTTTCAATGGTGATTTCTGGAGCTCTTTGTGGTATTGGAGGAGCAGTTGAGGGTATAGGTACTTTCCAGAACGTTTATGTTCAAGCAGGATCTCTGGCTGTTGGATTTAATGGTATGGCAGTTGCTCTTCTTGCTAGCAACTCTCCTATCGGAATCATTTTTGCTGCGTTTCTACTTGGGACATTGCAAACTGGTGCGCCTGGTATGACAACGGCTACTATTCCTCCAGAACTTGTCAATATTGTAACAGCTTCCATTATCTTCTTTGTAAGTGCTCACTACATTATTGAAAAATATATCAAACCTAAAAAACGAATGAAAGGAGTAGAGTAAAGATGAATATTGTTGCTATTCTAACAATACTTGTATCAAATATGCTGGTCTATGCCGCTCCTCTCATTTTCACCAGTATTGGAGGTGCTTACTCTGAGCATGCTGGTGTTGTTAATGTTGGCTTGGAAGGCATCATGGTCATGGGAGCTTTTACAGGAGTTGTTTTTAACCTGACTTTCGCTGAAAGCTTAGGAGGAATGACTATTTGGCTTTCTCTTCTCGCAGGTGGTTTAGTTGGTCTCATTTTTTCTGCGATTCATGCAGTAGCAACCATTAATTTTCGTGCTGATCATGTTGTCAGCGGTACTGTACTGAACTTGCTGGCGCCAGCTTTAGCTGTCTTTCTTGTCAAGGCTATTTATGGAAAAGGACAAACTAATAATATTGATTTATCTTTTGGTAAATTTGATTTTCCGATTTTGTCTAACATTCCTGTTTTTGGAGATATTTTCTTTAAGAATACTAGCTTGATGGGTTACATAGCTGTTGGATTCTCATTTTTAGCTTGGTTCATCATGTTTAAGACGAAATTTGGGCTTCGCTTACGCTCAGTAGGTGAACATCCTCAAGCTGCTGATACATTAGGGATTAACGTTTATCTCATGCGTTACTACGGAGTGTTGATTTCAGGATTTTTGGGAGGAGTAGGTGGAGCTTTATATGCTCAATCTGCTTCGGTTAATTTCTCTGCTACGACGATTGTCGGCCCTGGATTTATCGCTTTAGCTGCTATGATTTTTGGTAAATGGAATCCAATAGGTGCTATGCTTTCAAGTCTTTTCTTTGGACTTTCCCAAGCCCTAGCTGTTGTTTCTACTCAGATTCCTTTCCTTGCTCATATACCTGCGGTTTATCTTCGTATCGCGCCTTATGCGTTGACAATCATTGTTTTAGCCGCTTTCTTTGGTAAATCAGTTGCTCCAAAAGCGGATGGTATCAACTATATCAAGTCTAAATAAACCTTTACACCAGTTCTTTGGAGCTGGTGTTTTTTGGGAGTTTGAAAGAAGTTATAATCATAGTAATAGAAAAAGCCTGCTTCAAGTGAAGCGGGCTTTTTAAGATTAGTTGGTTGCAATTTCATTTAGCAGGTCTTCTGCAGTGGTGGTTGGGTTAATTCGTACGCGGTTGAGTGAGAGCAAGCCATTTGATAGGGAAGCTAGTCCGTTATTGGTTGTCAGTCCCATCTTGTAGCCAAGGCTTTCAGCAATCTGCAAGGTTGCATCACTGTATCGTCCAGATGGATAGGCAACGGTGGTTGTGGTTTGAGACAATTCTTTATCTAAGTAAGACTTAGAATCTTTTAACTCAATTTTTTGTTGGTCTTCTGCAGTCGCTGAAAGGTCGGGATGGTTGACGGTATGGTCTTCAAAAGACATGCCTTTGTCCTTCATTTCCTTTATCTCATCTAGCGTCAGCATATCTTCACGACCCGCTTGAACAAATCCAGTAATGACATTATTGGTTGCTTTCATGTCATATTTCTGGAGAAGTGGAAAGGCATTAGTATAGAAATCCCTTAAACTATCATCGAAGGTCAGCCAGACGACTTTTTTGTTTTCTGGCAAGACATTCTCCGTCAGTACCTTGTATGCTTCTTCTGGTGTTAGTGGATAGTAGCCTGCGTCTTTCAAGGCTTTCAGATGGCTTTCAAATGTAGCTGGATCTACAATCAAACCAGCATTAGCTGCTTCTGATGGATCCATGACATGAATGGCATGATACATCAAGATAGGAACTTGAACTGGCTGGTCTTGTTTGACCCATTTGACCTTGTCTTTACTGCTGTCATCCGAAGCCGTCTTTTTTTCCCGAGTCGGTGCTGACGAAGTTTTAGATGAAGTATCGACCTGGTTCGTTGACACATTATTAACTTCTTTTTGGTTGTGCGAGTTTTGCAGCTTGGCTAGTAAAGAAAAGCCACCTACAATCAGGACGAGAAAAAGTAATAAACTTGTCAGAGAAAGTAAAATAGCTCTTTTCCTAGCTTTGCGTTGCTGCATGCGATTTCCTCGGTGTTTTGCTGTCATAATATCTCCTTTTAAAAAAAATACAATTCCTTGCGGAAATTTACATCTATTATAACAAATAAAGAAGTAGTTTTGTAGGCATTTTTTTATAATTTTGTTATAATATCTTTTATACAAGAAATTTTCAAGGAGTGCTTCATGTCTATTAAAATTGCTTTACTTGGTTTTGGAACAGTGGCCAGCGGTGTGCCTTTTTTGCTGAAAGAAAATAGAGAAAAAATCGTTCAAGCGGCTCATTCAGAGATTGAGGTTGCTAAAGTCTTGGTCAAAGATGATGCCGAAAAAGATCGTCTTTTAGCAGCTGGAAATGACTTTAATTTTGTTACAAATGTTGAAGAAATTCTGAACGATTCTGAGATTACTATCGTTGTAGAATTGATGGGACGGATTGAGCCAGCGAAAACGTTCATCACTCGTGCTCTTGAAGCTGGCAAACATGTGGTCACAGCTAATAAGGACTTACTGGCTGTTCACGGAGCGGAGTTGCTGGAAATTGCTCAAAAGCAAAATGTGGCTCTCTACTATGAAGCAGCTGTTGCCGGCGGAATTCCAATCCTCCGTACCTTGGTTAATTCACTGGCTTCTGACAAAATCACCCGTATCTTGGGTGTGGTCAATGGAACCTCTAACTTTATGATGACCAAGATGGTGGAAGAGGGTTGGTCTTATGAAGATGCTCTTGCTGAAGCACAGCGTCTTGGTTTTGCTGAAAGCGACCCAACCAATGACGTAGATGGCATTGATGCGGCTTACAAGATGGTGATTCTTAGCCAGTTCGCCTTTGGTATGAATGTTAAATTTGAAGATGTAGGGCATCAGGGAATTCGTCATATCACACCAGAAGATGTGACTGTTGCTCAAGATTTGGGATATGTAGTCAAGCTGGTTGGTTCTATCGAAGAAACGCCGTCAGGAATCGCAGCAGAAGTAGCTCCAACATTTCTGCCTAAAGCGCATCCTTTGGCTAGTGTCAATGGGGTAATGAACGCCGTCTTTGTTGAGTCCATCGGCATCGGAGAATCCATGTATTACGGACCGGGAGCTGGTCAAAAACCAACTGCAACTAGTGTCGTGGCGGATATTGTTCGTATTAGTCGACGTTTGAATGAAGGAACAGTTGGCAAGGCTTTTAATGAATTTAGTCGTGAGCTTGTGCTGGCTAAGCCAGAAGATGTGAAGAGCAGCTATTACTTCTCTATCTTGGCACCTGACTCTAAAGGTCAAGTTCTGCACTTGGCTGAGATTTTCAATGCTGAGGATATTTCCTTTAAGCAGATTCTGCAGGAAGGTACTGACGGCGAGAAGGCTCGCGTGGTGATTATTACCCATGCTGTCAGCAAGACACAGCTGGAAAATGTCACTGCTAAGCTCAAAGAAGTTCCTGAGTTCGACTTGCTCAATACCTTCAAAGTATTAGGAGATTAAGATGAAAATTATTGTACCAGCGACCAGTGCCAATATCGGTCCTGGCTTTGACTCTGTTGGGGTAGCCCTGTCAAAATATCTGGATATTGAAGTCTTGGAAGAAAGTCAGGAGTGGGTGATTGAGCATGACCTCAATCCTAGAATTCCTAAGGACCGACGCAATTTACTGGTTAAGATTGCCCTGCAGTTGGCTCCAGCTATTCAGCCACGCCGTTTGAAAATGACCAGTGACATTCCATTAGCTCGTGGACTTGGGTCTTCTAGTTCGGTCATTGTGGCTGGGATTGAATTAGCCAACCAGCTGGCTCATCTTAATTTGTCGGATTATCAGAAACTGAAAATCGCTACCAAGATTGAAGGACATCCTGACAATGTTGCGCCGGCGATTTATGGTAATTTGGTCGTATCTAGCTCGTCTAGGAATCAGGTATCTGCTGTGGTAGCGGACTTTCCGGACGCAGACTTCATCGCCTATATCCCAGACTATGAGCTTCGGACGGTTGAGAGCCGCCAAGTCTTACCAAATCGGCTTTCTTACAAGGAAGCTGTTGCGGCCAGCTCCATTGCCAATGTTGCGATTGCTGCTCTTTTAAAAGGTGATATGAAAATCGCTGGTCGGGCTATCGAGTCAGATTTGTTCCACGAGAAATACCGTCAGCCTTTGATCAAGGAATTTTCAGATATTAAGTTCTTGGCCAGAAAAAACGGTTCTTATGCAACCTATATCTCAGGAGCGGGGCCGACTGTTATGGTCTTATCACCTAAGCACAAGACGGAGACGATTTATCAGCTTCTGCAAAAACAGAATTTCAAAGGGAAAATCTTCCGGCTTCAGGTAGACACAGAGGGTGTGCGAGTAGAAAAATAAATCATCAAGAGGTTCACCATGAGCCTCTTTTTCTTTTTGTAAAATAAGGATTTGATATCCCTATCTTTTTATACCTAACTGTGCTATAATGGGTCTAACTTAAAGGAGGATAATTCACTTTATGGATCATTTAGAATTACAGGCTCTGGCGAGTGAGCTGGAGATTTCGGCGCCATCAGGAATGCTCTTTCTAGTCAAACACAGCGTTTTACTACTAGACAATTATAAGCATTAAAAAGCTGACCTTTCTCAGCTTTTTCTTTGTAATCTATCGTAAATGCCATAGATTTTTGATATAATAGAGTGTATTTTGTTTACATAAAAGAGAGAAAATCATGCAAAAACTAGAGAAATTAAAATCTGAATTAGAGGGAATCGACATTCGCTTCAATGAGCCTTTGAGTCAATACACCTACACAAAGGTCGGGGGCGCAGCCGATTTCTTAGTTTTTCCCCGCAATCGTTATGAGTTGGCTCGTATTGTCAATTTTGCTAATCAAGAAGACATTCCTTGGATGGTGCTGGGAAATGCCAGTAATATCATTGTGCGAGATGGTGGTATCCGAGGTTTCGTGATTATGTTTGACAAGCTCAACAATGTAGCAGTAGATGGCTATATGATTGAGGCAGAGGCTGGAGCTAATCTGATTCAGACAACCCATATCGCCTTGCAGAATAGTCTGACAGGCTTTGAGTTTGCCTGTGGTATTCCGGGCAGTGTCGGCGGAGCTGTCTTTATGAACGCTGGGGCTTATGGCGGCGAGATTGCTCATGTTTTGGTATCTTGCAAGGTACTGACTCCTCAGGGGGAAGTCAAAACGCTGGACGTTCGGGATATGAAGTTTGGCTATCGTCATTCACTGGTTCAGGAAACGGGCGATATCGTTATTTCTGCTAAGTTTGCTCTTTCACCTGGTGTTCACAGAACGATTCGTCAGGAAATGGAGCGCTTAACCCATCTGCGGGAGCTCAAGCAGCCTTTGGAATATCCATCTTGTGGATCTGTTTTCAAGCGTCCTTTGGGTCACTTTGCTGGTCAGCTCATTAGTGAGGCAGGCCTTAAGGGGCATCGTATCGGTGGTGTAGAGGTATCTGAGAAACATGCCGGCTTTATGATTAACGTTGATAAAGGAACGGCTCAAGATTATGAAAATCTTATCGCTCATGTGATTGAAAGGGTGCGGGAAAATTCAGGTATTACTCTGGAGCGCGAAGTCCGCATCATTGGTGAATCTCTGTAAGACAGATTGATTTCCAGTAGAAGTATGCTGGATAAGGAACTGCAGCTGGCTGCAACTTAGTAAGGGGGTGAAAGCCTATCGACACGGAATTTATAAAGGGCCTTTACAGCCCTCACGAGGTAGCAGCGGTCTGACAGAACCCTTAATCTGTTAATACGAGAAAGAAGGAATTTATGACAATTGAAAAAACCAATCATCGAGTTTAAAAACGTTTCAAAAGTTTTTGAAGATAATAACACTGTCGTTCTGAAAGATATTAATTTCGAGCTGGAAGAAGGAAAGTTCTATACTTTGCTGGGGTCTTCTGGTTCTGGAAAATCAACGATTCTGAACATCATTGCTGGACTTTTGGATGCGACGGACGGGGATATTTTTCTTGATGGCGTCCGCATCAATGATATTCCGACTAATAAAAGAGACGTTCACACGGTTTTTCAGTCCTATGCACTGTTTCCGCATATGAATGTTTTTGAAAATGTTGCCTTCCCGCTGCGTCTACGCAAGGTTGATAAAAAAGAAATTCAAGAGCGAGTTGCAGAAGTGCTGAAAATGGTTCAGCTAGAAGGTTTTGAGCGCCGTTCTATTCGCAAACTGTCGGGCGGTCAGCGCCAGCGTGTAGCCATCGCGCGGGCAATCATTAATCAGCCGCGGGTTGTTTTGCTGGATGAGCCCCTGTCTGCTCTGGATTTGAAGCTGCGTACAGATATGCAGTATGAGCTGCGGGAATTGCAGCAGCGTCTAGGTATTACCTTTGTATTTGTCACGCACGACCAAGAGGAAGCCCTGGCTATGAGTGACTGGATTTTCGTTATGAATGACGGTGAGATTGTTCAGTCGGGGACGCCTGTCGATATTTATGACGAGCCTATTAATCATTTTGTTGCAACCTTCATTGGCGAGTCCAATATTCTGCCAGGTAAGATGATTGAAGACTATCTGGTTGAGTTTAACGGCAAGCGCTTTGAAGCAGTGGATGGTGGGATGCGCCCAAATGAAGCTGTCGAGGTGGTGATTCGGCCGGAGGATTTGCGGATTACTCTGCCAGAAGAAGGCAAGCTGCAGGTTAAAGTTGACACCCAGCTTTTCCGTGGCGTTCACTATGAGATTATCGCTTATGATGAACTGGGCAATGAATGGATGATTCACTCAACTCGCAAGGCCATTGTTGGTGAAGAAATTGGCCTGCATTTCGAGCCTGAAGATATCCACATCATGCGTCTCAATGAAACTGAAGAAGAATTCGATGCCCGTATCGAAGAATATGTAGAAGTAGAAGAGCAGGAAGCGGGTCTGATCAATGCCATTGAGGAGGAACGCGATGAAGAAAACAACCTCTAATCTCTTTCTCTTGCCTTACCTGCTCTGGATTTTCCTTTTTGTCCTAGCACCTGTTGTCATGATTATCTGGAAATCCTTCTTTAACATCGAAGGTCAGTTTACGCTGGAAAATTATCAGGCCTACTTCACATCGCAGAACTGGACCTATCTCAAGATGAGCCTGAATTCGGTTCTTTATGCAGGGATTATTACTGTCGTAACCCTGCTGATTTCCTATCCGACCGCATTCTTTTTGACTCAGCTCAAGCACAAGCAGCTTTGGCTCATGCTGATTGTCCTGCCAACTTGGATCAATCTTCTGCTCAAAGCTTATGCTTTCATTGGTATTTTTGGTCAGAATGGTTCAATTAATCAATTTTTGACTTTTATCGGAGTAGGACCGCAGCAGATTCTCTTTACGGACTTTTCATTTATCTTTGTAGCCAGCTACATCGAGCTGCCTTTTATGATTCTGCCCATTTTCAACGTTCTGGATGATTTGGATCCTAATCTTATCAATGCCAGCTATGACTTGGGAGCTAATCGCTGGGAGACTTTCCGTCGGGTTGTTTTCCCTTTGTCTTTGAATGGTGTCAGAAGTGGAGTGCAGTCAGTCTTTATCCCTAGTCTTAGTCTCTTCATGCTGACTCGTTTAATCGGTGGTAATCGAGTAATTACTCTAGGAACTGCCATTGAGCAGCACTTCCTGACTACTCAAAACTGGGGCATGGGCTCTACTATCGGAGTGGTACTGATTGTTGCCATGCTCTTTACCATGTGGGCAACCAAGGAAAGGAGAGGGCGATGAAAAAAATTGCAAATCTCTATCTGGCCTTTGTCTTTTTGGTGCTCTATATCCCCATCTTTTACCTGATTGCTTATGCCTTTAATGCAGGGGAAGACATGAATCGTTTTACAGGATTCAGTCTCAGTCATTTTCAAAATCTCTTTGAGGATTCGCGTCTGATTTTGATTTTGGTTCAGACCTTCTTCCTAGCTTTCCTGTCTTCATTGATTGCGACTCTGATTGGGACTTTTGGAGCCATCTATATTTATCAAGCCCGCAAGAAATATCAGGATGCCTTTCTGTCTATCAACAATATCCTCATGGTGGCACCGGATGTCATGATTGGGGCAAGTTTTCTGATTCTCTTTACTACTGCAAAATTCCAGCTGGGCTTCCTGTCTGTGCTGGCTAGCCATGTGGCCTTTTCTATTCCGATTGTGGTGTTGATGATTCTTCCGCGTCTGAAAGAAATGAATGATGATATGATTAAGGCTGCCTATGATTTAGGTGCCAGCCAATTGCAAATGCTGAAGGAAATCATGCTGCCTTATCTGACTCCAGCCATCATCGCTGGATACTTTATGGCTTTTACCTACTCGCTAGATGATTTTGCTGTGACCTTCTTCGTTACAGGGAATGGTTTTTCTACATTATCTGTTGAGATTTACTCCCGTGCTCGTCAGGGAATTTCTTTGGAAATCAATGCCCTATCAGCCTTGGTCTTTCTCTTCAGCATTGCTTTGGTAATTGGGTATTACTTTATCACCCGTGAGAAGGAGGAGACTGTATGAGAAAGCTCTATTCATTTTTAGCGGGGATTCTGCTGATTATCGTAGTCTTATGGGGTGTTAGTTACCAGATTGAAAGTCGGACGCAGAGCAAGGAGAGCGATAAGCTGGTCATTTACAATTGGGGTGACTATATCGATCCTGAGCTCCTGACTGAGTTTACTAAGGAAACTGGTGTCCAAATCCAGTACGATACATTTGATTCCAATGAAGCCATGTATACGAAAGTGAAGCAAGGCGGCACAACCTACGACATTGCCATTCCTAGTGAATATATGATTGCCAAGATGATGAAGGAAGGCTTGGTGGAGAAGCTAGATCATAGCCAGATTAAAGGTTTGGAAAATATCGGATCTGATTTTTTAAACCAGCCTTTTGATCCTGGAAATCAATACTCAATTCCTTATTTTTGGGGAACGCTGGGTATTGTCTATAATGAAAAAATGGTTGATAAAGCTCCTGAGCATTGGAATGACCTCTGGCGTCCTGAATACAAAAACTCCATCATGATGATTGATGGAGCTCGTGAAGTCATGGGAATTGGTCTGAACTCAGACGGTCATAGTCTCAACTCCAAAGATGATAATCAGCTGCAGGAGGCTGTCGATAAGCTCTATACTCTGACGCCAAATATCAAGGCCATTGTGGCTGATGAGATGAAGGGATACATGATTCAGAACAATGCAGCTATCGGTGTGACCTTTTCTGGCGAGGCTCGGCAGATGCTGGAGGCCAATGAAGACCTGCGCTATGTCGTACCAACAGAAGCCAGCAATCTTTGGTTTGACAATATTGTCATTCCCAAAACCGTCAAAAATAAAAAAGCAGCCTATCAGTTTATTAACTTTATGCTGAGACCGGAAAATGCTTATAAAAACGCCCTTTATGTTGGTTATTCGACACCAAATCTTCCTGCCAAGGCCATGTTGCCTAAGGAAGTTCAGGAAGATGAGGCTTTTTATCCGACAGAAGAAACGATGAAACATCTGGAAGTCTATGAGCAGTTGGGCCCTAAATGGTTGGGAACCTACAATGACCTCTATCTTCAAGTCAAGATGTATCGGAAATAATAGTCAAACAAGGTTACTTGATGAATACAAGAAAAAAGCCCGGCTCATTGAGCCGGGCGTTTTCTGCTTTCTTAGTTTGAAGCTTCTGTCTGAGTGTTGGTTGCCGTGTCTTGGCTCTGGCTAGAAGCGGTAGTGTCGCCTGCTGCTGTATCTGCCGCAGAGCTAGATACACTAGTCTCAACCGCTGCTGTATCGCTGCTAGAAGCAGTTGTATCAGTTGCAGTTGTTGAAGCAGGGCTGCTTGTTTCTTTTTCGATTTCCTTGATAATGGTAGTCGTTGCAGTAGAGCTGCTGGTATCAGTTTTTGATTTTTCATCCTTTTGGCCAGTCAGATTCATAATCGTGATGCTGGCAATGATGATAGACAAGATACTGGCAACCGTTGCAATAGTCTTTTGGAAGGCTGAAAGACCTGTTTTAATATGCTGTTTAGTAGGTTTTTTAGATGATTTTGTCTTGTTTTTATTACTGCGAGAATAGTTTTCCATGCTCGAAAGAATCTCCTTTTAAAATTTCAATGATTTCTTATCTCTCATTATACGTTTTTTATCTGAAAATGTCTTAAAAAAATCAAATTTTTATCTATGAAAACGCACACAGAAGATTGCTGTTAAGAAAAGAAGCTGCTCAAGTTTTGGTTGAGCAGCTTCTTGAGCTAGAATAGCAAAGTAATCATGCCTTCTCATCTTGGAGTGCCGCTTGAGCGACAGCCAGCCTAGCTGCTGGAACTCGATAAGGAGAGCAGGAGACATAGGTGACGCCAATTTCTTGGAAGAAGGGGATGGAAGCAGGATCGCCACCGACCTCGCCACAAATGCCGATAGGAAGTTCAGGCTTGACTTGACGCCCTTTGCTGATAGCTATGCGCATCAATTCACCAACGCCGTCCTGGTCAATACTTTGGAAAGGATCAAAAGGAAGGATTTCTTTCTCTTTGTAGTGGCCGATGAATTTTCCAATATCGTCCCGTGAGAAACCGTAGGTCATCTGGGTCAAATCGTTAGTACCAAAGCTGAAGAAGTCTGCTTCCTGAGCCAGCTGGTCTGCAACTAGACAGGCGCGCGGAAGTTCAATCATGGTGCCAATTTCATAAGGGAAAAGCTCCAGACCTTGATGCCTAAAGAGTTTGTTGATATGTTGGGTGAGAAAGGCTTTGACAGAGTCCAGCTCGGCTTTGTCTGCAATCAGCGGAATCATGATTTCTGGCTTGACAGTCAATCCTTCTTGACTCAGCTTGATAGCACTTTTGAAGACGGCTTCGACCTGCATCTTGTAAATCTCTGGTTGCGTAATCCCCAGACGGCAGCCGCGGTGGCCCAGCATAGGATTGCTTTCTTGCAGCTGTTCAATGCGGCGAGTCAGCTTTTCTGGTGACTTGTGCAGCTTGTCAGCCAAAGCCTTGATTTCCTGTGAATCTTTAGGTAGAAATTCATGCATCGGCGGATCCAAAAGACGGATAATCATAGGTTTGTCCTGAACTGCTTGGAACATTTGATAGAAGTCATTTTCTTGGAACTCTAGCAGTTTTTTGAGGGCGGACCTGGTTTCCAATTCGTTGTCGGCCAGAATCAGGCGCCGCATTTCCAGAATCCGCTCTTGGCCAAAGAACATGTGTTCGGTACGAGCCAGACCGATGCCCTTTGCCCCAAACTTAATAGCTGTTTTTAGATCTTGAACGGTCTCTGCGTTGGCACGGACTTTGAGCTGTGCGACTTCGTCTGCCCATGAAAGCAGTCGTTGGAGTTCTTGGTCATTTTCGACAAGGACGGTCGGAATCTCACCGCTATAAATGCGCCCAGAGCTGCCATCAACTGAAATGACGTCACCTTCGGTCAAGACAAGATTTCCGCAGGAAACAGTCTTGCTTTCCTCGCTGATGGTCAGCTCACCGCAGCCAACCACACAGCAAGTTCCCATTCCCCGAGCTACGACAGCTGCGTGAGAGGTCATACCGCCCTGACTGGTTACGATGGCCTGGCTGACAACCATGCCCTCAATGTCTTCAGGTGAAGTTTCCTGCCGTACTAAGATGACATTTTTACCCAAGGAGTGGTAGTCTTTGGCGCGCTCAGCTGTAAAGACAATCTCACCAGTTGCAGCACCAGGGCTTGCTGGCAGTCCTTGAGCCAAGAAAGGAGCATCTTGCAGAGCTTTTTCTTCAAATACAGGATGGATGAGCTGGCTAATCGTAGCAGGAGATACGCGCTGGAGAGCTTCTTTTTTGCTGATAATGCCCTCGTCTACCAGATCTAAGGCGATTTTCAAAGATGACTTGGCGGTCCGTTTACCGTTTCTAGTTTGGAGAATATAGAGTTTACCTTTCTCAATAGTAAATTCTATATCTTGCATGTCTTTATAGTGGTTTTCGAGAATCTTAGCATAGTCTTGGAAGGCTGAATAGGCCTGAGGGAGAGCTGTCTCAAGTGCAGCAATAGGCTCAGGTGTCCGAATGCCGGCTACGACATCCTCTCCTTGTGCATTGAGCAAGAACTCGCCAAATAGCTGCTGCTCACCGCTGGCAGGGTTTCTCGTAAAGACAACTCCTGTACCGCTGGCTTGGTCGCTATTTCCGAAAACCATGGCTTGGACATTTACCGCTGTTCCCAAATCATGAGGAATATCATTCAAGTTGCGGTAAACCTCAGCTCGGGGATTATTCCAAGACTTGAAGACTGCCTTGATAGCAGCATAGAGCTGCTCTTTCGAGCTTTGGGGGAAGGTTTGATGATGCTCACGATAAAGCTGCTTATACTGCTCAATCAAAGCTTGGTGCTCTTCCAGTGTGAAATCCTTGGCCTGTTTGCCAGCATTCTTTTCAAAATATCCCAAGAGGTCATCGAACTCGTCTTTGGAAATGCCATAAACCACATCAGCAAACATTTGCAACAGACGTCGGTAGCAGTTGTAGGCAAAGTCAGCATTGGTCTGCTCAGCCAGAGTCTGGGTTCTTAAATCGTTCAGACCTAGATTGAGAATAGTGTCCATCATGCCCGGCATGGAAAACTTGGCTCCGCTTCGAACAGACACTAAGAGCAAGGCTGAGTCGTTGCCGCTGAAATATTTACCTGTTTTTTCTTCTAATCCAGTAACCGCTTTCAAAACATCTTCTTTTAAAGAAGATTCAAAGAAATAAGGATTTTCTAAATATTCGATACAGCTTTCTGTGGTAATAGTAAAACCTGGAGGGACAGGCAGTCCCAAATTGGTCATTTCAGCTAGGTTGGCTCCTTTTCCGCCAAGCAGGGCTTTGTCTTCTGCACATCCTTCCTCGAAGGAGTAAATCCATTTTGCCATATTTACCTCCAAAATTATGAAATATATGTCATATTGCAGACAAATACATTGTAATATACATCACATATGTTTGTCAACTGAAAAAAGCATTCAGTTTTATTGACATTTTTTCTTTTTTTGTTATAATGTGTTACAAAATGATGATTATTTAAACGTCTGAAAATGCAATATGAGCAATAATTCCTAAATTTTAATCGAAATCAGGCTAATCATCTATTATAAAGAACGAAGGAGTCAGACTTATTTGAAATTAAGTGAACGGCAAAAGAAAATTGTAGAAATTGTAAAAGAACACCAGCCACTCAGCGGTGAGAAAATTTCAGAATTACTCGATATTTCTCGGGCGACCTTGCGCTCGGACCTGTCTTTTCTGACTTTGGTTGGGATTTTGAAGGCTACGCCTAAAGTTGGTTACACGTACTCAGGCTCAGATTTAGAGACGCTTTTCTTTTTCGATACCTTTCGAAAGGAAGTAGCGGAGATTATGACTTCGCCTGTTTTGGTGTCTCATGATTCTTTTATTCAAGATGCCATTATTACCTTATTTATGTATGATGCGGATGTTCTCTATGTCATTGATGAGCATAAGCTGCTCTTGGGGATTTTGTCGCGTAAGGACCTGCTGCGGGCCTCGCTCAATACCAACATTGACAGCACACCCGTAGCGGTCTGCATGACCCGAATGCCCCATATTAAAACTTGCTACAAGAATATGAATATTTTGGAAGCGGCGGCAGTTTTGCAGGATTTTGCGATTGATTCGCTGCCGGTAGTGGATAAGGATAATGAGCGTAAAATTTTAGGAACTGTGACCAAGTCAGCTCTGTTGGATTACATTATTCAAGAGGCCAGAAGCGCTGAGGTTAATAGATAAGAGGAATAAACATGAAGAAAGAAATTATTGTTTACAGCATTTCAGATTCTTTAGGGGGGACTTCGCAGAAGCTATTGTCTGCGGTGACAGCCCAGTACCCAGATATTATTTTTAATAACAGCTATCGTTTTCCATTTATCAACAAAGAAGAAGAATTGCTGGATATTCTGCGTGATGCCATCAAGGATGATGCCCTTGTCATCAGTACACTAGTTGATGGCAGGCTAGCTGCTGCAGCTAGGGAGTTCAGTCAGGCCAATGGCCTTGCTTATCTGGATTTGATGCATCCATTTTTTGAGATTATCAGAGAAAAGACAGGCACCAGTCCTATAGAGGTGCCGGGTACCTTGCACCGGCTGGACACTGAGTATTTTAATAAAATCTCCGCTATTGAGTTTGCAGTCAAATACGATGATGGCAAGGCGCCGCAAGGATTTTTGGATTCGGATTTGGTGCTCTTGGGCGTCTCCCGTACATCCAAAACGCCACTCAGTATTTATCTGGCTAATAAAGGCTACAAGGTTTCTAACCTGCCTTTGATTCCACAAGTCCCTCTGCCTCAGGTCTTGGATAAGGTTGATCCGGAGCGGATTATCGGCCTCTTATGTGAGCCAGAAAAACTGTCTAAGATACGCAGTAATCGCTTGAATTCTCTGGGATTGACCCAGTCAACCAGCTATACAGATCTGGAAAAGATATATGAAGAACTAGACTACTCAAAAGAAGTCTTTAAAAAGTATCGGGCTCATGTCATCAATATCACTGATAAATCAATCGAAGAGACGGCTTTCTTGATTGAAGATCATTTGAAGAAATTGAGATAAGAGAGAAGATTGCAAAGAGCGGTTATAGAGTGAGGGCTGAAGATGGAGCAATATAAGCGTATTTTACTGAAAGAATTTGACAGTCGCCAGAAAGTCATTACAGAGCTGACCAACCTAGAGGCAATTTTGAACCTGCCCAAAGGAACGGAGCTGTATATCAGTGACATTCACGGGGAGTTTGCTGCTTTTGACTATATTTTGAGAAGCTGTGCAGGTATCCTCAATGAGAAGATCAAGGACTGTTTTGGGGACACCTTGTCAGAAGCTCATAAGGACCGCCTGTCAGCGCTGGTTTCCTATCCTGAGCTTGTGCTGGGGGAAGAAACTAAAGGCAAAGACTGGTATCAGGAAACCATTCCCCAGCTCTTGAACTTGCTGGCTTTTGCAGGTGCCAAATACAGTCGGTCCAAGGTCAGAAAAGCCTTGCCGCCACAATATACCTATATTATCGAGGAACTGCTCTATAGTGACAGGGCTTTGGCTGATAAAAAGTCCTATTTTGAGAATATCCTGACTTATGTGATTGAATTGCGGGAAGCTGTGCCTTTTATCCTAGGCTTGTCTCGAAGTATCCGGCGGTTGTTGATTGACCATCTGCATGTGGTTGGAGATATTTTTGACCGAGGAGCTGGCAGTGCTCAGGTCATGGATGAACTGCAGCATTTTCATTCGCTAGATATTCAGTGGGGCAATCACGACATTATCTGGATGGGAGCATTTTTTGGCTCCAAGGCTTGCTTGCTAAATGTGCTGCGTATCGCAGCTCGCTATGGCTATCTCTGGGATATCGAGAAAGATTATGGTTTAAACCTGCGCTCCTTGACTCTTTTTGCTGACAAGACTTACCAGTCTAATCCTAAGTTTAGGCCTATTCTTGGTGGCAGAGAGCAGGAGTTTTCTGAAGAGGAAATTCTGCAACTGGAAAAGGTTCACCAAGCCTTGTCGATTATCCAGTTCAAGCTGGAAAATCAACTTATCAAACGACGGCCTGAATTCCAGATGCAGGACCATGTCATGTTGGACAAGATTGACTATTGGGAAGAAAGCATTACGATTGACGATACTAAACATGCCCTGGTTAATACCTGCTTCCAAACTATCAATCCGGAAAATCCTTCAGCTTTGACACCTGAAGAAAATCAAGCAGTAGAGAGTATGCTGGCCTCATTCCAAAGTTCGCTTAAGATGGCGGAGCATATGAGCCTTCTGATGAACAAGGGCTCTATGTATAAGATTTACAACCAGCACTTGCTTTTTCATGGCTGCATTCCTCTGGAGCCGTCAGGAGAATTCCAGCCTTTCATTCTCAATCAAGTCCATTATGCGGGCAAGGAATTGCTGGATTTCTTTGAGTATCATATTCGGCAGGCGGCTAAGAACAAGGAAGTGGGCGATGATTTGTCGACTGATTTGATTTGGTATTGCTGGAAAGGTAAGTTATCGCCCCTGTTTGGCAAAGAAAAGATGACCACCTTGGAGCGCTATTTCATTGAAGATAAGGACACCCACAAGGAAGTAGAAAATTCTTATTTTTCTTATCGTAATTCTGAGAAAGTCTGTCAGCTGATTTTGGAAGAATTTGGCCTCTTTTCTCAAGAGTCTAGGATGGTCAACGGTCATACTCCGGTTAAGACGGGCAAGGGAGAGTCGCCTATCCGTGGTGGCGGCTTGCTCTTCGTCATTGATGGCGGTTTGTGTGAAGCTTATCAAGAAAAGACTGGAACAGCAGGATATTCTTTGCTGAATAATTCTTACGGTTTTCAACTGGTAACCCACCAACCCTTCCAAAATGCCCAAAAGGTAGTAGAAGCACCTTTTGCCCAGACTTCTTTAAAGAAAGTTATTGAAAATGTCGAACAGCGAACTCTGATTAAATCCACTAGTATCGGTCAAATATTGATGGCTCAACAACAGGAACTCTTTGGCTTATTGCATGAGTTTTATGACCGGTGAAGTTTAGCCCTAAGTTTTAACAGAATTTAGGGCTTTTTCTTTCTTGTTCCAGTTTCTCTTTCGTGTTACAATAGGAGTATTGAAATTTAGAGGAAAGAACATGATTTATTTAGATAATTCAGCGACAACCAAGCCTTATCCTGAGACTTTGGCCGCTTACACGGAGGTGGCTTCTAAAATATGGGGTAATCCATCCAGTCTGCACAGTTTAGGCAGTCAGGCAACCCGTCTCTTAGAAGCTTCACGCAGGCAAATAGCAGAGCTTTTAGGCAAGTCTTCATCGGAGATTTTTTTTACGTCTGGAGGAACAGAAGGAGACAACTGGGTGCTTAAGGGAGTTGCTTTTGAAAAAGTTCCCTTTGGAAAACACATCATCGTATCCAACATTGAGCATCCCGCTGTTAAAGAATCAGCCCTCTGGTTGCAGAGTCAGGGATTTGAAGTCGATTTTGCACCAGTCGATAAGTCTGGTTTTGTTGAGGTAGACAAGCTAGCGGAGTTGATTCGACCAGATACCACTCTAATCTCTGTCATGGCTGTCAATAATGAAATCGGCAGTATTCAGCCCATTCAGAAAATATCCGAACTTCTAGCAGATAAACCAACTATTTCCTTTCATGTGGACGCTGTACAGGCTGTTACGAAGATTCCAACAGCTGCTTATCTGACGGATCGCGTGGATTTTGCGACATTTTCCAGTCATAAATTTCACGGTGTCCGGGGCGTAGGATTTATCTATATCAAGTCTGGCAAAAAAATCAGTCCCCTCTTGACTGGTGGCGGCCAGGAGTCGGATAAGCGCTCCACAACAGAAAATTTAGCAGGCATTGCAGCGACAGCCAAAGCTTTGCGGCTGTCCATGGAAAAGCAAGAAATATTTGCCCAGCGGACGGCTCAGATGAAGAAGATTCTCCTTGAAGAGCTGCAGAAGTATCCAGATGTGGTGATTTTCTCAGACCTGGAAAATTTTGCACCTCATATACTAACCTTTGGTATCAAGGGAGTGCGGGGTGAAGTTGTCGTCCATGCATTTGAAGACTACGAGATCTATATCTCGACTACTAGTGCTTGCTCTTCTAAGGCCGGTAAGCCAGCAGGAACCCTAATCGCTATGGGCGTTGAGAAATCTCTCGCTCAGACTGCTGTCCGTATCAGTTTGGATCTTGACAATGATATGAGCCGGATGGAGCAGTTTTTGACAACTTTTAAAATTATTTACGAAAAAACCAGAAAAGTAAGGTAAACAATGCATTATTCAGAAATTATGGTACGCTACGGTGAGCTCTCAACCAAGGGCAAGAACCGCATGCGCTTTATCAACAAACTCAAACGCAATATCCAAGCTGTCTTGTCAGTCTATCCACAGGTCCATGTCAAGGCTGACCGTGACCGCACTCATATCTATCTGCAAGGGACCGATTATCAGCCGGTCGCTGAATCACTCAAGCAGATTTTTGGGATTCAGAATTTCTCACCATCTTATAGGGTTAAAAAGTCTGTACCAGCCTTGATTGAAGCTGTTCAAACCATCATGAAGCAAGTCTATCAGGAAGGCATGACCTTTAAAATTACCAGCAAGCGCAGTGACCATAGCTTTGAATTGGATAGCCGCGAGCTTAACCAGACGCTTGGTGATGCTGTTTTTGAGGCTATTCCCAATGTTCAGGTCAAGATGAAAGCACCAGATATTGAGCTGCGGGTCGAAATTCGTGAAGAAGCGGCCTATATCTCGTATGAAACGATTCGTGGTGCTGGAGGGCTGCCAGTCGGTACTTCAGGAAAGGGTATGCTCATGCTGTCGGGAGGAATTGACTCACCGGTGGCGGGCTATTTGGCTCTAAAGCGCGGTGTAGACATCGAGGCGGTTCACTTTGCCAGTCCGCCTTATACCAGTCCAGGTGCTTTGAAAAAAGCTCAGGATTTGACACGGAAACTGACCAAGTTTGGCGGTAATATCAAGTTTATTGAAGTGCCTTTTACTGAGATCCAAGAGGAAATCAAGGCCAAGGCTCCAGAAGCTTACCTCATGACACTGACTCGTCGCTTTATGATGCGTATTACGGACCGGATTCGGGAGGAGCGGGGCGCTCAAGTCATTATCAACGGAGAAAGTCTTGGTCAGGTGGCAAGTCAAACGATTGAGAGTATGCAGGCTATCAACGCTGTAACCAATACACCGGTTATCCGTCCTGTCGTGACCATGGACAAGCTGGAAATCATTGACATTGCTGAAAAAATCGATACTTTCCAAATCTCTATCCAACCATTTGAAGACTGCTGTACCATTTTTGCTCCAGACCGACCTAAAACTAATCCGAAAATCAAGAATGCTGAGAAGTACGAAACTTACCTAGATGTTGAAGGCTTGGTGGAGCGCGCTGTTGCAGGAATCATGATTACAGAAATCAGACCGCAAGCAGAGGCTGATGAAGTTGACGAGCTGATTGAGGGGCTGTTGTAAATAGCAAGGGTGAAATAGTCTTTGTGCATCAGCGGACAAAATCTAAAGATAATCCTTGAAAATCCGTTTTCATGAGATGAAAAAGCTTGCTAAAGAGCGGTAGAAGTGCTATACTTATAGAGTTGACTATGCACATTCCTGTGCAACCGCACGATCATCGTTGCTCGTCGTATAACAAATTTAAACTTCGTCATTGTCGCCTTGCCTAACACAAGTTATGCCTTCGGCTCAATTCCTTGTTTATTCTTTGTTTATACTTAGAGCTCTTCTCTTAAGTGGTTCGTCCCACGATGCTAGGCGAGTCTTCACAAAATTCGGGGAAACCCTAAAAATCATAGGAGGTGCATAATGAGCACATACGCAATCATTAAAACTGGCGGAAAACAAGTTAAAGTTGAAGTTGGTCAAGCAATCTACGTTGAAAAGTTGAACGCTGAAGCTGGTCAAGACGTTACTTTTGACGAAGTTGTTCTTGTTGGTGGTGAAAACACTGTTGTCGGAACTCCGCTTGTTGCTGGAGCTACTGTTGTCGGAACTGTTGAAAAACAAGGCAAGCAAAAGAAGGTTGTTACTTACAAGTACAAACCTAAAAAAGGCAGCCATCGTAAACAAGGTCACCGTCAACCATATACAAAAGTTGTCATCAACGCTATCAACGCTTAATTTTAAGGAGATTAAATGATACAAGCAGTCTTTGAAAGAGCCGAAGATGGCGAACTGAGGCGTGCAGAAATCACAGGTCACGCCGCGAGTGGTGAATACGGCTTTGATGTCGTGTGTGCGTCCGTTTCGACGCTCGCCATTAATTTTGTCAATTCAGTTGAGAAATTCGCAGGCTACGAACCAAACTTAGAATTAAACGAAATAGAAGGCGGCTATCTGAAGGTTGAAATTCCTCAGTATATACCGTCACACCAAAGAGAAATGACTCAGCTTTTCTTTGAATCATTTTTCCTTGGAATGGCAAACTTATCGGAGGACTCTTCTGAGTTCGTCCAAACCAGAGTTATCACAGAAAACTAACACGGAGGAAAAACATTATGTTAAAAATGAATCTTGCTAACTTGCAACTATTCGCCCACAAAAAAGGTGGAGGTTCCACATCTAACGGACGTGATTCACAAGCGAAACGTCTGGGAGCTAAAGCAGCTGACGGTCAAACCGTAACAGGCGGCTCTATCCTTTACCGTCAACGCGGCACTCATATCCATGCAGGTGTCAATGTTGGACGCGGCGGAGATGATACTTTGTTCGCAAAAGTTGAAGGCGTAGTACGCTTTGAACGCAAAGGTCGCGATAAGAAACAAGTTTCTGTTTACCCAATCGCTAAATAATTAATAAGAAATCCCC
>NZ_GL890985.1:1298599-1400288 GCF_000212815.1 Streptococcus sanguinis SK49 | reverse complement strand
ATTTCTTATTAGAGACGGCACGATAAAGCATTTATTTAATAATTCATGATGATGCTCATCAATTTTAGCATACAAACTCTGATAATATTCTAAAATTTTAATTTTTAGACTAATAAATATTTGAAATCGCTTGCAGTTCCTATTTTTTTATGTTATTCTATATAAAATAGATGCAATCATGTTTCTAAATCTAAAAAGACAAGGAGAAATTATGGAAAAAGAATCATTTAAACTTCCAGGCTTTTCATTGTACAAATTGAAAGTTGGATTAGCATCAGCAACTCTTCTATTTGCCTTTTCACAAGCTTCGCATGTTTTTGCAGACCAGGTTGGTACACCACCTTCATCAAGCGGTATAGCAAAAACTGAAGCAGTAAGCTCTCCGATTGAAGCTGCTGGTGCTGAAATTGCTGCTGATACGACGAAACCTGTTGTTGAAGAATCTACAGCGAAACCAGGAGATTTGATCGATGTCTCAAAAAATGTATCACCTGTTGATGTCAAAGAAAGTCAAGAAGGCAATCAAACAGTCCGTGTAGAAACGGCGACTGTTGATGTTACAAAGACAGAAGTGGCTCCGTCAAAGTTTGATAAGGCGCCAGAGCCAATAACTAGACGTACTGAAAATACTTTATCTGGCACAGATGAAAATGGGAATCCCTATACGCAGTATGAGCGAGTAGATAAGACTACAACTATTACCTACACCTCAACGCCACCAACTGTGACAAAAGTTGGTTCAGCTGATATTGTATTTGTTGTCGACCGTTCAGGATCCATGGGTGGCACAATTGATATTGTTCGTGCAAATATTAATGAATTTGTGCGAAATATTACTAAAGAGGGGATTACAGCACGTTTTGGCTTGGCAACATTTAGTGATGAAGTCTACGGCCGTAATTCTGGCAGCAAAGATGAAGACACGGTTCTAACACGGTTTGGGTCATCTTATTTTACAACTGATCCGGCTGAGCTCGAAAAAGCGTTAGCTGCGATTCGTATAGCGAGTGGAGGAGATACTCCAGAAACACCAACTCCTGCCCTGAACCAGATTATTTCGACCTATGATTGGTCTAAGTCATCTAAAAATAAGAAATTCGTCGTTTTATTAACAGATGCTGAAATGAAAGAAGACCCTTCAATTCCAACGGTTGCTGATACACTTGCGGCTTTGAAAGCTGCTGGTATAGAAAGAACCGTAGCAACGGTAAAAGCGATTGAGGGAATTTACAAAAATTTTGCAACAGAAGGCAGAGTGCTTGATATCGAAAATAACCTAGCTGATGCTCTAACAAAAGGAACCACTTCATGGATTGTTGAAAGTGTCAATGAAGCTCGTTACTATAAAATCATAAAAGATAGTTATCAATTCTATCTTGAGCGTCGTACTACAATGCCTACATCTACCGTCTATCATGTTCAAGCACCAACACTTTTGGCCAAATCTGAACAGTCTCTTCCTAAAACAGGAAGTAGCGAAAAGGCAGTCTATAGTGTTGTGGGGCTTGGTTTGCTTCTGACTGGATTGGGGCTAGGTATTAGTGTAAGAAAATCAGAAGAACAATAACCATCTGCTAAAAAATGAATTTCCCATTAGAGGGGTTTTGAATAAAACAAACACCAGAAACGAAGACACACGTTCTCATTTCTGGTGTTTTTCATTATGGAGTAACTTCTTCGTCTTTTATATTGACAACGCCGTGCCAATTTGCATAATAGGTCTTTCCGTTGTAGTTGACAATAGCTTCCCTATAAAGATCACCATACTCACCAAAGTAATAGTAGTACTTGCCAATCTTAAAAAGACCGTTTTTATAAGCTATTCCATCTTTTCCGAAGTAAAAAGTGTATTCACTATAACTAATAAATTGATTTTTAACCATTTCTCCGTTAGAATCAAAGAAGTATAGTTTGCCATCAATAGTGTAAGTATTGATGACCCGTCGTCCTTTTTCGTCGAAATAATACGTCTTCCCGGTTGGGCTGGTATAGAAGGAATTTTTTAAATTCGTCGGAATTTGTTCAGCTGGGTCATCTTGAACTTTGTATGTATTACCATAGCGGTCCGCCCTGTAGTATTTACCCTCGTGAAGAACGATTCTATTTTCAATTCTTTCACCAGACTCATCATAAAAAGCGCCAGGGAACTCACGCTTAGGTGCTTCCGGAACCTTGATAGGTTCAGAATCATCAAAGATAGTAGGGTCGTCCTCAATGTCGGGTACACTAGGATCGTAAATACCAACTTCACGTCTAGAAGCCCAGTCTGGGATTGACTTGTTCTCCGCTTGAACTGTTCCGGTGGAAATCAAAGCAGCTGCCAAAGTCGCAGCAGAAGCGAGTGAAAGCCCCAGCCAGTAGCGTTGGTTGAACATTGTTTTGGTGTTCTTTTCTTGTCTCATAGCAAATCCTTTCTATGCAACTGTTAGTATAAGATTAACGAATCTCATTTTTAACAGTTAGGTTATGTTATTTCTATAAAATTATACCTCTGTAACATTTCTATAATATTGTAATACTATTTCATTTTTATAGAGATTATATTACTAATTGGTGATAAAAACAAACAAGGATTAGATAATATGTAAACGTTTACAAACATAATTTTTTGTGCTATTATTATAGGGATGAAAGGAGAATGCCTATGATGAAAAGGTATAAATTGCTATTGGTACTTGCCTTGTCATTACTAGTTATTTGGCCATTGGGAGCCATAAAAGCAGATACGGCTAATCAGCCGCCGGAACCTGCTAACCAGTATGAACAAGCAAGTGTTGCAGTCGTAACAGATTCTTCTGATAGTAGTGCAGGGGCTAGGGGGACGCCAAGTCAGGATGGTCAGATTGCTGCAAAAGCTCTGCCGGTCTCTGATGCTTCGGCAGTTGCAGCTACTGAAACGGCTGCTTCAAGCCAAGCTGCCAATGCAGAAAATTCGGTGGATAATCCTGCCAAACCAGCGACAGCTCAGTCTGCAGAAGTTTCCGCAGCTGCCAATCTGGCGCAGGGTCAGGCAGCGAGTGATGCCCCTTCGGCTTCTAAGAGAGTGCAGGAGCTTGTGGCGGATATGACTCTTCGTCAGAAGATTACCCAGATGCTGATGCCGGACTTCAGAAAATGGCAGCAAGAGGGCCAAGCTTCCCAGACCGATATGACGCAGCTTAATAAAGAAGTGGCAGAAGCGGTTGATAAATACGACTTTGGTGGTGTCATTCTCTTTGCTGAGAATGTGAAAGGAACTGCTCAAACCTTAGCCTTGACGCAGGCTCTGCAGCAAGCAGCTATTAGTAACCAAGCTAATAATGGCAAGCTGCCGCTCTTGCTCGCGATTGACCAAGAAGGTGGTATCGTTTATCGTTTGGGCAGTGGGACTGCTCTTCCTGGTAACATGGCAGTTGGTGCGACGCGTGATCCAGAATTGGCTAATCAAGCAGGTCAAATTATTGGACGGGAGCTATCGGCTCTAGGTTTGAATGTCAACTTTGCTCCTGTTTTTGATACAAATAACAATCCGCAGAATCCCGTTATTGGTTTACGGTCCTTCTCTTCAGACCCTAAGGTTGTTGCTCGCTTGGGAACGGCTATGATGGAGGGGATTCAGAAATATAATGTCGCAGTAGCGGCTAAGCATTTTCCTGGTCATGGTGATACGGCGGTGGATTCTCACACTGGTCTGCCTCTGGTAGATAAGTCCTATGCAGAATTAGAAGCTCTGGAGTTGCTGCCTTTCAAGGCTGCCATTGACAAAAACGCTGATATGCTGATGACCGCCCATATTCAGTATCCTCAGATCGAAAAAGACACGGTTATATCTAAGCAAACTGGGGAAACCATCTATATCCCTGCCACCTTGTCTGATGACATTATTACCGGCATTGTTCGCAAAAAGTTTGGTTACAAGGGTGTAGTAGTATCTGATGCTATGGGAATGGATGCGATTGCCAAAAACTTCGGAGAATCTGAAGCAGCTATCATGGCAATCAAATCAGGTGTAGATGTGGTGCTGATGCCAACCGTCTTACGCAGCAAGAGTGATTTAGCTAAGATTGATAAGATTATCAATGATATTGAGCTGGCGGTTCAGAGAGGTGATATTCCAGTCAGCAGATTGGATGAGTCTGTTACCCGCATCTTGAATTTAAAAGAAAAACGGGGTATTTTAGACTTTGACCCATCTGAGCGTACTCAAGCTAAGGCTGAAGCAACTGTTGGCTCAGAGTTAAACAGAGATACTGAACGTAAAATCGCTGCTAGTGCGGTGACGGTAGTTAAAAACGATGATACTATTTTGCCTTTTAAGGTCAAATCTGGCGACAGGATTTTGCTGTTAGCGGCTTATGACGATGAAGTGCCTGGGCTAGAGCTGGGTGTCAAGCGTCTGATAGCGGACGGAGTGATTCCAGCAAGTGTCACATACGAAGCTTTGAACTACAGCAAAACAACCAAGTTAGAAGATTTGAAAGAAAAGATTGACCAAGCTACTCACCTTGTCTTAATCTCTGAAATTGGCCGTCAATCTCAACTGGCTAGTGATTTTTGGCTGACAAGAGTACCGACAGAAGTCGTGGACTATGCAAATGCAACTGGAAAACAAGCAGCTGTCATGAGCATTTCCAAACCTTATGATGTAGCGAATTATCCTAATGCCAAGGCTATTGTAGCAGTTTATGGAAACAAGGGCATGGATCCAACAGAGTCTCTGAAGCCTGACAACGCCTTCGGTCCTAATATCCCAGCAGGTGTGGAAGTCATTTTCAATGGTCAAAATCATGTTGGGAGGTTACCGGTAAATGTGCCGAGTATCAAGGATGGTATCATGTCTGAGACAGAGGTAGCCTATCCGATTGGGCATGGTCTCTTTTATACCGATCCAGTTAAGGATATCAAAGTGAATGTCCCTGCATCTGCTCAGCTAGATCAGCCTTTTACAGCTACCGTTACCCTGAGTGGACTAAACGGTCTAGAGAAAAATGACTACCGTCTTGCTCTTAAGGTGGATAGTCAGCATTTCAGCATCCTGCCCGGTCCTGACTATACCATCTCTGGTGATACTGTTTTGATTTCTAAAAAAGCCAATGATACTAATCCGGTTGAGATTAACTTGGAAGGCTTAGTGGAAGGTCAGTTCAGCCCGGTGCTTTCTCTAACCTTGATTGACAGTCAAGACAGAGAATTCAGTATGGGAGAAGGTTACTACAAGGAACTTGTTCAGATTACTGAAGCTAGGCAGAGCATGGTTCCAGGTCAACAAAATCCTCCTCAGCTGAGTTTACGTTCTGTTGAACCTGTAAGTTCTCGTCGGCAGCTAAGTCAGCAGGCTACACAGGTAAGCCAGCTTCCTAAAACAGGAGACGGCAGCAGTTTGTTCTTAGTCTTGCTGGGTGCCTTGTTCTTGTTTGGGGCTGTCTATCTGTATGACTTGTCCTCTCGCAGACTATAAGCAATAAAAGAACGAGCAAGCAGTGTTGAAGAGCTTACAGTTTTACTTATTCTTGATAAAATAACAAAAAGGAAGAATCCAAAGCAAGTTTGCAGTAAAAACGGATTCTTCTTTTTTTATTTGGAAATTAGTAGGAATGCGGTAGCTGAGAGCTTTATGTGTTTCCTAAAAGCATACTGACTTGAATATTTTACTCATCTGTCATCGGTTTACTATTTACTTTTTATACGCTTTTTGGTATAATAGGTCATGTTATAAAATGTAACATCAAAGGAGGTTCTATCCATGAAAGCATCAAAGTGGTTGATTGCGACTGGAGTTGCACTGAGCGCCGGGCTATTGCTAACAGCTTGTAGCCAGTCTTCATCTAGCACAAATAATTATACTTACGTTTATAGTTCAGACCCTGACAGCTTGAACTATCTTGCTACAAACCGTGCAACGACAGGTGATGTCATTTCCAACCTGGTTGATGGACTTTTTGAAAATGACAAGTACGGGAATCTAGTTCCCTCAATCGCGAAGTCATGGACAGTTTCTAAGGACGGTCTGACCTATACTTATAAGCTGCGCGATGATGCTAAATGGTACACATCCGATGGTGAAGAATATGCAGAAGTAAAAGCTCAGGACTTTGTGACTGGCTTGAAGTATGCAGCAGATGAAAATTCTGAAGCTATTTATCTCGTTCAGGACTCTGTGAAGGGCCTGGATGCTTATATCAAGGGTGAAGATAAGAATTTTGACAATGTTGGTGTCAAAGCTATTGATGACCATACCCTGCAATACACTTTGGCCCGCCCTGAGCCTTACTGGAACTCTAAAACAACCAGCACAATTCTCTTCCCAGTCAATGAAGAGTTTCTGAAAGCAGAAGGAAGCAACTTTGGCTCTGTCAAGCCATCTAGCATCCTCTATAATGGTCCTTACTTGCTCAAGTCTCTGACTTCCAAGTCTGTGATGGAATTTGTCAAAAACCAAAACTATTATGATAAAGACAATGTCACTCTGGGTAGCATCAAGCTGACCTACTATGATGGAAATGATCAGGAAGCACTGATTCGTAACTTCAGCGATGGCGTTTACAGCACAGCTCGTCTCTATCCGAATAGCTCAGGCTTTGCTTCAGTCAAGAAGAAATATGCGGACAATATCGTATACAGCCCGCAAGATTCTACTTCTTATTACTATAATTTCAACTACAACCGTCAGTCTTACAATCATACTTCTAAAACAACAGACGCTCAAAAATCTGCTACCAACGAAGCAATCATGAACAAGGATTTCCGTCAGGCTATTAACTTTGCCTTTGACCGTACATCTTATGGTGCGCAAGGAAATGGTGAAGACGGAGCGACTAAGGTCTTGAGAAATACCTTAGTACCACCTACTTTTGTCCAAATTGGCGACAAGGATTTTGGAACCGTTGTTGGAGAAAAATTAGTCAACTATGGCAGCCAATGGCAAGGAATTGACCTCTCTGACGCTCAAGATCCTTACTACAATCCTGAAAAGGCTAAGGCGAAATTTGCAGAAGCGAAGCAAGCTTTGCAGGCTAAGGGAGTAGAATTCCCAATTCACTTAGATATGCCTGTGGATCAGTCTAGCACTATTGGAGTTCAATGGGCTAGCTCAACCAAGCAGTCTATCGAATCGGCTCTTGGAGCAGAAAATGTCGTCATTGACCTGCAAAAGATGAGCACAGACGACCTTAATAATATCACCTATTTTGCTAACTCTGCTGCTCAGAAAGACTATGATATGTCTACTGGTGGCTGGACTGGTGACTACCAAGACCCATCTACCTACCTTGATACTCTCAATATCAAGAACGGCGGAAGCTTGCAAAACTTTGGTTTTGAGCCAGGTCAGGATAATGATAAGATTAAAGAGCTGGGCTTGGATACATATACTAAGATGCTGGAAGAAGCCAATGCTGAAACCAACGATGTGCAGCTGCGTTACGAAAAGTATGCAGAAGCGGAAGCTTGGTTGCTAGATAGCGGTTTGATTATTCCGACTGTATCACAAGGTGCAACACCGTCGGTTACTAAATCAGTGCCATTTACAAAGGCCTACTCACCAGTTGGTGTCAAAGGTTCAGGCTACAACTTCAAGCTGACTCAGCTTCAGAAGGATGTAGTAACGACCAAAGAATACGAAGCGGCTAAGAAAAAATGGAAAGAAGAAGCTACTGCGGCAAATAAAAAAGCCCAGGAAGAACTTGCTGACCACGTTGAAAAATAAAAAACGATTCACTTAGCGATATTGGGGCTGGATTTTTCCAGCCCCTTTTTGAATGGCTTGATAGGGCTATTCGTGGTAAAATAGAAAGAAATACTGCAAGGAAGTGAGACGGATGCAAATAAGGATTTATAGTGAATTACCTGAGAAAGAAAAGCAGGAATTGTTTGAATTAGTTCAAGAGTGTAATAAGGTGGACGGAGGATATAGACTGCCCTACCTGGATAATAATTATAATGCAGATCCTGAAATGCCAGCCTTCTTCTTGGCTGAGATGGATGGCCAGACCATCGGCTCTTTATCAGTCTACGCGGATGAACCTGGCCAAGCTGAGGTTTCTCTCTATGTTCTGCCGATGTATCGCCGTCAGGGTGTGGCTAATCTGCTTCTGGCTGCTTTTGCAAAAGTAGCTGATCAGTATGATTTGACCGAGATTGAGTATGTAGCGGAGCTGGTCTTTTTGAACGCTCAACCTGATTTTGCTAGAAGATTTGATTACCAAGCAGATGAAGCTGAAATCTGGCTGGCACAGCCTGCTCAAACTTTTCCTCTGGAAGAAAGAGAAGGGATAGAAGTCATGCAGGGAAGTTTGGACTTGGCAGAAGAGATTGCAGCCTTTCAGTCCCAAGTCTTTGAGACACCGCTAGATGTTGCTTTGAAATATGCCAGAGAAGCCGTTAGCAGTGGCTCCAGTCTGCTTTACATCTTGAAGAAAGACGGTAGAGTTGTGGCTTCAGTATCGGTTGATACGGATTTTGGGACCAATTATTTCTTTGGCTTGGCGGTTGATCAAGCCTTTCAGGGGCAAGGGTTAGGAAGCTATCTCTTGCTTGCAAGTATGCGGGATTTAAATGATCGCAATGGACAGGAGTTTCAGATTGTCGTAGAAAAGCAGAATACTCGAGCTTTGAAACTTTATAAAAAGTTAGGCTTCAAAGAGATGACAGAGGTTGTCTATCTGACAGAGAAGTGAAGATGAATTGGCTCATTTTAGATGGATATATCTTGGGTGAAATGGAGTACATAGCAGAGTGTGAGTTTTGCAGACTAGATTGCACCACAGTTTTTTGACCATAGTGAAGAGGCTGAGATCTCTTGATCTCAGCCTCGCTTCTCATCTTTTTTATGGCTCAATCAGAGTTACAACTCCCTTTTCATCTGCTTTGTATTTTTTGCCTTTCAGATTGAAAGTTTGATTCTTAAGCAGGGCACCGGAGTTTCCGAAGCAGTAGCTTTTCCCATCGATTTCCTTTAATTGACTAGTCACCAAAGCGGGATATGGACTGCTATTGCTATCAAAGTAATAGGTATTATCGTTGGTTGTCAGCCAGCCACTAGCTAAGCTTCCGTCCTCCTTGAGATAGACTTGAATTTTTTCTCCATTACCTTTTACATAGGAGACCAAAAGATTGGCTTGGGCTTCGCCTTCTTTGTCGTCCAGATAGTAGTAGCGGCCGTCAATAAATTTTAGTTCATTTTTAATTTGGCGACCTCTTTCATTAAAGTAAATTTTTCTACCATTAATGGTCTGCCAGCCAGTGACTGGTTTGCCGTCGTCTCCCAAGTAATAGTAGTAGCCTTTTGGACTCAAATAAAATTGATTTTTAGCATTGGGTGGCATTTCTTCGTCAAAATCCTTGTCTGTTTTAGTAGCGACGCCATCTGCATCAATGATATAGTCGGATCCGCGATAGTAGACGATGCGATTGGTCACTTTCTCTCCAGTCCACTCATCGAAATAATAGAGTTTGCCATCAATTTTCCAAAGTTCGCCTTTGATTTGTCCGCCTTTTTGATGATAATAATCGTACTTCAGATCTGGATTAGGTCCTTTTGCGAAATACAAAAGCTTTCCATCCACTTCTTTCCATCCTATGACAGCTCGGCCCTTCTCATCAAAATAGTACCAGCCGTTGAAATAAGGGGAATAAGTGTAGTTGTTGCCTATTCCGATATAACGAAATTCATTTTTGACCACCTCTCCAGTGTAGGCATCATAATAGCGGAAACTGTCGCCGTCGTCGATGAGTTTACCTTTTATTTGTTCTCCGCTACGGTAGAATTCTAATTGCTTACCGTTGATAGTCTGCTCACCGGTTAGTGCAGCACCGTCTGGACCGAAATAATACCAAGCTATATAACTGCCGTAGTTGTTGCGGGATTTGATACCAGCAAAGCGGTCTTTGACCATCTCTCCAGTATCAGGCGCAAAGAAATATTTTTTTCCGTTGATTTCAACCAACTGATCTTTTGCCTGAAATCCGGAAGCGCTAAAATAGTACTTCTTCCCGTTTATAATCTGCAAGCCCTTTGCCAATTCGGCGTTAGCAGTGATATAGAACCACTGACCGCTTTGATTAGTATAAAAACGGTTGGTTTGGAGTGGATTTGTGTTAATTTCACCAGTATTAGGATCTGTGTAGAGCAGTTTCTGCTTTAAATCAAAACCGAGTCCTTTGAGCTGTAGCCCATTATCGTTGAAGTAATATTTTTTTCCGTCAATGGTTTGATATCCGTTGACGAATTGGCCGAGTTCATTGAGGTAGTACCAATCATTTGAAGGTGCATATTGGAAAAATCTGTTGGTAATAAGATAGCCTGTATCTTTTTCGAAGGCGTATTTTTTGCCATCTATGCGATATGATCCTCTGACTAAGACACCGTAGTCATCAAAGTAGACCTTGTGTCCATCGAAAGTTTGCCAATGTTTCAAGGCTTTTCCGTCTGGACCGAAATAGTATCGATTTCTAGGGTAAAATTCTTCTTCCCACCATTGATTGGTAATAGGATGGCCATCTTGGCCGAAATAGTAAGTAGCTCCTTCGTAACCAGTTCGAGCTAGCTGGTTTTTGTAAATACCGCTATAACGATCTTGGTAGTATTTTTTTCCGTCTACTTCAAATAAGCCCTGCGGATTTTCTCCTTTTTCGTCGTAGTAAAACGTGTGGCCCTGTTTATCTGTTACAAACTGATTTTTAGGAGGGTCAATGGCAGGATCGTTTTGTTCTTTCTTTTCGACCTCCTTGTTTTGTCTTGCTTGCTCAGTTTTTGGCTGAGTGATTTCAGTATCTGACTGGTTGTTTGCTTCCTTTTCTGCAGTCGCTTCTCCTTTCTTCACCTGTTCTTTCTCAGTATTCTTTGTTTCCACTGGATTTTCCTGTTTTCCTTGAGAAGGATTGGACTCCTCTTGGTGGCTATTATTGTCAGTTTCGAACGGGTCTTGGGATATAGTTTCATCCTGATGTTCTGGCTCAGCTAGATGATTTTCTGGGGTATCCAGAAGGTTATCAGTGTTTTCAGAAATCTGCGGACTGATATTTTGTCTAACTTGAGCTTGCTGTGGAGAGCTAGGTGAAGTCATCTCCTCTGCCTCTGTTTGACAAAAAGTCAGTAAACCAGCTCCTAAAGTAGCAGAAGTGACTGCAACTGTAATCCATTGCTTTTTAACTTTTCGGAGTTTGAAATGCGTTCTTTTTTTCATGATAATTCCTTTCTAAAGTGAGAACGGAAGAGTTTTGCATCTTGCCGCTTGAGGGGCATGAGAGTTGGTGAGCTTGGTAAATTACTCTTAAATAATATAGCACATTTTTATTACCATAATGTTATGGTTGTTTTTCATGCTAATATAAAATTAGAGTTATTAGACGCATCTATTTCTAACAATAAATAGAAAAACGAAGATGAATGTTTTCTGCCTGAACCTTTTGTTCTGCCTTGGTTTATGGTATAATGAGACGATATGTAAAGAAGGAAAATGTTATGAATATTCAACAATTGCGTTATGTGGTCGCCATTGCTAACAGTGGAACCTTTCGAGAAGCCGCGGAAAAAATGTATGTCAGCCAGCCTAGTCTGTCTATCTCTGTCCGTGATCTGGAAAAAGAACTGGGCTTCAAGATTTTTCGTCGGACCAGCAGCGGGACTTTTCTGACTCGCCGAGGAATGGAGTTTTATGAGAAGGCTCAAGACTTGGTCAAGGGCTTTGATGTCTTTCAAAATCAATATGCCAATCCCGAGGAGGAGCGTGATGAGTTTTCTATTGCCAGCCAGCACTATGATTTTCTGCCGCCTCTGATTACACAATTTTCTCAGACCTATCCAGAGTATAAAAACTTCCGGATTTTTGAGTCAACAACTGTGCAGATTCTGGACGAAGTAGCGCAAGGCCATAGTGAAATCGGCATTATCTACCTCAATAATCAGAATACTAAAGGGATTATGCAGCGGGTGGAAAAGCTAGGCTTGGAAGTAATTGAGCTGATTCCTTTTCAGACCCACATTTACCTGCGGGAAGATCATCCTCTGACTCAGAAGAAGGAGTTGGTCATGGAAGATTTGGCTGCTTTGCCGACTGTTCGCTTCTCCCAAGAAAAGGACGAGTATCTCTATTATTCAGAGAATTTTGTCGATACCAGTGCCAGCTCACAGATGTTTAATGTGACGGACCGGGCGACTTTGAATGGGATTTTGGAGCGTACTGATGCTTATGCGACTGGATCTGGCTTTTTGGACAGTAATAGTGTAAATGGTATTACTGTCATCAAGCTTCGCGACAACTTGGACAACCATATGGTCTATGTCAAGCGTGAAGATGTAGAGCTGACTCAGGTCGGAGAAGACTTTGTATCAGTTATGAAAGAGTATTTTGCACAGAAAAAATAAAGTATGAAAAGAAAAGTTATTATTCCTTTTGCAGTCTTGGTTCTTATTGTTTTGGACCAGCTTGTTAAGTTATATATTGTCAGCGATTTTAAGCTGGGGCAGGTCAAGAGTTTCATTCCGCATCTGGTGAGTCTGACCTATCTTCAGAATACCGGCGCAGCCTTCTCCATGCTGGAAAATCAGCAATGGCTCTTTACTTTAGTGACATTTCTGGTTATTGGCGGAGCAGTTTACTACCTCGTCAAGCACCTCCACGCCTCAAAGTGGATGTTGGCTGGGCTGACCTTGGTGATTGCTGGTGGTTTGGGAAACTTTATTGACCGGATACGTCAAGGTTTTGTCGTGGACATGTTTCAGTTAGATTTTATTAATTTTGCTATTTTCAATGTGGCTGATATGTATCTGACCTTTGGTGTAGCTATTTTACTGCTGATGATTTTGAAGGAAGAAAAAGATGGAAGTAAGAATTGAGGTCTCAGTAGTTGGTCAGCGATTGGACAAGGCGGTGGCAGAGCTGACATTCCTATCGCGGAGTTTGGCTAATGAGCAGATCAAGGACGGCCGGATTTTGGTCAATGGACAAGTCAAAAAAGCCAAATATGTGGTCAAAGAAGGCGATGTCATCTCCTATGAGCTGCCTGAGCCGGAAGTGGTTGAGTATGTTCCTGAGGATATTCCATTAGAAATCGTCTATCAAGATGAGGACGTGGCAGTTGTCAATAAACCTCAGGGAATGGTGGTCCATCCTTCTGCAGGTCATACAAGCGGTACGCTAGTCAACGCTCTTATGTACCACATCAAAGACTTGTCCGGCATCAACGGAGTCCTCCGGCCGGGGATTGTCCATCGGATTGACAAGGACACTTCAGGGCTTCTCATGATTGCTAAGAATGACCAAGCCCATGTGGCTCTGGCTGATGAGCTCAAGAATAAGAAATCCCTACGCAAGTATTGGGCTATTGTTCATGGAAATCTACCTAACGACCGTGGAGTGATTGAAGCACCGATTGGCCGCAGTGAAAAAGACCGCAAGAAGCAGGCTGTGACGGCTAAAGGTAAGCCAGCTCTGACGCGTTTCCAAGTCTTGGAACGTTTTGGTGACTTTAGCTTGGTTGAGCTTCAACTGGAAACAGGTCGAACTCATCAAATCCGTGTTCATATGGCCTACATTGGGCACCCTGTGGCTGGAGATGAGGTCTATGGACCACGTAAGACGTTGAAAGGACATGGCCAGTTTCTGCACGCGCGAACGCTGGGCTTTACCCATCCTCGAACTGGTGAAGTGCTGGAGTTTACAGCTGAAGTGCCAGCTATTTTCCAAGAAACTTTGAAAAAGCTGCGACAAGAATAGCAAGTTCATTCATTATTAAAATATAAATTTTCCTCTGACCGCTTCAATCACGGTCATTTTTATTTTCCGTAAATCGTGGTATAATAAGACAATCTAGCAGTGAAGGAAAAGGAAATGAAAGCAAAGCGAATCGTATTTAAAGTGGGGACTTCGTCATTAACCAATGCAGATGGCAGTCTGTCACGCGCCAAGGTAAAGGAAATTACTCGGCAGTTGGCTTTTTTGCATGAGGTGGGACATGAGTTAATCTTGGTCTCATCAGGAGCTATTGCGGCAGGTTTTTCTTCTCTAGGGTTTAAAAAACGACCGACCAAGGTGGCAGACAAACAGGCTTCAGCTGCTGTTGGACAGGGTTTGCTCTTGGAGGAATACACAACCAATCTTCTTTTGAAGCAAATTATTTCTGCTCAGATTCTTTTGACCCAGGATGATTTTGCAGATAAGCGGCGTTACAAAAATGCCCATCAGGCCTTGTCTGTCTTGCTGAATCGCGGCGCTATTCCTATCATCAATGAAAATGACTCAGTGGCTATCGAGGAGCTCAAGGTCGGCGATAATGATACACTGAGTGCTCAGGTAGCGGCTATGGTTCAGGCGGACCTCCTGGTGCTCTTGACAGATGTCGATGGACTCTACACGGCCAATCCCTCTATCAATCCAGATGCTCGTCGACTGGAAAAGATTGAGAAGATTAGCTCTGAGCTGATTGATATGGCGGGCGGTGCAGGAACGAGCAACGGGACTGGTGGTATGCTGACAAAGATTAAGGCTGCAACGCTGGCAACCATGTCTGGTGTTCCGGTCTATATCTGCTCTTCACTCAAGTCTGATGCTCTGCTTGAAGCAGCGGAAGAAACCAAGGATGGCAGTCTCTTTTTAGCCCAGGAAAAAGGTCTAAAGACGCAGAAGCAATGGCTGGCTTTCTATGCTAAAAGTCAAGGGGAAATCTATGTAGACCAAGGAGCAGCCGACGCTCTCAAAAATAAGGGAAAAAGTTTGTTGGTTTCTGGTCTTGTATCTGTATCGGGTAGCTTTGCCTATCAAGATACGGTGACAGTTTACGAGGAAGGCAGTGGAGCTATCCTTGGTAAAGGGCGCGTGCGTTTTGGCAAGTCAGCTCTTAAAGATATGCTCAAGTCCAATAAACCTAAGGGTGTTGTCATTCATCGGGATGACTGGATTTCTATGACACCGGAGGTGAATGATTTATTTGCAGAATTTTAGAAGACGAGGAAAGGAGAAGAGATGACCTCAACACAAGCAATTTTTGAAAAGGTTCAGGAAGTCAAGAAGACAATCAATACGGCCACAACGGCTGAGAAAAACCATGCTTTAGAAGAAATGGCAAGTCAGCTCTGGCTTTCTCGTGCGGATATTTTAGCAGCCAATGAATTGGATATGACCACAGCTAAAGGTAAGATTTCAGATGTGATGCTGGACCGACTCTATCTGGACGAGGATCGCATTGCTGCCATGGCTGAGGGCATTCGCCAGCTGATTGACTTGGAGGATCCTGTAGGGCAAGTCTTGGAAAAAACCGAGCTTGAGAACGGTCTTGTCATCAGTAAAAAGCGGGTGGCTATGGGTGTGATTGGTATTATTTACGAGAGCCGGCCTAACGTCACCTCTGACGCTGCAGCTCTTGCCCTAAAGAGTGGCAGTGCAGTCGTCCTCAGAAGCGGCAAGGATGCTTATCAGACAGCGCTAGCTATTGTTACAGCTTTGAAAGAAGGCTTGGCTCAGACGAAGATTTCGCCGGATTGTATCCAGTTGGTTTCTGATACCAGCCGGGCTTCAGCCCAGGCTATGATGAAGGCCAAGGGATATCTGGATTTGCTCATTCCTCGTGGAGGTGCCGGACTGATTCAGGCGGTTGTGGAAAATGCAACTGTGCCGGTTATTGAGACAGGTACTGGAATTGTCCATGTCTATGTAGATAAGGATGCTGATCAAGACAAGGCTTTGGCGATTATTGAGAATGCCAAGACCAGTCGCCCTTCTGTCTGCAATGCCATGGAGGTACTGCTGGTTCACGAAGAGATTGCAGCTGCATTTTTACCACGTTTGCAGAAGATGCTGGTGACAGATCGTGATGCTGCGCAAGAAAAAGCTGTTGAATTACGTTTGGATGAGAAAGCGGCTCAGTATATTTCGGGCTCGCAAGCTAGACCGGAAGATTTTGATACCGAATTTTTGGACTATATCTTAGCGGTCAAGCTAGTTTCTTCGCTGGAAGAAGCGGTGGAGCATATTGAGGCTCACAGCACCCATCACTCGGATGCCATTGTGACGGAGAACGCTGCAGCAGCAGCTTACTTTACAGAGCAAGTGGATAGCGCAGCAGTTTATGTCAATGCCTCAACCCGTTTTACAGACGGTGGTCAATTTGGCCTTGGCTGCGAAATGGGGATTTCTACTCAGAAACTGCATGCCAGAGGTCCTATGGGACTGAAAGAGTTGACCAGCTATAAATACGTCATCCAAGGGACTGGTCAAGTGAGGAAATAATGATGAAAATTGGATTTATCGGTCTGGGAAATATGGGTGGTAGTCTCGCTCGCCTAGTTGCCCAAGATGAAAGATATAGAAGCGAATTACTATTAGCCAATCGCAGTCGTGACAAGACTGAAAAGATTGCTGCGGAAGTTGGTGGACAACCGGTCAGTAATGAAGAAGTTTTTTCTCAGGCAGAGGTGATTTTCCTTGGCATCAAACCAGCTCAATTTGCTGACATGCTGGCTGAGTATCAGGAAATTCTAGAAAAACGGGAGTCTATTTTGTTGGTTTCAATGGCTGCTGGTCTGAGTTTGGAAATATTAGAAAAATTGACACCTAGCCACCATCGTTGGATTCGGATCATGCCTAATACACCAGTAGCTGTTGGCGAGGGTGTTATTAGCTATGCCTTATCCCAGCAGGCGAATCAAGCAGACGAAGATTTGTTGCGTGAGCTACTGTCTTCTGCTGGCCTTTTGGTCAAACTAGAGGAGAAGCAATTGGATGCAGCGACAGCTCTTGCTGGCTGTGGACCAGCCTTCGTCTATCTCTTTATAGAGGCTTTAGCGGATGCTGGTGTCCGAGCAGGACTCAGTCGCGATATATCGCTTGAACTGGCCAATCAAACCCTTTTAGGCGCTGCCAAGCTAAGTCAGGTCAGTGGGCAACATCCGGCTCAACTCAAAGACCAGGTCTGCAGTCCGTCCGGTTCGACCATCGCCGGGGTAGTCAGTTTGGAAGAAAATGCCTTTCGAGGAACGGTCATGGATGCCGTTCAAGCTGCTTACAAGAGGACGCAGGAGTTGGGGAATAATTGATTTAGATCTTCAATTTTTTTAGATTATAGAAAGGGTGTGACATGCGAGGACAATTTTTGTCTTTACAGGATCACTCTTTTTTTCTTTGTTTGATAATCAAATAAGTCCTCTCTTTAAAACTGTGGTATAATATGTACTATGCAAACCAAACCGACTTCTGCTTATGTGCACATTCCTTTTTGTACTCAGATTTGTTATTACTGCGATTTTTCCAAGGTTTTTATCAAAAATCAGCCAGTAGATAGTTATCTGGAGCATTTGATTGAGGAGTATGATTCTTACGACATCAAAAAGCTCCGTACCCTCTATATCGGTGGCGGAACTCCGACCGCTCTATCGGCGCGTCAGTTGGCTTTTTTGTTGGAAAAACTGACGGACAAGCTGGACTTGTCTTATCTAGAAGAGTTGACCATCGAAGCCAATCCCGGGGACTTGGACCAGGAAAAGATTGCTGTTCTTAAAGACTCGCCTGTCAATCGAGTTTCGCTGGGTGTACAGACTTTCAATGATCGCATGCTCAAGCAGATTGGTCGCAGTCACTCAGAAAAGGACATCTATGAGAATATTGCCAATCTCAAAAAAGCGGGTTTTGATAATATCTCGATTGACCTGATTTATGCCCTGCCCAAGCAGACTATGGAAGATGTGAAAATCAATGTAGCCAAGGCTATTGCCCTAGACATTCCCCACATGAGTCTGTACAGCTTGATTTTGGAAAATCATACGGTCTTCATGAATCGGATGCGGCGAGGGAAGCTGCCTCTGCCCAAGGAAGATTTGGAAGCGGAGATGTTTGAATACATTATAGCTGAGCTGGAAAAGGCCGGCTTCGAGCATTATGAGATTTCAAACTTTTCCAAGCCAGGCTTTGAGAGCCGCCACAATCTCATGTACTGGGACAATGCGGAATATTATGGTGTTGGAGCGGGAGCGTCTGGCTATGTCGATGGTGTTCGCTATAAAAACCATGGACCGATTCGTCATTATCTGCAGGCAGTAGAAGCGGGCAATGCCCGTGTGCAGGAAGAAGTGCTGACACTGAATGAAAAGATGGAAGAAGAGATGTTTCTAGGATTGCGGAAGAAGTCAGGTGTTTCTAAAAAGCGTTTTGAGGAAAAATTCGGTGTTTCCTTTGAAGATCAGTACGGGGCTGTCGTGGCTGAACTGACTGAGCAGGGTTTGCTAGTGCCAGACAGAGACATCGTGCGCATGACCAAACAAGGCCTCTTTTTGGGCGATACGGTTGCTGAGAAATTTATATTGGAGTAAATCATGGGCGTAACTTATCAAATGAAAATGAAAATTCCTTTTGATATGGCGGATTTGAATGGCCATATCAAGCTGCCGGATGTCATCCTGCTGTCCTTGCAGGTATCGGGGATGCAGTCAATCGAGCTTGGCGTCAGTGACAAGGATATGCTGGATCAGTATAACCTAGTCTGGATTATCACGGACTATGATATCGATGTGACACGATTGCCGCGATTTGCAGAGGAGATTACCATTGAGACAGAAGCTTTGACCTACAATCGGCTCTTTTGCTACCGTCGCTTCACGATTTTTGATGAAGCGGGTGAGGCCATTATCCAGATGATGGCAACCTTTGTTCTTATGGATCGCGATAGCCGAAAGGTTCGTGCCGTTGATCCGGAGATTGTCGCTCCTTACCAGTCTGATTTTTCCAAGAAATTACTGCGCGGTCCTAAGTATCCAGACTTGAAAAATCCTGTCAGCAAGGACTACCATGTGCGCTTTTACGACTTGGATATGAACGGCCATGTAAATAATAGCAAGTATCTGGACTGGATCTTTGAGGTAATGGGTGCAGACTTCCTGATGAAACACATTCCCAAGAAAGTCCAACTCAAGTATGTCAAGGAAGTCCGTCCGGGCGGTATGATTGCTTCTAGCTATGACCTAGAAGGTCTGCAGAGCAATCATCAGATTTCCAGTGACGGGGAAGTCAATGCCCAGGCTTTAGTAACCTGGCAAGAGTTTAAACAAGAGAATTGGGAAGAGCAGAAATGACTTATAAAGGATATTTGATTGATTTAGACGGGACGATTTATAAGGGAAAGAGTCGGATTCCGGCTGGTGAAGCTTTTGTACATGAGCTGCAGAAGCGCAAGATTCCCTATCTTTTCGTGACTAATAATACCACGCGTACGCCAGAAGCAGTGCAGACCATGCTGGCTGCAAATTTCAATATTGAGACGCCACTTGAAACTATTTACACAGCTACTTTAGCTACCATTGATTATATGCAGGAGAAAAATCTGGGCAAGAAAGTCTATGTTATCGGTGATGTCGGGCTTAAACATGCCATTGAAGAAGCTGGATACATAGAGGATACAGAAAATCCTGACTATGTAGTAGTGGGTCTGGACTGGGAAGTGGACTATGAGAAGCTGACAATAGCGACTCTGGCTATTCAAAAGGGTGCTCACTTTATCGGAACCAATCCAGATCTCAACATTCCGACTGAGCGAGGTTTGCAGCCGGGAGCTGGCGCAATCAACTCCCTCTTGGAAGCAGCCACTCGGGTTGAACCGACCTTTATCGGCAAGCCCAATGCCATCATCATGGAAAAAGCCATAGAGCATCTAGGGTTGGCGCGTGAAGAAGTGGTCATGGTGGGTGATAACTATCTGACAGATATTCGAGCGGGAATCGACAATGGGATTCCGACCCTTTTGGTCACAACAGGCTTTACCCTGCCAGAAGAGGTACCCAATCTGCCGATCCAACCGACGCATGTCTTGCCCAGTCTAGCGGAGTGGGACTTCGATGCGTGATAAGTTGAGATTTTTAGCCAGCGTCTTGTGCTTGCTGGCAGTAGCCATCCTGCTAACCATTTATCTGGCTTGGTTTTTATACCCGATGGAGATTTCTCATTTCAACTTGCCGGATAAGGTGTATTTGAAAGCAGAGACCATTCAGTATAATTTTAATATTTTGATGAATTACCTGACCAATCCTTTTAATCAGAAACTGGCGATGCCAGATTTTCGTTCGTCAGCTGCAGGGCTACATCATTTTCAGGTGGTCAAGTATCTTTTTCATTTGGCGCAAGCTATTTTTCTAGTTACTCTGCCTGCTTTGATTTTCTTTATCAAAAAAGTAGTCAAAAAGGGATTTTTAGGTCTCTACAGGCGGGCTTTTCTGGTGATTAGTCTCTTGCCGTTTGTCTTTGCTGGACAGGCCTTTCTGATTGGTTTTAACAATTTTTTTACACTCTTTCATCAAGTTCTCTTTGCCGGAGACAATACCTGGATGTTTGATCCAACTAAGGATCCAGTCATTTGGATTCTACCAGAAGAATTTTTCATGCACGCCTTTATTCTTTTTGCTTTACTTTATGAGGGAATCTTTTTAACCTTGTATTTCCTGAGCCGAAAGGGTAAGGAGAAAATTTAATATAGGAGATTTTATGTATTATATACCCGAACCTTTAAATCCTAAAAAAGATCTAGGACGATTTTCGGCGACTTGCTTTACTTATTTATGGGTCATGCTTGCTTCTGTTTTCGTTTATGCATTTGTAGCTTTTTTCGTTATTATGCCAGGGCAAGATATGGATATCCAAAAGACCCAGGAAGTTCTCACTAAATTTATTGAAAAGGACGGTGGAGCCTATATTATAGCTTCCTGTCTCGGTGTTCTTACTTTCACGGTGTCTAGGGGTAAGCAGCTCTTTAAATACGACCTTCGCCGTAAGGGGCGGAAGATGACTCCTAAAGTTTTCTTTTATATGATTTGCTTCCTTTTGTTCGCCCAATTGTTTACAGCTGTTGTTAATCAGATGATGCAGGCTATCATGCAACTCTTCAATCTAGATCTTTCTAGTATGGAATCAGGAGGCGGCGGTTCTGAAACTCTGACCATGCTGATTTATTCATCTTTGATGGCTCCAGTTACGGAGGAAATCATTTTTAGAGGTGCTGGATTGCGAGCATTAGAGAAGCATGGAAAGGTTTTTGCCATTCTTCTGACTGCGATTTTGTTTGGTCTCTTTCACGAAAATCTTTATCAATTTTATTTTGCTAGTTTGATTGGTTTAGGCTTTGGTTATATCGCTTTTGAGTATTCGATTATCTGGTCTATCATTTTTCATGCTCTCAATAACTTTGTCATAGCAGAAGGGATAGCTTTTCTTTCAAAAAAAGCTCCAGAGCCTATTGTTAACATCGTTTTTTACGGCCTATTAATCGCTGGCAGCACAGTATTTCTTTTGCTTTTAATCTTGAAGTGGCCAAAATTTAAGGAATACATTGACGCCAATCGTTCGCTCCCAGGGACCTACCGACAGGCTTTTAAATCAGTCTGGTTCTGGGTTCTGGTTGTGTTTACTTTTCTTGGAACTTTTCTGCCTGTCATGGCAGCCTATCTTGTATCCTTGATCAATAATAGCTAATTGCCTTTTATTTGGCAGTTATGCAACATATTTAAGGAGTTGGATATAGCCCAGCTCTTTTTTTGTTCGGCAAAAAGATAGAAATTGAAAGCTTTTGATAGAAAATGCTTGACATTGAAAATTAAAGAGGTATAATAATAATCGTAAACGATTTCAAAGGAGGTGCTTTATGCTGAAGTCGGAAAGAAAGCAAGTTATTCTAGAGACAGTCATAAGAGAAAAATTTGTTTCTCTAGACTATCTAGTACATGCTTTAAACACTTCAGAATCAACTATCAGAAGAGATTTGGATGAGTTGGAGAGTGAGCACAAGCTGCGACGAGTTCATGGTGGAGCCGAGAGCCTTCATTTTCTACAAGAAGAGGAGAGTAATCAGGAAAAATCTATCAAAAGCATTCAAGAAAAGACAGCTATTGCCAAAATGGCAGCAAGCTTGATTCAAGAGCATGATGTGATTTTTATTGATGCGGGGACAACCAATGAGCTTTTAGTCAATGAGCTGCATGACCCTAGAGTGACTGTTGTCACCAACTCCATTCACCATGCGACCAAGTTGATAGAGCGCAATATACCGACAGTCATTATCGGCGGAAAGGTCAAGCGCTCAACAGATGCCAGCATTGGCGGTGTTGCCCTAAATCAAATCGGTCAGTTAAATTTCGATAAAGCCTTTATTGGAATGAATGGCATTGACGATGGCTTCTTTACCACTCCAGACATGGAGGAAGGAGCTGTCAAAAGAGCGATTTTGGAGAATGCTAAGAAGACTTATGTCTTGGCTGATCTTTCTAAACTAGGACAGACGTCCTTTGTCAAGGTTGCTCCTCTTGCCAAAGCAAGCATCATTACTAATCAAAATGAATCGGAAGTGATTCAAGCGCTCAAAGAAAAAACGGAGGTGATTGAGGTATGATTTATACTGTCACACTAAACCCTTCCATCGACTATATTGTCCGTCTGGACAAAGTCCTTATAGGAAGCGTCAATCGGATGGACAGTGACGATAAATTCGCTGGCGGAAAGGGAATCAATGTTAGCCGAGTTCTCAAACGTCTAGGTATTGAGAATACAGCGACTGGCTTTATCGGTGGTTTTACTGGCAAGTTCATCACAGATACTCTGGAAGAGGAAGGAATCTCAAGCCATTTTGTAGAAGTTGAGCAGGATACTCGTATCAATGTCAAAATTAAAGCGGATGCTGAGACAGAAATTAACGGACCTGGTCCAGAAATTTCCAGTCAGAAACTAGAAGAACTTGAGAAGTTCCTTTCTTCTCTGACTTCAGGAGATACAGTAGTCTTCGCAGGCAGCAGTCCTAAAAATCTAGGAAATGTTATCTACAAGGAGTTGATTGGCTTAACCAGAAAGACAGGAGCACAAGTGGTCTGTGACTTTGAAGGTCAGACCTTGTTGGATTCTTTAGAGTTTGAGCCGCTCTTAGTCAAACCTAACAACCACGAACTAGGTGATATTTTCGGGGTCAAGCTTGAAAGTTTGGATCAGATTGAGAGTTATGCCCGTCAAATCTTAGACAAGGGTGCCCAACATGTTATTATTTCCATGGCTGGCGACGGTGCCTTGCTGGTAACTCAAGAGGGTGCCTATTTCGCTAAACCTATCAAGGGCAATGTGAAAAATTCTGTTGGTGCTGGTGACTCTATGGTGGCTGGATTTACCGGAGAGTTTGTCCGCTCTGGCGATGTTATTCAAGCCTTCAAATGGGGAGTGGCCTGCGGAACGGCGACTACCTTCTCAGATGACTTGGCGACAGCTGATTATATAAAAGAAATCTATGAAAAAGTAGAGGTAGAAAAAATATGAAAATTCAAGACTTACTAAGAAAAGATGTGATGTTGCTGGATTTGCAGGCAACAGAGAAAAAAGCTGTTATCGAAGAAATGATTCAAAGCCTAGTGGATCATGGCTATGTGACAGACTTTGAGACTTTCAAAGAAGGGATTTTGGCTCGTGAAGCCTTGACTTCTACAGGCTTGGGTGACGGAATCGCTATGCCTCACAGCAAAAATGCTGCAGTGAAAGAAGCGACTGTCCTTTTTGCCAAGTCAAATAAAGGCGTCGATTATGAAAGTTTGGATGGCCAACCAACTGATCTTTTCTTCATGATTGCAGCTCCAGAAGGTGCTAACGATACTCACTTGGCTGCCTTGGCTGAATTGTCTCAATACCTTATGAAGGATGGTTTTGCGGATAAATTGCGTCAAGTGACTTCGCCTGATCAGGTGATTGAACTCTTTGACCAAGCTTCGGAAAAAGCAGAGGAACCTGTTGTTGTTGAACCTGCTAATGAAGGTGGTGATTTCCTTGTAGCTGTAACAGCTTGTACGACAGGAATTGCGCATACTTACATGGCTCAAGAGGCTTTGCAGAAGGTTGCAGCTGAAATGGGTGTTGGCATCAAGATTGAAACCAACGGTGCCAGTGGTGTCGGAAATAAACTGACAGCAGAAGATATCAAAAATGCCAAAGCTGTTATCATCGCTGCTGATAAAGCGGTAGAGATGAATCGTTTTGATGGCAAGCCGTTAATTAAACGACCTGTTGCGGATGGTATTCGTAAGACGGAAGAACTAATCAATCAGGCTCTTTCAGGAAATGCTGAAATTTACAAGGCAGCCAATGGTGGCGGTACGGCAGAATCCGGCGATGAGAAACTTAGCCTGGGAGCTGCTTTCTACAAGCACTTGATGAGCGGTGTTTCCCAAATGTTGCCATTCGTTATCGGTGGCGGGATTATGATTGCTATCTCATTCTTGCTCGATCAAGGGGTTCCTAAAGATCAGTTGAGTCACTTGGGGAATTATAATGGTTTGTCAGCTCTCTTCAATCAGATTGGTGGAGCAGCCTTTGGCTTCATGGTTCCTGTATTAGCTGCTTATATTGCATATTCCATTGCTGAAAAACCTGGATTGGTGGCTGGTTTTGTGGCAGGTGCAATTGCTAAAGCAGGTATTGCTTATGGAAATATTCCAGTATACAAAGAACTTGCAAATAAAACTCCGGAACAAGCTGAAGCAATTTTGAAATCGCTAGCTGAATCCCAAGTTTCATCTGGTTTCCTAGGAGCTTTGGTAGGCGGTTTCTTAGCTGGTGGTATCGTACTATTGCTTAGAAAATACATCAAAGTTCCTCGTTCACTTGAAGGTGTTAAATCTATTCTTCTTCTCCCTTTGTTAGGTGTTGCTCTTACCGGGTTTGCTATGTTGGCAGTAAACATTCCTATGTCAGCGATTAATACAGCTCTTAATGACTTCCTTATGAGCTTGAGTGGTACATCAGCAGTTATTCTTGGACTTCTGGTAGGAGGAATGATGGCTGTCGATATGGGGGGGCCTGTTAATAAGGCTGCTTATACTGTGGGTACTCTTTCTTTGGCTGAATCATTGACAAGTGGTGGTTCAACTGTTATGGCGGCTGTTATGGCAGCTGGTATGGTTCCGCCTTTAGCAGTGTTTGTAGCAACAGTTCTTTTCAAAAATAAATTTACAGAAGAAGAGCGTGACTCTGGAATTACCAACATCGTTATGGGACTATCTTTCATCACAGAAGGAGCTATTCCATTTGGAGCTGCTGACCCAGCCCGTGCTATTCCAAGCTTTATCGTCGGTTCAGCCCTTACAGGTGCTCTTGTAGGCTTGTCTGGTATCAAGCTAATGGCTCCTCATGGAGGAATCTTTGTGATCGGATTGACAAATAATCCAATCCTTTACTTGGTATATGTATTGATTGGTGCAGTAGTCAGCGGTATTATCTTTGGTTACCTGCGCAAACCACTTAAAAAATAATATTTAAAAGAATCTCGCTTGTCAGTGAGATTCTTTTTTGTGTTTTCCGGCCTGCAAATTTTAGCATGGAAACTTCGCTCGATATATGGTATAATGGGCCTATCGCATATTTTTAGGAGAATAAAAATGAACATACAGCGCGAAAAAGAATTTGTTAGTCAGTACCATTTTGACGCCCGAAATTTTGAGTGGGAAAAAGAAAATGGAACACCTGAAACCAAGGTTGATGTGAATTTCCAATTGGTCAAAAGAGACATCGAAGCCCACACAACTTCATTGATTGTGATTTTGACTTTTATGATTGTTTTTGAGAATTTTGTTATCAGCGGAACCATTTCGCAAGCTAACCACATTCACGGTCGTCTTATTGAGGAACCGAGTGAATTTGACCACGATGAAGTAGAAGAGCTGGCTCGGCCTTGCTTAACTATGCTCAACCGCTTGACTTATGAAGTGACAGAAATTGCTCTGGATTTGCCAGGCATTAATTTGGAGTTTTAATCATGAAGTTAGCGGTTATCACAGATTCATCGGCCTATCTGCCGGCTTCCCTACTGGAGAATGAAAATCTTTTCGTCTTGGATATTCCGGTCGTGATTGACGGTGAGTCTTATGTCGAAGGAAGAAACTTAACAGCTAGTGAATTTTATGAAAAAATGGCTCAGTCAGATGAATTGCCCAAGACCAGTCAGCCTAGCATTGCGGACCTAGAAGAGATTCTTACCATTCTAGACGGCAAAGACTATACCCATGTTCTGGGACTCTTTCTATCTAGCGGAATTTCTGGTTTTTATCAAAACATTCAGTATCTGAAAGATGAATTTCATGGTTTGCAAATTGCCTTTCCAGATTCTAAGATTACCAGTGCACCGCTCGGTATTATGGTTCAATCTGCTCTAGAGTGGGCAGAAGAAGGACTAGATTTTGAAACAATTTTAGCCAATGTCCAGAAGCAGATCGATGGGACCAGCGCTTTTATCATGGTGGATGACTTGAACCACTTGGTAAAAGGAGGACGCCTGTCTAACGGTGCAGCTATTCTGGGAAATCTGCTCAGTATCAGGCCTATTCTGTATTTTAACGATCATGGTGTGATAGAGGTTTTTGAAAAGATTCGGACGGAGAAGAAGGCTACCAAGCGTATGCTGGAACTTGTCCAAGAAGGAATGGCGGGCGGTGCTTATCAGGTTATGGTTATCCATGGCAATGCGCCAGAAAAGGCAGCTGAGCTTCAGCAGAATCTGCTAGACATTGGTATTGCAGGTGAAGTCCCTATCGCAACCTTTGGCAGCGTCATTGGAACACACCTAGGCAAGGGTAGCGTTGCACTTGTTTATATTCCTGTGATTTGATTGTCTGAGTGCCTGAGCTTGTCTCTGTAAGGAGGAGAAACATGAGTATCAAAGTTATTATTGCTGGTTTTAAAGGGAAAATGGGCCAAGCAGCCTATAAAATGGTAACAGAAGATTCTGAACTAGAATTAGTTGGACTGCTGGATCCCTTTACGGATGAAAAAGAAGTGGCTGGTGTTCCCGTCTTTAATGCCAAGGAAGAATTGGCTGGACTGGAAGCCCATGTCTGGGTTGATTTTACAACCCCAAAAGTAGCTTATGACAATACTCACTTCGCTCTGGAACAGGGATTTTGCCCGGTGGTTGGAACGACAGGTTTTACTCCTGAGCAGTTGGAAGAGTTAATCAAACTGTCTAGAGAAAAGGAGCTGGGCGGATTGATTGCTCCGAACTTTGCTTTGGGAGCTGTTTTGCTGATGAAGTTTGCAGCACAGGCAGCCAAGTATTTCCCAAATGTAGAAATTATCGAGTTGCATCATGATCAGAAAAAGGATGCTCCGAGTGGGACGGCTATCAAGACAGCCGAGCTCATCAGTCAAGTCAGACCAAGCAAGCAGCAGGGAGCTGCTGATGAGGAAGAGTCTATAGTTGGCGCCCGCGGAGCTGATTTCGATGGCATGCGTATTCATTCGGTCCGCTTGCCAGGTTTGGTTGCCCATCAAGAAGTAATCTTTGGTAGCCAGGGAGAGGGATTGACGCTGCGGCATGATTCCTATGACCGTGCTTCCTTTATGACAGGAGTTAATCTTGCCATTAAAGAGGTTGTCAAACGCTCAGAATTAGTCTATGGATTGGAACATTTACTATGAGATTAGAAACTCTGCCTTCTGAATTTCAGGAGGCTTTGCCAGTATTAGAGAAGATAAAAGCGGCTGGCTTTGAAGCTTATTTTGTTGGGGGCTCTGTTCGCGATGCCCTTTTACAGCGACCTATTCACGATGTGGATATCGCTAGCTCCAGCTATCCTGAGGAAACTAAACGTATTTTTGACCGGACAGTTGATGTGGGGATTGAGCATGGAACCGTCTTGGTTCTGGAAAATAACCGTGAATACGAAGTGACAACTTTTCGGACCGAGGATGTCTATGTGGACTACCGCAGACCTAGTAAGGTTTCTTTTGTGCGTTCTTTGGAGGAAGACCTCAAGCGGCGCGATTTCACCATCAATGCCCTAGCTTTGGATGAAAACGGCCAGGTCATTGATCTTTTCCATGGTCTAAATGACTTGGAAAATCGGATTTTGCGGGCAGTTGGAACTGCTGCAGAGCGCTTTAATGAAGATGCTCTCCGCATTATGCGGGGCTTTCGTTTTCAAGCTGCCTTGGATTTTGACCTAGAGCAAGATACTTTTGCGGCTATGAAGGATTGTGCTCCTTTGCTTGAAAAGATTTCGGTTGAACGAATTTTTATCGAATTCGACAAGCTCTTGCTGGCTCCGTTTTGGCGCAAGGGTTTAGAGGCACTCTTGACAAGCGGTGCCATAGAATTTTTGCCAGATTTGAAGGGAAGCAGAGCTAAGTTAGAAAGGCTTTTCGAGTTGGCTTCAGATTTTCGCTTTTCAGCGTCTGAGCAGGCTTGGGCAGCCCTTTTGCTAGCCTTGGATGTGCAAAATGTCAAAGGCTTTCTAAAAGACTGGAAGACCTCTCGTGAATTTGCCAAGAAAGTAGAAGATTTGGTTGAGATTGCGGCCATTCGCTCAGAACGAAACCTGACCAAGCGAGACTGCTATGACTATGATATTGACTTATTGCAACAAGCAGAAGAGCTTCGACATGCGCAAGGTTTGGCAGTGGACTTCTCTGCCATTCAAAATCTTGATGCCAGTCTGACTATTCATAACAAGCAGGAAATGGCGGTCAATGGCGGCATGCTGATGCGGGAGTTCGGCTTTGAACCAGGACCAAAACTTGGTCAAATTCTGAAAGAGTTGGAATACGCTATTGTAGATGGCCATTTGCCTAATAATTTAGAGGCCATTTATGCTTATATCGAGGAGAAGAAATGAGCGATTTTATCGTTGACAAGCTAACCAAATCAGTAGGTGATAAGACTGTTTTTCGGGATATTTCCTTTATCATTCATGATTTAGATCGGATTGGTCTGATTGGTGTCAATGGAACAGGAAAGACAACGCTGCTGGATGTCTTGTCGGGCAAGTCGGGCTTTGACGGAGATGTCAGCCCTTTTTCTGCTAAGACGGGCTATAAGATTGCTTATCTGACTCAGGAGCCTGATTTCGATGAAGAGCAAACGGTGCTTGACACTGTTCTATCAAGTGATTTACGGGAAATGCAGTTGATTCGAGAGTATGAGCTGCTCCTGACGGCTTATGATGAAAGCCAACAGTCAAGACTAGAAGCGGTTATGTCTGAGATGGATTCACTACATGCTTGGGAAATAGAAAGTCAAGTCAAGACGGTCCTGTCCAAGCTTGGTCTGACTAATCTGTCACTTAAGGTTGGTCAGCTATCAGGAGGCCTTCGTCGCCGAGTTCAGCTAGCTCAGGTTCTCTTAGGCGATGCCGATTTGCTCTTGCTGGATGAGCCGACCAACCACCTAGATATTGATACCATTGAATGGCTGACGCATTTCTTGAAAAATTCAAAGAAGACCGTGCTTTTTATCACCCATGATCGCTATTTCTTGGATAATATTTCGACACGGATTTTTGAGCTGGATGGCGGTCGCTTGATTGAATACCAGGGAAATTATCAAGACTATGTCCGTCTTAAGGCAGAGCAGGATGAGCAGGATGTGGCCTTGCTTCATAAGAAGCAGCAGTTATACAAGCAGGAGCTTTCTTGGATGCGACGGCAGCCTCAGGCTCGGGCAACCAAGCAACAGGCTCGTATCAATCGTTTCCATGACCTCAAGAAAGATTTGGCAGGCCAGACGACTGAGAGCAATCTAGAAATGAATTTTGAAACCAGCCGTATTGGTAAGAAGGTTATCGAGTTTCAAAACGTAGACTTTGCTTATGACCAGAAGCCTATTCTCTCTCAGTTTAGCCTTTTAATCCAGAACAAGGACCGCATTGGGATCGTCGGAGATAACGGTGTCGGCAAGTCGACCTTGCTCAATCTGATTGCCGGTAAACTTCAGCCTCAGGCTGGCCAGCTTATTGTAGGGGAGACAGTCCGAGTGGCCTATTTCTCTCAGCAGATTGAGGGCTTGGATGAGTCTAAGCGAGTCATTAATTTCCTGCAAGAAGTGGCTGAGGAGGTCAAGATAGGCAGCGGAACGACTTCCATCGCAGAACTCTTGGAGCAGTTTCTTTTTCCTCGTTCTACTCATGGGACTTTAATCGAAAAGCTTTCTGGCGGAGAGAAAAAGCGCCTTTATCTGCTCAAGCTTCTTTTGGAAAAGCCAAATGTCTTGCTTCTTGACGAGCCGACCAATGATTTGGATATTGCGACTCTGACGGTCTTGGAGAATTTTCTGCAAGGCTTTGCCGGGCCAGTTATTACAGTCAGCCACGACCGTTATTTCCTAGACAAGATAGCTAGCAAGATTTTGGCTTTTGAGGATGGGGGTATTAGAGAATTTTTCGGAAATTACACCGATTACTTGGATGAAAAAGCCTTTCTGGCAGAAAGCTCTGCTATTTCCCGAAAGGCGGAAAAGGAAAAATCGGCCAAAGTGCGCGAGGAGAAAAAGCGCATGACCTACTTTGAAAAGCAGGAGTGGGAGTCTATTGAGGCTGATATCGAGGCGCTGGAAGAGCGGATTTCTGAGATTGAAGCGGCTATGCAGGAGAATGGATCTGACTTTGCTCGCCTGTCTGAACTCCAGCAAGAACTGGATGAGCAGAACGAGAAACTGCTGGAAAAATACGAGCGCTATGAATACCTGAGTGGGTTAAACGAATGAAAGAAGTAGTGTTTAGTCAGAGCTGGTTGAAGATATTCATCTTAGCTATATCGGAGAGCACTCTTGCTGTCTTTATGACTACAGTTCTTGTATTACCATCTAAAAACGGATACCTATTATTCGATTCCAATATTTCTGTGATTGAAAAAATGTTTTTAGTGATAGGTACAATTGTTTTTGATTTTCTCTCTATTTTGGTATGGATTTGTTTGTTTAGGGATAAACGTTTTCTTCGTCTAACGGAACAGGGCTTTTACTTTAAACCCCTTCTTTTTAGAGAAGTTTCGTTTTATAGTTGGGAAGAAATCCAGAGAATAGACTATAGAATTGAACGTATTCGACATTATGCAAAATATCAATTATTCAATAAGAGTCATATTTTGACGATTTGTTTTCATTCAGTGGATCCTGCAGTTTTGAAGAGAAGTAGGCTTGCTTCTAGAAAGAGCAAAAGATATAAGTTTGGTATTCCTGAACCGTTAGAAATTACTCTTATGTTATTGAAAAAAGAGAAACCAAAATATATTTATGAAACGATGATGGATTACCATAATCAATGGCGAGCAAATCAGAAGGATATTTAAAGTGAAGATATAGTCCGAACAGTTTCATAAACTGTAAATCTAAAACCTTTAGAGATGGAACGGAGGCATCTATGAAACTAAGATTGGAAAATACCAACTCGAAGAAGACACAAGAACTGGGAAATTTAATCAGATCCTACAATCGCTCTAAAAGAGAGTTCTCCAAAAGTGAGCCTCTTAACATCTATGTAGAAGACGAACAAGGAAATCTGCTGGCTGGTATGGCGGCCGAAACTTTTGGTAATTGGCTGGAGATTGAATATTTGTATGTGAGTGAGGATTTACGAGGGCAAGGCATAGGCTCAAAAATACTTTGTAGGGCTGAACAAGAAGCCAGAGAAAGAAAATGCAAATATTCATTTGTGGATACGTATCGGTTTCAAGCCCCAGATTTTTATAAACAGCACGGCTATACAGAAGTGTTCGCGTTGAAAGAATACCCCTATACTGGTGAAAGATATTATTTTACAAAAGAGTTGTGAGTTTACTTTGGGAATAAAGAAGAATTCGATTTTCACTTTTCTTTATGCAAACCTTTTCCTTACTGAAAAAATCTGATATAATGATGATAAATAAAACACAGAGGAGAATATCATGTCGAAAAAAATAATCGGAATTGACCTTGGTGGAACATCTATTAAGTTTGCTATTTTGACTTCAGAGGGCGAAATTCAAGAAAAATGGTCCATTAAAACCAATATTTTGGACGAAGGAAGCCACATCGTAGAGGATATGATTGAGTCAATCCTGCATCGTTTGGACTTGCTTCAGCTTTCAGCAGAGGATTTTATCGGAATTGGTATGGGATCACCAGGAGTTGTTGACCGAGAAAAGGGCACTGTTATTGGTGCTTACAACCTCAATTGGAAGACGCTGCAGCCGGTCAAGGATAAGATTGAAAAAGCGACTGGGATTCCTTTCTATATTGACAACGATGCTAACGTTGCCGCTTTGGGCGAACGTTGGATAGGTGCTGGAGAGAACCAGCCTGATGTAGTCTTTATGACACTGGGTACAGGTGTTGGCGGAGGAATTGTTGCAGAAGGCAAGCTCTTGCACGGACTTGCTGGAGCAGCAGGGGAGTTGGGTCACATCACTGTTGACTTCGATCAGCCAATTCTGTGTACCTGTGGCAAGAAGGGATGCTTGGAGACGGTTGCATCTGCAACTGGTATTGTCAATCTGACTCGTCGCTATGCTGATGAGTATGCTGGTGATGCTGAGCTGAAAAAACTGATCGACAATGGTGAAGATGTTAATGCAAAGGTTGTCTTCGACTTGGCGAAAGAGGGCGATGAGCTGGCTCTGATTGTCTATCGCAATTTCGCGCGCTATCTAGGAATTGCCTGTGCCAATATCGGCTCTATTCTCAACCCATCTACAATCGTTATTGGTGGTGGCGTATCAGCTGCAGGTGACTTCTTACTTGATGGTGTGCGCAAGGTTTATGAAGAGAATAGCTTCCCGCAGGTTCGTACTTCAACCAAGTTGGCCTTGGCTACTCTTGGAAATGATGCTGGCGTTATCGGGGCAGCTTCATTGGTATTACAATAATTCTACAAGTATGCTTCATTTGTTCTCCTGCAGAAAGGTCTGTAGGAGAATTTTTATAGAAAATTTGCTATACTAGAAAAAGCTCACTGAACGAAGGAGAAATCATGACGTTAGCAGATACGATTTTCAAAGAGAATATTAAAAAAATTATGGAGCAGGGTGTTTTTTCTGAAAATGCCCGTCCGCGCTACAAGGATGGAAATGTAGCTAACTCCAAATATATCACTGGCTCTTTTGCGGAATACGATTTGAGCAAGGGAGAATTCCCAATCACGACTCTGCGCCCTATTGCTATTAAGTCTGCCATCAAGGAAGTCCTTTGGATCTATCAAGACCAGTCTAATAGCTTGGAATTGCTCAATGACAAATACAATGTTCATTATTGGAATGACTGGGAAGTTGGCGATACAGGTACTATTGGGCAGCGCTACGGAGCTGTTGTCAAGAAGCACAATATAATCAATAAAATTCTCCAACAGTTGGAAGCCAATCCTTGGAACCGTCGCAATATCATCTCTCTCTGGGATTATGAAGCTTTTGAAGAAACAGATGGCTTGCTTCCATGCGCTTTTCAAACCATGTTTGATGTTCGGCGTGTAGATGGAGACATTTATCTGGATGCGACTCTGACTCAGCGCTCAAATGATATGTTGGTTGCTCACCACATTAATGCTATGCAGTATGTGGCTCTGCAGATGATGATTGCCAAGCATTTCGGCTGGAAAATTGGCAAGTTCTTTTACTTTATCAATAACTTGCATATCTATGACAATCAGTTCGAGCAGGCGGAGGAACTATTGCGCCGGGAACCTAGCGACTGCCAACCTCGGCTCGTTTTAAATGTGCCGGATGGGACCAATTTCTTTGATATTAAAGCAGAAGATTTTGAGTTATTAGACTATGATCCCGTTAAACCTCAGCTGAAGTTTGATTTGGCTATTTAACGATTTTGATAAGTGTATGCGAAAACAGCCAACCTTTGCAAAAGTTCTGCTTGAATCATACTTTAAACATGCCTTTTTACAGCAAATTTGATAGAATAGAGTTACTAATACAAAGGATAAAAGGATGACAAAGAAGATTATTGCCATTTGGGCTCAGGCAGAGGATGGTCTGATTGGAAAAGACAAGGTTATGCCCTGGCATCTCCCGGCAGAATTGCAGCATTTTAAGGCAACAACCACTGGACATGCTATTTTGATGGGGCGTGTGACCTTTGATGGTCTGCAGCGTCGCGTTTTGCCAAATCGAATCAGCCTGATTTTGAGCAAGGATAAGAACTATCAAGTTGACAATGAGAATGTCTTGCTGTTCAGCAATGTGGAAGATGTCTTGGATTGGTACCACAAGCAAGATAGAAACTTGTATATTATTGGCGGAGCGCAGATTATCAGGGCTTTTGAGCCGTATTTGGAAGAATTGATTCAGACTCAGATTGCTGCTAAGCTGGAAGGAGATACCTATTTCCCTGAGACATTTGACTGGGCTCCTTATCAGGAAGTTAGCAGTGAATTTCATGCCAAAGATGAAAAAAATCCTTATGATTTCACTATAAAAAGATACCGAAGGAAGGACTCGTAAGAATGGAACGTAGTATTTTTGGTTTTTTTACGGCCTTTTTATGTGTCATTTGTCTTATTTGTGCCGTTCAAACCTTTCGGAAAAAGCGGTTTGGACTGGCAGCTTTATTTTTGCTGAATGCTTTTACAAACTTGGTAAATTCCATTCATGCTTTTTATATGACACTTTTTTAACATGTACGAAAGAAAATAAATAGATTTAGAATTTTAGAATTGGAGTAAACAATGCCTACAAGTCGTAATGATGATATGATGGTTTTTTGTTCTTTCTGTGGGAAGAACCAAGATGAGGTTCAGAAGATTATCGCTGGTAACAATGCCTTTATCTGTAATGAATGTGTGGAGTTGGCACAGGAGATTATCCGTGAAGAGCTGGCCGAGGAAGTGCTGGCAGATCTGTCTGAGGTGCCAAAACCTCAGGAGCTGCTGAATATCTTGAACCACTATGTTATCGGGCAAGACCGAGCTAAGCGTGCCTTGGCAGTAGCGGTCTATAATCACTACAAGCGTATTAACTACCATGATAGCCGTGAAGAAGAAGATGTGGAACTGCAAAAGTCAAATATTTTGATGATTGGCCCGACCGGGTCAGGTAAGACCTTCCTGGCGCAGACTCTGGCTCGCAGCCTCAATGTGCCTTTCGCCATTGCGGACGCAACTGCTCTGACTGAAGCTGGTTATGTCGGTGAAGATGTGGAAAATATCCTCCTCAAACTTTTGCAGGCAGCTGACTTTAATATTGAGCGTGCAGAACGCGGCATTATCTATGTCGATGAGATTGACAAGATTGCTAAAAAAGGCGAAAATGTCTCTATCACCCGTGATGTTTCGGGTGAAGGAGTTCAACAAGCTCTCTTGAAGATTATCGAAGGAACCGTAGCGAGTGTACCACCGCAAGGTGGACGCAAGCATCCGCAGCAGGAAATGATTCAGGTTGATACCAAGAACATTCTCTTCATCGTTGGCGGCGCTTTTGACGGTATCGAAGAAATCGTAAAACAGCGTCTGGGTGAGAAAATCATTGGTTTCGGTCAGAATAACCGAGCGATTGACGAAGATGGGTCCTATATGCAGGAAATTATCTCAGAAGACGTTCAAAAATTTGGAATTATTCCTGAGTTGATTGGCCGTTTGCCTGTTTTTGCTGCTCTGGAGCAACTAACAGTTGATGATTTGGTTCGGATTTTGAAAGAGCCTAGGAACGCCCTTATTAAGCAGTATCAGGCACTTCTATCTTATGATGACGTTAAGCTTGAATTTGACGAGGATGCTCTGCAGGAGATTGCCAATAAAGCGATTGAACGTAAAACAGGTGCTCGCGGTCTTCGTTCTATCATCGAAGAAACTATGATGGATGTCATGTTTGAAGTTCCAAGTCAGGAAAATGTCAAACTTGTCCGTATTACCAAAGAAGCAGTAGATGGAACAGATAAGCCTATTCTAGAAACTGCCTAACGAGGTGCTTATGGAAATCAATACACACAATGCTGATATTTTGCTGAGTGCAGCCAATAAATCGCATTACCCTCAAGATGATATTCCAGAAATTGCCTTGGCTGGCCGCTCCAACGTTGGAAAGTCCAGCTTCATCAATACACTGCTTAATCGTAAGAATTTAGCGCGAACTTCAGGAAAACCTGGAAAAACTCAGCTGCTAAACTTTTTCAACATTGATGACAAGTTGCGTTTTGTTGATGTGCCAGGTTATGGCTATGCCCGTGTTTCCAAAAAAGAGCGTGAAAAATGGGGCCGGATGATTGAGGAATATCTGACCAGTCGTGAAAATCTCAGAGCGGTTGTCAGCCTTGTTGATCTTCGTCATGACCCGAGCGCAGATGATGTGCAAATGTATGAATTTCTGAAATATTATGACATTCCGGTTGTTCTAGTAGCGACCAAAGCAGATAAAATCCCTCGCGGAAAATGGAATAAGCACGAGTCAGCTATTAAGAAAAAGCTGGACTTTGACAAAAATGATGATTTCATTCTTTTTTCCTCAGTCACCAAGGATGGCTTAGATGCTGCTTGGGATGCAATTTTTTCAAAAATTTAATATTACGAATTAAATCCAACTTATCTTTGAGTTGGATTTTTTGAAATAAACGAAAAATGTTACATACTTGTAATTTATTAGTAGTGTTATTTAGTTATTTATTATGATAGAATGAATGAAAATAACGAAATAAACTTAGGAGAATAATGATGAAGAAGAGAATATCAAAAAGAGGTAAAAGAACCCTTTCGATTGTATTCATAATGATTTCAACTGTTATTGTTGGTTTTTATTTAGCTAATCGAACTGATACAGCTAGTGCCAATAATAGCGACCAACAACCTATGAACCCAACTGACTATTTTATTTCACAGATTGGTGAACCGGCTCGTCAGTTGGGACAGGATAATGATCTTTATGCTTCTGTAATGATTGCACAGGCTATTTTAGAGAGTGGCTCTGGACAATCTGGTTTGTCAAGTGATCCTCACTATAATTTATTTGGTATTAAAGGACATTATGAGGGGCAATCTGCTAACATGGAAACATGGGAAGATGATGGAGAAGGTAACTCTTATACTATCAATGATAGTTTCCGTTCTTATCCTAGCTATGTGGAATCTCTGCAAGACTATGTTGCTGTACTCAAGCAAGGGCATTTTGCAGGCGCATGGAAGAGTAATGCACCAACTTTCCAGGATGCGACTGCTGCCCTGACTGGTGTCTATGCTACTGATACCAGTTATAATGCTAAATTGAATTTTATTATCGAAAAATACAATTTGACACGCTTTGATTCTCCTCTCTATGAGTCTGGGGCTAGCAATATTGTATACAATCCTTATCGTCAGCAATATACTACTCAGGATATCTTAGATGTGGATGTTGCTTGGGCAAATAGATTTTTATAATATAACTAAAGAGGGGAAGACCTCTTTTTTAGTTTGTATAGGTTTTCTTTATGACCCAAATAAAAAATATATATGATTCCTTACTTTCCTTTATGATACAATAAGTAGATAGCAAAAAAATGAAGGAAATATAATGACTAAGAAAGATTCAAAACATGAACATTCTCAAAACCACAACTTTGAGAATGAAGGTGAATTTCATCGTAAGATGACGAGTAGGCATCTCTTTATGCTGTCACTTGGTGGTGTTATTGGGACAGGTCTTTTTCTCAGTTCTGGCTATACGATTGCTCAGGCAGGGCCTTTGGGGGCAGTTTTATCTTATCTAATTGGTGCAGTGGTGGTTTATTTGGTTATGCTCTCTTTAGGAGAGCTTGCTGTTGCCATGCCAGTGACTGGTTCCTTCCACACTTATGCAACAAAGTTTATTAGTCCAGGCACAGGTTTTGCTGTTGCTTGGCTCTATTGGCTTTGTTGGACGGTGGCTTTAGGAACAGAGTTCTTGGGCGCAGGTATGCTGATGCAACGATGGTTTCCTAGTGTTCCAGCTTGGTTTTTTGCGGCTTTTTTTGCAGCTGTAATCTTTGGAATGAACGCTCTTAGTGTTAGATTGTTTGCAGAAGCAGAATTCTACTTTTCAAGTATCAAGGTTATTACGATTATTGTCTTTATTATCTTGGGGCTTGGTGCGATATTTGGTCTGATTCCTATGAGTCACCATCAAAACGCGCCTTTCTTCAGTAACTTGACAGCTCATGGAGCTTTTCCTAAAAACTGGACAGCGCTTTTGTCTATTATGCTGGCAGTGAACTACGCCTTTTCAGGTACAGAACTCATTGGTATTGCAGCAGGAGAAACGGATAATCCGACAGAAGCTGTACCTAAAGCTATTAAAACAACGATTGGTCGTTTGGTAATTTTCTTTGTTTTGACAATCATTGTTCTAGCTGCTTTGTTACCAGTCAAGGAAGCAGGAGTGACACAGGCTCCTTTCGTAACTGTTTTTGATAAGATTGGCTTACCTTATGCAGCGGATATCATGAATTTTGTTATCTTAACAGCTATTTTATCAGCGGGAAATTCTGGTCTATATGCCTCCAGTCGTATGCTGTGGTCTTTAGCAAATGAAGGAATGATCAGCCGAAAAGTTGTAAAAATTAATCGTCATGGCGTACCGATGAGAGCTCTCTTATTATCTATGTTAGGGGCCGCTTTATCACTTTTTGCAAGTTTTTATGCGGCAGACACAGTTTTCCTAGCTTTGGTTTCGATTGCTGGTTTTGCTGTGGTAGTTGTTTGGTTGTCTATTCCCATTGCTCAAATTCGTTTCCGCAAAGAATGGCTGAAAGAACATCAGGAAGAGGAACTGGCTTTCAAAACTCCCTTTAGTCCTTTTTTGCCTTACTTTACGATAGTTCTTTTGGTTCTATCTGTCGCTGGGATTGCTTGGGATAAGTCCCAAAGAGCAGGACTTTATTTTGGCCTACCTTTTGTTGGTCTTTGCTATCTATATTATTACCTTCGTCATCGTAGATTTTAGGAGTATTTCATGGGAAAATTTAAAGATTTGCTTGACAAGCAAGAAATTATTATTTTAGATGGAGCCTTAGGTACAGAGTTGGAAAGGCTGGGATATGATGTATCTGGTAAGCTTTGGTCAGCTCAATACCTATTAGACCAGCCTCAGATTATTCAAGATGTGCATGAAAGCTATGTGAGAGCTGACAGTGATATCATCACTACGTCCAGTTATCAGGCCAGCATTCCAGCATTTATAGAGGCAGGACTAACTCCTGAAAAGGGTTATAATCTTTTAAAAGAGACAGTCTTCTTAGCACAAAAGGCAATCGAAAATATCTGGATAGGATTATCTCCAGAGGAGCAGAAACAGAGACCTTATTCTCTAGTTGCAGGCTCAGTAGGGCCTTATGCTGCCTATTTAGCTGATGGTTCGGAGTATACGGGAGACTATCAGCTGAGTGAGGAAGAATATCGAAATTTTCACCGTCCGCGTATCCAAGCTTTACTAGAAGCTGGGAGTGACTTGCTGGCTATTGAAACGATTCCAAATGGAGCAGAAGCGGCAGCAATCCTCCAACTTTTAGCTGAGGAATTTCCGCAGGCGGAGGCTTATTTGTCCTTTGTCGCCCAGTCGGAGAATGCTATATCAGATGGCACTAAGATTGAGGAATTAGGAAACTTGGCTCAAGAAAGCCCACAAGTCTTGGCAGTTGGTTTTAACTGTACAGCTCCACATTTAATCGCTCCTTTATTAGATGGGCTTGGACAAGTGTGCAACAAACCTTTTCTGACCTATCCAAACTCTGGCGAAACTTATAATGGCTTGACCAAGACTTGGCATGACGATCCAGAGCAGGGGCGGAGCTTGCTGGAAAATAGTAAACTTTGGCAAAATCAAGGAGTGCGTCTTTTTGGTGGTTGCTGTCGAACACGGCCAGAAGATATTGCTCAGTTATCAAAAAGATTTAAGGGTTGAAAATAGATTTTCAATCCTTTTTTAGAAAATTTAAAAAGGTTCTCGAAAACGCTATCAAAAGAAAGAACTTTGTGATATACTATACATAGTTTAAATTAATAGGAGAATTTTTTATGCCTGAATCGACATTTATCCCTAAAATTGAAGCAGCTTGCCGCAAGAAAGAAGCTTTGTTTGATACAAGCAAAGCCAAGTACGCTGTTCGTTCCATCTTTGCTGGAGCTTTCCTAACCTTTAGTACTGGGGCTGGAGCCATTGCAGCAGATTTGACGAATAAGATTGTTCCAGGAACTGGGCGTTTTCTCTTTCCTTTCATCTTTGCTTGGGGATTGGCTTACATTGTTTTTCTAAATGCAGAATTGGTGACTTCCAACATGATGTTTCTGACTGCTGGTACCTTTTTGAAGAAGATTGACTGGAAAAAAGCCTTGATGATTTTGCTTTATTGTACCTTTTTCAATCTGATTGGCGCCTTGATTGCCGGCTGGCTCTTTGCTAACTCGGCTGCTTACGCAGGGCTTAGCAAAGATAGTTTCATTTCTGGTGTTGTGCAGATGAAGCTTGCCCGATCTAATGAGTTGATTCTGCTCGAGGGAGTCTTGGCCAATATTTTTGTTAATATCGCTATTCTTTCCTTCGTTTTGGTCAAGGATAGTACAGCTAAGCTCTTCTTAGTTATATCAGCCATTTATATGTTTGTATTCCTGACTAACGAACACTTGGCTGCCAACTTCGCTTCCTTTGCTATCGTGAAATTCAGCTCAGCAGCAGCGGAAGTGCAAAATTTTGGTATTGGAAATATCCTACGCCACTGGGGCGTAACCTTTATCGGTAACCTCATCGGTGGTGGCCTACTCATAGGTTTGCCATACGCTTGGTTTAATAAGAACGAAAAAGATTATGTGGATTGATACAGTGTAACTTCAATATAATTCAATAAAATAAAAAAGATTGTATAAAAAGCTTGCAATCTTTTTTTTCTTTTGCTATAATTATCAATGGTTTGAAAAAACTGCCTAAGACAGTAGGGGAGCTCGACTCATAAAGATCCTACCGAGGACAAAACGTATCATGTAAAAAGAAGCGTATTGTACTTTCGTGTCTAGGTTTGGGCGCGTTTTTCTTTTGGAAAATTCCCAAGCAAAATAATTACGGAGGTGAAACACTAAATGAGTGAAGCTATTATTGCTAAAAAAGCGGAACTGGTTGACGCAGTTGCTGAGAAAATGAAAGCTGCTGCATCTATCGTCGTTGTTGACGCTCGTGGTTTAACTGTTGAGCAAGATACCGTTCTTCGTCGTGAGCTTCGTGGAAGCGAAGTTGAGTACAAAGTTATCAAAAACTCAATCTTGCGTCGTGCAGCTGAAAAAGCTGGACTTGAAGACTTGGCATCTGTTTTTGTTGGACCATCTGCAGTAGCATTTTCTAACGAAGATGTTGTTGCTCCAGCGAAAATCTTGAACGACTTTGCTAAGAACGCTGATGCACTTGAAATCAAAGGTGGTGCAATCGAAGGCGCTGTCGCATCAAAAGAAGAGATTCTTGCACTTGCAACTCTTCCAAACCGCGAAGGACTTCTTTCTATGCTCCTTTCTGTACTTCAAGCGCCAGTTCGCAACGTTGCACTTGCTGTCAAAGCAGTTGCAGACAACAAAGAAGACGCAGCTTAATCTTAAGCTACGCAGCGTAGCCTAGCTACGAAAAAAATATTATAAATTTAAAACTTATTTGGAGGAAATAACAATGGCATTGAACATTGAAAACATTATTGCTGAAATTAAAGAAGCTTCAATCCTTGAATTGAACGACCTTGTAAAAGCTATCGAAGAAGAATTTGGTGTAACTGCAGCTGCTCCTGTAGCTGTAGCTGCTGCTGGTGCTGGTGAAGCTGCCGCTGCTAAAGATTCATTCGATATCGAATTGACTGCAGCTGGCGACAAGAAAGTCGGCGTTATCAAAGTTGTACGTGAAATCACTGGTCTTGGCCTTAAAGAAGCTAAAGAACTTGTTGATGGTGCACCAAATGTTATCAAAGAAGGCGTTGCTGCAGCAGAAGCCGAAGAACTTAAAGCTAAATTGGAAGAAGCAGGCGCTTCAGTTACTCTTAAATAATAGAGTAACGCAAATTGAATGCGAAAGCCTAGTATATTAAGGTTAAGAATTGCTTAAGGTGATTTAAATCTTAAATTGGGGTGTTATTCCCCACCAAATCCCCGCCAAGTTAGATCTTGGCGGGGATTTTTTTTACAACAAAATAGACTATATAATTCCTTTGTCAGTTTTATCCCTATGCAGAAATTATAGTGCTCTCTTTTCTAAATACAATCATCGCCTTCAACTGGCGCATATGTCAACCACACTCAGGCTAAACCAAGATCGGTAGCTTGGATAATATTATTTTGCATAGTAATTAAATTATGATGAAGTGCAAAATCAATGTATTCATCTAACTGATTTCTTTTATCAGCATAGCCTTCTTCAATTAATTTAGAGATTGATTCAGGTAAACTCACGTAATCTAAAAAGCTAGTGAAGTAGGTATCTGTTATTAGTGTTTCACAAATTTCAAAATTTGAACCTTTGAATTCTCTTTGTAAATGATTTTTAATTGACATTCTTTTACTTCTTTGAAATTTATAGTATGTCAGAAAAATGTGTTAAAACTGTTAGCTATACAACAGCCTATATTTTGAGTATGCCATAAAAACGTAGAAAAACTGTTTTTTTTTCCGTTGATTTCATGAGTAATCGTGAGTGATGTCTACCTAATAAGACGAGCAATCTCTGTAGATTTCTCACCCATCTTGAGATAGCGCTCATTTTACCACATTCAGAGTCTGATAATTAAGAATAGTTTGATTTTTCGTTGGAATGATTAGTGGGTATGTTTATCTACTTTTATACTGAATTGGAGAATTCTTATATATCAGAAGAATATGACTTTTGTGTTATACTTCATCTTACAACCTCACTTGAATAAAAGTTTAAAAATGCTATAATAGATATGTCGAGAGTGGTTAGATCACTTTTTGAAATAAATAATTGGCACATTGTCAAGTCAAGTGCAACAAGTTCATGGATAGACTGGGATTCCATTGTTTAGGCTGTTTGGGCTAGCCCAAACAGAAATTTTGAAGTTTTGTACTGATGAAGTCGCCTAGGTCTTTCGTTAATAGCTGAGAGATATTGAGCGAGTTCTTCGTCAGTCAGCGGATTGAGAGATTTGCCTTTAGGGAAAAACTCTCTGAGGAGCCCGTTGAAGTTCTCATTTGAACCTCTTTCATGTGATGAATGACGAACATGTCTTTTCTGTTGCACTTCATTTTACAACACGGGAAATAAATAATTCCTTGAAAACGATTTTCTGTGAGTGCAGGAGACTCTGTTTTCCTGTGTATTTCATATCGACATTTAAAAAAACAAGGAGGTTGTGTTTCATGAAGAGAAAACAACAGGATTTTAGAAACGAGAAGTACCTTCGTTATAGTATTCGGAAGTACAGCTTTGGGGCAGCATCGGTGGCAATTGCAGCCGGTTTGATGTTCCTAGGTAATGGTGCAGTATCTGCTACGGAGGTACAAGGTTCTGATACTACGGTAACAGTAACTAAATCACCAGCAACACCAGCACCGACAGATAAGTTGGAGTCAGATTTAGCAACAGTGAGATCTGAAGTTGTGACACCACCAACAACAGTATTAGCAGAAAAACCGGAGTCGCCTTCAACAGCGGTGAAACCTGAAGTTGCAACACCAGCAACTGCAGAGAAGGAAGATAAGATAGTAGAAGCTAAAAAAGCTGATAAGGCTGCTCTGACTAAAAAAGTAGTTGAGTTAGAAGCAAAAGTTGCATCTTCAAAGAAAGCTGATGCAACAGCGATAGTTACAGCAAATGAAGTATTGACTGCTGCAAAGGCAGTTCTTGCAAACGAAACTGCAAAACAGTCAGATATCGATGCAGAACTTGCTAAAGTTGAAGCTTTGATCACGGTTGTAGTTGAGTCAGACGAAGCTGGGAAACAAGTTGAGGAAACAGCAACAACTACAGCAGTCAAACCAGTGGCGACCACTGCTACAGAAAAAGCTGTAGAAGAATCTAAAAAGGTTTTGGAACAGGTCACGTCAGAAGCGGAAGTGACAAATGTTCTTGCAGATGAAGCAGTTCGTAGAAATAAGGTTGAAGGCGCAAGCAAAGCAGCCGTCGAAGCGGCAGTAGTCAACAATAAAGCAGCTATTGCGGAAGCTAAGAAAGTTTTAGCAGCTGATAACGTTACCACACAGCAAATTAACACCCAACTATCACGCTTAAATGATTCCATTCTTGCTGTCTACAATGATCTGAAAAAAGCAGGAGTTGGAAAAGACGTAAACTTTGGAGTAGCTTTGGCTGCTCAAGATTTCTATGCTGAAGAAGGGACAAATGTCTCTCGTGTCTCAGAAATAAATGCTTCAAATCACACAGGTAAGGATACCTATACGATTCCAGTACAAGAAATTAAATTAATTACGGGTACTGATGCTACAGGGTTAGAGATAGAAGTCTATTCTAATCAGCGAGTTGGCAATGATACAAATGCTGGAAATGGGATGCATACAGAACAAGGTGGAAAGACTGGTCATAACAACAAAGGACGTGTAGACTATCCATTAACCCCTGATGCCGCTAAAAAATTAGCAGAAGAAGCACCTCTTTGGAGAAACAAACTTCGTGCGGATGGGTCAAGAATTTTAAACGCTGCAACATCGATTTACTCTGCTAATGGTGGTTATGAATACCTAGCTACAGAAATTTATGGATTGGGTTACGAACAAGGAATTGATCGTGTACTAATTAAAGGCTTGAAAGATCGTATCGCTGTTTCTGAAAATGCCAAGCAAGCTGGTTGGAGTTTAACTTCTGTAACTCCAACTAACCTTGTGCCGGGATTGACATACGATTCAGAAACAGACACAATTCAAGGAAAAGTTATAGCGGATATTGAAAATGGAGTTTATGATTTACGATTTAATATTACTGCGACCAATACAGATGGTCGTACGGTAACTTTCCAAATTCAGAATCTTCGTGCTGGTTGGGTCGGGTGGCAAGATAGTACGCCTCCTAAAATAAAATCAGATTCTGAGCGTTATGATCGTAATGTTGGTGACGATGCTAATGTAAATATTCAATTCTATGATGAGTCAGGTGCAAGTGCAACACCAGCAAATAGTCGAGGAACTTATAACTATACGACGGTTGAAGGCAAAGTTGTAAGAGTACCTCAAAGATTCTCTAAATCAGTAACAGGAGTTTCGGGATATAATACTATTGGTGAAGCATTAGATGATTCCAAAGTATTAATTCCAGGAACTAAATATAGTGTTGCGAATAGTACTTCTGAAGAGCAAGCTGCTGATCAAACGAATATGGGGAGAGGAATCATTTCTGGAAAATTAACTGAAGCAGGAATTTACACAGTCTCCGTATTTGCAAAAGATTATGATAAGTTGGCTAATAATAATGTCTGGAACCAATCTGGACAAGAAGCACATGCTACTGTAACATTAGTTGTGAAACCAAAGGTTGAGGTTCAAAACGTTGAAACTTACTCAACGGTTGTACCAGTTAAAATTTCTAAAGGTGCATCAAGTGCTAAGATAACAATGCCGGATGGTACTGTAACCAATCTAAAAGCAGTTGACGGCAAATGGCTCGTAGACAGTGGTTCAACCAACACAGCTGTTTCTGAGAATCAAGAATTAGATACTGTTGATTCAGATACAGTATTTAATATTCCTGTGACATCAGAGGCAACTGCCCAAGTTGGTGTGAACAATATTAAAGTGGAAGCATCTGTTGAAAATGTTAAGGGAACTTTCTTACGTGAACAAGTTGAGTTAAATGGAACGGATGGGCAAAAACATACTGCGACTTTTAATAGGGCTACCGGACACTGGGAGTTACCTGGCGACTATGCTGAAAGTAAAACACTGAATGGTGATGGTACGACAAGATGGACTAAACGTCAAGTGTACACAGAAGCTCAGCAAGACGGTGGTATGAAATTTTATATCTATGAGTACATTCGACAGCTTGATAGCACTGGGAAAGTGACAAGTGTAGAAACGCCAACTCGTCCAGAAACGATTTATGTTTCTAGGAATACTAATCAGGTAGGAGATGGAATGTCAGTAACTGTCACTTACGATAAACATTCAAATACCTGGGCGTCATCTGATGGAACTGAGGTGACTGCTACTAAGCTTGAAAATGACTCTTGGGAAGTTCATACTAAGTCAGGATTTGGTGGTATTATTAGAGGGACGATTGCAACAAATACTGATGTGGCAACTGTAGTAAATACAAAACCAACAGCAACTTCACAAGATTATACTTCAACAAAAGGTACAGTTGTTGACCTTCGTAATGAAGCAAAAGCTGCAGTAAGCATCTCAGACTCTGAAGATACTAAATATGGAAAAACTACCTATATCACTCGAATCACAGTAACATCGCCTTCAGGAGTTCAAAAAGTATTTGATACCAAACAAGATGCAAATAACTATAATATTGCTAGTGGATATAGCTTAAATGAAGTAGGAGTATATACTGTTAAGATTGATGTTATTGATAGTAATGGAAATTATACTACTGAAGCAACAATCGGTGGAACTGAGTCGGGAGTTGATCATGGAGTTGATTCATCAACCGCTACAACAACCTACCATATTACAGTAACTAATACGATTGAAGGACATAATGTGACTTCGACTGATATTCAAGGTGCTACTCAAAAAGAAACTCCAACCTTTACATCTGTTGGAGATGGATCACCAGTAAAACCAAGTGCTTCTTCGCCTGCTAAGTTAGTAGATCCAAAAACAGGTGGATTTGTTGATACTCTAACAATTGATGGTCAGGGTACCTACTCAATTAATAATGAAACAGGTGAAGTAACTTTTGTTCCATTGAAGACATTTACCGGTACAGCTACACCTGTCACAGTTTCACTTACTGCAAAATTAGGAAAAGATGCTAATGATACGGATATTACAGCAACTGCTACAGCAACGTATACTCCAACTGTAATACCTGTTAAACCAACTTCTACAGATGATGAGTCTGAAGGACCTAAAGGACAAACACAAAACGGTACACCAACTTTTACTGGTGGTAAAGTTGAAGTAAACGGTGTGGAGAAGACTGTTGAAATTGATGAAAATGTTAAACCAACCTTTGATGATGGCACAACTAAGAAAGTTGTTCCGGGAGAAGGAACTTATACCATTGATGAAAATGGTGTGGTAACTTTCACACCAGAAAAAGACTTTGTTGGGAAGGCTTCAGGAGTTACAGTCAAACGAGTTGATAAGAACGGAACAGAAATAACTGCAAAATACACACCAACTGTACGTCCAATTACTTCATTTGTAGATACTGAGGGGAATACATTAATTCCAACCGAAGACGGCCAACAACCTAAGAAAGATATTCCAGGCTACCGCTTCGTAGAGACTAAGAAACTTCCAAACGGTGATACAGAGCACGTTTATGAGAAGGTTAAGACTAGTCATAAGGATAAGGAAGGGAATGAAATTCCAGGCCACCCAACCGAAGACGGCGAACAACCGAAGAAAGATATCCCAGGCTACCACTTCGTAGAGACTAAGAAACTTCCAAACGGTGACACAGAACATGTCTACGAAAAAGTGAAGACTAGTCACAAGGATAAGGAAGGCAATGAGATTCCAGGTTATCCAAGCGAAGACGGTGAACAACCGAAGAAAGATATTCCAGGTTACCGCTTCGTAGAGACTAAGAAACTTCCAAACGGTGATACAGAGCACGTTTATGAGAAGGTTAAGACTAGTCATAAGGATAAGGAAGGGAATGAAATTCCAGGCCACCCAAGCGAAGACGGTGAACAACCTAAGAAAGATATTCCAGGTTACCGCTTCGTAGAGACTAAGAAACTTCCAAATGGTGATACAGAGCACGTTTATGAGAAGGTTAAGACCAGTCATAAGGATAAGGAAGGCAATGAAATCCCAGGACATCCAAGCGAAGACGGTGAACAACCAAAGAAAGATATTCCAGGTTACCGCTTCGTAGAGACTAAGAAACTTCCAAACGGTGACACAGAGCACGTTTATGAGAAGGTTAAGACCAGTCATAAGGATAAGGAAGGAATGAAATTCCAGGCCACCCAACCGAAGACGGTGAACAACCGAAGAAAGATATTCCAGGTTACCGCTTCGTAGAGACTAAGAAACTTCCAAATGGCGACACAGAACACGTTTATGAGAAGGTTAAGACTAGTCATAAGGATAAGGAAGGCAATGAAATTCCAGGCCACCCAAGCGAAGACGGCCAACAACCGAAGAAAGATATTCCAGGTTACCGCTTCGTAGAGACTAAGAAACTTCCAAACGGTGACACAGAGCATGTCTACGAAAAAGTGAAGACCAGTCATAAGGATAAGGAAGGCAATGAAATTCCAGGACATCCAAGCGAAGACGGCGAACAACCTAAGAAAGATATTCCGGGCTATGAATTTATCAAGACGATAACTGATAAAGATGGAAATACAGTCCATGTTTACAGAAAAAAGGTCACTCCACGCAAACAAGAACCAGCGGGTAAAACACCAGTTAAGAGCACTCTTAAAGAATTGCCTAAAACCGGTACAGAAGCTCCTTCTGCCCTTGCAGCTCTTGGTATCCTTGGTCTGATGAGTGGATTTGGTCTTGTAACTCGCAAGAAAAAAGAAGACTAAATTTTTTCTATGTATACATAAATAAGAGAAATATTTAGATTCTTTTCTACTATTTGTCAAGGGTAATGCGGATTTCCAGTTCAAAATATATTCTCATTGAGTATTAAGGTAATATTTTAAGGATGAGTTCGAGCTGTTTTTTGAAAATTTTGGTACACTAAAGATACACCTCATCTGACATCTTTTGAAACGAGCTGTTACAATGATAGGGCATAGTTGACTTTAATGATTTTAAGTTGAAGTATAGTTGTAAAGTTTGTTATGCATTACAAGGTAATACATTATCCTGATGAGTTGATGTATTAAGACAATCGCATGTGGCTTAGTTAAAGTCGTCTGCGATTGTCTTCTTTGTTGTCTCTTGAAAACCACTAGCTATGCTAGTGGTTCCGGATAGCTTTTAGCGTGGTAAGAAAAGAACCTCCTAAACTGATAAGATAGAAGTGGTTTCCCCGCCACTACTAAACATCACAAAGGAGATATCTCATGAGAGAGGCTAATGAAAGTTTATCATATACCAAAGTATCGTCGTCAAATCATTTACGGCAGATATAAAGCTAGTATCGGAAAAATCATACGTGACTTATGTGAGAGAAAAGGTGTGACCATACATTAAGCCAATGCTTGTTTCGATCATATTCATATGCTTGTCAGTATCCCGCCCAAACTCAGTGTTTCGGCTTTCATGGGATATTTAAAGGGAAATAGCAGCTTGATGATTTTTGATAAGCATGCGAATTTAAAATACAAATATGAGAATCGAAAGTTTTGGTGCAGAGGCTATTATGTAGATACGGTAGGCCGTAATCAGAAAGTGATAGCTGAATATATTCAAAATCAATTACAAGAAGACAGAGTAGCAGACCAGCTTACTTTATTCGAGGCAGTAGATCCGTTTACTGGCGAAATGAATAGGAGAAAGTAAGTCAAGGTGCTTAAGTACCTGCTCGGGAAAGTGGTGCGCGAGGAAGCTATTTCGGCGGGCTTTTACCCCTGACCGGTAGAAGCGGCTTACAGCCGCAGAATAAACCACCAGTTTACACTGGTGGTTTTGATTCTCATAGAAGTCTGCAATGTGATATGGATTGGTGTGACTAGCTGAAGCGATGTTATGAATATATTTATATAGGATTTTTCTAGTGTAAGGATTACTACGCTTGGTAATATGTTCCTGTGCCAGATAATCACCAGATTAAAAGTGTTTGAGATCAATATTAATAAAGATATTGTTTGGTTGGGAAGACCGTCAAGAGATTCCAATATTGCTATCCTGTAGGTATAGAGAGCAAGCTCTCGATTTCTGGGAAGGAAACTTGAAGAACCTTGTGTAACCTATTTTCTTAGGCCTTACGATATCTTCTGTCAGATTCTGATAGAATCGGCTGGGGTCACTATAAGTTGTTTTACGATTTAAGACAAATTTGTGAGGAAGCTAATTTGTCTACATCAATTTTATCTATTTTCCGTGCTCGCAGACTATTCAACTGTTTTTAGCTTCCAGAAGGTTAAGACGTATATAAGCGTATCCATTATTATCTAGAAATGCTTGAGGACGGTGAGAATAGACACCCGTAGCTTGGAATATAATATCTGTTGTGTTGCTCTGTTTTCAGGTCTTTCAGTAGGTGATTAAATCCAATCGTACCATTGGGCATAGAGTAGTAACCATGTATATTTTGTCCGTTGATAAGAATAGCTACTTCAGAGTTTGCTTTACTCACATCAATTCCTAAAACTTATCCATATCATGTTTACTTCTTTGTCTTGAATGGATTCCTTATTTTAGTGATTTCATTTCCAATATGATGTCCGGCATATCCCACATGCTTTGATAAAATTTGAACTAAAACAGGTCTCTTGCCAATTTGTAAAACGACATCTAGCGCCATAGAGCCCTACGACTTTACAAGATACCTTTACTTTATCATTTCGAAAATATAGATGAAATTTGACTATTATGCTATGTACAATTATTTTATAGAAAAGTAGTTTATGACTTTTTGTTAATGATCTAACTTGTTGAACCATTCTAAGCTTAATCAAAAGATTGAAATCTATGCAATAAAAAGTAGAAAGAAGAGATGATGCAAACAATAAATCATACAGAATTAATGAAATTAGGTTTTCCTGAACATACGGCACGGGATATTATAAGACAAGCAAAGTTAATTGCTGTTCGAAAATTTGAAGAATCTAGAGCTTTATCAAATAATGTGGTAGAATTAAGTAAATCACCATTTGATAATTCACGTCTTAATTTAGCTCCTAAGTATATTGTAGAAGAATTACTCGGCTTTAAGTTGCTTTCTGAAAGAAAGGAACAAAATGAGTAAAAAATATAAATGCGTAAGTCGAAATAAGAAAGGAAAAATTTACTATGAGGTTGAATTCAGTGTAGATCCAACTACGGGTGACCGAAGGAGGTTTAGGGTTAAATCTTATAAAGATCAATTTGGAATTGATTTTAAAACAGAAAAGCAAGCCTTTGACGAAGTCTGTAGGATAAGAACTGAATACAATGCTAAAATAGCTAGTGTTAGTGCAAAAAGACCACAATTAGATATTCCATTTTCAAAATTTATGGAAGATGTTTATTTGCCTTATTATAAGAAAACTGTTCAGTCCGTAACCTTTCAAACAGCTTATCCTCAGTATAAGACTTTTATTGAAGTTTTTGCTGACAAGAAATTGTCTGAAATCAATGTTCGGGAATGTGAAGATTTTAGATTATCTTTAATGGAAGACTACTCTCCAAACTACGCAAAAGGACTTTGGTGTAAACTGAAGAAGTGCTTAAATTATGCAGAACGCTTGGAATACATTGAGAATAATCTTTGTCGAAAGTTAGACAATCCTAAAGGAGAAAAACCGAAAACTGAATTTTGGACTGTAGAGGAACTTGAAAAGGTATTAAAAACTTTTGATCAGACAGTTTATGAAGAGAGGCAGTTTTATACGGCTATCTGGCTTTATTTTATGACGGGGATGCGAGTCTCTGAGGGTCTTAGTTTAAAGTGATCAGACATAGATCTTAAAAATAAAGTTATTCATATTCAGTCTACCCTAGAATATCAAGGGAATGGGAAATACGTTCGAAAAGAGCAGACAAAAACTAGGGCAGGAATGCGTTTCTTAGAAATAGATGACGAAACTGTTAAAGTGTTGCAAAATTGGAGAACTGTACAAGTGTATAATAGAGAAGATAATTTCGTGTTAGCACGGTTTAACTCTCAAATGAACAAATCTACCTTAAGTCGAATGTTAAAAAGGCATGCACTAGCGGCTAAGGTTCCTGTTATTACTGGGAAAGGTCTACGTCATAGTCATGATTCATTCATGATAAACGTTCTAAAAAAAGATGTTTTGTATGTCTCGGCTCGTTCAGGAAGAACGGACAAAGCTACAACACTAAACACCTATTCTCATTTCTATGATAGACAGATTGTTACTGGCGGTGCTGAAATAACAGAGGTGTTAGGAGAGCTCGGACTAACTGCAAATCCCGCCACAATCCCGCCAAGTGGAGGAACTAAGTAAAAAATAGCTGTATGAGAACAATTAAAGCAACGACGCTTCAGTTACTCTTAAATAATAGAGTTTCCAATCATAGAAAACAACCAAGTCGAAAGACTTGGTTGTTTGTATCCAAAATCATTTTTATGTTAAAGCGCTAACAAAAAATAGGATTGTATGATATAATTGAGACAGATTATTGAGGTTTAGGAGATATTATGAATAAGATAAAAGTTATATGAGATTGTTGATTAGGAGATTTTTGTTAGGGGGATTCAGATGAATGAATGCAATGGCTTACTGTTGCTCATTCTCTGGTTTAAAGTAAAGGATTTGTTATTCTTTTTAGAATAATTTGAAAGGGATTTTAATGAAAAAGTTTTTTGGGGAGAAGCAAACTCGGTTTGCTTTTAGGAAATTAGCTGTCGGGCTTGTTTCGGCTGCTATTTCTAATTTATTTTTTGTGTCTATCGTTGGGGTTGACTCTGTTCAAGCACAGGAAAAGTTGAATGTACACTATAAATACGTGACAGATACTGAAATAACTCCGCAAGAAAAGGAGTTGATTGTAAGTGGATTTCCTAAAATGCCTGAAGGCGATCAGGAGACTTACTATCTTGTCTACAGGTTAAACTCAAATACTGGATCAACAACCTTACCGAATACAGGCGATAGTAACAATTCCAATACTATGATGACGGCTGGTCTGTTAACGACGATAGGATTGGTTGTTTTTGTTGTGTCCAAAAGAAAGGTTAAAAGCAAGTTCCTACTGACTGTTTTGGTGGGGGCTAGTGTCGGAGGAGGTTTGATACTATCTGTCGATGCGCTGGAAAATGGGATCTTGCTACAGTATAATGCGGAATATCAAGTGTCGGCTGGGGAAGGTCTGCCGTCACCAAGTGAAATCTCTGGCTATACCTATGTTGGTTACATAAAAGATGAATCGATTAAGAAATTATTAGACAATAAGATTCTTGATAGTCAGCAAAATGCTAATCTAGATAAAGAAGTTTTAAACCAAAATAAGAAGCTAGATTATTCTGTTTCTTTTGATAAGAATGGATTGAAAAATCAAACGGTTGGCGTCAATACAATTGAGCCTCAAGATGAAGTCTTGTCTGGCCGAGTAACTAAACCAGAACTATTATACAAAGAAGAGGCCGTTGAAACTGAGATAGCCTATGAAGAACAAATACAAGAGAATCCTGATTTAGCTGAAGGTACTGTAAGAGTAAAACAAGAAGGCAAACCAGGCCATAAAATCGAAGTCGTTCGGATTTTCACTGTAGATAATTCGGAAGTTTCTAGGGAAGTTCTTTCGACAAAAATAGAGGAAGCGACTCCTAAAATAGTGGAAAAAGGGACTAAAAAACTTGACGCGCCTAGCGACAAACCAGTAGCTTCTAACTTGGTTCAACCTGAGCAAGTCGCACCATTACCAGAGTACACAGGCGTCCAATCCGGTGCAATCGTTGAGCCCGAGCAGGTGCCTTCTTTGCCTGAGTATTCAGGTACACTATCTGGAGCCGTCGTTGAGCCTGAACAAATTGAACCAGAGATTGGAGGCGTCCAATCCGGGGCAATAGTAGAACCTGCGCAAATGACGCCCTTACCAGAACACACAGGAACCCAAGCAGGCGCGGTAGTCGAGCCAGAACAAGTAGCTCCCTTACCAGAGTATACGGGGACTCAATCAGGTGCAATAGTAGAACCTGAGCAAGTTACTCCATTACCTGAATACACTGATGTTCAAGCAGGTGCAGTAGTGGCACCCGAACAAGTTACTCCATTGCCTGAATACACTGGTGTTCAAGCAGGTTCAGTAGTGTCACCTGAACAAGCTACATCCTTACCAGAGTATACGGGGACTCAAGCAGGTGCAGTAGTAGAACCTGAACAAGTCACCCCGTCGCCTGAATACACAGGAACTCAATCTGGAGCGATTGTTGAGCCTGAGCAGGTAGAACCTCCGCAAGAATATACTGGAAACATCGAACCAGCGGCGTCAGAAGCGGAAAATCCTGCTGAAAAAGCTCAAGAACCGAAAGAACAGAAGCAAGAACCAGAAAAGAATTTCGAGCTAAGAAATGTATCTGATGTAGAGCTGTATAGTCTAACTGATGGAAAATACAAGCAGCACGTTTCTCTGGATGCCATTCCAACCAATCAAGAGAATTATTTTGTGAAGGTGAAATCATCTAAATTTAAAGATGTCTTCTTGCCCATTTCTTCAATAGTCGATAGCACGAAAGATGGTCAGCCGGTTTATAAAATTACAGCAAGTGCTGAAAAATTAAAACAGGACGTCGACAATAAATACGAGGACAATTTTACTTTCTATCTAGCTAAAAAGGCAGCGAAAGAAGTCACAAACTTCACTTCCTTTAGTAACTTGGTTCAAGCTATAAATAATGATCTTGCAGGAACCTATTATTTAGGTGCTAGTCTGAATGCTAACGAGGTCGAGCTAGAAAATGGCGCTAGCAGTTATATAAAGGGCAGATTTACTGGTAAACTCTTTGGTAGTAAAGATGGAAAACATTATACTATTTATAATTTGAAGAAGCCTTTATTTGACATTTTGGGCGCTGCTACTGTAGAAAATCTGGCTCTTAAAGATGTAAATATCTCAGGGAAAACTGATATTGGAGCCCTTGCAAATGAAGCGAATAATGCAACAAGGATTAACAATGTCCATGTAGACGGTGTTCTGGCTGGTGAACGTGGCATTGGTGGCTTGGTGTGGAAGGCTGATAATTCTAAGATTACGAACAGCAGTTTCAAGGGAAGAATTGTCAACTCCTATGAAACGAGGTCTCCATACAATATCGGAGGATTGGTAGGTCAACTGACTGGAATCAATGCAGTAGTTGATAAGTCAAAAGCTACGATTACCATCTCGTCAAATGCGGATAGTACAAACCAAACTGTCGGCGGTCTTGCAGGTCTTGTCGAGAAAGATGCGCTTATCAGCAATAGTTACGCCGAGGGTGACATTAATAACGTGAAGCGCTTTGGAAGTGTTGCTGGTGTGGCTGGCTACTTGTGGGATAAAGACTCTAACGAAGAGAGTCGTGCTGGAAGATTGCATAATGTTCTTAGTGATGTCAATGTTATGAACGGGAATGCGATTAGTGGCTATCACTATAAAGGAATGAGGATAACTGACTCATATAGCAATAAGGACAACAGAGTCTACAAAGTGACTCTTGAAAAGGATGAGGTTGTCACCAAGGAATCGCTCGAAGAGAGAGGAACAATCCTTGATGCTTCTCAAATCGCAAGTAAGAAATCTGAAATTAACTCTCTTGCTGTACCGACTGTCGAAACCTTGCTGAGTAGCACTAATAAAGAAAGTGATTTTTCTAAGGTTGAAGACTATCAAGCCAGTCGAGCTTTAGCATATAAGAATATTGAAAAATTGCTACCGTTTTATAATAAGGCAACCATTGTCAAATACGGTAATCTGGTAAAAGAAGATAGCGCTTTGTTTGAAAAAGAAATCTTATCTGCAGTCATGATGAAGGATAACGAAGTGATTACAGATATTGCTTCACATAAAGAAGTAGCTAATAAGCTCTTGATTCACTATAAGGATCATTCATCTGAAAAGCTAGATCTCACCTACCAATCTGACTTTAGTAAGTTAGCAGAATATCGTGTGGGCGATACAGGTCTCATCTATACGCCAAATCAATTCTTGCATAGTCATGGTTCGATCATCAATGAAGTTTTGCCTGATTTGAGAGCGGTTGATTATCAGTCAGAGGCTATCAGAAACATTCTAGGTATTTCTTCAGGAGTTTCATTAACGGAATTATACTTAGAAGAGCAGTTTGCCAAAACGAAGGAAAATCTAGCAAATACACTGGAAAAACTGTTGTCTGCCGATGCAGTCATTGCCAGCGAAAATCAAACGATTAATGGTTATGTCGTTGATAAAATCAAACGTAACAAGGAAGCCTTGCTTCTAGGTTTGACCTATTTAGAGCGCTGGTACAACTTTAACTATGGTGACGTGAATATCAAAGACTTAGTCATGTACCACATGGATTTCTTTGGTAAGGGCAATGCATCACCGCTAGACACGATCATTGAATTAGGTAAATCAGGCTATAACAATCTTCTGGCCAAGAACAACGTAGATGCTTATAGCATCAGCCTTGCAAACAATAACGGAACAAAAGATTTGTTTAGCACAATTGCCAATTACCGGGAGGTATTTTTACCAAACAAAACAAATAATCAATGGTTCAAAGAGCAAACCAAGGCTTATATCGTTGAAGAAAAATCTGCTATTGATGAGGTAAGGGTCAAGCAAGAGCAGGCTGGCAGCAAGTATTCTATCGGGGTGTATGATCGAATTACCAGCGACACTTGGAAATACCGAAATATGATCCTTCCTTTGCTGACAATGCCTGAAAGATCGGTCTTTGTCATATCGACTATATCCAGTCTTGGCTTTGGTGCCTATGACAGATATAGAAATAATGAACACAGAGCAGGGGCAGAACTCAATAAGTTTGTTGAGGATAATGCTCAGGAAACCGCAAAACGCCAACGCGACCATTATGATTATTGGTACAGAATATTAGACGAGCAGGGCCGTGAAAAGCTCTATCGAAATATCTTGCTCTATGATGCCTATAAGTTTGGAGATGATACTACTGTCGGCAAGGCTACAGCTGAGGCACAATTTGACAGTTCTAATCCAGCTATGAAGTATTTCTTTGGGCCGGTTGGAAACAAGGTTGTACACAATAAGCACGGTGCCTATGCTACTGGTGATAGTGTTTACTACATGGGCTATCGGATGCTGGACAAGGACGGAGCCATTACCTATACCCATGAAATGACGCATGATTCTGATAATGAGATCTATTTAGGCGGATATGGAAGAAGAAGCGGTCTTGGTCCAGAATTCTTCGCCAAGGGCTTGTTGCAAGCACCGGATCATCCAGATGATGCGACAATCACGGTTAACTCAATTCTCAAATATGACAAGAATGATGCGACTGAAAAATCTCGTTTGCAAGTCCTGGATCCAACTAAACGTTTCCAAAATGCGGATGATCTGAAAAATTATGTTCATAACATGTTTGATGTCATTTATATGTTGGAGTACCTAGAAGGGATGTCAATCGTGAACCGTCTGTCCGATGTGCAGAAAGTGAACGCTCTGAGAAAAGTCGAGAATAAATATGTCCGTGATGCTGATGGAAATGATGTTTACGCAACGAATGTGATAAAAAATATTACAATGGCGGATGCGCAAAAATTAAACTCATTCGACAGTCTCATTGAAAATGATATTCTTTCAGCGCGTGAGTACAAAAATGGTGACGTTGAAAGAAATGGCTACCATACGATTAAACTCTTCTCTCCAATTTATTCGGCTTTAAGCAGTGAAAAAGGAACGCCTGGTGATCTTATGGGTCGACGTATGGCTTATGAACTTCTGGCAGCCAAAGGCTTTAAAGATGGTATGGTCCCTTACATCTCTAATCAATATGAAGATGATGCCAAGCAAAATGGGAAAACAATCAGTATCTATGGTAAGACCAGAGGTCTGGTAACAGACGACTTAGTTTTACGCAAGGTCTTCAACGGTCAATTTAATAGTTGGACTGAGTTTAAGAAGGCTATGTATGAAGAACGTAAAAACAAGTTCGACAGCCTAAACAAAGTCACATTTGATGATACAAGACAACCATGGACAAGTTTTGCTACTAAGACTATAAGTACTGTTGAGGAGTTGCAAACCTTGATGGATGAAGCTGTTCTCAAAGATGCCAATGATAATTGGTATTCTTGGAGTGGCTATAAACCAGAACATGACAGTGCTGTCCACAAGCTTAAAAAAGCAGTCTTCAAAGCTTACCTTGATCAGACTAAAGATTTCAGAACATCAATCTTTGAAAACCAGAAGTGATTGCTTTGAGCTGTCAAATGGTCTGCAAAGTTGCAAGTCTGAAATGTTATGGAAGAGCTTGAATTACTCTCAGATTCACACCTTCTTGTAGAAAAGAAATGACAAACCTAGTGAAAACTAGGTTTGTTTTTCTATATAAGTCAAGCAATTAAAACTGTAGCTAGTCTGCTTTCAGGCAGTTTGCTGCTGACAATCATTTATGAAGCTAATAATAGGCAGAAAAAAGCCTGAAATGACCTTTACCCTCCTTCATATTTTTGTTATAATGTTTGTATTAAAGCGTGCATTTGCGCGCTCTTTTCTGTGTTTTAAAGGCACTGAGTGCTTTAGAGTGAGTTATTTTTGAATAGATAGTGAAGGAGGAGTTATGTTATACATTTGGTCTTATTTAAAGAGATATCCTAAGTGGCTGGTCTTGGACTTTGTCGCGGCAATCTTTTTTGTAATCGTCAATCTAGGTCTGCCAACGGTGCTGGCTCGGATGATTGATGAGGGAATCAATCCTAAGCAGACAGACCAGCTCTTTTTCTGGGCTTGGGTCATGTTTGGCGTTATTATCTTAGGAGTGCTGGGGCGAATTGTTTTGGCTTATGCAGCTGGGAAGCTAACGACGACCATGGTGCAGGACATGCGCAATGATCTCTATGCTAAGCTGCAAGAGTATTCTCATCACGAGTATGAGCAGATTGGAGTGTCTTCTTTGGTCACTCGCTTGACTTCAGATGCTTTTGTTCTTATGCAGTTTGCGGAGCAAACCCTGAAAATGGGTGTCATTACTCCCATGATGATGCTGTCTAGTATTCTCATGATTTTTCTGACCAGTCCGTCTCTGGCATGGATTGTAGCTGTTTCAGTGCCTTTCTTGGCTGTCGTGGTCATTTATGTAGCGGTTAAAACCAAGCCCTTGTCTGAAAAGCAGCAGAAGACCCTTGATAAGATTAATCAGTATGTAAGGGAAAATCTGACTGGTCTGCGCGTTATCCGAGCTTTTGCAAGAGAGGAATTTCAAGAGAAGCGTTTTTCTGATGAAAATGAGGTCTATGCGCAAAACTCCAATAAGCTCTTTAAGCTGACTGGTCTGACAGAGCCGCTCTTTGTGCAGATTATTATTGCGATGATTGTGGCCATTGTCTGGTTTGCCCTCGATCCTTTGCGGGACGGCAGTCTTGAAATCGGAAATCTTGTTGCCTTTATCGAATACAGCTTTCACGCCCTGCTTTCCTTCCTTTTCTTGGCCAATCTCTTTACTATGTATCCTCGGACGGCGGTATCGAGCCAGCGGCTCAAGGAAGTCATGGATATGCCCATTTCAATCAATCCTAATGAAAATGGTGTAACCGAGACAGATACGCAGGGTTATCTGGAGTTCGACAATGTAACCTTCGCTTATCCAGGTGAGACAGAGAGTCCTGTACTGCATAATATTTCTTTCAAGGCTAAGCCGGGCGAGACTATTGCCTTTATCGGTTCAACTGGTTCTGGTAAGTCTACACTGGTGCAGCTGATTCCGCGCTTTTATGATGTAACAATAGGTAAGATTTTAGTGGATGGTGTTGACGTCCGTGAATACAATCTGAAGGCACTGCGTCAGAAGATTGGCTTTATCCCGCAGAAGGCTCTGCTATTTACCGGAACCATCGCAGAAAACCTACGATACGGAAAGGAAGAGGCTAGCCAAGAGGAGCTGAGTCAGGCGGCTGAGGTTGCTCAAGCCAAGGACTTTATCGAGAGCCGGGAAGAGCGTTTTGAGACTCACCTGTCTGAGGGAGGCAGCAATCTATCCGGAGGGCAGAAGCAGCGGCTTTCTATCGCCCGAGCGGTGGTCAAAAAGCCGGATATTTATATCTTTGACGACTCTTTTTCTGCTCTGGATTACAAGACGGATGCAGTGCTTCGTCGTCGTCTCAAGGAAGTGACAGGTCAAGCAACGGTGCTGATTGTAGCCCAACGTGTGGGAACCATCATGGATGCTGACCAGATTATTGTCTTGGATCAGGGCGAAATCGTCGGACGCGGGAAGCACGAAGAGCTGATGGAAACCAATAATATTTATCGTGAAATTGCGGATTCGCAGTTGAAAAATCAAGCTTTGACAGAGGAATAGAAAGGAGACTGATATGAAAAAGACACCTAGTTTTGCTCGTTTGTGGAGCTACCTAAAAGTTTATAAATTTGCAGTTGCCTTTGCAATCTTCCTCAAAATCCTCAGCGTCGTTATGAGTGTCGTCGAGCCCTTTGTCTTAGGTATAGCCATTACAGAATTGACAAATAATCTGCTGGATATGGCTAAAGGTGTGGCTGACGCCCAGATTAATGTGTCCTATGTTGGCTGGGTCATGGTTTTGTATTTTGTGCGGGCGATTATTTATGAAATCGGTTCTTACTATTCTAATTACTTTATGACCAATGCAGTGCAGGCTACCATTCGTGACTTGCGCAATGAACTCAGTCATAAGATTAATCGCATCCCCGTTTCTTACTTTGACAAGCATCAGTTTGGTGACTTGCTGGGGCGTTTTACCAGCGATGTCGAAGCTGTTTCAAACGCCTTGCAGCAGTCTTTTCTGCAGGTTATCAATGCAGTCTTCACTCTGATCTTGGTTATCGTCATGGTATTGGTGCTCAATCTGCAACTGGGAGTAATTGTGGTAATCTCAATTCCGATTACCTACCTCAGTGCTCGCTTTATCGTGAAGAAATCCCAGCCTTACTTTAAACAGCAGGCAGATGTACTGGGGGCTATGAATGGCTTTGTTCAGGAAAATCTGACAGGTTTTAATATCTTGAAGCTCTATGTCAGAGAAGAAAGTTCGCAGGAGGATTTTCGACAAATTACGCAAAAACTGCAGAAAGTAGGTTTTAAAGCTAGCTTTATCTCTGGTTTAATGATGCCTGTTTTGAATGTTATTTCAGATCTGACCTACCTCTTGCTGGCTCTGCTGGGCGGCCTTCAGGTTATCGCTGGGCGCCTAACAGTCGGAAATATGCAGGCTTTTGTTCAATATGTCTGGCAGATTAACCAGCCCATTCAAAACCTGACTCAGCTGGCTGGTCAGCTGCAGAGTGCCAAGTCTTCTTTAGACCGGATTTTCCAAGTGCTGGACGAAGCAGACGAAGTCAATGATAGGACAGAAAAGCTGGATCAAGATCTGACAGGTCAGGTTAGCTTCAAGGATGTAGACTTCCAGTATGTGGCAGATAAGCCGCTCATTCGGAATTTCAATCTGGAAGTCAAACCAGGTGAAATGGTCGCCATTGTTGGTCCAACTGGTGCTGGTAAGACCACGCTGATTAATTTGCTCATGCGTTTCTACGATGTGTCTAAAGGAGCGATTACAGTTGATGGACACGATATTCGCCATTTATCCCGCCAGGACTATCGCAAACAGTTTGGTATGGTGCTGCAGGATGCTTGGCTTTATGAAGCGACTATCAAGGAAAATCTTCGTTTTGGCAATCTGCAAGCCACTGATGAAGAAATTGTAGAAGCGGCCAAGGCAGCTAATGTGGACCACTTTATTCGGACATTGCCAGGCGGCTACAACATGGAAATGAACCAAGAATCAAGCAATATCTCGCTTGGTCAGAAGCAGTTGCTTACGATTGCGAGGGCTCTTTTGGCTAATCCTAAGATTTTGATTTTGGATGAAGCGACCTCGTCTGTCGATACACGGCTGGAGCTCCTGATTCAGAAAGCTATGAAGACACTCATGCAGGGTCGGACCAGTTTTGTCATTGCCCACCGACTGTGGACCATTCAAGAAGCGGATAAGATTTTGGTGCTCAAGGATGGTCAGATTATCGAGCAAGGTAATCATGAGAGCCTCTTGGTAGATAAAGGATTCTATTATGACCTTTACCAGAGTCAATTTTCTAAAAAAGCAGAAGAAGTTTAAAAGGTTTGCTAAATCATTTGATAACTGCTAGAATATAAGCAAAGTGAGGTAGCAATGTCTTTAACTAGTCAAATTATTACAGCAGAATTTCCTGATTTAGATAAGGTGGAGGCCTTAAATCGAGAAGCCTTTCCTGAAGAAGAGAGAGTTCCTATTAATGAATTTCTCCGCTATACCAATGATGAACGGTCTCATTTCTTTGCCTTCTACAATGAGGAAGAATTTGTTGGTTTTGCTTTTGCAGTTTATAACGAAAAAATGTTCTATGTCAGCTTCTTTGCAATTATGCCGCACCTTCGCAGCCATGGCTATGGGGGAGAAATCATTCATAAACTGACAGAGTTTTATCAAAAAACTATGGTTCTAGAGGTAGAACGTGTCGATGAAGAATGTGACAATTTAGAGCAACGTCAAGCACGTATGGACTTCTATAAGCGTAATGGCTTTCGAACGACCAATGCCTTTTTGGAATATGAAGGGTTAAGCTTTGAAATCTTGTATTTGGGACATCATTTTGATGAGGAGGCTTATCGAGATATTTTCCATATGTTGCAAGAGAAGAACTTCTTTGAATTTGAAATTAAGTACCGAAGATTTAGCGATGTGTAAAGAGTGCTAAATGATTTATAGCCATTTTTAAAAGGTTGAGATAGGATGTTTCAACCTTTTTACTATGAAAAATCTCTTTTATTTTGTTTTGGATCTGGAAGGACAATATTGTATTTTTCTCGCATTCAGCAACAGTAGAATATGTCTGCTTAAAGAAAGTAAACCATCAAAAAAGATAGAGATAGGTTAGCAAAATGTACGATTTAAAACAAATTTATTTGTATTACTTTAAAATAAGCCTTAAATCTGTGGATAAGTCAGGAATTTGCTAAAAATCTTCAAAAATATTACGATTTATTTCGTTTTTTAAACCAACTTACCGTGAAAAGTTAAAAGTCTTGCGGAGCGGGCTATTTCCATATATAATGATAAGGCATGAAAAAAATTTAAGGAGATTCCTGTGATTAAAAAAGGTGCCTTGACAGGCTTGCTCTTATTTGGAATATTTTTCGGTGCTGGGAACTTGATTTTCCCGCCTTCGCTTGGAACATTATCTGGCCAGCATTTTTGGTCAGCTATTGCAGGATTTGTCCTGTCTGGGGTAGGGCTTGCTGTGCTGACTTTGATTATAGGAACGCTCAATCCCAAGGGCTATATCCACGAGATTTCTCAGAAGATTGCGCCTTGGTTTGCTATTGTCTATCTTGTAGCCTTGTATCTGTCAATCGGGCCCTTTTTTGCTATTCCGCGGACAGCGACAGTGGCCTATGAAGTTGGTATTGCTCCTATGCTGTCTAAAAATATGACCGGTATCGGATTGATTGTTTTCACGACACTTTACTTTGCGGCTGCTTACCTGATTTCTTTGAATCCATCTAAGATTTTGGATCGGATTGGACGTATTCTGACGCCTGTCTTTGCAGTTTTGATCATCATTTTAGTCATCCTAGGGGCTTTGAAATACGGCTCAAATGTTCCTCAGCAGGCTTCGCAAGCTTATTCTGCGTCAGCTTTTGGACAGGGCTTCTTGGAAGGTTATAATACTTTGGACGCCTTGGCTTCAGTGGCTTTCAGCGTTATTGCAGTAACGACTCTAAATCAGCTAGGCTTCAAGAATAAAAAGGAGTATGTTTCAACCATCTGGGTTGTTGGTTTGATGGTAGCGTTGGGCTTTAGCGCCATGTATATCGGTTTGGCTTTTCTAGGCAATCATTTCCCAGTTCCAGCTGAGATTATTGCCAAAGGCAATCCAGGTGTTTATGTTCTATCGCAGGCAACTCAGGCTATCTTTGGATCTACAGCACAGATTTTCCTTGCAGCTATGGTTACTGTGACATGCTTTACAACAACTGCAGGACTTATTGTATCGACTGGGGAATTCTTCCATAAAACTTTCCCTAAGGTATCTTATAAAGTGTACGCAACTGTCTTTACTTTGATTGGGTTTGCGATTGCTAATCTTGGGCTTAATGCTATTATTCAATATTCTGTTCCAGTCTTGCAAATTCTCTATCCAATTACCATTGTTATCGTACTGATTGTCATCGTCAATAAATTCTTGCCACTGTCCAAAATCGGCATGCAAATGACGGTGGCAGCAGTGACTCTGATTTCCTTTGCGGGTATTCTTGGGCAGCAGTTCCATATTACAAAGGTAAGTGATATGGTAAATGCCCTTCCGTTTGCTCGGGCTTCCCTGCCTTGGTTGGTGCCGGCTCTTGTTGGAATCCTGCTTTCTCTCTTTTTGCCAAATAAGCTAAAGAGTGAGCGTTTTGAGATGGAGAACTAATAGATAACATCCGCCACAATATGGTGGATTTTTTTGACTCATTGTCAATTGTAGTAGGGAATTTATGGCGAAGGAATTCAAGCTGTTTTTTTATGAGCAATAGGACAATATAATCATTTTATAAGATAGATTTAAGAAAAATTTTAACTTTTTCTTAACCATTTTTAATCTTAGGAGATTATACTAAAGTCATAAAAAAACAAACCTAAAGGAGAATCTTATGAAATTCAATTCAAATCAAAAATATACCCGCTGGTCAATTCGTCGTTTAAGCGTGGGTGTGGCTTCCGTTGTTGTTGCCAGTGGTTTCTTTTTGCTAGTTGGTCAACCAAATACCGTACATGCAGATGATCTCACTTCAACTCCTACTAAAGTTCTTCAAGAAGATTCGTCATTGTTAGAAAATAATAAGTTGCCAGAGACAGCTTTAAAAGAAGAAATGGATTCTGCTCTACCTGCAAATCAGTCAGCTCCTAAGGAAGAGGTTGATGAAACTATTTCTCTAGATAAGTCTAGCCTAGCTCCTAAGGAAGAAATGGTAAAACCAAAAAAAGAACAGACTATGGCAGAAGTTAGCAATCAAAAAGAAGAAGCTAAACCGGAGGCAACTCTTGTTGAAGTTTCAAACCAAGATCGTGAAGCGACCACTTCTCAATCGGTAACGACTCCAGATGAAGTTAGAAAAGGAGTTGAAGAAAATACTAAGGACTCGGTAGATGTTCCGGCCAGCTACTTAGAAAAAGCGAACGTTCCTGGTCCATTTTTGGCAGGTGTTAATCAAGTTATTCCGTATGAAGCTTTCGGTGGAGACGGCATGTTGACACGTCTCTTACTCAAATCTTCTGACAAGGCTCCTTGGTCAGACAATGGCAAAGCGAACAATCCAGCTCTCTTGCCACTTGAAGGCTTGGCGAAAGGTCAATACTTCTACGAAGTGGATTTGAACGGCAATACTACAGGTAAAGACGGACAAGCCCTTCTTGACCAACTTCGCATTAATGGCACTCATGCTTACCAAGCGACTGTCAAAGTCTATGGTGCCAAAGATGGTAAACCAGATTCGACCAATCTTGTAGCTACAAAAAATGTAACTGTTAACTTGAACGGCCTTGTTTCAAAAGAAGCAGTCAAAGATTCAGTCACTAAAAATATCAAAGACCATATTGATGTCCCAGCCAGCTATTTAGAAAAAGCGAACGTTCCCGGTCCATTCTTGGCTGGTGTCAATCAAGTCATTCCGTATGAAGCTTTCGGTGGAGATGGTATGTTGACTCGCCTCTTGTTAAAAGCCTCAGACAAAGCCCCATGGTCAGATAATGGTTCGGCTAACAATCCAGCCCTCTTGCCACTTGAAGGTTTGGCGAAAGGTCAATACTTCTACGAAGTGGATTTGAACGGCAATACTACCGGTAAAGACGGGCAAGCCCTTCTCGACCAACTTCGTGCTAATGGCACTCGCAGTTACCAAGCTACTGTCAAGGTCTATGGTGCTAAAGATGAAAAACCAGATTTGACAAATCTTATTGCGACTCGTCAAGTAACGATTCAGCTTCGTGGAAAAGAAATGGCTACAATACCATCTCAAGAAGGTCAAATGAATATGAAACCTTCTACAACACCATCTCAAGAAGGTCAGATGAATAAGAAGCCTTCTGCAACAGATTCTATGAGTACTGCTGAGGGTACGAAGGAAGTAGATCATCGCATGACTGATGTGAAGGCGGAACACCCAACTTCTATGCCGATGGCAGATACGATGAAAAAAAATGATAAGGCTACGTTACCCACAACTGGTGAAGCTCAAACAGCTACAGCTACTATTGGTTTCTTTGGACTAGCCTTGGCAGGAATTCTTGGCTTTCTAGGTTTGAAAGAAAAACAAAAAGATTAAGGTTCAAATCATTTAAAAATTACTAAAAATAGTGTTATACTAAAGCCAGTATAACACTGTTTTTATGAGGAGATTAGCAATGGGAAAGACAATTTTACTTGTTGATGATGAGATGGATATTCTGGATATCAAAAAGCGCTATCTTGTGCAGGCTGGCTACCAAGTTTTAGTGGCTCGAGATGGCGTGGAGGGATTAGAGCTTTTCAGAAAGAAATCTGTTGACCTGATCATCACGGATATTATGATGCCAAATATGGACGGCTATGACTTTATCAGTGAGGTTCAGTATATAGTACCTGATCAACCTTTTCTTTTTACAACGGCTAAGACCAGCGAGCAAGACAAAATTTACGGGTTGAGCTTAGGAGCAGATGATTTTATAGCCAAACCTTTTAGTCCACGCGAGCTAGTTCTAAGAGTCAATAATATTTTGCGCCGACTTCATCGTGGAGGTGAGATCGAACAAATTGAGCTCGGTGACTTGATGATGAATCATGTGGTTCATGAGGCTCGTATCGGGGAGTGTTTGTTGGAATTAACAGTGAAGTCCTTTGAACTGCTTTGGATTTTAGCTAGTAATCCTGAGAGAGTTTTTTCAAAGACGGAGCTTTACGAGAAGGTGTGGCAGGAAGACTTCGTAGATGATACCAATACACTTAATGTTCATATCCATGCTCTGAGACAGGAATTGACCAAGTATGCCAGTTCAAACACTCCTGCCATCAAAACTGTCTGGGGTCTTGGGTATAAAATGGAAAGATCACGAGGTGGAAAATGAAATTAAAAAGTTACATTCTAGTAGGGTACCTAATTTCTAGCCTACTAACGATTTTACTCGTTTTCTGGGCAGTCCAGCGAATGTTGATTGTAAAAAGCGAGATATATTTCCTAGTTGGAATGACATTGATTGCTAGTTTTATAGGAGCGGCAGTCAGTCTCTTTCTTTTATCGCCAGTATTTTCTTCCCTTCGGCATCTGAAAAAACAGGCTCAGAATATTGCTGACAAGGATTTTAGTACAGAGATTGACTCCAAGGGCCCTATCGAATTTCAAGAGTTGGGTCAGGCTTTTAACGATATGTCGCATAATTTGCAAGAAACGTTTGAGTCGCTTGATGAAAGTGAACGAGAAAAAGGAATGATGATTGCCCAGCTTTCTCACGATATTAAAACTCCCATTACCTCTATTCAGGCGACTGTGGAGGGGATTTTAGATGGAGTGATTGAAGAAGAGGAGCAGATTCATTACTTGACCACGATTAGCCGTCAGACAGAGCGTTTGAATAAATTGGTGGAAGAATTGGATATTTTGACTCTTAATGCCCAGCCTCAAATAGAATCAGATGGAGAAGCTGAAATAGTCTTTCTAGACCAGCTATTGATTGAGGTCATGAGTGAATTTCAACTATTGATTGAGCGGGAGGAGCGGGATATCTACATTCAAGTGTCTCCCGAGTCAGCGAAAATTAAGAGCCATTACGATAAACTTTCCCGTATTTTGCTCAACTTGCTAAATAATGCCTTTAAATACTCCGACCCTGGGACTAAAATTGAGATCGTGGCTCAGTTAACTGAGCAAATCTTGACAATCAGTGTGAAGGATGAGGGACGGGGTATTTCTCCTGAGAATTTGGATAAGATTTTTAAACGCCTTTACCGTGTGGAAACTTCTCGAAATATGAAGACAGGTGGGCATGGTCTGGGCCTTGCTATTGCACGTGAGTTGGCTCATCAGCTGGGTGGGGAAATAACGGTCGAAAGCCAGTATGGCCTAGGAAGCACTTTTACATTTACTCTCAACTTAACATAAATCCACAATAAGTGATAAACATTTTTAACGCCTGATTTAGCAAAGATAACATCAAATTCAAGTTTTTTCAAATCTATCTCCCTATTTTTAGGGGGATTTTTATTTTATACTAGAGTCAGAAATTGATAGAGAGGTTTTTGAAATGGCAACAAGTTTTTTGTTCTTTATTTCTGTTTTTCTGGCGGGGATTCTATCTTTTTTCTCGCCCTGTATTTTACCACTTATGCCAGTCTATGTGGGGATTTTGCTGGATTCGGATCAGCCGAAAACGGTTCGGTTTATGGGAAAAGATATTTCCTGGTATGGTCTAGCTAAGACTCTCTGCTTTATAGCTGGCTTATCAACTGTATTCTTAGTTTTGGGCTATGGAGCTGGTGCTTTGGGGCAAGTCCTCTATGCCCCTTGGTTTCGCTACGTTCTTGGTGGGATTGTCATTCTACTGGGAATCCATCAGATGGGAATCATTAATATCCAGCAACTGCAAAAGCAAAAGAGCATCCAACTTAAAAAGAATAGTAAAAGAAGTGATTTTCTTAACGCTTTTCTCTTGGGTATCACCTTTAGCTTTGGTTGGACGCCCTGTGTGGGACCTGTTCTGAGTTCTGTTTTAGCAATTGCTGCTTCTGGCGGTAACGGCGCTCTTCAGGGAGGTTTGCTTATGTTGGTTTATACACTTGGATTAGCACTTCCTTTTCTAGCTATGGCTTTGGCTTCTGGCTGGGTATTACAGCGCTTTGCGAAACTCAAACCTTATATGGGAACGCTTAAGAAAATCGGCGGTGCACTCATCATTCTCATGGGAATTTTGCTGATGCTTGGAAATCTAAACGCTTTAGCATCATTATTTGGATAAAAATTATATAATTAAAGGAGACACATCATGAAAAAAATCACTACACTTACAATTGCTGCACTTAGTATCTTTGTCCTAGCTGCCTGCTCTAATCAAAAATCAGATTCTGATATGAAGAAGACGGATGACAGCAGCATGATGAAGAAAGATGATATGAAAAAAGACGACATGAAGAAAGAGGATATGAAAGACTCTAGCATGTCTGATGATAAAATGAAAAAGGATGATATGAAGGACTCTTCTATGATGTCCGACAGTAAGTCCGACATGAAAGATGATATGAAATCAAGCGATTCAAGCATGAAGGATGACATGAAAGATTCATCCGAAATGTCATCTGACAAATAAGAATTCCACTATAGGAAAGAAAGTCGTCAGTTTTGTCGGCTTTCTCCTTATTTTGAAAGGAAAGAAAACGATGAAGAAGTTATCAATATTGACTATCAGTCTGCTTTGTGTCGGCTTATTGGGGGCCTGTTCAAATCAGAAAATGAACTCGGAAATTTCTAAAAGTGATAAAAGCAATATGCAAACAAAAGCTGATTCTGGGCAATCTACCAAGATGGCAAAAGACTTTAGCCTGCAAGCTGTGGACGGCAAGACCTACAAACTGTCTGATTTTAAAGGCAAGAAAGTATATTTAAAGTTTTGGGCTTCTTGGTGCTCTATCTGCCTATCTACACTTGGTGATACTAATGATTTAGCTAAGGAGCAGTCAGGAAAAGATTATGTTGTGCTGACGGTGGTGTCTCCGACTTTTAATGGAGAAAAGTCTGCTGATGATTTCAAGGAATGGTACAAATCTTTGGATTACAAAGACTTCCCAGTTCTCATGGATACTAAGGGAGAATTGCTGAAAGAATACGGTATTCGCTCTTATCCATCTGCTCTTTTCGTAGGAAGCGACGGTTCTCTTGCCAAGACGCATATTGGCTATATGAGCAAGGAAGATATTGAGAAAACACTAAAAGAAATCAAGTAGAAAGGAGTAATGAACATGGAAGGCAAATGGAAAATTCTTCTGGTTCTGCTTGGCTTGCTTGTCTGCTTTGGACTGGTCTATGTGATTGTGGGTAATGGTAAGCAATCTTCTCCTGAGCAAATCAAGAAAGCCTCTATGAGCAAGACAGAAACTGTATCCCAACAAAAGCAAGAAGATGTCAAGGAAGAAGACAAGCGGGAGATTTATCTGGCTGGCGGCTGTTTCTGGGGAGTAGAAGAGTACTTTTCTCGCGTGCCAGGTGTACTTGATGCAGTATCAGGCTATGCAAATGGTAAGGGAGACACGACCAAGTATGAATTAGTCTCTCAAACTGGTCACGCTGAGACTGTTCACATCACTTTCAATGCCAAGAAAATTTCGCTAAAAGAAATTCTGCTTCACTATTTCCGCATTATAGATCCAACTTCTAAAAACAAGCAGGGAAATGATCAGGGTACCCAGTATCGGACAGGCGTCTACTATACTGACGAAGCTGATCTTGAGACTATTAACCAGGTCTTTAATGAAGTTGCAAAGAAATATGATAAGCCTTTGGCCGTCGAAAAAGAACCTCTAAAAAACTTTATCAAGGCAGAAGATTATCACCAGGATTACCTAAAAAAGAATCCTAATGGATATTGCCATATCGATGTCAATCAAGCTGCTTATCCTGTTATCGAAGCTAGTCGCTATCCTAAGCCTAGCGATGAAGAGATTAAGGCTAAACTTTCGCCAGAAGAATACGCTGTCACACAAAAGAATGATACAGAGCGGGCCTTTTCTAATCGCTATTGGGATAAGTTCGATGCTGGTATCTATGTGGATGTGGTGACGGGAGAGCCTCTCTTTTCATCAAAGGATAAGTTTGACTCAGGTTGCGGTTGGCCGAGTTTCACACGTCCTATCAGTCCAGATGTTGCGACTTACAAAGAAGACAAGAGTTTCAACATGACACGGACAGAAGTTCGTAGTCGAGTTGGAAATTCCCATCTGGGCCATGTTTTCACTGACGGTCCTAAGGACAAGGGCGGCTTGCGCTATTGTATTAATAGTTTGTCCATTAAGTTCATTCCAAAAGCTGAAATGGAGGAGAAGGGCTACGGCTATCTTTTGGATTACGTTTAAGAGCATTTTGATTGAAAATTTGCTATAATAAATCCAGTAAGAATAAGGAGTTGAATCTTGTGTATTCAATTATGATTGTAGAGGATGAATATCTGGTAAGACAGGGAATTGCGTCCTTGGTAAACTATGAGCAGTTTGGTATGCAAGTCATTGCCCAGGCTGAAAATGGAATAGAAGCTTGGCAGAAATTTCAGGAAAATCCTGCTGACATCATGCTGACCGATATCAATATGCCACAGATGAACGGTCTCGAACTGGCCAAGCTAGTCAGAGACCAGGCTCCTAAGTGCCATATCGTTTTTCTGACGGGATATGATGATTTTGACTATGCTCGGACGGCCATTAAGCTCGGTGCAGATGACTATCTTCTCAAGCCATTTTCCAAGGATGATGTTGAGGAAATGTTGGCCAAGGTGCAGACCAAGCTTGATAAAGAACGCAAAAGAGCCCAGATTCAAAACTTAGTCGATCAGGGACAGCGCTCTGAGTTGGAAGAGGCTATTCACGCGCGTCTAGCTGATTCAGAATTAAGTCTGAAAAGTTTAGCTTTCCAATTGGGGTTTAGTCCGTCCTATCTTAGCGTTCTTATCAAAAAAGAACTAGGCTTGCCCTTTCAAGATTATCTGATCCAAGAGCGGATGAAAAAAGCAAAACTCTTACTCCTGACTACAGATTTCAAGATTTATGAAATAGCAGAGCAGGTAGGTTTTGAAGATATGAACTATTTTTCTCAGCGCTTCAAGCAGGTGGTTGGGCTGACACCTCGGCAGTTTAAAAAAGGAGAGGAGAAATGAAACGATATTCGCTTCTTATCCAATTGATTGTCTATATTTTTCTGCTGGTCCTTTTACTCTTGGGGTTTGTTGGAAGCCTCTACTATCAGACTAGCTCGGGGACTATTCGGCAGCTGACAGAGCGGACGACGCGTAATAGTATGGAGCAAAGCGGGCAGTTCATTGCTTCTTATTTGCAAAAATTAAAACAAACCACCTCCACACTGAGCAAGGAAGAAACGATTCGGAAGTTTGCTCAGAATCAAGAAAGCAGCGAAACGTCAGTACAGGCTTTGATGAAAACCATCATTGAGACAGATCCGGATTTGGTATCGGCAGTATTGGTTACCAAGGATGGGCGCGTGGTCTCGACAGATACTCAAATCAGCATGCAGACATCCTCTGATATGATGAATGAAAAATGGTATCAGGAAGCTGTCCATACCAGAGCCATGCCTGTCTTGACACCTGCTCGCAAGGAATCTCTATCATCAGAGAAGGAGAAGTGGGTTGTTTCTGTCACTCAGGAAGTAGTGGATGAAGCAGGGCAGAATCTCGGTGTTTTGCGTCTGGATATCGGCTACAATAGTCTCAAAGCCTATTTGGATCGGCTTCAGCTCGGGAAGAAGGGCTTTAGCTTTATTGTCAATAGTCAGCATGAATTTGTCTATCATCCCAAAAAGAGTGTTTATTCCTCCAGTCAGGAAATGAAAGCTATGCAGCCCTATATCTCGGTCAAGGATGGTTACGCAGACCAGAAACAGGCTTTTGTCTACCAGATTGATATCGCGGATAGCGACTGGACTTTAATTGGCGTTGCCTCATTAGAGCAATTGCAGATGCTACAGTCACAGATGCTTTATTCTTTTGTAGGAATGGGCGTCTTAGCACTCCTGCTGTGCTTGACTGGTATTTGGTTTGTCCTGCGTTTGTGGATTAAGCCTCTACAGAATCTACAAGCTGTTATTCTGAAGATTGGGGCAGGCGACTCAAACCAGCGAGCGGAAGCAGAGGGTTCTCCAGAGTTGGTTGACTTGGCTCAGCAGTTCAATAAAATGCTGGACCAAATTGAACAACTAATGGAAGCTGTCAAGACTGAAGAACAAAATGTCCGCCGCTATGAGCTCCGAGCTCTCTCAGCTCAAATCAACCCCCATTTCCTTTATAATACCTTGGATACGATTGTCTGGATGGCTGAGTTTAATGATAGCAAGCGTGTTGTTGAGGTAACAAAATCACTCGCTCAGTATTTCCGCTTGGCGCTCAATCAAGGACATGAACAGATTGCTCTCAAAGATGAGATTGACCACGTTCGTCAGTATCTTTTTATCCAGAAGCAGCGCTATGGTGACAAGCTCCAATATGAGATTGAAGAGGATGAATCTCTAGCTGATTATAAACTGCCCAAGCTGGTACTTCAGCCTTTGGTTGAAAATGCCATCTACCATGGAATCAAGGAAATTAACAGACAGGGCATGATTCATGTTACTGCGGTAGCAGAAGAGGAGCAGCTGATATTGTCTATCCATGATAACGGCCGTGGTTTTGAACTCCGCGACTCTACAGATATGACTCTCCCTCGCTTAGGTGGTGTCGGTCTGAAAAATGTTGATCAACGCTTAAGATTGCAGTTCGGAGACGACTACCATATGGAAATCCAGTCCGAACCAGATAAATTTACCCAGATTAGTCTTTATTTACCGCTAGTTACAGATGATTAAATCTATTAAGTTTTTAAATATTCAAGCCGGCAGAATTTTCTCCGGCTTTTTACTGTTTGAAAAAATGTACAGGTTTTGCTGTTCATCAAGCGAATTTTTCTATTTTCCTAGTCACATTATGTTTACCAGAAAATTACCGTAGCGGATTTGTGAAAAATCCATAAGATTCATTTATAATGATAAATGAATGAATATCCTAGGTAAGGAGTTAGAGGAGAGTAAATGGAGTCACCTTTATTTTTTGTTTCAGTTTTTTTAGCGGGTATTTTGTCCTTCTTTTCCCCTTGTATTTTTCCCTTATTGCCGGTTTATATTGGCATTTTGTTGGATGACAAGGAGGTCAAGACCCTGAAAGTATTTGGCCGGGAGCTTGCTTGGCAGGGCATGGTTAGAACGCTCTTTTTCATTGCGGGTATCTCGACAGTCTTCTTTTTGCTAGGCTTTGGAGCAGGTTTTCTAGGAACTATTATTTACAGTTCGACCTTTCGTTATGTGATGGGCGGCCTCATCATTCTGCTAGGTCTGCACCAGATGGAGCTTATTAATATTCGCCAGTTACAGATTCAAAAGAGCTTGACTTTCAAAAAGAACGGTCAGAAACATCATTTTTGGTCTGCTTTCTTACTAGGGATTACCTTTAGCTTTGGTTGGACTCCTTGCATTGGACCAATCCTCAGCTCAGTTTTAGCCTTAGCAGCTTCAGGTGGGAATGGTGCATTTCAGGGAGCAATTTTGACCTTGATTTACACCTTAGGAATGGCCCTGCCTTTCCTAATCCTAGCTTTGGCGTCTAGCTTTGTTATGCAGTATTTTAATAAAATCAAGCCTTATATGGGCCTGATGAAGAAAATCGGCGGAGCCCTGATTATTCTGATGGGAATTCTACTGATGCTAGGACAGCTCAACGCCCTGTCTGGACTTTTTGGATAAAAAGGAGAAAGAAATATGAAAAAAATCGTTACTTTATTAGCAACTGTGTCAGCAGTGGTCTTTTTGGTAGCCTGTTCGGAACAGGAAGAGAAGCCTATGACTATGCCCACAGCCAGCAGCTCGTCTAGTGAGACCGCTCAGACAAGTATAGTCACCCAAGCAGCTGTCGGTCAAGAGGCTCCTGACTTTACTCTGCAATCTATGGATGGAAAAACAGTCAAGCTTTCTGACTATAAAGGCAAGAAGGTTTATCTAAAATTCTGGGCTTCTTGGTGCGGACCTTGTAAGAAGAGTATGCCAGAATTGGTCGAGTTAGCTGGTAAAACGGACCGTGATTTCGAAATCTTGACAGTTGTAGCACCAGGCCTGCAAGGAGAGAAATCTGCCGAGGAATTCCCAAAATGGTTTCAAGAACAAGGTTATAAAGATGTACCAGTTCTATTTGACACTTCAGGAGAAATTTTCCAAGCCTATCAGATTCGTAGCATCCCAACTGAAATCCTCATTGACAGTCAAGGGAAAATCGGAAAAATCCAGTTTGGTGCTATCAGTAATGCTGATGCAGAAGCAGCTTTCAAGGAAATGAAATAAAGCGAAAAAAGAATGGACTTATCATCCATTCTTTTTTGTTTGTAAGGTAATTAAGCGCTAGCACCTGATGTCGCATCGGCTCCTCCGCCTCCGTGGCCTCCATCGCCATCACCTCCGGCATCAGAAGCACCAGAAGTAGCGTCTGCGTCTCCATGACCTCCGGCAGGAGCAAATGATCCGCTGCCTCCAACCAAACGTTGACCAGTTTCTTTTAAGTACCAGTCAAGCCATGGTTGGAAATTAAAGACGATTTCATTGATACCTGCGTATGATCCGTCAGGATAGTACATAGCTTGGTAGTTGTGGGTATTGATAACGCCTGCAGGTGAACCTGGGACGATTGTACGTACGTATTCTTGATTTCCGTTGCGAAGTGTTCCGATAACCCACTCTACATTTTTCATCCGAGCTGGTGGAAGAGAACCATGAACGGTTGACATGCGGCTACCTGATTGAGGTGGCACACGTTTGGCAAACATGGTGTCTGGGTCTTGGTGGGCGTTGTTGTAGTAAAGGAATTGGTTGTTATCGTCAGCGTATGTCAATTCAAATGGCATAGCTTTTAAGAACATATCAATTTGATTAACGGTCAAGATACCATGGTCGAGTTTGACATAAGTATCACCAGAAACAGCACCAGTGATTTCAGCGACTTTTTCTACCCATTTTGGATCATCTGGATCAACTTCTGTAATTGTCGTAGCGATTGGTTTCCCGCAGTCTAAGTCTTCAGGTTCGATTGGTTTTGGTTTTTTCAATTTTGAAACGACCTCTACATATTTGATAAAGTTATCTAAGCATGTTTCAAGGAAATTCACAGTTCCTTCGTTGGTGATATTGCCATCATTGTCAAAAGCTTCCTTGGCTTTGCCTAGCAAAAACTCATTGCCTGGAAGAGTGTAAGCATTGACACCAGGAGCGTCTAGGATTTTACGCAGGTGAACTTGAGCACGAGAAGTTCCTTGATCATAGTAAGAAGCACCGACGATCATGACTGGCTTGTTTTCGAAAGGATGAACCTCGTAAGAGAGCCATTCTAAGAGACTCTTCAAAGGAGCGCTGATAGTATGATTGTGCTCAGGGGTTGCGATGATGACACCGTCCGCACGTGTGATTTTGTTATACAAATACCGCAATTGGAAGCTTTCATCCCATTTTTCATCCTGGTTAAACATTGGGACTTCATCGATTTCTAAGACTTCCAATTCAAATTTAATTTTGAACTGACGGCGGATGAATTCCAACAATTTTCGGTTATATGATTGTTCGTAGTTTGATCCTACAATTCCAACAAATTTCATTCTTTCGGTCTCCTATCTTACAATTTTTCCCAGTTAAATTCTTCAGCATCTTTGCGAAGCAATTCTTGTGCGTTGCGCAATTTTTCAGTAATTTTGACAAAGATACGGAAGTCATCAAAGATAGCATCCAATTTTTTGACAACGTCAAGATCTACCAAGTCTCCGCTTTGGTCAAAAGCTTGAAGGGAATGCGAAAGCAAGAACTCATCTGGAAGAACAGTTGCCTTGATTTCTGGAGCGTTCAAAATTTGACGGAGATGCAGCTGGGCACGAGAGGAGCCAAGTGTACCATAAGAAGCACCAGTGATCATGACTGGCTTGTTCAGCAGTGGATAGATTCCGTAAGAAAGCCAAGCCAGAGCATTCATGAGCACAGCTGGAATAGAGTGGTCGTACTCAGGTGTACCAATAAGTACGCCATCCGCTGCATCGATTTTTTCGGCAATTTCTGATACCAATTCAGGCACGTTTCTGTCTGCAGGTTTATTAAACATTGGGATATCTTTAATCTCTACCAGCTCGATTTCAGCCTTGTCAGCAAAGTGCTTAGACATATATTGAAGAAGTTGCCGGTTTGTAGAACGTTTAGAATTTGTTCCAACAATTGCAATAAGTTTTAACATAAAATTTCCTTTCTGAAATGGAGATACAAATCCCTCGTAAGTGCATTTATTTTTCTTGAGGCAAGTAAAAACCTGAAGAAAAAGAGGGCGTTTTTAAATGGGCATTGTTTATAAAAGCTAGAGCGATAGAGTTATCGCATAGTGAGGCAGCAAATTCATCACTTTTGAGAATTAAGAAGCAGGAATTATCTGCTCTAAAAGGCCTGAGCTACAGAAGAGCTGATCGTCTTGGGTGATAATCAATGCTTCAATCCCTGCTTGCAGTTCAATCTGGGACAGAATTGATGTCGGACTTTCACCAAATAGACGAGTCGTCCAGATTTCGCCATCTACCGACTTGTCTGAAACAATGGTCAGACTAGCCAATTGATTTTCGATAGGATAACCTGTTTTGCGATCCAGAATGTGATGGTAGTTTTGCCCTTCAACCGTAAGGGTTCGCTCGTAGATTCCTGATGTAACCACTGACTGATTGGTGACAGCTAGTATAGCTGAGTGATTGCCGCGTGACAACTTGGGATTTTGAATGCCAATTCGCCAGGCACGCTGGCTGACTGCATTTTGCCCGATCGTTAGGACATTGCCACCAAGATTGATAAGAGCAGAAGTCACTCCCTGACTCAGCAAATAGTCCTTAATCTTATCAGCGATATAGCCTTTAGCCAAGGCACCTAAATCCAGCTTCATGCCTTTCTTAGTCAAAAAAACACTACAATTTTCTGGATTCACCTCAAGTAAGTTTGGGTCAGTCAAGCACAGAGCATGCTGAATCTCCTCCTTACTTGGGAGACGGGCGTCTGAAAATCCTATCCGCCAGATCTGGACGAGAGGGCCAATCGTGATATTTAAGTGGCTGCCTTCTGCTAGGCTGTGATATTTCCCCAGCTCAATCAGCTCAAAAAGTTCTGGGTGAACTGAGACGCTTTCAATTCCTGCCAGATGATTGATAGTCATAAGTTCAGAGTCTTCATCATTGGCACTGAAGCGATTTTTATAGAGATGAAGCAGTTGAACCGCCTCATCTAAGAGTATTTCCGCTCGCTCATGACAGAGAGATATGCAAATCGTACTCCCCATCAAATGGAGTGAGCGAGAAGCAAAGTCCACATTATCACAACCTTTCTAAAATTAACCTCTCTAACCTTATTATATCAAAAAGATACCGGTTTCACAATCTTAAAATTGTTATATTTTCAGAAAATTAACTTTCGCATAAAGCTGTATTTTCGAAGCGATGAGACAGCGGTGGTATAGCTTTTTAGGCTGTATAAGAATTTTTGAAAATCTCGAGCAAATTTCTTGTAAACGCTCACAGGAGATGATATACTGTTCTAGTAAATTATAAATTAAGGTAGGACTATTCTTATGAGTAAAATCGTTGTAGTTGGTGCAAACCACGCAGGTACAGCGTGTATTAATACAATGTTGGACAATTATGGTGCAGAAAACGAAGTAGTTATTTTTGACCAAAACTCAAACATTTCATTCTTGGCATGCGGAATGGCCCTTTGGATTGGACAGCAAATCAGCAAGCCAGATGGACTTTTTTATGCAGATAAAGAAACTTTTGAAGCAAAAGGCGCAAAAGTTTATATGAATTCACCAGTTGAGTCAATTGATTATGATGCGAAAAAAGTTACAGCTATTGTAGACGGTAAAGAGCATGTAGAGTCATATGACAAATTGATTTTGGCAACAGGTTCTCAGCCAATTCTGCCTCCGATTAAAGGTGCTGAAATGGATCCTAACAGTCGGGAATTTAAGTCAACCTTGGAAAATCTGCAGTTTGTTAAATTGTATCAAAATGCTGCAGATGTTATTGAGAAATTGCAAGACAAGAGCAAACATATCGAACGTGTGGCAGTAGTAGGTGCTGGCTACATTGGGGTTGAGTTGGCAGAAGCCTTCAAACGCCTTGGTAAAGAAGTGATTCTGATCGACGTTGTGGATACTTGCTTGGCTGGTTATTATGACCACGACTTGTCTGAAATGATGCGCCAAAATCTTGAAGATAATGGTGTTCAATTAGCCCTTGGTCAAACTGTTCAGGCTATTGAAGGTGAAAGCAAGGTAGAACGCATTGTAACGGATAAGGCTAGTTATGATGTAGATATGGTTGTTTTGGCAGTTGGCTTCCGTCCAAACACTGGTCTTGGTGCTGGCAAGTTGGAAACATTCCGCAATGGTGCTTTTTTGGTGGATAAGAAGCAAGAAACTAGCATCAAAGATGTTTATGCAATTGGTGACTGTGCGACTGTCTACGATAACTCTATCAACGATACAAACTACATCGCCTTGGCTTCTAACGCCCTGCGCTCTGGTATCGTAGCAGCTCATAATGCTTGCGGTCATGAATTGGAGTCTAACGGTGTTCAAGGTTCTAACGGTATCGAAATCTTTGGTTTGAAGATGGTTTCAACTGGTCTGACAGAAGAAAAAGCAAAACGCTTTGGTTATAGCCCAGCTGTGGTTGAGTTTAAAGATACTCAAAAACCAACCTTCCTTGAAAAAGTTGAGCATCATGATGTTACAATTAAGATTGTCTATGATAAGGACACTCGTGTAGTTCTTGGAGCTCAGATGGTTTCTAGAGAAGATATGTCTATGGGTATTCACATGTTCTCATTGGCTATTCAGGAAAAGGTTACAATTGATAGATTGGCCTTGCTGGATCTCTTCTTCCTGCCACACTTCAACAAACCATACAACTACATTACTCAAGCAGCTTTGAAAGCAAAATAAGAAAATGAGTCTGGAATAATTTCCAGACTTTTTTGTAGAGCCTGTAAAAAGAAAACTGAAAGAAGAAATTTATATTTTATCTGTTTATCAGGCCTGCTTTGTGCTAGAATATTGGTAAAGCAACTAGTTAGAGGAGATTGGGAATGGCAAAAAAGTCTATCTCGAAAGAGGACGACATCAAGAGAGAATTTAATTTCGCAACTCATTCGATTATTTCCCAGGTTTTGCGAGGTGTTTTAGTTGGGATTTTTGCTGGACTGGTGGTGGGCGTTTTTCGCTTTCTGATTGAAAAAATCTTTCACTTAGTGCAGGATGTCTACCATAGGAGTCAGCAGTCTATGATTTGGTTACTGGCCTTGGTGTTCCTTTATGCTTTCATCGTCTTGCTCAATGCTCGCTTGGTAAAGTCAGAGAAAAATATCAAGGGTTCAGGGATTCCGCAGGTTGAAGCAGAGCTGAAAGGTCTGATGTCGCTTTCTTGGTGGAGTGTTCTCTGGAAGAAGTTTGTATTGGGGATTTTAGCCATTTCAAGCGGTCTGATGTTAGGTCGAGAAGGACCAAGTATTCAGTTGGGTGCTATGAGCGGCAAAGGCGTCTCTAAATTTCTGAATTTGAGTGCCGCTGAGGAGAGAGCGCTCATTGCTAGCGGTGCAGCAGCAGGCTTAGCAGCAGCTTTTAATGCACCAATAGCAGGTCTGCTATTCGTAGTAGAAGAAGTTTACCGTCATTTTTCACGCTTTTTCTGGGTCTCTACGCTGGCGGCCAGTCTAGTCGCTAACTTTGTCTCGCTCTCCATGTTTGGCTTAACACCAGTGCTGGACATGCCGGATAATATTCTAGTTATGAGACTGGAGCAGTATTGGATTTACCTAGTCATGGGGGTGCTGCTGGGCTTGTCAGGCTTTATTTATGAGAAAGTCATTTTAAACATTCAGCTAGTTTATCAGTTTTTTGGTCGCTTGTTTAAGATTTCAGAAGCCTATTATCCCATTCTGGCCTTTGCCTTGATTCTTCCGATTGGTTATTTCCTGCCTCACTTGCTAGGCGGGGGCAATCAGTTGATTTTATCTTTGACCGCTAGTCCTTATACTGTGGGAACCTTGCTCTTGTTTTTTGTTCTGCGTTTTGTTTGGAGCATGCTGAGTTACGGAAGCGGGCTGCCAGGTGGTATTTTCCTGCCTATTCTAGCTCTGGGTTCACTTCTGGGCGGAGCAATGGGGGCGATCTGTCTGCAGCTAGGTTTGATTTCTCAGGAGCAATTTCCGATTTTCATTATTCTGGGTATGAGTGGCTACTTCGGTGCCATTTCTAAGGCTCCACTGACAGCCATGATTCTGGTCACAGAGATGGTCGGTGACATCCGTAATCTCATGCCGCTGGGACTGGTCACTCTGACTGCTTACATTATCATGGATCTGCTAAAAGGAGCGCCAGTCTATGAAGCCATGCTGGAAAAAATGTTGCCAGACAGTATCGAGGACCAGGGAGATACTACTTTAATTGAAATCCCTGTTTCTGAAAAGATTGCTGGTCGGCAGGTGCATGAGCTAAACTTGCCTGATGGGGTCTTGATTACCATGAATGTCCACAAGGGAAAGACTCAAACGGTCAATGGTAGCACGCGCCTCTATCTGGGAGATACGATTTACTTGGTGCTGAAAAAGACGGAAATCGGGAAAGTTAAAGAAGAGCTGCTTTAATGGTCTTAATATAGAGTTTTTGATTAAATTGTCAGACAATTTCTTGAAATATAAGAGAAAAACTGGTATAATTTACAGGAAATAATCTCTATCTAGGAGAGAAAACAAAGGAGTCACCATGAAAAAACTTGGCATCGTCCTATTTTCAACGGCAATTTTACTGACTGGCTGTGCAGCCAACAACTCTTCAAACAAGACTGGCTCAAGCAGTCAAGCGTCCAGCAGCCAAACGGCTGTCAATCAGAAAGAATTGGACAAGGCGACGGCGGATTACAAATCTTTTGTCCAAGGACAAATCGATCAGCTCCTGACAGATACGGAGAAGTTTCGTGACACCCTTAAAGAAGGCAAACTAGATGAGGCTAAAAAGCAATATCCACTTATCCGTATGGCCTATGAGCGCTCGGAGCCGATTGCTGAGAGCTTTGGTGAATCAGATGTTAAAATTGACTTCCGCTTAGTCGACTATGTGGACGAAAACAAGACCGAAGAAGGCTGGTCTGGTTTCCACCGCATCGAAAAAATCATGTGGGAACAAAATACGACCAAGGGCACTGAAAGCTATGCTGATCAGCTGGTCAATGATATCAAGGAGCTAAAAGCTAAAATCGCAACAGTTGAAGTGACTCCAGATATGATGCTGACAGGCGCTGTTGACTTGCTCAATGAAGTGGCGACCAGCAAGATTACAGGTGAGGAAGAAGTTTTCTCTCATACAGATCTCTATGATTTCCGAGCGAATATTGAAGGAGCAGAAAAGATTTTTGAGCTCTTTAAGCCATTGATTAAGGACAAGGACGAGAAGCTTGTTAAGACCTTGGAACTTGAGTTTAAAAACGTCAACGGTCTCTTAGACAAGCACATGACTGACTCTGAAAACTACAAACTCTATACAGAATTGACAAAAGAAGACACCAAAGAGTTGGCGGAAGCTGTGACCAAACTGGGTGAGCCTCTTTCACAAATGGGAGTCATTCTAAACGGGGAGTAATCATATGACAAACGACGAAAAATGGTTTAATAAAAAGATGGATCGTCGTGAATTTCTTAAAAAAGCAGGGATTGGAGGCGCTGGTCTTGCACTGGGTGTCTCTGGTGCATCTGCTTTTTTCGCTAATCAGGCCAAGGAAGATAAGAAATTCGCTGACGGTGAGGAAGAAATCAGCTTTTATGGAGAGCATCAGGCGGGTATTACAACTCCGATGCAGAAGAATATCTACTTTGTTATTCTGGATTTGCATACGACAGATAGAGGGACCATTATCCAGCTCTTCAAGGACTGGACAGCCTACAGTGAGAAGCTGGTAGATGGAGAATTGGTCAAAAAAGATAATTCCAATGCTCTTTTGCCGCCAACGGATACTGGAGAAACTGTTGGTCTCACCCCTTATCGACTGACTTTGACCTTTGGGGTCTCAGCTTCTTTTCTGAAAAAAATGGGCTTGTCGGACAAACGACCTAAGGCTTTTCGGGATTTGCCGCCTTTTCCAAAGGAGCAGCTTAAAGAAAAATATACGGGTGGCGATATTGTCATTCAGGCCTGTGCAGATGATGAGCAGGTGGCCTTTCATGCAGTCCGCAATCTAATCCGCAAGGGCAGAAATGCCATCACTATGAGGTGGAGTCAGTCAGGCTTTGCTGCTATCGGAGACCGGATGTCAACGCCTCGTAATCTCTTTGGATTTAAGGACGGCACGGCCAATGTGACCAAGGAAAAAGATTTTGACAAGGTCATTTGGTGCGACAACAAGGACTGGATGCAGGGTGGCTCTTACATGGCTGTCCGCCGGATCCAGATGTTCCTTGAGACCTGGGATCGGACCAATCTGCAGGAGCAGGAAAACACTTTTGGCCGCTATAAAGATAGCGGAGCGCCTTTTGGCAAGAAAGACGAGTTTGATGAGGTTGACTTGGACCTGTTGCCAGAGGATTCACATGTCCGTCTGGCCAAGGAGGTTGATAAACCCATATATCGTCGGTCTTACTCTTACTCGGACGGGATTGACGAAACTACTGGTCAGTTCGACACAGGATTACTCTTTCTTTCCTTCCAGAAAGATCCTGACAGCTTTGTCAAAGTTCTGACTAATCTAGGCGCTCAAGATAAGATGAATGAATACGTCACGCATATTGGCAGTGGCTTGTTTGCCTGCTTTGGTGGAGTGAAAAAAGGAGAATACCTTGGTCAAAAATTATTTGAATAACAGTCTGTTGATATTAGGGCTCTTGCTAATCTTTTTGGCTAAGCCGGTTTTAGCGGATGATAGCTACAGTAGTCTATTCGTCAAAATTACTGATGCCAGCACTGCAGTCAAGCAGAAGGACCAGGAAAAAGCCAAGCAGCTAGTCGGAGAGATCAAGACTGACTTTGAAAAGGTGACTAATCATGACTCAGCAGCGGGACAAGAGGTAAGTAAGGCACTAGATTTATCGGGTCAGGTGACGGAGGAGAAGCTGACACAGATTTCTTCTGCCCTCTTGAAATTTCAGAAAGAGCAGAATCCAGTCGACTTAGAGGCTGAGAAAAAGAAGCTTCTCAGTAAGCTAGAGCCAAAATTTGAAAATCTACAAAAGGCAATTAGTGCTAAGGATTTAGAAGCGACAAGAGAAGCATACAAGAAGATGAATAGCACCTGGACTACCAATGAAAGCGTGGTGCGAGACAACAGCACAGCTCATTATGGCAAGGTAGAAACAGCCATTTCATTCCTGCGCATTGCCATTGAGACGGAGCCTACTAACTTTGACATGATTCAGTCTTCTTTTGATGATTTGAAAACCGCCATTGATAATTTTGTCAAAGGTGAGAAAGTCCAAGAAGCTGCTGGCAATCTGACGCTGAAAGATGGGATTAAGCTCCTAGAGGAGGCCTTAAGTCTCTTTCAAAGCGAAGATGATAAAAAGGCTGCTGCCAAGATGAAAGAGTTCATCACCATTTGGCCAACGATAGAAGGAGATGTCAGCGTCAATAACCCTTCGCTTTATACCAAGGTCGAGAGTCAGACGCCTGTTATTATGGTCAAGGGTAGCGAAGAGAAGTATCAAAAGCAGCTAGAATCCTTGATTAGTGAACTGTCAGAGATTGACACAACAGCTTCCTATCATTTCTTTGATGCTATGCTGATTTTACTGCGTGAGGGTGTAGAAGCGCTCTTGATCGTCATGGCTTTGATAACGACTCTGAAAGCCTCTAAGATGAAAAAAGGGCTCAAATGGGTTTATGCCGGGGCAGCGAGTGGAGTTCTAGCCAGCGCTGTGATTGCAGCTTTGCTACAGTTTCTTTTCCCAGCAGTTGCTTCTGGATCCAATCGTGAGATTATCGAGGGTGCAGTGGGAATTTTCGCTGTCGCCATGATGATATTGGTTGGTATCTGGCTGCACAGCAAGGCATCTATTGAGAAGTGGAACGACTTTATGGAAAGCCAAATGAAGGCTGTAACAGCCACAGGCAGTTTTCTTTCCATGTTTGCTCTTAGCTTTCTGGCAGTTTTCCGTGAAGGGGCTGAGACTATCCTCTTTTATGCAGGAATTCTGCCGCGCATCACTATGACTGATTTCCTTTTGGGAATCGGCTTGGCTGTTCTGGTCTTGGTTTTGCTGGCCTTTATCATGAGCAAGGCTTCAGGTCTTCTCAAGCCACACAGCATTTTCTTCTGGCTGACTTGGCTAATCTACGCCTTGGCCTTTAAAATGCTGGGCGTCAGCATCCATGCCCTTCAGCTGACCAATATCCTACCGACTCACTTAATCAATGGCTTTGTGACAGTAGACTGGATGGGGATTTATCCAAGCCTAGAAGTGGTAGTTAGTCAGGCCCTCTTTATCCTGCTGGTTGTCTATGTTAGCTGGAAAAATCAGAAAAGCGAGCAGCAGCATGGATAAAAAAGAGCAGACTATTATTGAGCATTTGATTGAGTTCAGACAGCGTTTTCTAGCGGTATTAGCTTGCTTCTTCGTGGTTTTTCTGGTTGGCTTGCTCTTTTCAGCCGATATTTATCGATGGCTGACCAGTAATTTTGAGCAGAAGCTGCTGGTGTTGGGGCCGGATGATATCCTTTGGATTTATATCAGTCTGGCTAGTCTTGTCGCTTTTTCCCTGACCTTGCCATTTCTTGTTTATCAGGTCTGGGAATTTGTCCGACCAGCTTTGCGAGCCAATGAAGCACGAGCTGTTTTCGCCTATATCCCAGCTACCTTTCTCTGTTTTGTTCTGGGACTGGCTTTTGGCTTTTACTTTGTGACTCCAGCTATTTTGCAGGTCTTGCTGTCGCTAGGTGAGGGCCTCTTTGAGACACGACTGACAGCGCAGAATTATCTTAGTTTCGTCTTTCATACCACTATTCCGATTGCCTGCCTTTTTGAGTTGCCGGTTCTGGTGTCCTTTCTGACTTCTATCGGTTTGCTCAATCCGAAATTTTTGGTAAAATATAGACGATACGCTTACTTCATCTTGCTTGTTTTAGCTGTTGTCCTGACACCCGCCGACTTTATCAGCGACTTGTCTATGACAGTGCCTTTGATTTTGCTCTATGAAGTCAGCATCCTGCTTAGCCGCATCATTTATCAAAGAAAATCAACGAGGAGAAATTAATGGGACTTTTAAAAGATATCGGAGTACCTGGGGTAATCATTATTATTCTGGGCGCCCTGCTTATTTTCGGACCAAAACGCCTGCCCGAACTGGGGCAATCTATCGGTAAAATGTTTTCAGAATTCAAAAAAGCAGTCAATCATGCTGGAGAAGAAGAAAAGACCGAGAATAAAAATGAAAAAGAGTAAAGGAAAAGCACGTATATCTGTGCTTTTTTTGCTAGAGTCAAGATAGCTTATGAATGGAGTACGAATGAAAAAATTAGAAGAACGAATTCTCAGAGATGGACAAGTGTTAGATGAAAATATTTTGAAAGTTGACTCTTTTCTGACCCATCAGGTTGATTTTTCTCTGATGAAAGAGATTGGCCAGGTCTTTGCGGAGGTGGTAAAGGACGTAGGAATTACCAAGGTAGTGACCATTGAGGCCTCTGGTATTGCTCCGGCTGTCTACGTAGCAGAGGCGCTGGGTCTACCAATGATTTTCGCTAAGAAGGCCAAAAACATCACGATGACAGAAGGGATCTTGACGGCCGAAGTTTATTCTTTTACCAAGCAAATGACTTCGACCGTTTCGATTGCTGGGAAATTTCTCAACTCTGATGATAAGGTGCTGATTATTGACGATTTCTTGGCTAATGGTCAGGCCGCCAAAGGATTGATTACCATTATTGAGCAAGCAGGAGCGCAGGTTGAAGCAGTTGGCATTGTCATTGAAAAATCGTTTCAGGATGGCCGCAAGCTTTTAGAAACAGTTGGCTATCGTGTCCTTTCTTTGGCGCGAATCGCAGGATTTGAGAAGGGGCAGATTGTCTTCGCCGAGGCAGATATATAATTTCCTTTTCCTTTTGACTATCTGTCTGGCTTATAGTATAGTAAAGATAGTTGATATTCTAAAATCTAAGCTCATTGATTTTACTTGGGTAGAAAAAGTTTTTGAGGGATTTCTATGCACCAAACTCATAATTTAAATCAGCGGATGCGGCTCTTTATTTCTATTTTTTTGCCAATTTTGATCTACCAACTGGCCAATTTTTCTGCCTCATTTGTTGATACGACCATGACTGGCCAGTATGACACCTTGCATCTGGCTGGTGTTTCTATGGCAACTAGTCTTTGGATTCCATTTTTCGACCTGCTGATAGGGATTGTGTCGGCCTTGGTTCCTATAATCGGGCATCATTTAGGACAGGGGAAAAAAGAAAAGATTGCTTCTGATTTTTATCAGTTTATTTATCTTTCTTTGGGACTTTCACTAATTTTATTTTCCTTGGTATTTATGGGCGCTCCTCTGGTTTTGGCCCACCTTGGCTTAGAGCCCTTGGTAGAAGGAGTAGCTAAGAACTATCTCTGGTATCTGGCGCTTGGTATTATTCCTCTTTTACTCTTTAGCACCATTCGTTCTCTGTTTGATGCTCTAGGATTGACAAAGCTTTCCATGTATCTCATGCTCTTACTTTTGCCTTTGAATGGCACTTTTAATTATGCCCTAATCTACGGAGCATTTGGTTTTCCAGAAATGGGCGGAGCTGGAGCTGGACTTGGGACTTCTTTGGCTTATTGGGTTTTGCTCCTCATATCCTTATTAGTAGCAGTCAAACATCCAAAAGTTCGAGTCTATGAGCTATGGAAGATTCGACCCCTAGACAAAAAAGGCTTCATCGAAGGCATTCGACTTGGTATTCCTATCGGCGGAACGTTTTTTGCAGAAGTTGTGATTTTCTCGGTTGTTGGCCTGGTCATGGCTAAGTTTTCGTCATTAATCATTGCCAGCCATCAGGCGGCCATGAATTTTTCAAACTTAATGTATGCCTTTCCTATGAGTATTTCAACCTCAATGTCTATTATCGTTTCTTATGAAATTGGAGCCAATCGTCCTGACGATGTTAAGAAATTCTGTAAACTTGGGCGGCTGACGGCCTTGGGAATTGCTGGATTTACTTTCCTCTTTCTCTATATCTTACGCGACCGTGTGGCTGCTCTCTATGGGTCGGATACCGAGTTTATCCGTATGACATCTGTTTTTCTGACCTACAGCCTCTTTTTCCAATTAGCAGATACTTTTGCGGCTCCTTTGCAGGGTATTCTTCGGGGCTACAAGGATACTCAGGTGCCATTTTACTTAGGTTTGATTGCTTATTGGGGAGTTTCGCTGCCTCTGGGGCTCTTCTTAGATTACTATACTAGTTTAGGCCCTTATGGATACTGGATTGGTCTCATTGCCAGCTTGGTGACGAGTGGCATTCTCTTTCAGTGGCGGCTTAATAAAATTCAAAAGAAAAGCAGCTAATTAAACAACTAGCTGCTTTGTTTTATTTTTCCCGCATTTGACCTTGTGGGAAGTAGGTTCCTTCTGGCATGTCGTTAATAATGACATGGACAGCAGACTGAGGTGCGCCAGTATTTCTGACAACGGCTTCAGTTACTTCCTTGGCAAGAGCTTTTTTCTGCTCCAGAGTACGTCCTTCAAACAAATCAATTCTAACAAATGGCATATTTTCTGCCTCCTTTATTTCTTTATCATTATTTTATCATAAATGAGGTTTTAAAGAGTAGTGAATTATGGTAAAATAATGTGAAGTAAAAATGGAGATAGTGAATTAGCAAAGATTTAAATTATGGCTCAGTTATACTACAAATATGGCACGATGAATTCGGGCAAGACCATTGAGATTTTAAAAGTCGCCCACAATTATGAAGAACAAGGCAAGAGCGTGGTTATCATGACCTCGGCTGTTGATACCCGCGATGGCTTTGGTGTCGTTTCTAGTCGTATCGGTATGAAGCGGAATGTTATGGCTATTGAAGATCAGACGGATATTTTTGGCTATATTCAGCAGCTGCCTGAGAAGCCTTATTGCGTTTTGATTGATGAGGCTCAGTTCTTGAAACGCCATCATGTCTATGATTTGGCTAGAGTGGTGGATGAGCTGGATGTTCCGGTTATGGCTTTTGGTCTTAAAAACGACTTTCGCAATGAACTTTTTGAAGGCTCCAAGTACCTCTTGCTCTTGGCTGACAAGATTGAGGAGATTAAAACCATTTGTCAATATTGCTCTCGTAAGGCTACCATGGTTTTACGGACTGATAACGGAAAGCCAGTTTATGATGGTGAGCAGATCAAAATTGGCGGCCACGAGACTTATATCTCTGTCTGCCGCAAGCATTATTTTAACCCCGACATTAAGTAATCCAACGATAGAAAAAAGGAGATGATGAAAAATATATGAACATCTATGAACAGTTACAAGCGGTTGAAGATCGCTACGAAGAACTTGGTGAACTCTTAAGCGACCCAGATGTAGTCAGCGATACCAAGCGTTTTATGGAGCTTTCTAAGGAAGAAGCCAGCACCCGCGATACAGTGACGGCTTACCGCGAGTATAAAAAAGTCCTGCAAAACATTACAGACGCCGAAGAAATGATAAAAGACGCCTCTGGTGATGCTGACTTAGAAGAAATGGCCAAGCAGGAGCTCAAAGATGCCAAGTCTGAAAAAGAAGAATACGAGGAAAAACTAAAAATCCTTCTTTTACCTAAGGATCCCAACGATGACAAGAACATTATCCTTGAAATCCGCGGTGCTGCGGGAGGAGACGAAGCGCAGTTGTTTGCAGGAGACCTCTTGCAGATGTATCAAAAATATGCTGAAAGCCAAGGCTGGCGCTTCGAAGTCATGGAGGCCTCTTATAATGGTGTAGGTGGGATTAAGGAAGTGGTCGCTATGGTCTCAGGTCAGTCGGTCTACTCAAAGCTTAAGTATGAATCTGGCGCTCACCGTGTACAGCGGGTTCCTGTGACCGAAAGCCAAGGTCGCGTTCATACTTCAACAGCAACTGTCTTGGTGATGCCAGAAATCGAAGAAGTAGAATACGACATTGATCCTAAAGATCTGCGCGTTGATATCTACCACGCATCTGGTGCAGGCGGACAGAACGTCAATAAGGTTGCGACTGCTGTTCGAATCGTCCATCTGCCAACCAATATTAAGGTCGAAATGCAGGAAGAGCGAACCCAGCAGAAGAATAGAGATAAGGCTATGAAAATCATCCGAGCCCGCGTAGCAGACCACTTTGCTCAAATTGCTCAAGATGAGCAGGATGCAGAGCGCAAGTCCACAATTGGTACAGGTGATCGCTCAGAGCGGATTCGCACCTATAATTTTCCGCAAAATCGAGTGACAGATCACCGTATCGGCTTGACCTTGCAAAAGCTGGACACGATTTTAGCTGGCAAACTGGATGAAGTCGTTGACGCTCTGGTTCTCTATGACCAAACGCAAAAACTAGAAGAGCTGAATAAATAATGACATTGGCTCAATATTTGGCTGAGCTAGAGCAGGAGTTAGTAGCAGCTGGAGAAGAAGCAGAAAGTCTGTCTTTCGTTTATAGGGCTCTTAATAAGCTCTCCTTTACCGACTTTGTTCTCAAACTTAGGGCAGAAGTAAGTCAAAAAGACCGTGACCAGCTAAAAGCTATTCAAGAGCAGCTGCTTGTTCACAAGCCAGCCCAGTATATCATTGGCAGCAGTGACTTTCACGGCCTGACTCTTAAGGTGGACGAGCGGGTGTTGATTCCAAGGCCTGAGACGGAGGAGTTGGTGGACCTGATTTTGTCAGAAAATCCCGAAACATCTCTATCTGTCTTAGATATCGGAACGGGGAGCGGAGCCATTGCTCTTGCACTGGCAAACAGCCGTCCAGACTGGCAGATTACTGCTTCTGATCTCTCTGGCGATGCTCTTTCCTTGGCAACAGAAAATGCTCAATCCAGCGGACTTAACCTTGTTTTTGTCCAGTCTGATTGCTTGGATGCAATTCAAAGAAAATTTGACATTATCGTCTCCAACCCGCCCTATATTTCAGAAGCAGATAAAGACGAAGTTGGACTCAATGTTTTGACCTCAGAGCCTCACATGGCCCTCTTTGCGGAGGAAGATGGCTATGCCGTCTATCGGAAAATAGCCGAGCAAGCAGGAGACTATCTGACAAAAAAAGGAAAAATCTATCTGGAAATTGGTTACAAGCAAGGAGATGGCATCAGGGAGTTGCTGGAAAAAAACTTCCCTCAAAAACGAATCCGAGTCCTGAAAGATCAATTTGGCAAAGATAGAATGGTGGCGATGGACAATGGATAAGATAGAAAAGACTCTGGTAGCAGGTGGAGCGGTTGTCCTGCCGACAGAAACTGTTTATGGCCTCTTTGCTCAGGCTTTAAATGAAGAGGCAGTTGAGCGAGTCTACGAATTAAAACGAAGACCTCGTGACAAGGCTCTTAATCTCAATGTGGCTAGCATAGAAGAGATTTATGCTTTTTCTAAGAACCAGCCCAGTTATCTGAAGCAACTCTATCAAGCCTTTCTGCCTGGGCCGCTGACTATTATCCTCCAAGCCAATGACCGAGTGCCGACTTGGATCAACTCAGGTATGGAAACTGTGGGCTTTCGGATTCCTAAGCATCCGGTTACGCTTGACTTGATTCGCAAGTACGGTCCCTTGATTGGTCCATCCGCCAATCTTTCTGGAAAAGCTAGTGGAACTTCTTTCCAGCAGATTATGATGGATTTTCAAGAGCAAGTCTCGGGAGTAGAAGATGATACTGCTCTGACAGGTCAGGATTCAACTATTCTGGACTTGTCTGGAGAAAAGGCTCTTATTTTACGCCAAGGAGCGATTACTCGCGAGGATATTCTCGCCCAGGTAAATGATATAAAATTTTAACTTTTAGGACCTTAGGTCCTATTTTCGCAAAAGAAGGGAGACACCTTATGATTTTTGACCAAGAAGACTACAAAGTATTTGACCCAGAGATTTGGGAAGCAGTTGCTAAAGAAGAAGAACGTCAGCAGCATAATATTGAGCTGATCGCTTCAGAAAATGTCGTTTCTAAAGCTGTCATGGCTGCTCAAGGCTCTATTTTGACCAATAAATATGCCGAAGGTTATCCAGGTCGCCGTTACTATGGTGGGACAGATGTAGTGGATGTGATTGAGAGTCTGGCAATTGAGCGTGCCAAGGAAATCTTTGGTGCCAAGTTTGCCAATGTGCAACCTCACTCAGGCAGCCAGGCAAATTGTGCTGCTTATATGGCTTTGATTGAGCCAGGCGATACAGTTATGGGCATGGATCTGTCTGCCGGTGGTCACTTGACTCACGGCGCCTCAGTCAGTTTCTCTGGCCAAACCTATAATTTTGTATCCTATAGTGTTGATCCAGAAACAGAATTACTGGACTTTGATGCCATCCTTCAGCAAGCCAAAGAGGTTCAGCCTAAACTGATTGTGGCGGGGGCTTCAGCTTATTCTCATATCATTGACTTTTCAAAATTCCGTGAAATCGCTGATGCAGTGGGTGCCAAGCTTATGGTAGATATGGCTCACATCGCTGGTTTGGTTGCTGCTGGTCTCCATCCAAGCCCTGTGCCTTATGCGGATATCACAACAACAACGACACACAAGACCTTGCGCGGACCTCGCGGTGGATTGATTTTGACAAATGATGAAAAATTGGCTAAGAAAATCAACTCATCTATCTTCCCAGGCATTCAAGGCGGACCATTGGAACACGTCATTGCAGCCAAAGCTGTGGCTTTCAAAGAAGTACTGGACCCAGCTTTCAAGGTTTATGCACAGCAGATTTTGGATAATGCCCAAGCTATGGCCCAAGTTTTCCGTCAGCATGATAAGTTCCGTGTGATTTCTGACGGTACTGAAAATCACCTTTTCTTGGTGGATGTTACTAAGGTTGTAGAAAATGGGAAAGTAGCGCAAAATCTCTTGGATGAAGTCAATATTACCCTTAATAAAAACTCCATTCCTTATGAGACTTTGTCACCATTTAAGACTAGCGGGATTCGTATCGGTACAGCAGCCATTGCAGCTCGAGGCTTTGGTGTAACAGAAAGTATCAAGGTAGCCGAGCTTATTATCAAGGCTCTGGAAAACGCTGAAAACGAAGCAGTGCTGAATCAAGTGCGGGCGGAAGTTCGCGAACTAACGGACGCTTTTCCACTCTATGAGGGCTTAAACTAAGATGGATATTTACGTAAAAAAAGCAATTATTCATCAATTCAGCCCAGCTGATACCGAACTGCTGCTGGCGGATAAGTTTCTCAACATTACTCCCAAGATTGAAGAATACCTGCGCAAGAAGATTGAGAGGGTCTACTCTGACGATGCTAAAACAGGTGTTTTCGATCCCGAAAACGTCTTTTTAGCCCAGCTTTCAGACGACCTACTGGAAACATCAGTGACAGTGGCCAAGCTTTGGCAGGAGGAGTTTTCTGTCAGTGAAAACCAGAAAACCAACGATCTGATTTTTGTCCAGTTTGACAAAGAAGGTGTGGAGCACTTCGCTTTTCTGCGGATTGCTCTACGGGAAACTCTGACCCATTTGGGTGGAGAGGTGGACAATCCTATCAAGCTGACGCAGAACAATCTGCCTGGCTTTGGTACGGGGGCAGACGAGGCTTTGGTCATTAATCTCAAGTCTCGCAAGTACCATCTGATTGAAAAACGCATCAAGTATAACGGAGCCTTTCTCAATTATATGTCAGACAATCTCTTGCAGGTCAATCCGACAATCTCAGCCAAGAAATCAATTAAAGCGCTTGAGAAGACGGCTCAGAAGGTTGCCGAAAGCTTTAATAAAGACGATTTTCAGTTTCAGTCCAAGGTCAAATCCAGTATTTTCAAAAATTTGGAAGAAAATGACGAACTGTCGCCTGAGAAGTTGGCCGATGATCTTTTTGACAGTAATTTGACTGCCCGACTTACCTTTATTGACCAAGTCAAGGAAGCTATTCCTGAGCCAGTCAAGTTTGATGAGATTGACAGCAGCCGCCAGAAGAAAAAGTTCGAAAATCAGAAACTCTCCCTTTCAAACGGAATTGAGCTCATCGTTCCCAATAATATCTATCAGGACGCAGAGTCGGTAGAATTTATCCAGAACGACAACGGGACCTATTCTATTTTGATTAAGAACATCGAGGATATCCAAAATAAATAATGTTTAAATTTCTAAGAAGACTGATTTTAGTCCTTTTCGTGCTCTTTGCTGGCTACAAGATTTATCAGGTTCATCATGATGTCAAGCAAGTCATGAAGTATCAGAGCTTAGTCAGAGAAGTGCTGGACGAGCAGGATACAGCGGCCAATGAAGAATTGGTACTGGCCATGATTTATACAGAAACCAAGGGAAAAGACACCGATGTCATGCAGTCAAGTGAAAGCGCGACTGGTCAGACCAATGCCATCACGGACAACAAAGAAAGTATTCGCCAGGGCGTCCAAACCTTATCTGATAACCTGGAGTTAGCCAGCGAGAAAAAGGTAGATGTTTGGACAGCAGTACAAGCCTATAATTTCGGTCAGGCCTATATCGACTACGTCGCTAAAAATGGTGGCGAAAATACGCTAGAGCTGGCCAAGAAATATTCCAAAGAAGTAGTGGCGCCAAGCTTAGGAAATGTAACTGGCAAGACCTACGGCTACTATAACCTGATTTCAATTTTCCACGGTCCAGAGCTCTATATCAACGGCGGTAATTATTATTATTCCCGTCAGGTCAAGATGAACATGCACATCATGCGCCTCTTAAAATGGTTTTAGAAAGAAGTTTTCAAGCTTCTTTCTTTTTTGATGGTGAAGTAATAATCCGGATATTTGTAACCACGATGGATACATGATATAATTTTGTACATCTATCTTAAAAAGGAATGAAAAATGAACAAGAAACTTGCTTTTAAGCTCCTTATTCTGGTTTTAGTGACAATTGCCGGTCTAACAGCTTTTTACAACCATAAAGAAGCCACTAGCCTCAATACAAAACAATTTGTGCAGTCAACAACGCCGACCTTGTTTTTCCACGGTTTTGGATCCAGCTCTAATGCTGAAAATCATATGACAGAGGCAGCCAAAAAGGCTGGAGTCACTCAGACAATTATCACAGCAAATGTCAGTAAAAACGGTCAAGTAAGCTTATTAGGAGAGATACCGAAAGGTGCTATCAATCCCATTATCAAGGTAAACTATGAAGATAACCGCAATACTGACTACGCTCAAGACGGCAAATATGCAGCAGCTGTGATTCGTAAGCTACAAGAAACTTATGGCTTTGATAAGATGAATCTGGTAGGTCATTCGATGGGAAATATGTCCATCCTCTTTTATATGCTGGAGAACGGTCAGGATGAAAAGCTACCCGAGCTGCAAAAGCAGGTCAATATTGCCAACCATGTTAATGGTCTGCAAGGAAGGGACTTACCTGAAGATTTGAGAATCCTAAATGACCAAACTGGCAAGCCTAGTGCTATGAGCCAGACTTATCAAAAACTACTGGGATTACGAGAAGTTTACCCGCAAGAACAAGTAGATGTTCTGAACATTTACGGTGATTTTAAAAACGAATCCGACGGCTCCGTACTCAATACTTCTTCCCGCAGCCTCAAATATCTCCTAGTTGAGAATGCTAAATCTTACCAGGAAAAGAAAATTACAGGTCAATTGGCTCAGCACAGCCAATTGCATGAGAATCCAGAAGTAGACGAATTGCTGATTGACTTCCTTTGGAAAAATTAGAAAAGAGCAGTTACTGGCAAGCAAAATCAGTGACTGTTTTTTCTTTGAACTTCTTTGAGAAATGTTGTAAAATGTATCTATTATCTCAAGCCCTTAATGGATGAGATAATAATAACTCCATCATCGCAGCAACTTAACTGAAGCACTCTGAATATCAAAAGGAGCGGAAATCGCAAACTCAAGAAACAGAAATTCGAGGCACTCAGAAAGAAGTTTGCTCTATAAAACGCTATAGAATTTGGGAAACTATAGCGGGAGGAAAAGAGGAAAAAATATGAAATTCAAAAAAACTTTAATGACAGCAGGAGCCTTGCTGGCTACTCTGTTTACTGTATCGACCGCAGCTGCCGATTCAAATGTTCAGAAAGTCATTGATGAGACTTACGTGCAGCCTGAGTATGTTCTAGGTTACTCCTTAGATGAGAACCAAAAACAGCAGACCTTGCAGATGTTGGGTTACAATTCATCCAGCGACAGCAAGCCACTTAAGACCATGACTCCAGAAGTCTACTCTAAAATCATGGATGTTGCTAACGACCCTAGCCTGCAGCTTTATTCTTCTGTAAAAATCCAGAAGTTAGGCAGCAATAAGGCATTAGAGGTCAAAATTGTCACTCCGCAAAATATCACTAAGGTTACAGAAGATATGTATCGCAATGCAGCTGTTACTCTGGGTGTTCAGCACGCGCAGATTACTGTTGCAGCACCAATTCCGGTAACAGGTGAGAGCGCCTTGGCAGGGATTTACTACTCTCTAGAGGATAATGGCGCGACCATTCCTCAGGAAAATAAAAATCTAGCACAGGAAGAACTGGCTGCCCTTTCTGGCATCAATGCTGAAAATACAGGTAAGGAAGGCTATGACGCAGACAAGCTCAACGTAGCCTTGGCTGATATCAAAGCGGCTATTGCCAATGCTAAGAAGAACAACAGCAATCTGACAGCAGATGATGTTCGTAAGATTGTTGAAGAAACCTTGAAAAACTACGGTCTGACTCAGTCAGTGACCAGTGACCAAATCAACCTCATCGTGAATTTCGCTGTCAATCTTTCAAACAGTGGAGTCATTACAGATTCTGACTTTACAAAGACACTTAGTGACTTGAAAGACAGCATCGTTTCAAAAGCAGGGGATACCTTTAACAATATTAACCTCAACTTTGATGCAAACGGCCTCCTTCAAGAAGGCGGTAATTTCTTTTCTAATATCTGGAATGCCATTGTCAACTTCTTTAAAGGATTGTTCGGCGGTTAATTTCAAGACTATATAAAACAAGGCTAGGACTAAAATGTCCTAGCCTTGTTTATTTTTACAGTTATCATTTAAAATAAGATTTGTTTGTTACTCCCACTCTACAGTTGCAGGTGGTTTGCTGGTAATATCGTAGACGATACGGTTGACATGATCCACCTCGTTGACGATGCGAACAGAGATTTTTTGCAGAACATCCCAAGGAATCTTGGCAAAGTCAGCTGTCATACCATCAATAGAAGTGATAGCGCGAATCGCAATTGTGTAGTCGTAAGTTCGGCCGTCGCCCATGACACCAACAGATCGGACACCTGTATTAACAGTAAAGTATTGCCAGATGTCGCGGTCAAGACCAGCTTTGGCGATTTCTTCGCGGAGAATAGCATCAGATTCGCGGACTGTTTCCAATTTTTCCTCAGTAATTTCTCCCATGACACGAATAGAAAGTCCTGGTCCTGGGAATGGCTGGCGCCAGACAATTTCATCAGGCATACCAAGCTCGGTACCCAAAGCACGCACTTCGTCCTTGTAGAGCGTGTTCAGTGGCTCAATCAGCTCAAATTGCATGTCTTCCGGAAGACCACCAACGTTATGGTGAGATTTAATAGTCTGAGCAGTGTCGGTACCGGATTCGATGACATCGGTATAAAGTGTGCCCTGAGCTAAGAATTTTACATCTTTTAGTTTGCTGGCTTCGTCGTCAAAGACATAGACAAACTCGTTTCCGATGATTTTACGTTTTTGCTCTGGATCTGAGACACCAGCTAGTTTGTCAAGGAAACGTTTAGCTGCGTCAGCCTTAATGATATTTAAACCAAATTTGCCACCCAGCATATCCATGACCTGATCTGCTTCGCCTTTACGCAAAAGACCATGATCCACAAAGATACAGATTAGTTGATCGCCGATTGCTTTCTGCAAGAGAACACCGACAACAGAAGAGTCTACGCCGCCAGAAAGTCCCAACAACACCTTCTTGTCACCAACGGTTTGGCGGATTTTTTGAATTTCCATGTCAATGAAGTTATCCATAGACCAGTCGCCTTTAGCTCCACAAATATTAAGAGCAAAGTTGCGCAGGATATCATAACCAAACTCTGAATGACGAACCTCAGGGTGGAACTGAATGCCGTAGATTTTCTTAGTTGGATTTTCAATAGCTGCAAAAGGACAGTCAGCAGAAGTACCAGTACGGACAAAGTCAGTGGGAATTTCTGTTACTGCATCTCCGTGGCTCATAAGAACTAACTGGCTTTCAGGCGTACCGTTGAAAAGGCTGGAATTAGCAGTATGTGACAGATTTGACTGACCATATTCACGATTTCCAGCATGACCAGCAGGGACAACCTTGCCCCCCAGCTTGTGAGTCAAAAGCTGCATACCATAGCAAATCCCCAAAATCGGGATTCCCAACTCAAAAATTTCCGGATCAATATCAAAGGAGCCGTCTTCATATACAGAATTCGGACCACCGGAAAGGATAATCCCGACAGGCTGGATAGCACGGACCTCGTCTGCAGTAATCTTGTGGCTCTTGAGCTCAGAAAAAACACCGATTTCACGAATGCGGCGTGAAATCAGCTGGTTGTACTGGCTGCCGTAATCAAGCACGATGATCTTTTCGACATCTTGCAATTCAGTTCTAGTTGTCATCTGTTCCCTTTCTTAAAAGAAGTAATCTTTTCCCCTCATTTTATCACAAAAAAGGAATTTTTCCAAGGTAATAAGGAGCAAGAGTAATGAAAAAACGAGTATGAGTCTTTATTTGGCTAAACTGCTAGAATCGTGAGAAAAGCAAGCATTTGAGAGCTGATCTCTATCATTTAGTTTGACATTTGAAGTATTTGGTACTAAAATAAAGGAAGGTACCAAATAAGAAAGAAGAGTCAACATGTTGCCCGCATATATCAAAATTCATGATCAGATTAAGAAAGACATTGACGATGCCGTTTGGGAGATTGGGGAACGGCTGCCCAGTGAGCGAGATCTAGCCGAAACCTTTAAGGTCAGCCGTATGACCCTGCGTCAGGCCATCACACTCTTGGTTGATGAGGGAGTGCTAGAGCGTCGAGTCGGTAGTGGCACCTTCGTTGCCAGTACACGTGTTCAGGAGAAAATGCGCGGCACCACCAGCTTCACAGAAATCATGAAGGCACAAGGCAAAACGCCATCCAGTCAGCTTATTTCTTATCGGCGTACCCTGCCCAGCGAGCAGGAAGTGGAGAAGCTAGGCATCCATAAGACAGAAAATGTCATTCGGATGGAGCGGGTCCGCTATGCTGACGATTTGCCGGTGGTCTACGAGGTGGCTTCAATTCCAGAGAAGTTCATTAAGAATTTCAAAAAAGAAGAGGTGACCAGTCATTTCTTTCAGACCTTGCAGGAACATGGCTATAAGATTGGCAAGTCCCAGCAGACGATTTATGCTCGACTGGCTAAGGAAAAAATTGCCAATTACCTTGATATTCCCCGCGGTCATGCCATCTTAGGACTGACTCAGATTTCTTACTTTGATGATGGAACAGCTTTTGAATATGTAAAAAGCCAGTATGTCGGCGATCGTTTTGAATTTTATTTGGAAAACAATTAATTATTGCAAAACTCTTGGTTATCACCAAGGGTTTTTATCTTGTATTTCACTCGGCAGAAAAAGCTGATTGACCTTTTGCAATCTCATATTTCGAGTGTATATTTCCCTTGTCAGACTAGAGTTTATCATGCTTTTCTGGTATAATGTTTCTTATGGAAATTGAAAAAACAAACCGAATGAATGCTCTCTTTGAGTTTTATGCGGCGCTTTTGACTGACAAGCAGATGAACTATATCGAGCTATACTATGCAGATGATTACAGTCTGGCTGAGATTGCTGAGGAGTTTGGTGTCAGCCGTCAGGCCGTTTATGATAATATCAAGCGGACGGAGAAGATTCTGGAAGACTATGAGAAAAAGCTGCACATGTACTCGGACTATATTGTCAGAAGTCAGATATTTGACCAGATTACAGAGAAATACCCTGACGACAGCTATCTGCAGGAGCAGATTGGGATTCTGTCTGGTATTGACAATAGGGAGTGACCATATGGCTAAACAAGTTATCTACAAGGGAATGTCTTGCTGGTTGTTGGAGTCGGAAGAACCTTTGCCTTCTAGGGTACAACTCATCTCCCCTGACGATCTTTCTAAGGCAATGCAAGAAGGCTTCAGCTGCTGGGGCTACCCAAATGAGATTATGAAAGAAGTCTCTGCTGAAGAATACGCTTGTTTAACTCGTTTTGGAAAATTTCCACTGAATTGATTGAAATAGAAACTAGGAGAAATAAAAAATGGCATTTGAAAGTTTAACGGAACGTTTGCAGAACGTCTTTAAAAATCTGCGCAGAAAAGGAAAAATCTCAGAGAACGATGTCCAGGAAGCAACCAAAGAGATTCGTCTGGCCCTTTTAGAAGCCGATGTTGCTCTGCCGGTTGTCAAAGACTTTATCAAGAAAGTCCGTGAGCGCGCTGTCGGTCATGAGGTTATCGACACCCTCAATCCAGCGCAACAGATTATCAAGATTGTTGACGAAGAGCTGACAACTATTCTGGGTTCTGATACTGCTGAGATTATCAAGTCACCAAAGATTCCAACTATTATCATGATGGTTGGTCTGCAAGGGGCTGGTAAGACCACCTTTGCCGGAAAGCTTGCTAATAAGCTCAAGAAAGAAGAAAATGCTCGTCCTCTCATGATTGCGGCGGATATTTACCGTCCGGCGGCTATTGATCAGCTGAAAACACTTGGACAGCAAATTGATGTTCCTGTCTTTGCCTTAGGTACAGAAGTCCCAGCTGTTGAGATTGTCCGTCAAGGTCTGGAGCAGGCAAAAGCCAACCACAATGACTATGTCCTGATTGATACGGCTGGGCGCCTTCAGATTGACGAAAAGCTTATGCAGGAGCTGTCAGATGTCAAAACGCTGGCTAATCCGAATGAAATCCTCTTGGTTGTCGATGCCATGATTGGTCAGGAAGCAGCTAATGTCGCTCGTGAATTTAACAGCCAACTGGAAGTAACCGGGGTTATCCTGACCAAGATTGATGGTGATACCCGTGGCGGTGCAGCCCTGTCTGTCCGTCAGATTACTGGTAAGCCTATTAAATTTACTGGTACAGGTGAAAAGATTACTGATATCGAAACCTTCCACCCAGACCGCATGTCCAGCCGGATTTTGGGCATGGGGGACATGTTGACTCTGATCGAAAAAGCCTCTCAAGAATACGATGAGAAAAAATCGCTTGAAATGGCTGAAAAGATGCGGGAAAACACCTTTGATTTCAACGACTTCATTGATCAGTTGGATCAGGTACAAGGCATGGGACCTATGGAAGATTTGCTCAAGCTGATCCCAGGTATGGCCAATAATCCTGCCCTCAAGAATATCAAAGTGGACGAAAAAGAAATTGCCCGCAAACGTGCTATCGTATCCTCTATGACACCGGCTGAGCGGGAAAATCCTGACTTGCTGAGTCCTAGCCGTCGCCGTCGGATTGCCAATGGTTCAGGTAACAGCTTCGTTGATGTCAATAAATTTATCAAAGACTTCAATCAAGCTAAGCAGATGATGCAGGGCGTTCTGTCAGGCGATATGAGCAAGATGATGAAGCAAATGGGGCTCAATCCAAACAATATGCCTAAGAACATGCCTGGTGGCGGAGGAATGCCCGACATGTCAGCTCTGGAAGGCATGATGGGCCAAGGCGGTATGCCAGATATGTCAGGCTTAGGAGGAGCCGGCATGCCGGATATGAGCCAAATGTTTGGCGGCGGCCTCAAAGGTAAGGCTGGAGAGTTTCTAATGCGTCGCAGCATGAACAAAATGGCCAAGCAAATGAAGAAAAACAAGAAGAAGCGGAAGTAGTGAGGCTTGACTATTCTCTTACTAGTTTTAATTGTGTTTATTTGTAAAGGTATATTTGGTTTATTATATGCTTATTTTTAGCGTTATATTCTACTTACTCTTATATTTTTTATTGAGATTTTTTTCAAAGATGTGCTGATAAACTGTTGATAAAATTTTCTATAATCAATAGAACTGTACCAAAAAGCTTGTATTTAGTATTTTTGAATATTCTACTATATATTTTTCTAGTACATTTTTTAAGTTTCATTAACATAATAGGATGCATTAGTGAATACTGGATATATTTTATGTTTATAGTTTTTCTACAACATTTGATTTCTATTATA
>NZ_GL890985.1:1194865-1298549 GCF_000212815.1 Streptococcus sanguinis SK49 | reverse complement strand
TGAATACTGGATATATTTTATGTTTATAGTTTTTTCTACAACATTTGATTTCTATTATATAAGAAACACTTCTGATTTTAGATATTCTAAAAATACAAAAAATTACTTTAATGTTGAAGCAGCAGAAGTGTTTTATAATATTTTTTTAACAGTTATTGTAGCTTGGTGTGCTCTAGCTATATTTAGTGGTAAAAATATTGCCACTCATGGAGACACAGTTATTTTCTATGTTTTCCCTCATTATTGTGCAATTAAACTTTTAAAACAGAATCAGGAGTAAGATGAGTGAATCTAATAAAAGATTATTTTTATTATACTTGGTATTCCATTATATTCAATACACAACAGTATGATGGTCACAATAGCTATTTATCTTACTTCTTTATTGTGAACTGTATATTTATTTTTCTTATTTTTAGATTGAATAGAAAGAAATGTTTTGATAATACTTTTCTTAGAATTCTTAGTATGCTTTTTATTTCTTTCTTTTTATTAGGATGTTTAGGACTCCTCACAAGAGATTATAGTTTTGCTTATGATAAAAATATGAGTTTAGAATCTCAGACAAAATGGGGAGGACTTGTTTGGGAGAATATAATTGGTATTTCAGTTTTATACTCATTAATATCTTTGGTTCTATATAGAAAATTTATAACAAGTTTTTTATATTTAAAACCAGAGTTGCATGATGATTTCTTTCAAAAAACAGCTTTTAATTGGATTGAATATAAAAAGTTTTTAGGACTTGGTATAGAAATTGCAATATTTTTAGCTAGTATGATTGTTGCCAACAAGCAAAATACGGAAAGAACTTTAACCTACAATGATGAGTGGATGTACACTATAATTCTTATTCTTCTATCCTTTCAATTGTCATTTTCTTTAGAATATATAAAGTATAAAAATAAATTTCCTTTTACACGACAAGACTATGAGGCGCTTGAGTTTTATAGTAAGGACAATAGACTTAATTTAGCTAGTATTGATAAACGGTCCAAACGCAAATGGATAATTTATGGAGTAGATTTTGATTATAAAACAAAGTTAGTCTTATATTTCAGAAAAAAATTATTAATAAAGAAAAAAATATCTAACAGCAATTTACCTGTTAAAATGAAAGTTAATCAAAGAAAAATTAGGAGAATTATAAAGAGGAATCTTGATCTTCCTAAAATTATTGACCTAATTGGTTTTCCAAATAGCGAAATTGTAAAGGTAAAGTCTAAAATAAACTACAAATATGCTCAATGGAATAATAATTTTTTTAATTATTTTATAAGGTTTAATAATAATGAGGTCATCAAAATCCAAAAAGTTTTTAAATATAGACGAAACAGAATATACAAAGACTTATTAATAAGATGAATTACTTTACAGCTTTATTTCTAAAAATTAATACTCTGATTAATAATTTAGTTGCGCGATCAATCAAACATCTGCCTGCCAGCAAACAATCAATTGAGCCTATTATCATGATTCCAGGTAGTTCGGCGACAGAGAATCGTTTTAATCTAATGGTTAAAAAACTCAACCGCAATCAGCATTCGCGTCATAGCCTAGTCCGTATTAAAGTCTGGAATGACGGACATATGACTTATCGAGGGCATTTGAAGCGGAAGGATAGAAATCCCATTTTTGTGGTTGGCTTTCAAAATAATCGCGATGGTTATGAAAATATCAAGAAACAAGCGGCCATGTTTGACACTGCTTTAACAGTTTTAAGAGAGAAGTATTCTTTTAACAGCTTTAAGGCGCTGGGGCATTCTAACGGCGGTCTAATTTATACAGTATTCCTGCAGCAATACCTAGCAAACCATTCTGGTTTAGAGATGGAAAAGCTCCTGACTATTGGTAGTCCTTATAATCTGAATAAGAAAAACATCAATCATCGAGTTGCGATGCTAGATGACTTTATATCTAACCAAGAAAATCTACCTAAGAAGTTGCAGCATTTGTCGATTTTGGGAATCTTTTTCCGAGATGGTGATGGAATTGTCCATAAAAGCAGTGTAGAGGCCGGAAGCTTGATTTACAAAAGAAAGATTGCTTCACACAGAGAGGTAGTCATTGTAGGAAAGGATGCTCACCATTCTTCCTTGCCGCAAAATGAGCAGGTAGTTGTTTTGATTAAAGAGTTTCTATTCTAGTAATTATCTTACATAATTTAATTTTGGTAAAAAATTAGAAAGACGATAAAACAATGAAAATGACAGACATTCTTCATAGGTATTATGGTGACTTTGATCTGATAAATGAAAAATGGAATGAAGACTATGAAAGCATTTTGATTAAGCCAAAGGATGATCAAGAATATAAAAGATGCCGTTTGGCAAAGAAGACACCTAAAAAAGAAGGCTACTTTACAGTCTTTTGGAAAAAAGACCAAGACAATAAGAACATTCCATATACTGATAAAGACTTAGGTGATGAACTGGTAATTGTCGTTATCGACGACCGTCATTGCGGTATATTTATCATTCCCAAAGAGGTGGCTATTAGTAAAAAAATTCTTTCTACAAAGGATTGCAAAGGAAAAATGGCTATGCGGTTTTATCCGTCCTGGTGCACAAATTTAAATAAAACAGCTCAGACAACACAAAAATGGCAACTCAGACAACACAAAAATGGCAACTGGATTATTTTCAAAAAATCGAATTAGAAGAATAAGTTTCAGGTAAAACAAGACAGAGTTCAATTTCTCAATTTTGTCTTGTTTTTATTATCTATTTTGTAGTAAAGTTAGCTTGCTTACTTCCCTCTATCATCTTTCCGAAAAACTATAATTTTCTTGAAAAATATATCTAGATATGCTATACTACTATTATAGAAAAAACGGAGAAATATGATGAGACGTGAACTGTTATTAGAAAGAATTGATAAACTTAAGGCCACTATGCCCTGGTACATTCTGGAATATTACCAATCAAAACTGGCAGTGCCTTATAGTTTTACAACCTTATACGAATATCTCAAAGAATATGATCGATTTTTTAATTGGGTGCTAGAATCTGGTATCACGGATGCCTCTCATATTGCTGAGATTCCTCTCTCGGTCTTGGAAAACATGACCAAGAAAGACATGGAGGCCTTCATTCTTTATCTGCGAGAGCGGCCGCTTCTCAATGCCAACACGACACAAAACGGTGTTTCCCAGACAACCATCAACCGAACTCTTTCGGCTTTGTCCAGCCTCTACAAATATTTGACTGAGGAAGTTGAAAACGAGCAGGGTGAGCCCTACTTCTATCGAAATGTGATGAAAAAGGTATCTACTAAGAAGAAAAAGGAAACTCTGGCTGCTCGTGCAGAGAATATTAAGCAGAAGCTCTTTTTAGGAGATGAGACAGAAGAATTTCTCCTGTATATTGATAGGGAGTACCCCAAGAAGCTCTCTAACCGTGCCCTATCCTCTTTTAACAAGAACAAGGAACGAGATTTAGCCATCATTGCCTTGCTGCTAGCCTCTGGTGTTCGTCTGTCTGAAGCTGTTAATCTGGACCTGAAAGACATCAATCTCAAAATGATGGTCATTGAAGTGACAAGGAAAGGTGGAAAAAGAGACTCTGTCAATGTTGCTGCTTTTGCTAAGCCCTATTTAGAAGAGTATCTAAACATTCGGAGTAAGCGATACAAGGCCGAAAAGACAGATACAGCCTTCTTTTTGACTGAATACCGTGGCAGTCCTAATCGAATCGATGCTTCCAGTGTCGAAAAAATGGTGGCCAAGTATTCCGAGGACTTCAAGGTGCGAGTGACTCCTCACAAACTCCGCCACACGCTTGCTACACGTTTATACGATGCGACCAAATCTCAAGTTCTCGTCAGTCATCAGCTAGGGCATGCTAGCACTCAGGTAACGGACCTCTACACCCATATTGTCAATGACGAGCAAAAGAATGCTTTGGACAAATTGTAACATTACATAATTTAAAATATGCAAAAATAAGAAAAACAACAAAAGAGCGAAAATCTAGTTTAGATACTTCGCTCTTTTTCTTATAAAAATTCAATCCAATAGTTACGATGGGGTTCAACAATCAGCGGTTTTCCCCAGAAGTGCTTGAGATGCTCCAGATTCGCTGCTGTGACTGGTCGATTTTTGGTGTTGTACTTTTCAGCACTTTCTCTAGTTAGGAAGCATTTGACCGCTTCGTAGGAGCATTCTGCTGTCTCTCTATTCAGCCCTTCAAAGCTAATTTCATCACCCGGCTGAGGATTATCCGTAAAGAGTTTTCCTATAAAATAAACTGTCTTACTCTTCATCAGATCGTAAGCTTTGATATTTTCTATTCGATTATTAGCTGCTGCAAACATAATGCAAAAGCTGTCTACAAGATCCTTCAAGGACATCAGGTCTTCCTTGGGAACGAAGATATCTACCATGTAGAGCCCGCCAATGACTAGGTTTTGAAAAGAAGGTTGCTGAATGACATTATCTAACGCCATGCCAAGCGGTAATTTCACAGCTTGATAGCCTGATTTTTCAAATTCTTCTTTCTTTTTCTCATAATCTTCTTCAGATATGCTAACATAAAAGTTGTCTGGATTAGGAGATGGTTTTTTCTTCAGAAAAGCTACAACTGTGCGATCCAACTGCTCAAACAGACCAAGGCTTTCTACTGGGACTTTCTGCATCAAGACACCTCTTTCTCTGATTCCCTATCATTTTATCATATCTAGTAGATAAAGCCTAGAGAAAACTAGCTGGTTAAGGAAACGTAAGAATGTTGCTGATTTGAAATATACTGTTTACATGAAAAACCAAACTCTTCGAGAGCTTGGTTTTCTTTATATCATATTTTAACCGACGATAGCTTCGGCAATCTCTTCTCTGCTTATCCCAGCAAAGTAACGGCTAATATCAATCCTTTCAAGAGCTTTCAGGACATCTTCACGTTCGTATTTAACACCGCGAAGTACATCTTCTACTGCTGCTACATCTTCAATACCAAAGAAGTCTCCATAGATCTTAATATCCTGAATCTTAGATTCAACAACATTGGCAAAGATTTCTACCTTACCACTGGTAAACTTGGTACCACGGCGCACGTTGTATTCAGGTGATTTACCGTAGTTCCAGTCCCAAGTTCCAAACTTGCTATCTCTGATTTGCTTGATTTCTTCCAGTTCTTTCTCAGAGAAGACATATTCTGTCATTTCTGGATATTCTTTCTTCATATAGTCCAGAAGCAGGTCGCGGAATTCTTCGACAGTAATCTTTTCTGGCAATTCATTGACAATATTTGTCACGCGTGCACGGACGGATTTAACTCCTTTTGATTCGAACTTGTCTTTAGAAACCTTAAGCGCATTGGCCAAGACAGACAAATCAACATCAAAGAGTAGGCAGCCGTGGTGCATGATACGACCGTTGATATAGGCCTGCGCATTGCCACAGAACTTCTTGCCATCAATCTCTAGGTCGTTACGGCCAGTGAATTCAGCCTTTACTCCAAGCTCTGCCAAGGTGTTGATAACTGGCGTAGAAAAACTCTTGAAGTCAAAAGCACGATCTTCGCTTTCCTTGGAGATAATGGTGTAGTTAAGGTTGTTTAGATCATGATAAACAGCTCCTCCACCACTGATACGACGTACGACTTCAATGCCATGCTCACGAACATAATCACGGTTGATTTCTTCGATAGTGTTTTGGTGGCGTCCCACGATGATAGAAGGTTTGTTAATCCAGAGCAAGAAAATTTCATCCTCATCTAAGAGGTGTTTGAAAGCATATTCTTCCAAAGCAATATTAAAAGCTGTGTCATTTGAGTAGTTAACAATGTATTTCATAAGCTACCTCTTTATACGATAGAGACTGGAACAGTGATTTATGCCCAGTCTAATCTATCTTTTAAATTATTTTTTCTTAGGTGAGTGAACTGCCAACCCCAGTACGTCAGCAAACGCTTCGTACATGACTTCTGAGAAGGTTGGGTGACCGTGAATAGTCTTAAGCATTTCTTCTACGGTGATTTCCATTTCGATGATGGTTGATGCTTCGTTAATCAATTCTGCCGCCGCAGGACCGATGATATGAACACCGAGCACTTCACCATACTTCTTGTCAGCAATGACTTTAACGAAACCTTGAGCTGCATCTGAAGCAATGGCGCGGCCGTTAGCAGCGAAGTTGAACTTACCAATCGCTACATCGTATTTCTCACGAGCTTGCTCTTCTGTCAAACCAACTGCTGCTACTTCTGGCAGGGTGTAGATAGCTGCAGGTGTCAGGTTGAGTTTAGCAACATGATGGTTACCTTTCAGAGCATTTTCAGCAGCAACTTCACCCATACGGAAGGCAGCATGAGCCAGCATCTTAGTACCATTGATATCACCTGGTGCGTAAATACCTGGAACAGAAGTTTCCATGTACTCATTGACTTTGATACGGCCGCGATCCAGTTCGAATTCAACCTCACCGATACCTTCTAGGTCTGGCACGCGTCCGATAGAAAGCAGGGCCTTATCTGCTAGAATATCTTCTTTTCCTTCAACCTTGATACGGAGTTTTCCGTTTTCTTCGATGATTTCTTCCAACTTAGTTTCAGTTAGAATTGTCATGCCCTTGCGCTCCAGAATGAGGCGAAGGTTTTTAGAAACTTCCGCATCCATAGCTGGGACGATACGGTCCATCATTTCGATAACGGTGACTTTTGAGCCAAATGTCATGAAGGCTTGTCCAAGCTCAATACCGACAACACCACCACCGATAATTACCAAATTTTCTGGCACTTCGTTCATTTCCAGAATATCATCGCTTGTCATCACTAGTGGAGATTCCATACCTGGAACGTTGATCTTGCTGACTTTTGAACCACCAGCCAAGATAATCTTCTTTGTTTCTAGCAGCTCGCTACCGTTTACAAGAACATTCTTGTCTTTAGTAATGGTACCAATTCCCTTATGAACATCTACGCCATAGCTGCGAAGAAGGCCAGCAACACCGCCAACAAGCGTATTAACAACCTTATTTTTTGTTTCCAGAACCTTGTCCATGTCCACTGAGAAGCTTGGATTTTCAATGATGATACCGCGATTAGCAGCGTGACCAAGGCTTTCAATGATTTCCGCATTGTGCAGGTAAGTCTTGGTAGGAATACAGCCACGATTCAAGCAGGTTCCGCCTAGCTCAGACTTCTCAACCAAGGCAATCTTGCCACCCAGCTGAGCTGCTTTGATAGCTGCCACATAACCAGCAGGACCGCCTCCGATAACAACGATATCGTAAGCATCATCACTCTTATCATCATCTGTGCTTGCTGCCGCCGCTGTAGGAGCTGGTACTTCCGCAGGTGCAGAACCGCCAGCAGTTGGGATATTTTCCCCTTCTTCTCCCAAGTAACCGATGACTTCCGTTACTGGAACAGTTTCTCCGTCACCTTTGAGGATGGCAATCAGGTAGCCGTCTTCTTCGGCTTCCAATTCCATACTGACCTTGTCAGTCATAATTTCCAGAAGGATTTCCCCTTCTTTGACAAATTCGCCGACTTTTTTATTCCATTGGACAATCTGCCCTTCGGTCATATCCACGCCGGCTTTTGGCATAATTACTTCTAAAGCCATTTTTCTTTCCTTTTCTAATTTAATTTTTCATTTGCTGAACGTTTCTTTGCTTTTGAGAATCGCAAAGAAAATCTTATACCAACATTGAAATTGGATCTTCAATCAAAGCCTTCAAGTCCTTCATAAACTTAGCTCCAGCCATTCCGTCAACTACACGGTGGTCAATGGTCAAGCCAAGACTCATAATTGGACGGATAACAATTTCGCCATTAACAACGACAGGTTTCTCTACCGTTGAGCTCACACCCAAGATAGCAGAGTTTGGCTGATTGATGATTGGCCCAAAAGACTGAACGCCAAACATACCTAAGTTACTGATTGTGAAGGTTGAATTTTGCAGCTCGCTTGGAGCTAATTTGCCTTCCAAGGTACGTCCGATTACATCTTTAAAGGCTACCACAAGCTCTGATAGGCTCATTTTTTCTGCATTGTAGACAACTGGTGTCATCAGGCCATTATCCATACCGACTGCCATTGAAAGGTTGACATAGTTGTGTGTGATAATGGTCTTGCCGTCCTCTGTCAAAGTTGAGTTGAGGTAAGGATGCTTCATCAATGTCTTCACAACAGCTAGCGAAAGCAGGTCTGTGACAGTTACTTTCTTGCCAGTTACTTCCATGATTGGATCCAGCACTTTTTTACGCAAGGCCAGCATTTCAGTCATATCAACATCATAGTTGAGGGTGAATGTCGGCGCCGTCAGGTAAGATTCTACCATTCGCTGAGCAATGACCTTCCGCATTGGCGTCATTGGAATACACTCAATTTCACCGTAAGGAGTGACATTATCAGGCACTTCTTCCACTTTTTCAATTTGAGCAGGAGATTTGATTGTATCGCTCTCAACATTCTCAGGCAAGAAGGCAAGAACATCTTTCTTCATAATCTTGCCACGATGGCCAGTTCCTTGAATCTCTTGCCAAGCAATATTGTGTTCTTGGGCAATTCGTTTTGCCAGTGGTGAAATGCGCACCACATTTATATCTTTATAAGTTTCCACGTCTTCTTTGTGGACACGACCGTTTGCGCCCGAGCCAGAAACATCATAGAGGTTGATTCCCAAATCATCCGCTAACTTTCTAGCTGCAGGAGTCGCTCTTAGCTTATCATCAGCCATGACCTCTCCAATTCTAATTATGATACTAAGGGCGTAAAAAGCGACTGAAAAATAGGAAATCGACGCAGGCTTCGATGAAGCCAAGGAGATTTATCTTTTTTCCGAGCTTTTAGCCCGAGTTCGAATATAAGATACTAAGGGCGCAGAGGGCAATGAAAAAATAGGAGATTGATGCTGTGTTCGATGAACACAAGGAAATCTATCTTTTTTTCGCAGTCCTCCGTCCGAATTCAATTACATGATACTAAGGCGTTAAAAATCATAGCGAAAATAGAAAACTTAACGAAGAAATTTTCGTTTCTAGAAAAGTTTATCTTTTTCACACAGACTTTAGCCCATGTTCAACTCTACAGTAACTTGGATACGAAACGTATCTCAAGTTACTACGGTTGCCGCTATCTGCGACCAACCTAGTAGACTTACTAATACTCAACCGAATAACGATTTTCTGCAATTAGTAAAATTCTAAGACTTTTTGACCCTCTACACAAGATTAGATTACATAAAATAATTTATGTAATCTAACTCATAAGAAAGCCTTTTTCTTTATTATACCTTATTCTTTATGATATGTCTTCCGAATAGCGTCTTTGATGCTTTCAACGGTCGGAATCATCGCATTTTCCAAGTTTTGTGCATAAGGCATTGGCACATCTTCACCTGCACAACGGCGGATTGGCGCATCTAGATAGTCAAATGCTTCTGACTCAGAAATAATCGCTGAAATTTCACCAATGAAACCGCTAGTTTTGTGGGCATCATTAACCAAAACGACCTTTCCAGTCTTCTTAACAGAGTTGATGATAATATCCTTATCAAGCGGCACCAATGTACGTGGGTCAACCACTTCTACAGAGATGCCTTCTTCTGCCAATTCTTCAGCCGCCTGCATGACACGGCGAAGCATTTTTCCGTAAGTAACAACTGTTACATCAGTACCTTCTTTTTTGATTTCACCCACGCCAAGAGGGATTACATACTCAGGATCCAGTGGCACTTCGCCTTTTTGGTTAAATTCAGACTTGTATTCCAGGATAATGACTGGGTTGTTGTCTCGAATAGAGGCTTTGAGAAGTCCCTTCATGTCAGCTGGAGTTCCCGGTGCCACAACCTTAAGACCTGGAATGTGGGTAAACCAAGATTCCAAAGACTGCGAGTGCTGAGCCGCTGAGCCAACTCCATTACCTGCTGCACAGCGGACAGTCATTGGTACTTGTCCTTTTCCGCCAAACATATAGCGCGTTTTAGCGGCTTGATTTACAATAGCATCCATGGCAATTACAGAGAAGTCCATAAAGGTCATGTCTACGATTGGACGCAGCCCTGTCATAGCTGCTCCAGCTGCTGCTCCAGAAATAGCTGCTTCCGAAATCGGACAGTCACGTACACGCTTTGGACCGAACTCTTCCAGCATACCAACAGATGTTCCGAAATCTCCACCAAAGACTCCAACATCTTCTCCCATCAAGAGTACATTTTCATCGAGACGCATTTCCTCAGACATAGCGAGGATAATGGTGTCACGAAAAGACATAGTTTTAGTTTCCATTTTCTTTTTCTCCTCTCTTTAGTCTGCGTAAATATCTTCAAAGGCAGATTCAAGCGGTGGGAATGGGCTTTCTTCTGCAAACTTCACAGATGCTTCTACTGCTTCTTTGACTCCAGCTTGGACAGCTTCTAGCTCTTCCTCGCTTGCAATCTTGTTTTCCAGCAAGTATTTACGAAGATTTTCGATTGGATCTTTTTTCTTCCATTCTTCTACTTCTTCACGAGTACGGTATTTACCTGGGTCAGAAGATGAATGTCCCAACCAACGATAAGTGACGCTCTCAATCAAGACAGGTCCTTTACCGCTGCGAACATGCTCTACAGCTTTTTGGAAGCCTTCATAAACATCCAGAACATTATTTCCATCTTCGATGAACATACCTGGAATGCCATAAGCTGCGCTGCGCTCGTGGATGTGCTCTACATTGGTCATTTTCTTGATGTCAGCAGAAATGCCATAGCCGTTATTGATACAATAGAAAATAACGGGCAGATTCCAGATAGAAGCCATGTTGACTGCTTCGTGGAAGACGCCTTCGTTGGTAGCACCGTCACCAAAGAAGCAGACAACAATCTTACCTGTCTTCTGCATTTGCTGGGTCAGAGCTGCTCCAACGGCAATTCCCATGCCGCCGCCAACGATACCATTAGCACCAAGATTTCCAGCATCTAGGTCCGCAATGTGCATAGAGCCGCCTTTTCCTTTACAGGTTCCAGTGTATTTACCAAGGATTTCAGCCATCATTTCGTTGAGGTTGATTCCTTTGGCGATAGCTTGACCGTGTCCCCGGTGATTAGAAGTCAGCAAATCATCCTCATTTAAGGCCAGCATAGCACCGACATTGGCTGCTTCCTCACCTACCGAGAAGTGAGTCATCCCAGGAACCTTTCCTTTTTTTACAAGTTGAGCAATTTTTAAGTCCATGCGACGGATTTCTTCCATCTTACGGAACATCTCTAACAAAAGATCTTTATCTAAAGTTGCCATTTTTTTGCCTTTCTAAGCATAATTCTTCTATTTAATTCTATCTAAAGCTGTAAGCACTGTCAAAACTTTTGCTCACTTATATTTCACAAAGAAAAACCAGTCAATCCATTGGATAAACTGGTTTTCGATACCAAAATAGAAATTTCACAAACTTTTTGTGCTAGAGTAGTTTTTACTATTTTGAAACTGTTATACGAAAATAATAGCAGAGCATGCTTTTGATTAGTCCGCCTGTTTAGCAAAATCTGCAATCATCTGCTCCATCTGCTCACGGCTTGGTGTTGTTAGCATATAGAGGTAGTCACCTTGCAGCTCTGCAAAAGCGGCTGGCATGTCTTTTTTAACCTTGAAATTATCTCTGTATTTCTCCAGCAAGTCAGCCTCAGGGTAAGCATAGTTTGTCAATGCACGGCGCGAGGTTGCCAAACAATACAGTGGCTCCATGTGAGCAGCTGGGAAAGGCTCTCCTGCTACAATCGCTGCATAGCCTCTGTAAAGATCGATTGAGTGGGCGAAATTATAGACATCAATGGTAAAGCCGCCAGCTGGACGGTTATTGTACTCAATGGCTACATAATCATCACCTTCGCGGAAGAACTCAATATGGAAAAAGCGTTCTTTCATGCCGAAGGTTTTGACAATCGCTTCTCCATAAGCACGCAGTTTTGGATCCATATCCTTAAGAACGTAGTAGGAATTGTCCATCTTATAGATCATCAAATCCAGCGGTGTATGAGCATAGTCAAAGGTGGTCGAAAAGACGATCTGACCGTCCTTATCTACCAAACCGTCAAAAGTACAGATTTCGCCAGACTGGACAAACTTTTCAAAGAAATAAGCTGTCTGATGATCCCATTCTTGCTTGAAACGTTCAACATCTTCTGCTGTTTCCAATTTAAAGGTCGCAGCTGCCCCCACTCCATTATCAGGCTTGGCAATCAAAGGCAGACCAAGTTTCTTGACAGCCAAATCAGCGCCTGCTTCTGTATTGACAATCTGACCAGGTACGACTGGAACGCCTGCTTTTTTAAAGAGTTTCTTCATTTCTGATTTGAACTTGGTCTTTTTCAAGTCTTTTGGCTTCGCTCCAAATACATTGAATTGCTCACGCAACTCAGCGTCCAGTTCTAGCCAGTATTCATTATGTGACTCAATCCGATCGATAGGTCCATGCTTGTAGAAGAGAAAGGCCACCGCTCTTTTTACTTCGTCAAGATTTTCAAGATTTTCTACTCTAAAGTATTCAGTCAATGAATCCTTCAAAGGCTGGTCTAGCTGGTCATAAGGCTCCTGACCGATTCCCAGAACAGTGATTCCTTTGTTAGCCAGTTCCACGGTAAACTGCTGAAAATTTTGCGGATAGTAGGGAGAAATAACGATATAATTCATAGGAAACCTCCTTTAAAGATTGAGTTCATTAAGGAAATAAGGCATTTGCTTACGCCACCAAATCCAGTCATGGGAAACATCATGGCCCCATTCAGCAAACCAAGCTGGAATATTCTTATGCTCAAAAGCTTCTTTCAGCGTGTAGAAGGAAGGCAGACCATCCTGCTCCCAGTCGCCCAAGCCAGTACAAACGATAATATCGGCCTGTCGATAGCGGTCAATAAACCAGCCATCATTTTGGTTCCAGATATAGTCAGCTGGTGAGTTTTGATAAATGACTTCGTCGTTCAAATTGTCACCGACAAAGAAACGTGCATCATAGACACCACTAAGGGAAATCACTTTATTGAAAACATCTGGATGCTGCAGGAAGAAATTAAGGGCATGATAAGCTCCCATGGAGCAGCCTGTCGTCATCATAGGGTCAAACCAGCCTGTCTTATGCTTGACAAATGGAAACGCTTCCTCAATGACATATCGCTCATAGGCACGATGCATTTCTGCTCGGTCGTGAGGATGCTTCCAGTCCGCCAGCCAACTCTCACTATCAACGCTGCTGAGAGTGAAAAACTGGACTTTACCAGCCTCAATAAAACTTGCACAGGCTTCAATCATGCCAAAATCAGCATACTCATTATGGCTGCCGCCTGATGATGCAAAGACTATAATCGGGAGCCCAGCATGGCCATAGCGATTGATATACATTTCTCGGCCTAGATTGCCGCTCCAATGACTTAAAAATTCTACATGCATAGTTTTTACCTCTTTCTCACTGTTTGACTAGATTACCATTTCTCGCTGATAAAACGGAAACAGTCTGGCAAGTGCTCTGCCCAAGCGATTTCATTATGAATAGCTCCAGACTGGATCTTAATCTGAATATTTGCCAAATCTACCCCAGATACAAGTAACTGTCGGAAATAGCTGAGCGATGAATCAATATAGGCCTGCTTGATGTTGCCAGCCATCAATGTCTTATCTGTATCATCAGCCTCTTCTGTTCCAACATAAATGAAAACTCGCTGGTCAGCCTGAAGTTTTTTTCTCTCAATGTAACGGTCAAAAGCTTCCTGATGCAGCCAATTTGCTGATGAAAAGATGCCCAGACAACCAATCTGATCTTGGTATTCAACACCGATAAACTGGCTGATATTCCCCCCAAGAGAAGAGCCAATCATAGCTGTATGTAGCCGATCTGACTTGGTCCGATAATGCTGGTCAATGAAAGGCTTGACGACTTCCATGACAAACTCCGCATACTCCGTTCCCTTGCCGCCAAACTGAATACCGGGAATATTGGACTCTTGGAACTTCCAAGCTGAATACTCATTCATCCGCCGTTGACCATCGTTATCAATAGCCACGACAATCATTTTTTCAATATCTGGATTACGCTTGATTGTCGGAATAACTTTCCACGAATGGCCACTGAAAGACTCCTTGCTATAGAGAACATTTTGACCGTCGTGAAAATAAACGACGGGATACGTCTTATTTGTGTCTTGACTATAGTTCTTTGGAAGCAAGACGCGAACACGACGTTTCTGTTTGGTATAAGGAACGACCAACTCATGTGTCTTCATTTCAAGGTAAAAATAGGATTTATTCATTTTCAGAAAACTTTCTATTTTCAAAATTTTTATTTATTATATCACAAATTAAGCAAAAAAGTTAGGAATTTCCTAACTTTTTGATGATTTTTATTAGATAATGATAGAAAATAGATTATTTATCCAAATAAGGCTGTAAATCCTGAAGGGCGCGCTCAGCAATTTTCTCATAGCGCTCTTTCTTGTCACGAATCCGAGGGCCGTCCAGTTCTTTGATAATGCCAAAATTGACATTCATGGGTTGGAAATGCTTGCTGTCGGCATGGGTAACATAATGTGGTAGGCTGCCGATAGCTGTTGTTTCTGGAAAAACAAGTGCTTCTTCTCCCTTGAAGAGCCGAGCGGCATTGATACCAGCAACCAAACCAGAAGCCGCTGACTCTACATACCCTTCAACACCAGTCATTTGACCTGCAAAGAAAAGATTTGGCTGTTTCTTAGAGCGGAAAGTCTGTTCCAGCAGATTTGGAGAGTCCATATAAGAGTTACGGTGCATGACTCCATAGCGGACAAATTCTGCATTCTCAAGGCCAGGAATCATTTGAAAGACCCGCTTTTGCTCCCCCCACTTGAGATGAGTTTGGAAGCCAACGATGTTGTAAAGGCTGCCTGCTGCATTGTCCTGACGAAGTTGGACCACAGCGTATGGCGTCTTATATTCACCATCTCGAGGTCCTTGGTAGTCGTCTGGATATTCTAAACCAACCGGCTTCATCGGACCATAAAGCATGGTTTTGATACCTCGCTTAGCCATGACTTCAATAGGCATGCAGCCTTCAAAGTATTTTTCTTTTTCAAAGGAATTGAGCGGTGCTTCCTCGGCATTGACCAAAGCATCATGGAAATTCATAAATTCTTGCTTAGTCATCGGTGCGTTGAGATAGGCCGCTTCCCCCTTATCATAGCGGGATTTGAGATAGACCTTGGTCATATCAATGGTATTGACATCAATGATTGGCGCTGCTGCGTCGTAGAAATAAAAACCGTCGCCTCCATTGAGCGTGTGGATTTTTTCTGCTAAAGTATCGCTAGTCAAGGGGCCAGTTGCAATGACTGTAATAGCATCCTCTGGAATTTCAGTGATTTCTTCGCGAATGACCTCAATCAATGGATGATTAGTCACTAGCTCCGTCACCAGCTGCGAAAAGCCTTCTCTATCAACTGCTAGGGCACCACCTGCTGGTACCCGAGTCGCCTCTGCTGACTTTAAAATGACCGAGTCCAACCGTCGCATTTCTTCTTTTAGTAGGCCAACTGCATTGGTCAGCGCATCGCCTCGCAGAGAGTTGGAGCAGACCAGTTCTGCGAAGTCCGATGTTTTGTGTTGTGGAGTTGATTTGACACCCCGCATTTCATAGAGTTTGACTGGGATGCCACGCTTGGCAATCTGGTAAGCTGCTTCACTGCCAGCCAAACCAGCACCGATAACATTGATATAGGATGATGACATGATACTCTCCCTTGGATATTTCTAGATTTTCACTCTGACCATTATAACAAAAAGATAGTAAAAAAGACAGACAGGAGGATTCCTGAATGTCTTTCCAAAATCATTGTTTATTGAAGCTGAATGACTTATAAGCATACAGATGCTTATTGTCTTCGTAACTTATACTAAAGCCTACTTCTGTATTCCTAGGTAGTTTATCGATTTGAAGTATTTGAACAAGTAAGTATTCAAAATCAGAGTCTGTCCAATTGTCAATATCTTCATTAGCTAATTGTAGGTTTTGTTTTCGTACTTGTTCTATATCAACGCTTATATGAATACTAAAAGTCGAACGATTGTCAGCAACTCTTTTTAAGAGTATATCGCGATTAAGAGCAAGCAAATCTTCATCTAGTTTATTTGCTCTACTTAGGTCTAAGTCCTTGATTAACGGAGCTAGTTCTTTGACATCTGTTTTCAAAATTGCTTCTCTTTTTTCTTGTTCTTCAAGATGAGTTTCTGGGTTGCCACTATATTCTTCTTTTGGCACCAAAGAATATCCCGAGTCAAAGGAGTGCAATTCAATTGAGTTTTTTAAATAAAGCTGTCTAATCATATCTTCGCTCAAAAATGTAGAAGCCAAGCTATCACATTGAAGCAACTTATTGTAAGCTTCTTCAAGTCTATCATAATTGTCATCGCCAGAAACATACTCCATTTCTAAACGATAGACTTTTTTCTTGGCCAAACCAAAGAAAATTTTCTTCTCAACTTCTTTAAGTCTCGGGTTGTATCTGAGGACTGGAGTTTTCTGAACATAATCTTTTTCAAAATCCACATAGACATCAACAAATTTTTTGTTTCCTTCAATGTAAAACGGAAATCCCTGATAGCCAAAAGTATCAGCAGTCGAGTATCCTTCTGCTTCTAGTCCTGCAGCTTCTATTACGGAACTAATATTTGATATAGCCGTACTACTTAAATCATGATCTACACTGTTGTTGCATGCTGACAAAATAAATAATGCGAGAATAGAAAACAGCACATTAATTATTTTCTTAATCACTTTGCTTTTAACATCTCCTCCAAGTAAGCAATCTTAGCAAAATCCTTATGATTGTTATTATCATTTCGGTAAGAATCTTGGGAAGAGGCGCGGTAGATCGCTAAAAATTGCTCTGCAGTTGGCAGTAGAAACTCAACACCTTCAACTTCTTTTCGAGTCAGCTTCTCTAGCGACACACCTGAAAAAGGCTCCAAGGTTTCCATGGCTCCAAACTCAATAGATAGATTTTCTTTTTGAAATTCATGCTCGTGCAGATCGACCAAACGATAGCCCAAGCGCTCCATCATTGGTTCAATCTTGTCCATATCATAAATGCGCTCTTCATCTGGTGCTTCCCAGCCGCGCTCATCACCATGAACATGAATATCAATATCCCGCGCCTGCCAGTCCTGACCAGTAACCTGCTCCAGCCCCAAGGAGCCCATCAGCAGTGGAACAATTCCCATCTTGTTCAGTTGAGACGCGATTTTTAGAAATTCTGCAAATTTATCTGTCATAAAACTGCACCTCTTCTTCAGAAAATATTTTACGTAATATAAATTATGTAAAAAACAGTTATTTCACTTTTTCTTCTTCGTAATCGCCATTGCTGCAGACTACTTGCTTGCCACCGCCGCGAACTTTCTTTTCGATCAGATAATGGTCACATTTTGGACAGTTCCGACCAACTGGCTTGTCCCAAGATGTGAAATCACAGTCTGGATAACGATCACAGCCATAGAAAATGCGATTTCGTTTAGTCTTACGCTCAATAACTTGACCTTTCTGGCACTGTGGACAGGTCACGCCGATCTCCTTGACAATAGCCTGAGTGTGACGACAGTCTGGGAAATTGCTGCAGGCGTAGAACTTGCCAAATCTCCCCAACTTGATGACCATGGGACTGCCACATACCTCACAATCAAAACCAGCTGGCTCATCCTTGATTTGGATTTTCTCCATTTCAGTCTCGGCTTTAGCGACTTCCTTTTCAAAAGGTCGATAAAACTCGTCAATGACTTTCTGCCACTGTTCTTTTCCAACTTCTACATCATCCAGTTTTGCTTCCATTTCGGCTGTAAATTTCACATTTACGATACCTGGGAAGAATTCGACAATTAGTGAATTGACAATCTCACCTAGTTCCGTCGGCTCAAAGCGCTTAGAAACCAGCTTAACGTAATATCGTTTCTGAATGGTCTCAATAGTCGGTGCATAGGTAGATGGTCGACCAACACCATTTTCTTCTAAAGTCTTGATGAGAGTCGCTTCAGAATAACGAGCAGGCGGCTGGGTAAAGTGCTGTTCTGGATTGGTATTGATACGTTTGACGGTATCCCCTTTTTCCATATCCGGCAGCATTTTATTCTTATCAGAGTCGTTGTAAATAGCCAGATAGCCATCGAACTTGACCTGACTACCATTGGCGGCAAATTGGACACCATTTTGCCCCAACTTAACATTCATAGTATCAAAGACTGCTGCTGTCATTTGGCTGGCTACAAAACGGTTCCAAATCAGCGTATAGAGCTTAAGCTGATCCTTGTCCAAATACTTTGCGATGCTTTCTGGAGTATTGAAAACGCTGGAAGGACGAATGGCCTCGTGGGCATCTTGAGCGCCAGAAGCGTTCTTAGCCTTGCTGCCATGTTTGGAATATTTAGCGCCAAATTTATCCGTGATAAAGCTTGCCGCTTCATTTTGCGCCACAGGGCTGATACGAGTCGAGTCGGTACGCATATACGTAATCAGACCTTGTACGCCAGAACCGATATTAATCCCCTCATAGAGCTGCTGAGCAACCATCATGGTCTTACGTGTCCGGAAATTAATCTTATTAGCGGCATCTTGCTGCATAGAGGAAGTCGTGTAGGGCAGTGGAGCATTGCGTCGACGCTCTTTCTTTTCGACACTGTCGACAGTAAAGTCATCACCCTTGAGGTGAGACAGGACTTCTTTGACCTCGTCGTTGTTGGTCAGCTTCATCTTTTTACCGTTCATACCGTAAAAGCTGGCCTGAAACTGACGGGTTCCTTTCTTGAAGGTTCCGTCAATAGTCCAGTATTCTTCTGGTTTGAAAGCGTTGATTTCATTTTCCCGGTCGATAATCAGCTTGAGGGCGACAGACTGCACCCGACCAGCTGACAAACCTTTTTTGACTTTCTTCCAGAGAATAGGAGAAATGGAATAACCAACCAAGCGATCCAGAACTCGGCGAGCCTTCTGCGCATCGACTAGATCCATATCAATCTGGCGGGGCTCTTTAAATGCATTCTTGACCGCATCTTTGGTGATTTCATTAAAGACGACACGGTTTTTCTCTTTCTCATCTAGATTAAGAATATGGGCTAGATGCCAAGAAATAGCTTCTCCTTCGCGGTCCGGGTCACTTGCCAGAAAGACTTGCTTAGCTTTCTTGGCTTCTTTTTTCAAGTCATTAATTAACGGACCTTTACCACGAATATTGATATATTGCGGCTCATAGTTGTTCTCAAAATCAATGGACATCGTAGACTTTTTCAGGTCACGAATATGCCCAACACTGGCCAGAACCTTGTAGTTTCGTCCCAGATATTTTTCTATTGTTTTTGCCTTGGCAGGCGACTCTACGATGACAAGATTTTTCTTAGTCGTAGACTTTTTCTTTGTTTTTGTTACCAATTTAGACACCTTCTATAAGAAATAAATCTCATAGAGTTTAAACTATTTTTTGATAGATGTCAACTACTAACTTTTCTTATAGGAAAACTTGTTTTAAAAATCAAACTCAGAAAGGACGTCAGAGCCTGATGTGATGCACTTTGCGCCCTCTTGGATCAAATGATGGCAACCGTCAGATTTTCCATCTAAAATTGACCCTGGAATAGCAAAGACATCTCGCCCTTCTTCCATGGCTCGCTCACAGGTAATCAGACTGCCTGAGCGCATCTTGGCTTCCGCCACGATGACGCCCCGACAGAGACCAGCGATGATACGATTCCGCTCTGGAAAATGAAATTTCAAGGGCTGTTCACCCGGACCATACTCTGTCAGCAATAAATGATTTTTTCCAATGTAAGCTTGTAATTTTTTGTTAGGCTTGGGATAGAAGACATCTAATCCCGTTCCGATGACAGCAATGGTCTGACCTCCGTTTTGCAGGGCAGCCATATGGGCCACCGTATCTATTCCACGAGCCAGGCCACTGACGATAACCAATTCATTGTTTAGCTCTTTGACAATCTTTTGTACAGAGGCATTTCCTTGCTTACTGCTGTCTCTACTGCCAACGACTGCAGTCTTGGGCAATTCTAGTAGATCTAGATTTCCCTGATAGAATAACAAGGTCGGGGCATCGTAAATCTCGCATAAATCCCAAGGATAAATATCATCCAAGATAGAAAAGGACGGGAAAAGTTCAAATTCTTCCTTCAAAGCCGGTAAATCAAGCCTCTTGTATTTCTCAATAAAGAGAGCAGGATTGCGGCACTCAGATACGACAGCCTTATCTCGCAGAGAAAGCTTGCCATCTCTACTCTCAGCGTATCTTAAAACATTTAAAACCTGATGATTGGTTAAGCCAGCTTTTTTCATTTTATAAATCTCAAAATTATTCATTTTTTCACCTCACTTTCTTATTCGTAAAAAAGTTCAAAAAAAGAACTGCAGTACAGTTCCTTCTTTACGATTTTATTTAATTTGATGTTGTCAATAGCCGGTTCCCTTGCCCATTGCCTTTAACACTCTTTATGAACAGGAATTTCCTTAATAATTCGCGCTGGATTACCAGCCAAGACTACATTGTCGCCAAAAGACTTGGTAACAACCGCACCTGCTCCGACTACCACATTATCCCCTAGTGTCACGCCTGGCAGAATTGTCACACCTCCGCCAGCCCAAAAGTTATTACCAATAGTGATTGGTGCTCCGTACTCAATTCCGGAATTTCTTTCCACTGGATCAAGCGGATGAAGAGGTGTCAGAAACTGGCAATTAGGACCGAGCAGGGCATTGTCTCCGATGCGAATCGGGCAAACGTCCAGCATAGTCAGATTCCAGTTAGAATAAAAATTCTCGCCTAGATGAATATTGATTCCATAATCACAGACCAAATCAGGCTTCATAGCAAGATTCTCTCCTGTGCAGCCAAACCATTCTTTGATAATAGCACTTCTCTTGTCGCTGTCTTGCTCTTGGTTAAAACGATATTGAAATTCCTTTGACCTTGCTGCCAATTCTCTTAATTCACTGTCTTGTGGTCGGTAAATCTCTCCAGCAATCATTTTTTCGTATTCGCTTTGCATATCATCCTCCTTTTCATGCGTGACAAATGGATAGTCAGGTACAGTTGTTCATCCTCTGATGTTTGGTAATTTCTGGTTTGCTTTAAAAATTCAGCAATCTTCCTAGTTGTCTCATAAGCCAAGGGATACTTACATTTAAGTAAGTCAAACATCTCATTGTCCTCTAAATCACGGTGGCCTCTATCAGTCAGAACTCGCTCACAGAAAAATTTTAGATGGGTCATGAAGCGCTCAAGGTAGATGTCTTCCTCGTCTAAAGAAATTTCCAAACTGTACTTGACAATGGTCATGATTTCCTCCATCATCATAGTCAAATCACGCGCAGTTCCATCGCCATTTTCCAACTCTGCATTGACCAAGGTCAGCGCTATAAAAGCCGCTTCATCCTCTGGAAGTTCCTTACCGATATAAGCGCTCAAAAGCTGTTTAGCATACTGACCAACCTCAAACTCGATAGGAAAAAAGCGTCTAATATCCCACATGAGGAAATTCTTGAGGTAAATATCATCATCCAAGCGCAGCAAGACTCCGTGGATATGATCTGCCATCGCCAGAAAAGCAGTGTCTTTGAGCTTCTTCTGCAGTTTCTCCCTTGCGAAAGAAATAATCTTATCCGACATTTCCATGACCTCTGCTGGCAACTCCATCAGAAGCTGGCGTCTATTTTCTGACAAGACATACTTTTTCTCAATCAGCTCATCTGGAATCTCCTGGCCAACTTTTCGACCAAAGGCCAGTCCTCGTCCCATTAGAATAACTTCTTCTTGGTTTTCTTCAGAAATCACCACATTATTGTTTAAGATTTTACTGATTAGCATGCCTCACCCCTTCGTGCCTATTCACGCATGGATTTTACGGGTTCAAATGTCTTGCGATGAATAGGAGTTACGCCGTGTCGCTCCAAGCCCTGCAAGTGGCTCTTAGTCCCATAACCAGCATTTTGCGCAAAATCATAACCAGGATATTCCTTGTCGTAGTCTGCCATCAGCTTATCTCGAGTAACCTTAGCAACAATACTAGCTGCTGCGATAGACAGAGAATTGGCATCTCCTTTGATAATGGACTCTTGCGGGATATCAATATCTAACTTCATAGCATCAATCAGCAGATAATCTGGCTTGAGACAAAGCTTAGACAAAGCCTCTTTCATAGCAAGCTTGGTCGCTTCGTAGATATTGACTTGATCAATAATCTCATTGTCTATCAGGCCAACACCGACTGCCAAGGCTTTATCCATGACTGCTTGATAGATATCTTGGTGCTTTTTCTTGGGTATCTTCTTGCTGTCGTTGAGCCCCTTAATCTTACATCCTGGAGGTAAGATAACAGCTGCAGCGACAACAGGTCCAGCTAGAGGACCACGACCGACCTCATCAATCCCAGCGATCGCCCGAAAGCCGGTTTTATAAAGCTCTTTTTCATACCGTAGCATCTGCTCCAGACGCAGTTCCTCGTCTAACTCCGCCTGAATGGCTCTTTTACGCTTTTCAATCGCCTTTTGAACTCCGCTCCGCTGGTCATTAGCTGCTTCTGCCAGAAAAGGATCAGCCAAATCAGTCACTAACTCTAAACGTTGCTGGATTTCTTTAATCGTTGCCATCTAGTTCACCAACCATATCCAAGCAATAACGGCCTAGCTTGCCATCACGGACTTCTTTGACAAAAAGGCTGTAAAAACGGTCATAGTCGTCGCGGAAGCCAAGTTTTTGGGTCATATCCATAATCATGTCAGGCGATTCCTGGCTTAGATCCAGCTGCTTGAAGCGTGCTGTCAGCTCCTCAGGATAATGCTCCTTAAAATAATTGAGACCAAAAATCGTCACCTCATCCATAGGCAGCAGATTATCCTTGATAGCACCAGTTAGAGCAAGCTTAAGAGCAACCGTCTCATCTTCAAACTTAGGCCAGAGAATCCCTGGTGTATCTAATATTTCCAAGTCTTTATTTGACTTGAGCCATTGCTGACCTTTGGTCACACCCGGCTTATTCCCTACAACGGCAATTTTCTTACCAGCTAAGCGATTCATGAGGGTTGATTTTCCGGCATTGGGAATACCGATTATCATGGTACGCAGGGTTTCAATGCGAATTCCTCTCTCTTTCTGACGCGCCAATTTGTCAGCCATAAGCTTTTTAGCTGCGTCTGTCACTTTTTTAACAGCAGATTGCTCTTTGGAATTAATAGATAAGGTCGGAATCCCCTGACTTTCAAAATAGCTCTGCCATTCCTTGATACGAACAGGATCTGCCAAATCTGCCTTGTTTAAAATCAAAAGCTTGGGCTTATCCCCCACAATCTTAGTCAGCATAGGATTTTGACTGGATAAAGGAAGTCTCGCATCAACCAATATCGTCACAAAATCAACAAACTTAATGTTTTCCTGTACCTGTCTCCGTGCCTTGGACATATGCCCCGGAAACCATTGAATCGTTGCCATAATTTATCCTTTCAACGAATATCATTGATAAAATTTTATTTCTTTAACTATTTTAACATATTTCTGGGATTTAAGCGGATGAATCCTAAAGTGATACTCTCTACCTCAAGAGCAAAAAAAGCCCTAACGGGCTTTCTGATTTTATCTCACTTGCTCAAAATGCAGATGCACAGCTATATGATCTCCATAGCCGTTTCGCTCTAAATCGCGCTGCAAGCGATAAGAAATATAATGCTCTGCAATAGTAATATAACCTGCACCCAAGAGGCGGCTTTCAACCATGGACTGAATCATGCTGATTGTCGCACGTTCAACCTTAGCTTCTTCCAAATCCAGAACCACTTTCTTTGTAACCTGCGCTAAATTCTGACGCAAATCATCTGTCAACACATAGACAGTCTGAGCTGCCTTTAAAACTGCTTGATAAATTTTATCTGGGTCAAATTCTACAACCTCACCACTCCGTTTAATAACTTGCATAAAAAACTCCTTTTATATTATATATTTCTAATCTAATGTAAGTCTCTAACATGACTGCTGCCAGTCCAGTTGTCTATAGTCTGCTCAAAAAGAAATCACAAAGTCAGACTATACCATAACATTATATAATTTTTTCCAATATTTTTCAAAGGAAGCTTCCTTTTTTCTTTAGCCTTAAAAGTCAATATAAAAAAGGACTGCTCTGGGCAATCCTTTTTAGAAATATTTTTTTCAATTTTATCAATCAATAATCCGGTCTCAGGACGCCTTTAACAGTCTCTTTGGTCGCTTGATAGTCACCATCAACCACAACCTTAATAATGCGTTTAGCATCTTCTTCAGGCGCTGGCACAAGAGGTAAGCGGGTTGGACCAGCTGCAAAGCCCAAGTAATTAAGTACAGCTTTGACTGGGGCAGGGCTTGGGTAAGAGAAGAGTGCATTGACTTTAGGGATGAATTTCCGTTGGATAGCTGCTGCTTTTTTGATGTCATTGTGCTCAATAGCATCAAGCATTTCAAACATTTCATCACCGTTTGTGTGAGAAGCAACTGAAATAACTCCATCAGCCCCCAGATTCATAGCATGAAAGGCATCGCCATCCTCACCAGTATAAATTAGAAACTCCTCTGGACGATGCTCAATCAGATAGGCCATATTCGCCAGACTGGTACATTCTTTAACGCCGATAATATTTGGATGTTCTGCCAACCTTAGCATAGTCTCAGGTGTCATCTCAACAACTACCCGTCCAGGTATATTATAGATAATGATAGGCAGGTTTGAAGCATCCGCAATAGCTTTAAAGTGCTGATACATCCCTTCTTGAGAAGGTTTGTTGTAATAGGGAACAATGGCAAGGCCAGCAGCAAAACCACCAAATTCATCTACTTCTTTGACGAATTCGATAGAGTCGCGCGTTTCATTGGTACCGACACCAGCTATCAAAGGAACGCGCCCCTTGACAACCTTTTGAACTGCCGCAAATAGCTCCAACTCTTCATCGTGTGTCAGTGTTGGACTTTCAGCAGTCGTTCCAGCCAGCAAAATCCCATCCGTATGATGCGCCAAAAGGTGCTCAATCAAGTCTGGAATAGCTTCAAAATTGATGGAACCATCTTCATGAAAAGGAGTAATAAAAGCTGTGATGATTTTACAGTTTTTCAGATCCGCATACGCCATAAACTTACCTCTCTTTATTATACGAAAAGAGGGTTGAAAGAACGATTATTCAACCCTGTGCTGTCAAGTTTCCTTGGTCACTTTATTTTAATTCAAAAACAACTTCTGCTGTTGGACGAACTAAACCACGCTCATGCAGTGTCTCTGCGATTTGAACAGAATTCCAAGCTGCTCCTTTAAGAAGATTGTCTGAAACCACCCACATATGGATTCCTTTTTCCGCATCAAGATCCTTACGAATCCGGCCAACAAAGGTTTCTTTCTTACCAACCGCATTGATCGCTTGCGGATAAACCTGATGAGCTACATCATCTTCCAGAACAGCACCAGGAAAGTCTGCGATTGCTGCTTTTACCTGATCAATAGGTGCAACTTCCTTAGTCTCTATGTAGACAGACTCTGAGTGGGCAGACAAGATTGGAAGGCGGACACATGTCGCAGAAACAGCAATAGAATCATCTTCCATGATTTTCTTAGTTTCCTTGGTCATCTTCATCTCTTCGTAAGTATAGTCGTTATCTGTAAAGACATCAATCTGAGGTAAGGCATTAAAGGCAATAGGATAATGTTTTTTATCGCCGCCGCATGGCAGGATATTGGCTTCCGCAACCTTAGGATTTACACCATCATTGAGAACAGAGCGTAATTGAGCTTGAGTTTCAAGAATGGCTCCCATACCTGCACCAGAAACAGCTTGATAAGTTGAAACGATGATACGATCCAACCCCCATTGCTGACGAATAGGCTCTAAAGCCACCATCATCTGAATTGTCGAGCAGTTAGGGCAAGCGATAATTCCCTTGTGCTGATCTAAGGCATGGGCGTTGACTTCTGGAACAACCAGAGGAACATCAGGATTTTGACGGAAATAAGATGTGTTATCGACCACTACTGCTCCAGCTTTGACTGCGTAAGGAGCGTATTTTGCTGAGGTAGAACCACCAGCTGAGAAGAGAGCAATATCTACACCTTCAAAAACTGTCTCGGTCGTCTCTTCGATAGTAATATCTTGTCCCTTGAATTGGAGAACTTTTCCAGCTGAACGAGCAGACGCCAGATAGCGTATTTTATCAATTGGAAGGCTAGATTCTTCCAGCATTTTAATCATTTGAGATCCAACGGCGCCAGTGGCACCTACTACAGCAACTGTATATCCCATGCGATAACCTCTCTGAATTTTCAAAAAATTTTGTATTGTTAGTATTATACTATTTTTAGGGAAAAATGCAAATATTTCTGAAGAATATAAGTGTGATATTTTGATAAACTACACTAACACTCATGCATCACTATGAGAACTTTCAAGGCTTACAGATTTTGTTCTCACGAACAAAACTGCATCCATTACTCTACGACTCAACTGCCTTCTGCGAAGTTGTTTCATCAAGAGCAATAGCACTCACAACATAGGCCGTCTCAGTATCAATATCTCTAAGATTGGCTGCGACTAATGGCCTTGCCACTCTAAGAGACATAGAAAAATCCCCAATCCGTAGACTGGGGATAAGGGCACTTTCGTGTGATCAGCAGGTTCACACAACTGATCAAGGTCCGCTCCTGCGTTTATGACCTCCCATGCTTCAATTTGCAGAAAATCTGCATATCGACTCATCGCACGAAATATAGTTTACCTTATTTTTTTCCGTTTTGTCAAGGTATTTAATCTAAAATATAAACAAAAACTTGTCTATCCTTCCACTCTTGGCCTTCTTTTTGGAATTTTTTTCGTACTCCTTCAAGATAGAAATCAGCTTGCTCTAGTAATTTTTGCGAAGGGATATTCTGTAGATCAACATGTGCTTCTAAGCGATGAAATCCTAGTTCGCTACTGACTCTCTTGAGTTCTTCTAGCATAGCTCTGGCATAACCCTGACGCCAAAATTGATTATGTATCGTATAACCTATTTCCGCCCATTGAAAGTCATCTCTAGCTAGCACAAATAAATTAACCATACCTACATGTTTTCCGCTTTTTGCATCATAAATTCCCCAAATATACTGTTGATCTTTCTCTCGGAAATCGCGGTGCTTAGCCACCAAATCCGCAAACCAACTTTCTGTACAAATTGTCATATCTAAAAGCCCATCATCAAATGGTGATTGAGAAGTCAGTCTATTGGAAAATCCTTCCAGCCAAACTGATTAATCCTTCTCTTCCAGATATTTTAAATAAACATGTTTCATAAATACTTACTTCCCTCTCGAATACTAAGGGCAGCCATTTCTGTCTGATGCCGTTCGATAAAAGCTCTGACCCAGTCTGGATTGGTTTTGGAATAATCTCTCAGCGCCCAGCCGATGGCCTTGTTAATAAAGAATTCTGTTCGGCCTAGATTATTCACTAAAATCTTCTCCAAGAGCTCTGTGTCTGTTTTCTCTTTTCGTAGCAGCTGATGATCGATGGCCATGCGCCGTAACCAAATATCCTCATCACAACTCCAAGCTACAATAATCTCTTTGGTTTCCGGAAATCGAGCAATGATTGATCCAACCAAGCGGTCCAAAAAGTCTATGGTATCCCACCAAGATTTTGTTTGGGCCAGCTTTTTCAAACGTGGCAAGTCAGATGGTGTCAATAGTTTCTTGCGAATCTCCAGATAATCTAGCGCAGTGTACTGCAGTTCTCGATAAGGATTATTCCAAGCTTCATTTATAAAATTCCAGTCAATAACAAAGTCAGTCCCCTGTTTGAAAAAAGTCTTTGCGAGTTTCCGTCTAGCTGGAATCTTGACTCCTAGAAACTCAAATTTATTTTTCATATAGGCTTTCATAGCCACCGCATCATCTGGGTTAGCTACAGCTTTTAACTCTTTTACCAATTCCTCTACATTCATATCTTACTCCAGCAATTCACGGTCATAAATAGTGTAGTCACAGCGATAAATCACGAGACGCTTACCGTCAATCAGCAATTCAGAGGTTTTGGGAGCATCGGATTTATCTAGAGAAACACGGTCGCCAGAATAGGCAGCCAGCGGAGTGCCGTTTTGAGAGCGAATCAGAATAACCTTTTTCTTTCCGGTAAAGTCGTTTTTAAAGGCTGAAATCATGCGATTTAAAACAGGAACAGAATGGCTATTCAACTCAACATCTGCAATCTTTTGATACTGGGCAAAGACATCTTTCAAGCCTTTTTCTTCTGCAATCAAGGAAGAGCCCACATGGTCAATCTCATACTTACCCAAGGTTATTTTGAGCACAGAAGAATCTTCCTTGGAATTTCCTTCCGCATCAACTGAATCAAACTCCTCGTTACGCGAGATGGATAGTGACTTGCCCGACATCTGGTCTACGAGTTGGGAATTCTCATCATAGGTGCGAACCGTCATCTCCAACCCCAACCATTCCTCCTTGGCATTTTTAAACCAATTTTCAACGGACTGACAACCCGTCAAGGCCAAAAGAGTAATGCTTAGAAGAGTTATTAATAAATGTTTCTTTTTCATCATTTCCACTCCATTTCTTTTAAAAGTTTAATTGGTCCAGCTTGCTTGTCTAAGGATTTTGGCAACCAAACAATGTCATGGCAACGCTCGAATTTATAGCCAATTTTTGGGAAATGAGCCACCTGCTAGTAGCCTCTTTTTCGATGCAAAGCCAGGCTGGCTTCATTTGGCAAAGAAATACAGGCTAGAAAATGCATATATCCCATCTGATCTAACAGGTCTTCAAGTTCATCATAAAGATTACTGCCGACTCCCTTTCCTCGAGCATCTTGACTGACATAGACGGACAATTCCGCCGCCCAATCATAGGCTGCACTCGCATAATAAGTCGAAGCATAGGCATAACCTAAAATTAAACCGTCTTCTTCCGCTACCAGATAAGGATATCTTTCCAACGTTTTCTCAATCCTAGTTGCAAAATCCTCAATGGTCGGAACTTCATATTCAAAAGTAATGGCTGTATTTTCTACATAAGGCGCATAAATAGCAAGCAAGGTCGCAGCGTCTGATGGTCTTGCTAATCTAATGTTCATGTTGTCTCCATATTCTATTCTCATTATTTTCACTATTATACCAAAAAAGGCTCGTAAAGAGCCTTTTAAACCAAGATCAAAATAGTCCAATCGCTGTGCCGTCTGCTGCCACATCCATATTAAGTGCTGCAGGACGTTTTGGCAATCCTGGCATGGTCATGACATCTCCTGTCAAAGCCACGATAAAGCCTGCCCCAAGTTTTGGTACCAATTCACGAATGGTAATTTCAAAGTTTTCTGGCGCTCCAAGAGCAGCAGGATTGTCTGAAAAGCTATACTGTGTTTTGGCCATGCAGATTGGCAGCTTGTCCCAGCCATTTTTGACAATTTCTCGAATCTGAGTCTGCGCTTTTTTCTCAAAGTTCACCTTTGAACCTCGATAGATTTCTTTGACAATTTTCTCAATTTTTTCTTCAATAGAGAGGTCATTGTCATAGAGGCGAGTGTAATGAGCAGGCTCTTCATCAATGGTTTTAACTACAGTTTCAGCCAAAGCTACACCACCTTTGGCGCCATCAGCCCATACACTAGCAAGCTCAACCGGTACCCCGATTTCTGCACAAAGTTCTTTAAGAGTAGCAATTTCAGCCTCTGTATCTGAAACAAATTCATTGATGGCTACTACCGCTGGAATACTGAACTTGCGGATATTTTCAACGTGCCGTTTGAGATTAGCAAAGCCAGCTCGTACCGCCTCAACATTTTCTCCAGTAAGTGCATCTTTGGCCACGCCGCCATTCATCTTGAGGGCTCGCAAGGTTGCGACAATTACGACTGCATCTGGAGAGGTTGGCAAGTTTGGAGTTTTAATATCCAAGAATTTTTCAGCTCCAAGGTCCGCACCAAACCCTGCCTCAGTCACTGTATAATCAGCCAAGCGCAGCGCTGTACTAGTCGCTAAAACAGAGTTACAGCCATGGGCGATATTGGCAAACGGACCGCCATGAACAAAGGCTGGTGTCCCGTAAATAGTCTGAACTAGATTTGGCTTAATCGCATCTTTCAAGACTAAAGCCAAAGCTCCTTCTACCTCAAGGTCACAAACATAGACTGGTGTACGATCATAGCGATAACCGATGACAATGTTACCCAAGCGCTTTTTCAAATCTTCAATATCCGTAGCTAGGCAAAGAATTGCCATAATTTCAGAAGCAACGGTAATATCAAAGCCATCTTCGCGTGGAATACCGTTCACCGGACTTCCTAAGCCAACAGTCACATGTCGAAGAGCCCGGTCATTTAGGTCAACTACCCGCTTCCAGATAATGCGGCGTTGATCGATTCCCAGAGCATTTCCCTGATGAAGATGATTGTCAATGAGGGCAGACAGGGCGTTGTTAGCTGTCGTAATTGCGTGCATGTCTCCAGTAAAATGCAAGTTGATATCTTCCATCGGTAGAACCTGCGCGTGGCCGCCGCCAGCAGCTCCTCCTTTAATCCCCATCACCGGTCCCAAAGACGGTTCGCGGATGGCAATCATAGTTTTTTTGCCAATTTTGTTGAGCGCATCTGCTAGTCCAATGGTAATAGTTGACTTACCTTCTCCAGCAGGGGTCGGATTGATTGCCGTTACCAAAATCAGTTTGCCGACAGGATTTTTTTCAACCTCACGAATCTTATCAAAGCTGAGCTTGGCCTTATACTTACCATATAGTTCCAAGTCGTCATAGTCGATGCCAACTTTTTTCACTACATCAACAATAGGCTGCAATTCAACACTTTGAGCAATTTCAATATCTGTTTTCATCAAGAACTCCTCTATCAATTAATATAAAGATTATAACAAAAAAGAGCAAAATCTACACAATTAAACTCTAAATAGATTTTAATGTTCCGAAACAACAAAAAATGGAAATTTTTGTTCTCTGAACTATAAGATTTTAGAGTCACTTCTCCGCTGTGACACTCTGCAATTAGAATTATTTTACTAAATTTCTTTTTTCTTGTAAAATAGTGCTATGAACATATTGATTACTTCTGGCGGGACCAGCGAGAAAATCGACTGTGTCCGCTCTATTACCAATCATTCGACGGGCAGTCTAGGGAAAATCATAGCCGAAACATTCCTAAACAAGGGCGATCAGGTGACTCTGGTGACGACTCCTAAAGCTGTCCGCCCAGCAGATCATCCCAATCTTACCATTGTACAGATTGAAAACGTTGCAGAACTACTTGAAACCTTAGAGCAGCTCGTTCACACGCATCATGTACTGATTCATGCAATGGCTGTCTCAGACTACACACCCGTCTACATGACTGGTTTGGAAGCTGTAGCAGCTAGCTCTGACATGACGGAATTTCTAAATAAGACTAACTCAGAAAGCAAGATTTCTTCTCAGGATGATGTTCAAGTTCTTTTTCTCAAAAAGACACCAAAAATCATCAGTTTGGTAAAAAAATGGAATCCAGCCATTCGCTTGATTGGATTCAAACTCTTGGTCAATGTTACTAAGGAAGAGTTACTCAAGACCGCACGAGCCAGTCTCATAAAAAATCAGGCAGAAATCATTGTTGCCAATGATTTGACAGAGATTTCTAACCAAGAGCACAGAGCTTACCTTGTCGGAAAAGATACTGTAACCCAAGCTCAATCCAAAGAAGAAATTGCTCAGCTCCTCTACCAGCATATCCGTAATACATAAGGAGAATTAAGATGACTCAGATTACCTTAGCCGTCAGCGGCAGTATATCAGCCTATAAGGCTGCTGACATCACTAGCCGTCTAAAGAAAGAGAACTTTGAAGTTGCTGTCCTCATGACAAATGCAGCGACAGAATTTATCACACCACTGACCCTGCAAGCCTTGTCACAAAGGCCAGTTGCAATTGATATTATGCAAGAACCTGACCCTAGCAAGGTCAATCACATTGACATCGCTAAAGAGTCTGACCTCTTTTTACTGGCTCCCGCTACAGCCAATACCATGGCTAAGCTTGCTAATGGCTTAGCTGACAATATGGTAACAGCTACTGCTCTGGCTCTGCCGCCTCATACGAAAAAAGTTTTAGCTCCAGCTATGAACACTAAGATGTTTGAAAATCCACTAACCCAGCACAATTTGGAGCGTCTACAGCATTTTGGATGGAAGACTATCCAACCGCGTGAAGCTGTTCTAGCCTGTGGCGATCAGGGAACAGGTGCTCTAGCCGAAATTGATACAATTATTGATACAGTAAAGGAACTTATTTATGAAAAAACAGTCTAAAATTGCTCAAATTGCTATTTTCTTTGCCATCATGTTGGTACTGCACCTGCTCAGCTCAGTCATTTTCAACTTACTTCCAGTACCGATTAAACCTACGATTATTCACATCCCAGTGATTATCGCCAGTATCCTCTATGGCCCTAAAGTCGGAGCTGTTCTAGGTGGACTCATGGGATGTATCAGCGTTGTTACCAATACCTTGGTGCTGTTACCAACAAGCTATCTCTTTAGCCCTTTTGTGCCAAATGGAAGCCTTTCTTCACTTGTTGTTGCAATGGTGCCTCGCATTCTCATCGGTATCACTCCTTATTTCGTATATAAAGCTATGAAAAATAAAGCTGGCTTGATTGTAGCAGGTTCCGTAGGTTCTGCCACCAATACTATTTTTGTCTTGGGCGGTATCTTCTTTCTCTTTGCAAATGTATACCAAGGTGATATCAAAGCACTTCTGGCTGTGATTCTATCAGCAAATTCCATTGCCGAGTTAATCATTTCTGCGATTTTGACAGCAACTATCATTCCTGCGCTTGAAAAAGCCAAAAAATGATGATGATTTAGTTTTCTGGACCAAGCCTTGCTTTGGTCTTTTTTAATATCGCAATTCTGCAATACCATTCTGAAATCCTCGAAACAATACCTTGAAAAGTATTTCATCGTTTTCTTGGTAACCTCTTTCAAAATTAATGAAAATATGCTACAATGTAAGCGATTAAGAAAATTTAAGAGCAGGATTTTTTACTAAAATTTCCATCTCTTCATTTCAAAAATAAAGGAGACTCCACCTATGACTTATCAAGATAACTTCAAAAAATGGCTTGATTATGCTGAACTTCCTGATTATCTTCGTGAAGACTTGAACAGTATGGACGAAAAAACTAAGGAAGATGCCTTTTACACCAATCTAGAGTTTGGTACTGCTGGTATGCGTGGTTTAATTGGCGCTGGTACCAACCGGATTAATATTTATGTTGTCCGTCAGGCAACTGAAGGTTTGGCTCGTTTGATTGAGTCAAAAGGTGGAAATGAAAAAGAACGCGGTGTGGCAATTGCCTACGATAGCCGTCACTTCTCTCCAGAATTTGCCTTTGAATCCGCTGCAGTTCTTGCAAAACACGGTATCAAATCTTACGTTTTTGAAAGCCTTCGTCCAACTCCGGAGCTTTCATTTGCAGTTCGTCACCTCAACTGTTTCGCAGGTATCATGATTACTGCTAGCCACAATCCTGCTCCATTTAACGGTTACAAGGTTTACGGTGAAGACGGTGGACAAATGCCTCCACATGATGCTGATGCTTTAACAACTTACATCCGTGCTATCGAAAATCCGTTTACTGTAGAAGTTGCTGATGTAGAAGCGGAAAAAGCTTCTGGCCTGATTGAAGTCATCGGTGATGCTATTGACACTGAGTACCTTAAAGAAGTTAAAGACGTCAATATCAACCCTGCTTTGATTGAAGAATTTGGTAAAGACATGAAGATTGTCTACACACCACTTCATGGTACTGGAGAAATGTTGGCTCGTCGTGCTCTTGCCCAAGCAGGATTTGACTCTGTTCAAGTTGTTGAAGCGCAGGCTGTGGCTGATCCAGATTTCTCTACTGTTAAGTCTCCAAACCCTGAAAGCCAAGCAGCCTTTGCTTTAGCTGAGGAATTGGGCCGTAAAGTTGGTGCAGATGTCTTGGTCGCAACTGACCCAGATGCTGACCGTGTCGGTGTAGAAGTTCTGCAAAAAGACGGTAGCTACCTCAACCTTTCTGGTAACCAAATCGGAGCTATCATGGCTAAGTACATCTTGGAAGCCCATAAGAGTGCTGGAACTCTGCCAGCTAATGCTGCTCTCTGCAAGTCTATCGTTTCTACTGACTTGGTGACTAAGATTGCTGAAAGCTACGGCGCAACCATGTTCAATGTCTTGACTGGTTTCAAATTTATCGCTGAAAAGATTCAAGAATTCGAAGAAAAGCACAACCACACCTACATGATGGGATTTGAAGAAAGCTTCGGCTATTTGATTAAACCGTTTGTACGTGATAAAGACGCTATCCAAGCTGTTTTGGTTGTGGCTGAGCTAGCTGCCTACTACCGCTCACGTGGCTTGACTCTGGCTGACGGTATTGAAGAAATCTACAAAGAATATGGTTACTTTGCCGAAAAGACTATCTCTGTGACCTTGTCTGGTGTTGATGGAGCTGAGCAAATCAAGGCTATCATGGCTAAGTTCCGTGACAATGCTCCGAAAGAATTCAACGGTACTGCTATTTCTGTTACTGAAGACTTTAAGGCTCAGACTTCTACCGCCGCAGACGGTACTGTTACAGCTCTGACGACTCCTCCAAGCGACGTGCTGAAATACACCTTGGCTGACGGTTCATGGATTGCTGTTCGTCCATCCGGAACAGAACCAAAAATCAAGTTCTACATTGCAGTTGTTGGTGACAGTAATGAAGACGCTCAAGCAAAAATTACTGCTATTGAAGCAGAGATTAATGCCTTTATCAAGTAAAAAAACACTATCAACCAGAGGATGAATTTCACATTCTCTGGTTTTTCGTTTCCAAATCAAGCATTTTTCTGCTTTTTATGGCATACTAGTTTTATCAAAAGAAATGAGGATTATTTATGGAACAATTTGCTCAAAATATTAAAGACTTGGAAGTCGCAACTGTTGACCGCGCTCGTCAAGCAATTGCTGACAAAGAGACTGCAACTTTCTTCGTTGGTCGCAAAACTTGCCCTTACTGCCGTAAATTCGCTGCTACTCTTGCTGGCGTGGTAGCTGCTACTAAGGCGCATATTTTCTTTATTAGCAGTGAAGAAGTCAGCGAATTAGAGAAACTGCAAGCCTTCCGCTCTGAATACAGCATTCCGACGGTTCCTGGTTTTGTTCATGTTCAAGACGGCCAAGTATCTGTTCGTTGTGATTCTTCTATGACTGCAGATGAAATTAAAGCTTTTGCAAACTTGTAAAATTGATTCAAAAAAATACTGAGACCAAATTAGTCTCAGATTTTTTATTCATTTCTAGCTTCCTGAAAAGCCTCCCACATCTTCTGCTGGGGTTTGGCAAAGGGGTAATTGCCAAAATCTTCTGGATGAAGCCACAAGACCTCTCCATCAGCTGCGATCTGGCTATCCTTAACTCGGCCATAAGCCAGCTGGATATGCCACTTGCGATGACTGAAAACATGTTGTACTTTTGAAAAGGACTGCTGCTGCCAATCAACAATCAAATCATAATCCTGCTCAAAGCTTTCTTGAGGAGACAAGTCCAGACTTGGCTGATTTTCTGCCACCTCAAAGAGCGACATTTGATTTTCAGTTTGAAATTCCTCGACTTCAATCAAGGGAAAATGCCAAAAACCTGATAATAAGCCAGCAGCCTCATTCTTTTCAAGCAAGAACTGTCCCTTTTCGTTTTCGATAATCAAGCCTTGCAGATAGACTGGAACTGGCTTCTTTTTAGGTGCTTTGATTGGATATTTATCCATTGTTCCATTCAAATAAGCTGTGCTGAACTCCTTTACAGGACTGTCTTCTGGATGAGGATTAACAGGAGCTTCAATATCTGACCCCAAATCCATCAGCGCCTGATTGAAATCTCCGGGTCTGCCTGGATCAATCAGAATCTCCATCATAGCCTGAAAGACCTTCCGATTGCTAGGTTGGCCAATATCTAAATCAACTTCAAATAATCGACTCAGCACCCGCATGACATTGCCATCTACCGCAGGCTCAGCTAGGCCAAAGGCAATACTAGCAATGGCACCAGCTGTATAAGGTCCAATCCCTTTAAGACTAGCAATTCCTTCATAGCTATCAGGAAATTTTCCAGCGAAATCCGTCATTATCTGCTGGGCTGCTTTTTGCATATTTCGCACCCGCGAATAATAGCCTAACCCTTCCCAAGCCTTGAGCAGTCTATCCTCTGGAGCCTGAGCTAAATCAGCTACTGTCGGAAACCAGTCAAGAAAACGCTCATAGTAAGGAATCACCGTATCAACTCTAGTCTGCTGCAGCATAATCTCAGAAACCCAGATATGATAAGGATTATTTGTTCTGCGCCAAGGCAGGTCACGTTTGTTTTCATCATACCAAGTTAATAATTTCTCTCTAAAAGAGGCAATTTTATCTGCCTCCCACATCTCAATTCCGTATACTTTCAAATCTAACATAAATCTAGTATAGCATAAGGCAAGAAAAATAGGAGAACTTACGCCCTCCAATCGCTTCCTAGCGTTTAATAATGACCGACTGCCTGACTGGCTGTAATCAAAGTCAGCTTATAAACATCATCCGCATTACAGCCTCGAGAAAGGTCATTAACTGGATGGTTAAGCCCTTGCAGGATAGGACCTACTGCTGAAAATCCGCCCAAACGCTCTGCCATCTTGTAGCTGATGTTCCCAGCTTCGATACTTGGGAAGACAAAGACAGTCGCTTGACCAGCCACAGGGCTGCCAGGTGCTTTCAGTTCAGCTGTTGCAGGAACGAAAGCTGCATCAAACTGTAATTCACCATCGATAGCCAAGTCTGGACGCATTTCCTGAGCCAACTTAGTCGCTTCTACAACCTTATCAACCTTTTCTCCGAAACCAGAGCCTTTGGTCGAATAGCTGAGCATGGCAACTTTAGGATCAATACCAAAAATCTGCGCTGTTAGGGCTGAGTTAACAGCAATCTCCGCCAAAACATTGGCATCTGGATCGATATTGATGGCACAGTCACTGAAAATATAGCGTTCGTCATCACGCACCATAAGGAAGGCTCCTGAAGTGCGAGAAACCCAAGGCAGAGTCTTGATAATTTGTAGAGCCGGTCGAACAGTCGCTGCTGTAGAGTGAATCGCGCCAGATACCATTCCTTGGACTTTACCAAGATAAACCAACATAACACCAAAGTAGTTGACGTCTTCCTTTAGCAACTGACGTGCTTCATCTGCAGCGATTTTTCCTTTACGACGCTCAACAAATGCTTCTACCAACTCCTCAAAGCAGGAACAGTTTGAAGGGTCAATAACCTGATATCCTTCTTTTATTCCCTCAATTTCTAGATAAATACGTATTTTATCAGGATTACCCAAAAGAACTGGTGTAATACTGGTTTCTTTCACCAAGCGTTTAGTAGCTTGCAAAATCCGTGGCTCCTCCCCCTCCGGCAAGACAATTTTTACTTCCTTATCCTTCAAGGCTTCACGAATTGAGTCAAAAATTTTCATGTTTCTTAAAACTCCTTTATCTCTTAATCTTTTAATTTCTCAATAACTTGTTTAAAATCTTCTGGCAAAGGACTGGCACGCTCAACTTCCTGACCACTAAAAGGATTATAAAATTTCAAAGAATGACAATGCAAAGCTTGGCGCTCTATTCCGTGTTCCAAACTCCCTCCATAAAGGTCGTCACCCAAAAGCGGAAAGCCAATGTGTGAAAAATGAACGCGGATTTGATGAGTCCGCCCAGTATGCAGATGAATATCCACCAGATAGACATCTCCAAATCTCTCTATGACTTTGTAACTGGTATGGGCGTACTTACCATCCTCTGTCACGCGCCTCGTAATGATACTCTCAGGGTTGCGTCCAATCGGAGCAATAATCTCACCTTGCTCTTCTAAGTCACCAGTTCCTCGAACCAGAGCGTAATAGCGCTTTTCTATCAGCTTCTTCTGCAGCTGCTTGTCCAATCTGGCGTGAGCATAGCCATGCTTAGCAAAGAGCATGAGCCCACTTGTATCCTTATCCAGACGCGTCACGATATGCACCTGCTGGTTTTCATAGGCATGACGAATATAGTAAGCCTTAACAAAGTTTGCCATAGTATTGGAATGATTAACGCTGGGAATACTGGCCACCCCTGCCGGTTTATCCAAAACCAAGAAATGTTCATCCTCATAGACAACAGACAAGTCCTTATCAACAGCTTTCAGACTCTCAAATCCTTTTTCAGAAGGGATGTCAATCGTCACTTTATCGCCAATATCCAAGAGATAAATAGCATTCTGAGGCTGATGGTTGACGAGAATGTTTCCACCGGAAAATTTTATCTTTGCCAAGAGGCCTTTGGAAATTTCATGTCGCTTCAAAAAGGTCTTTACCTTGACATGCTCATCAGCAATAAACTCAAACCTCATTCCTGGCACTCTCCAATAAAGGAGTCTCTGACACGATTCCAAAAGCTGGTATGACTTGGCGAAGCCACAAAATGTATCTTATGATTGTCAATCTGGTACTCAATGCGGACAATGTTTTTGAAAGAGAAAGTTTGATTGTCAACCGCGATAGTGTGATAGTCACTGCGAGTCGGCACTAACTCAATCTTATCTTTTTTGGGAACAATGACAGATGAGCCCAATGTCCGATAAACCCGATTGTTGAGACTGGCAATTTCTGTCACCTGCAAGGCTTCGATTGTCGGATGCAATACCGCTCCGCCCAGAGATTTGTTATAGGCTGTACTGCCCGTCGGAGTAGAGACGGAAATCCCATCTCCTCGGAAACGCTCGAAACGAACCCGATTGATAATGACATCAGCTACCATAGTCCGATCCGAGCGTTTGATTGTTGCTTCATTCAAAGCACGAATAGTGCGTGTATCACCATTTTCAAAAGTAATTTTGACATTTAAAATTGGATAAGAAACCTGAGCACCAGTATCCAGTTTAAGATTTTCAACCAGCTTATCCAATTCAAAATCACGGTAGTCTGTATAAAAGCCAAGATGCCCTGTATGTACACCGACAAAGCGGACCCGATCCAGCTGTTCTTCATACATATGAAAAGCCGATAGCAGCATGCCATCACCACCCACCGAAATCACGATGTCGGGATTCTTAGGAGTTAAAATAAAGCCGTTCTGTTTCAGCTTCTGCTTCAAATCTTGATAAACTTGTTCACTCTGTCTTTTCCGATTGCGGATAATCGCTATTTTTTTATCTGTATTCTTCATCTGTATCATCACTATTTCCCACACCGTCATTTAACTTGCGGTGAAGAGGATCAAAGAGAGCCTGCGCCTCCTGGATAGCATCACGGATTTCTCCCATCTCCTCATCCAGCTGATAGGCAAGATTAGCTGTTGTTTCCAAGCGGCATTTGATTTCCTTGGGAAATTCTCCTTTATACTTGTAATTCAAAGAATGCTCAATCGTAGCCCAAAAATTCATCGAAAGGGTGCGAATCTGAATCTCAGCCAGAATAAGCCTATGACCATTAATCGTATCAACTGGATATTCTACAATCACATGGTAACTCCGATAGCCACTGGCTTTTTTGTTTTTGATGTAATCCCGTTCCTGCACAATACGCATATCAGTCCGGTTTCGCAGGACTTCTAAAACTTCATCCACATCATCGACAAACTGGACCATGACCCGTAAGCCAGCGATATCCTGCATCTCCTGCTCGATATTTTCCTCGCGAATGCCTCGCAGAATCATCTTTTCTTTAATGCTCTCAATCGGCTTGACACGTCCAGTCACAAACTCAATTGGAGAATGGCGCTGCTGCTTGCGGTATTGCTTTCGCACTCCACGCAACTTAATTTTCAGCTCTCCAACCGCTTGAATATAGGGGTCTAGAAACTCTTCCCATTCTATTGTCATACACTTACCTTGTCATATCATTATTTTTTGTATAAAATAAACACAACTGTTATTATAACATAAATCGCTTTCAAAAAAAAGAAAAGGATATGAAAATGAATCACTTAGAAATTGAATTCAAAACCATGCTGACCAAAGAAGAGCACGACCGTCTGCTTCAGTTATTTGCTGATATTTCCCCTATTAGCCAAACCAACCACTACATCGATTCAGATCAGCAAAGCATCCGACACTCCCACATGGCTTTTCGAGTACGAACTTTTAACCATCGCGAAGCAGAGCTGACGCTCAAGATTCCTCAAGAAGTCGGATCCTTGGAACTCAATCAGAACTTGACACCAGAAGAAACTGAAAATATTTTGCAGAACAATGAATTTCCTACGGGAGAGATTTTAGAGACGCTGCTTCAAAAAGAAATTCCTATCCAAGACTTGAAGATTCTTGGCTCTCTAGAGACTATCCGCTATGAAAAAGAAGACGAAATTGGCCTCCTTGCTCTGGATGAGAGTCACTACTTGGACAAAAAAGACTTCGAACTCGAAGTCGAAGTTGAAGATTTCGAAAAAGGAAAAGAAAATTTCCTCAACTTCCTAAAACAGCACAAGATCGACTACAAACCTGGTAAGAGTAAGATAGCAAGATTTTCTGAAAACTTGTAAATCAACGACCACAAAATAGCTGAAATAATCTAATTTTTTTGGTAAAATAAAAGGTAGCAATCTAAAGCCTATTGAAAAATAAATTTCATGGAGCATTAGATATAGAAATGAGACAAAAAGAGGACGGTCCAACTCATGTCAGATAAAAAAAATATGAAGCTTTTTTCCCTCAATTCCAATCATTCCATAGCTGAAAAAATCGCTGAGGCTGCTGGGGTTCCTTTGGGAAAACTTTCCTCCCGCCAATTCTCGGACGGCGAGATTCAGATTAACATTGAAGAAAGCGTTCGTGGCTATGATATTTACATCATTCAGTCTACTAGCTTCCCTGTCAATAATCACTTGATGGAGCTCTTGATTATGGTGGATGCCTGCAAGCGTGCCAGTGCCAATACGATTAATGTTGTCATGCCTTATTTTGGATATGCCCGTCAGGATCGGACTGCTGCTCCTCGCGAGCCAATCACAGCTAAACTGGTTGCCAATATGCTTGTCGGTGCTGGAGTGGATCGCGTGATTTCTCTGGATCTTCATGCCGTGCAGGTCCAAGGATTCTTTGATATCCCAGTCGATAATCTCTTCACTATCCCACTCTTTGCCAAACATTATTGCAATATGGGGTTAACGGGAGATGATGTCGTTGTCGTCAGCCCTAAAAACTCTGGTGTTAAACGCGCTCGCAATCTGGCTGAATATCTGGATGCCCCTATCGCTATCATTGATTATGGCGAAGACGAGGCAGGTCGCTCTGAGGGCTATATCATCGGAGATGTCGAAGGCAAGAAAGCTATTCTGATTGACGACATTTTAAATACCGGTCGGACTTTCTCTGAAGCAGCTAAAATTGTCTGTCGCGAAGGCGCAGTCGAAATCTATGCTGTATCCAGTCATGGTCTCTTTGCAGATAAAGCTGCGGAATTGCTGGATAATTCTCCTATCAGAGAAATTCTTGTGACAGACTCTGTTGATATCAAAGAAAAAACACCTAAGAATCTCCACTACATTACAGCTAGTGAACTGATTGGTGATGCCATTGTCCGCATCCAAGAGAGAAAACCAGTCAGCCCACTCTTTGCCTATCAAAAGAAATAAGGTAACCGGAGTGATTTATTTAGATAATGCCGCTACAACTGCTTTGTCGCCCGCTGCAATCCAAGCAATGACCAAAACTATGACCGTCTTTGGAAATCCTTCCAGTACGCATAGCCATGGTCGAGAAGCTAGTAAACTCCTCAGACAGGCGCGTGAGGATATTGCTCAAGCTCTGCATACTCAAAGCAATAAGATTCTTTTTACTTCAGGTGGCACTGAAAGCAACAATACTGCTATCAAAGGCTATGCCCTTCGACACCAGAACCGAGGAAAACATATTGTTACCACTGCTATTGAACACCATGCTGTCTTAGAAGTGGTGGAGTACTTAGTAGACAAATTCGGCTTTGAAGCTACTTTTGTTCAGCCGGTGGATGGTCAGATTCGAGCGGCGGATATTAAAAAGGCACTTAGACCTGACACTATTCTTGTGTCCGTCATGGCGGTTAATAACGAGACGGGTGCCATGCTCCCCATTAAGGAAATTGGTGAATTACTGCACGAACATCCTGCTGTTTTTCACGTTGATGCTGTCCAAGCAATTGGTAAACTTCCCATCTACCCTGACGAGCTAGGGATTGACTTTCTATCTGCTTCAGCGCATAAGTTTCATGGTCCCAAAGGCGTTGGCTTCCTTTATGCCAAGAAGATGGATTTTGACAATTTCATGCACGGTGGCGACCAGGAAGAAAAACACCGGGCCGGAACTGAAAATCTAATCTCTATCACAGGTATGGCGGCGGCTCTGTCAGATAGCACGGAACATCTTGAGGGAAATCTAGAGCATGCGCAATACTTAAAAGACAGCTTACTTGCTGACTTATCGGATATCGACTTTTACTTAAATGAAAGTCAGCCCAGCTTGCCATATGTCATCAATTTGGGATTTCCCAATCAAAAGAATGACCTGCTTCTACTTCAAATGGATTTAAATGGCTTTTCCATTTCAACAGGCTCAGCCTGTACAGCCGGAGCTATACAACCCAGTCATGTCTTGCAGGCTATGTATGGCAAGGATTCCAACCGCTTGTATGAGTCCATTCGGATCAGCACTTCGGACCAAACGACTCTGCAAGAGATTCAATCATTTACAAAGAAATTAAAAGAAATTTTAGGAGGATAAGATGGCCTTTCAAACATCTGTTAGCTTAGCAAACTGTGAATATACCTATTCACTTCACCCAAATGTCAAGAAATTTACCTTGCGCGACAATACTTTCGCGGAAAGCAAGGTCGGAAACTATGAACTCTCTCGTCTGCTGGAAACTGTTCCCAACAGCGGAAATGGTTTTCTGCTGAAAATCATCGTCAATAAAGAGTTAAATGGTTTCAAAATCAACATCACTGATAAATCAGGCCTGCGCTTGGTCAATATTTTCAAATCAGAAGACCATCACATTATCCAGCAAAAATTTTACTTCTTGATGGATAGCCTGGTTGAAAGAAATATTTTTGAAAAGACACCACAATAAGCAAGATTCTCGCAATTTTGCTTTTTTGGTTTTGAATCTTCAAAATTTAAACGAGCTTGACTTCTACTTAGAACACTTGAAGAAAAGACTAACCGAACCCAAAGAAAGGATTAACAATGGTTGAACTGACCTATTTGGACTCATATAAGGTGAAACGAACACTTACCTATGAAGACTTCGATGAATTTCTTCTCGCCTTCTCTGGCTGCGTCACAATTCCTGACTCTCTCAAAGTACTTTCCATCACTTATAATGGACACCAGCTGCCTTTTACAGGGTTAATTGGGGACTTGTACCGCCAGATGTACCAGTTAGACTTGACTTCCTACCAGGACTAATCCCTTTGCATCTATAGCATAACTCAAACTTTCACTCTTTTCTTTTTTAATGAATCAAACACTCTTAATTAGTTGATTTTTTCACAAACTTCCTATAAAATAGAATTAGAAAGGTTGTGATTTTGTGAAAACTGAAAAAAATACTACAATTCCCCGAGCTACTGCTAAAAGGCTATCGCTCTACTATCGTATTTTTAAACGTTTTAATGCTGAGAAGATTGAAAAAGCAAACTCCAAGCAAATTGCAGAAGCCATTGGTATTGACTCTGCTACTGTCAGACGAGATTTTTCTTATTTCGGTGAACTCGGCCGCAGAGGATTTGGTTACGATGTCAAGAAATTGATGAACTTTTTTGCTGACCTCTTGAACGACAATGCTATTACCAATGTCATGATTGTTGGTGTTGGTAATATGGGACGGGCTCTGCTACACTATCGTTTTCATGAGCGCAATAAAATGAAGGTTGTAATGGCTTTTGACATAGATGACCATCCAGAAGTTGGCAGCACAACCAGCGATGGGATTCCTATCTATGGAATTTCCCAAATCAAAGAAAAAATACAGTCAGGAAATGTGCAAACTGCCATCCTAACTGTACCTAGCGTAAAAGCCCAAGAAGTTGCATCTATCTTAGTTCAAGCAGGTGTCAAAGGTATTCTCTGCTTCTCGCCAGTAAACCTATCCCTGCCTAAGGATGTGGTCGTCCAGTATGTTGACCTGACTAGCGAACTGCAGACTCTGCTCTACTTCATGAGAAAAAATGATTATTAATTTGAAAGAGGTATTAAACACTCTATGAGTAAACCTATTATTGGAATAACCGGAAATGAAAGAGATATCCCAGACGATCACTTCATCCATATGAGCTATACGGCGACAGGATTCGTTGAGGGAGTTAAAGAAGTTGGCGGAATTCCAATGATTTTGCCAATCGGTGATGAAGAAATGGCTAAACAGTATGTTTCCATTGTTGACAAATTAATCATCACAGGCGGTCAGAATGTATGTCCACAATTCTATGGTGAAGAGAAAAGCATTGACAGCGATGATTATTTACTCCAGCGAGACATTTTTGAATTAGCTTTAATCAAAGAAGCTCGCCGTCAAAATAAACCTATCTTCACCGTCTGCCGCGGAACCCAACTTTATAATGTAGCTCTAGGCGGTACTCTTCATCAAGATATTGAAGATCATTGGCAAGATAGCTCTGCTGAATACACAACCCAAAGCATGGTGACCAAGAACGGTTCTATTCTACATGAAATCTATGGCCCTGCATCTGAAATCAACTCCTTCCACCACCAAAGTATCAAGGATTTGGCTACTGGCCTAGAAGTCATCGCCTATGATCCTCGCGATAAGATTATTGAAGCCATCACTTCTACTGACGGTAGTCCTTTCCTTGGCGTCCAATGGCATCCGGAGTTCTTGTTCGGCTCCAGAGAAGGAGACCTAGCTCTGTTTGATTATGTTGTCAATATTCTTTAAAAGCCTCTATTCCTAGATAAACTTCTGTTCTACTCGAATAGAAGTTTTTTATATTCAAGTAAATCAAATTATATCATATCTGTCTCCTCTCGGTAGCTATAGTAGTTGGATTTGGACACAATCAAATGATCCAAAAGGACCAAGCCCATCATCTCACATGCTTCTTTCATATGCTGGGTCACCTCATCGTCATTTCTGCTGGGAACGACTGAGCCTGATGGATGATTGTGTACCAGTATGATAGATGTCGCTAGATGCTTGAGAGCGTAGTGGAGAATCTCTCTTGGCTCAGCAATGCTTCTGCTTACCGTCCCCATAAAAATAGTCTGCTGGTGCAAAATTTGATTTTGACTATTAAGATAAATAGCAACCAAGCACTCCTGCCTCATATCTCCAAGTTCTTGCTGCATCTTCTGGGCTAATTTTTGACTGCCCATAATCTGCTCTTTCTGCAGAACCTCTGCTCGGTTAATCCGACGTCCTAATTCGATAATGGCCTGCAGCTCCACAGCCTTAATCGGACCGATTCCAGAAATAGTCTGCAATTCCTGCAAAGTTAAATACTTAAGATCGTTCAAACTGGAAATCGATGATAAAATTCTTTGAGAAACTTGAAAAACAGTTTCTTTTTTGTTGCCTGTCCTGAGGAAAATTGATAGAAGCTCTTGGTTACTGAGTTTTTCAGCCCCTTCTCTCATCAAACGCTCCCGCGGCATCATGCTAATATCGTCTTGAAATGAAATGCTATACATAGAAACCTCCTTACCTTATTATTCGGAAAAAGAGTCAAAATCAGCAAGAATAGATACAAAAAATCTTTCGTCCAGAACAAATTTTAGATAAAAAAACACTCCAAAAGTAGAGTTCTTCCTAACCTTTGGAGTGAAATGTTTTTAGTCTCTTGCCTTTAAATCTGCATTTGATTATAGGACTTACTGAAAGATTCAAGAACATCCTTAGGAGCCTTGTCATACTCGACAGAGCCTTCTAAGGTTCCTTTGACAATCGTTCGATTGGTTGCTGCAGCATCCTCACAAGTAACCAAAGTAATCTCTGTAACACCTTCTGTATCCTCAATCAGATCCGTTCGATCTGGAGTTACCGTTTCAACACTGGTGATTACATAAGTATAGACTTGCTCTTTATCGGTGATATAGATTTTCATACCAGCCTTAGCACGATCCAGTGGGGAAAAGAGCATATTACTAGCCCCTGTGATGCCAAAGACGTGGTGGCTAGCCAAGGCATAATTTCCCTGCCCCATCTGCTGAGTCTCTTTCATCGTACCAGCACCATAATACAATCCAGCATTATCCAGCCCTTTGAAGATTGGCAAATTCATGGATACTTCTGGAATAGAGATACCTCCGATAACAGGCAGTTGCTGCGCTTTCCACTGCGCATTGATGACCGCCTCTGTAGAAAGCGACTCAACTTTGTTAAAATCAAAACTGGTCTCAACATTTTTATTTTTATTAATAGAGTCTTTGGAAACCTTGCTGACCTGATATTGGTTGGTATGCCAAACCATAATCATGTTTCGAATTTGCGCATTAAAGATTAAGCCAAGGGCCACAATAATTAATAATGTCGCAACAATATTGATAAAAATATTTCTTTTGCTTTTTTGTTTACTTTTTCGACTTCTTTTTCCTTGTACCATATAGAGGTCCTCTTTTACGATTCGTTTTCTTCCTTTGCTACATCTTCTTTATCGTCTGCTTCGACGCTTGTAAAGGTGACAATCTGTGCATTTTGATCCAGACGCATGACCTTAACTCCCATGGTCGAGCGGCCTGTCTTAGAAATATTTGCCACACTGGTCCGAATGATGACACCTGTATTAGTGATAATCATTAAATCTTCCTCGCCAGTAACTGTCATCAGACCAGCAAGAGGTCCGTTCTTATCAGTGATATTGGCTGTTTTAATCCCTTTACCACCACGGCCCTTGGTTGGGTACTCACTAGCAAGAGTTCGCTTACCATAGCCTTTTTCGGTGATGACAAGCACTTCGTCTCCCTCAGCAATCACACCAGCTCCAACGACCTGGTCACCATCTCGAAGATTAACTCCGCGAACACCAGTCGCTATACGGCTCATGCTCCGGACAGCTGTCTCATTGAAGCGGACAGAATAACCAAACTTCGTACCAATGATAACGTCTGCAGCACCGTCCGTCAGAAAGACATTGATTAACTCGTCTTCATCTTTCAAATTCAAAGCCTTAAGACCATTCTGACGAATATTAGCAAATTCTGTTACACTGGTCCGTTTGACCACCCCATGACGAGTAGTAAAGAAGAGGTAGGAATCATCACTGCGGTCTTGCTGGACATTAATAATAGTCTGAATAGTCTCTCCTTCATCAAGCTTCAAGAGATTGACTACTGGCAAGCCTTTAGCTGTCCGACCATACTCAGGGATTTCATATCCTTTGAGACGATAAACTCGACCTTTATTTGTAAAGAAGAGCAGTCTATCGTGGGTACTCGTTGAAACCAGCTCTTTGACGAAGTCATCGTCTTTGACACCAGTCCCTTGAACACCACGGCCACCACGTTTTTGAGCAGTAAATTCTGCCTGATTCAGACGTTTGATATAGCCTTTATTAGACAGGGTAATCAAAACATCCGCTTCCTCAATCAAATCTTCATCTTCAAGCGAAAGAACTTCTCCAACCATCAGCTCAGTTCGGCGGTCATCCGCAAATTTACGCTTGACCTCATCTAACTCTTCCTTGATAATAGCGATAACGCGCTCTGGCTTAGCCAAGATATCAGCCAAGTCCGCAATCAAGGCAATCAGCTCGTCATACTCTGACTGAATCTTATCACGTTCCAAGCCAGTCAGACGACGCAGACGCATATCGAGGATAGCCTGACTCTGGCGCTCAGACAGCTCAAACTTAGCCATCAATTCAGCCTGTGCTTCTGCGTCCGTTTCGCTATTACGGATAATCCGAATCACTTCATCAATGTGATCCAGCGCAATCAGCAAACCAGCCAAGATATGAGCTCGAGCTTCTGCCTTTTCTTTATCGAAGACCGTCCGTCGAGTCACTACTTCCTTTTGGTGTTCAATGTAGGCTAACAAAATCTCACGAAGAGACAGAATCTTCGGCACACCATTTTGAATAGCCAACATATTGAAGCTGAAATTGGTCTGCATCTGAGTCAGCTTGAAAAGGTTGTTTAGAATGACATGAGCAGAGGCATCACGGCGAACCTCAATGACGAAACGGACACCTTCACGGTTGGACTCATCACGAACAGCTGTGATACCATCAATTCGTTTTTCCTGCACCAGACGAACAATATGCTCATGGACCTTGGTCTTATTAACCATGTATGGAAACTCGGTTACGACAATTCGCTCACGGCCATTTTTCATCTCTTCGATTTCAGTGCGAGAACGAAGGACAATCGAACCCTTCCCTGTTTCATAAGCCCGGTGAATACCGGACTTGCCCATAACCAGTGCTCCTGTCGGAAAATCTGGTCCAGGCAGAACTTCCATGATATCGCGAGTTGTTGCCTCTGGATTATCCATGACAAGCTTAACCGCATCAATAGACTCACCAAGATTATGCGGTGGGATATTGGTCGCCATCCCAACTGCAATCCCTGTCGCACCGTTTACAAGCAAGTTAGGGAAGCGAGCAGGAAGAACTACAGGCTCTCTCTCGCTGGCATCATAGTTGTCAATATAATCAACAGTGTTTTTATTAATATCACGAAGCATCTCCAGAGCAATCTTGCTCATACGTGCTTCTGTATAACGCTGAGCAGCAGCCCCGTCTCCGTCCATAGAACCGAAGTTTCCATGGCCATCTACAAGCATATAGCGATAGCTCCACCATTGAGCCATCCGCACCATCGCTTCATAAATAGAGGAGTCACCATGCGGGTGATACTTACCCATGACATCCCCTGTGATACGAGCTGATTTCTTGTGAGGCTTCTCAGGCGTCACACCCAACTCATTCATACCATAGAGAATCCGACGGTGAACAGGCTTGAGACCATCACGAACATCAGGAAGTGCCCGAGCCACGATAACGCTCATCGCGTAATCGATGAAACTAGTCTTCATTTCACTAGTCAGATTAACATTTACTAAGTTTCTGTCTTGCATTAAAAAATGCCTTTCTTTCATATTAAACTATCCTATATTATACCACATTTTCTTTAATTTTTCAGTATTTTGAACCGTTTGTAAAAACGTTTACATCGCTAGATATACAAGTTGACCGTGACAAAATATACCAAAAGTGGTAGAATGAATGTGTACGGGAAATATTCCCTAAAAAAATAAGGAGATGTTTAGAAATGACTGCTACTAAACAACATAAAAAAGTCATCCTTGTTGGTGACGGTGCTGTAGGTTCATCTTACGCATTTGCTCTTGTAAACCAAGGTATTGCTCAAGAACTTGGTATCATTGAAATCCCTCAATTATTTGAAAAGGCTGTCGGTGATGCTGAAGACCTTAGCCACGCCCTTGCTTTCACTTCACCTAAAAAAATCTATGCAGCTACTTATGCAGACTGTGCGGATGCTGACCTCGTTGTTATCACTGCAGGTGCACCTCAAAAACCAGGTGAAACTCGCCTTGACCTTGTTGGTAAAAACTTGGCTATCAACAAATCTATCGTTACTCAAGTCGTAGAATCAGGCTTCAACGGTATCTTCCTCGTTGCTGCTAACCCAGTTGACATTTTGACTTACTCAACTTGGAAATTCTCTGGTTTCCCTAAAGAGCGTGTTATCGGTTCAGGGACTTCACTTGACTCAGCTCGCTTCCGTCAAGCTCTTGCTGAAAAGATTAGTATTGATGCTCGTTCTGTCCATGCCTACATCATGGGTGAGCACGGTGACTCTGAGTTTGCGGTTTGGTCACATGCTAACGTTGCAGGTGTCAAATTGGAGCAATGGTTGCAAGCTAACCGCGACTTGAACGAACAAGACTTGGTTGATCTTTTCATCTCCGTCCGTGACGCAGCATACTCAATCATCAACAAAAAAGGAGCAACTTACTACGGTATCGCGGTTGCTTTGGCTCGTATCACAAAAGCTATCCTTGACGATGAAAATGCTGTATTGCCACTATCAGTCTTCCAAGAAGGACAATACGGTGTTGAAAATGTCTTCATTGGTCAACCAGCTATCGTTGGTGCTCACGGTATCGTGCGTCCAGTAAACATCCCATTGAACGATGCTGAAACTCAAAAAATGCAAGCTTCTGCTAAAGAATTGCAAGCAATTATTGATGAAGCATGGAAGAATCCAGAATTCCAAGAAGCATCTAAAAACTAATTTTAAAAACATCTCCTAATAAAAGGGGATGTTTTTTAGTTGTTTTATATAGATTTGTCCGCAAAAATATCAAACAACTAAGGTACGATGAGCTGCTCCTCTAGGTCTTTCAAAGAAGAAATCCAGACAAAGTCTGTATGCTCTTCTGGATTTAATATAATATCACGCACTTCCAAAATTCTACCCGCATAAACTAAACGTGTGAAAACAGTATCTTTGCTAGCATCAAACTGACTATCTTCATGGATAATCTTATCAATCAGAATCTTTTGATTAACCTCCTCCATAGCCTCACGTAGAGCTGCCTCCCTAGGCAGTTCATTCTCTTCTACACTTCCGCCTGGAATATCCCAATAAGATGGACAAACATTAGGAAGGCCTCGCTTTATCTTAGAGCGTTTGATAAGCAAATACTTCCCCTCTTTCTCGATTAAGGTATGAGAGATTAATTTTACTGTCATTACATGTATTCCTCCAAGAAAGAGCAAAAAAGACTCCGAAGAGTCCAATTTTAAGTCATCCACCCTGAGAGAATCGAACTCCCATCTCAAGAACCGGAATCTTGCGTGATATCCATTACACTAAGGGTGGCAACTAATTCATTATAACTGATTTTCTCTGAAAATACAAGTGAAAATCAGAAAAAGAAGTTGAGAAAACTCAACTTCTTTTATCTAATTACAATTCAATATCGCCAAACAAATCAGCCATTGAGAATCCAGTTTGAGTTTCTGGAAGTTCAAAGTCACGTTTTTCTTGACGTTTTGGACGACGAGGACGTGATTGACGTTTCTCATCTTTTTGTCCTTCTTCTTGAGCTGGACGTTCTTCAAGAGCCTTGATAGAAAGTGATACACGCTCATCAGCAGCATTCACTTCAAGAACCTTAACAGTTACTTCTTGACCAACTTTAAGGGCATCTTTAGGGCTTTCAACACGCTTGTGTGAAATTTGTGAAATGTGAACCAATCCATCGATACCTGGCAATACTTCAACGAAAGCACCGAAATCAGTCAAACGTTTTACAGTTCCTTCGATCACATCGCCTGCAGCAAGTTTTTGCTCAACGCCATCCCATGGTCCAGGTGTTGTTGCTTTAAGAGAGAGGGACACACGTCCTTCTTCTTCGTTCAAGTCAAGAACTTTCACTTCGATTTCATCACCAACTGATACAACAGACTTAGGTGATACGTTGCGTTCATGTGACAATTCAGTCAAGTGAACCAATCCATCAACTCCGCCAAGGTCAATGAAAGCACCGAAGCTAGTAATACGAGCAACTTTACCAGTTACAACATCGCCAACATTCAACTTACCAAAGACTTCAGCACGTGCTGCTGCAGCTTCAGCTTCTACAACTTCACGACGTGAAAGGATGAAGCGGTTTTCTTTTGGATCTACTTCTTTGATCTTAGCATCAAACTCTTGACCTACAAAACGCTCAGTGTTACGAACGAAACGAGTATCAAGCATTGAAGCAGGGATAAATCCACGAAGTCCTTCAAACTCAACTGAAAGTCCACCTTTAACAGCACGAGTGCCCTTAACAGTGACAACTTCTTCTTCACGACCAACCAATTTGTCCCAAGCTTTGCGAGCTTCCAAACGTTTTTTAGATACCAGGTAAGTTACGGTGTCTGTATCTTTACCTACTACTTGACGAAGAACAAGCAATTCAAGTGTTTCACCTGGTTTTACAAGGTCGTTGATATCAGCGTCGCGGTCGTTTGTCAACTCACGAAGAGTCAATACACCTTCAACACCAGTTCCAGCGATTGCAACATTAGCTTGGTTAGCGTCAACAGTCAATACTTCAGCAGTAACGACGTCACCTGGCTCAACTTGGCTAACACTGTTTAGCAAATCTTCAAATTCATTCATCTAAAAAAATCCTCCAACAATCAAGCTTTCGCTTGACATACTACTTATTTATTTTCCTAAGCACCCGCAAATGACATTGATCTATCGTTAACGATTTCCATCCTATAAAGAAATAAAACACCAGAAGACATTTTATTATTTTATCAGATCTATTACCTAAGAACTGGGGTAGCTGGATTCGAACCAACGCATGAGGGAGTCAAAGTCCCTTGCCTTACCGCTTGGCTATACCCCATCAATATAAAGAATGGAGAGAGAGGGATTCGAACCCCCGAACCCAAAGGAGCGGATTTACAGTCCGCCGCGTTTAGCCTCTTCGCTATCTCTCCGACAATCAACGCTATCTATTATAACATTGATACAATGAAAATGCAAGCCCTATTTGCTTAAATTATAGGTTTCAATCAAAGTTTCCACGGCTCTTTCAAGTTTTTTATAAAAACTTTCAGCATTTCCATTTTTGATGATTGCAAACTGGCCATCTAGTTCAGCAATCTCGCCAATAACCTTCTTGCCAATAGCAAGACTATAACCGTCAAATTGGTCTGCTCCGACCTTCACTTTGCTATCTGTGATTTGAATTTCAATTTTTTTATCTTTTTTACTCATAACTTACCTCTTTCAAATTTCTATTGTACACGAAAAAGGCTGACTACGCAAGCTATCTTGGGCTAGAATTACAGAAAAACTGCCCCATCAAGGACAGTTTTTAGATTATACTTTTACAATCCAACCTTCTGGCGCTTCAACATCGCCGAATTGGATACCAGTCAATTCGTCATATAGCTTCCGAGTGACTGGACCGACTTCTGTCTCGCTATAAAAGACGTGGAAGTCATCGCCGTGCTGGATACCACCGATAGGAGAAATAACAGCCGCTGTTCCGCAAGCTCCTGCTTCAGTGAATTTACCCAAGTCTGTCAGTGGAACATCTCCCTCAATCGGCTTGAGTCCTAGTCTGTGCTCCGCCAGATAAAGCAAAGAATACTTAGTGATGGATGGCAAGATTGAGGGACTGAGCGGCGTTACAAACTCATTATCCTTTGTGATACCAAAGAAGTTGGCAGAACCCACTTCTTCAATCTTGGTATGGGTTGCCGGATCGAGATAAATCACATCTGAGAAATGCTTATCCTTAGCAATCTTTCCTGGTAATAAGCTAGCAGCGTAATTACCTCCAACTTTAGCCGCACCAGTTCCGTGCGGTGCTGCGCGGTCATAGTCATCCGACACAATGAAGTTAGTCGGAGTCAGGCCTCCTTTGAAGTAATTACCAACAGGCATTACAAAGATCGTAAAAATATATTCTTCAGCTGGTTTTACGCCGATAATATCGCCGACTCCAATCAAGAGAGGTCGAATATAAAGGGTTCCGCCTGTTCCGTATGGTGGTACATATTCTTCATTAGCTCGGACAACCTGCTTAACTGCATCCACAAACATTTCTGTTGGAACTTGCGGCATGAGCAAGCGATCAGCTGTTTGTTGCAGACGCTCCGCATTTTTATCCGGACGGAAGAGTTGAATACTGCCGTCCTTAGTTCGATAAGCCTTCAGACCTTCAAAAGCCTGCTGGCCGTAGTGAAGGCTAGGAGACGACTCAGAGATATGGAGTGTAGCGTCCTCCGTTAACGTCCCTTCTTCCCACTGGCCATTGCGATAGTAAGCTAAATAGCGATAAGGCAGTTTCATATATGAGAATCCTAGATTTTCCCAGTCAAGATTTACAGTCATGGTCTTTCTCCTCTTCTTCCAAACTTCATTTTTAGATACTCCCTATTTTACACCTTTTTGAGATATTTTCAAGTATTATTTTCAATTTTCAGAAAATTTTGTTATCCAATCTTTTTTCTGCTATCAAACTCATAGAAATTGAAAAAAACCAGCTCCTGTGAACTGGTTTGATGATTACTTGATATAAGCTGAGAAGACTTCTTCGTCTGAAATGGTATCAGAAATGAAGCTGCCGTTGCTAGTTCTCTCAGACAAGCTGAGGTCGGCCAGATTGATTTCATAGGCAGTTCCTTTATTAGAAAGCACCTGCAAAATCTGCTCCTCGCCGGCTTCTGCTTCTGTTGTGAAGAGGTCAAAGTCCACTGCTTCGCCATAGACTGGTCCAGCTGCAAAGACACGATGGGGCTTGGTCTTAAGCTCTCTCAGAACTTGAAGACCGCGATTTGCTCGACTAGTAACAGGAATGTCTGCGACTGCCATACGCTTGAGCGAACCGCGCTGAGTCAGGAGGTAAAGCGAGTCTGTATTGGCGATAAAGGCCGCTGCAAGGACGTCGTCTTTCTTGAGGTTAATGGCTTTAACACCAGCTGCCTTAGCTCCGATGACAGGTACTTCCTCAATATTGAAGCGAAGGGCATAGCCGTTCTTGGTCACGAGCATAACATCATCCAGCTTAATCGGCGCCAGAGCAATGACCTGGTCATCTTCATTTTTCAGCTTGGCAAACTTGAGTGACTTAGACTTATAGGTCCGCCAAGGACTGAATTCCTTGCGCTCCACTCGCTTGATTTGACCTAACTTGGTCGCTGCAAAGTAAGTGCCCTCCTCAAAACTGTCCAGCAACTCTGTATAGATAACCTCTTCCTTGGTATCAAAGTTACTGATAGTCTGGCTGAGGTGTTCTCCGATTTCTTTCCAGCGGATGTCTGATAGCTCATGAACAGGCCGGTAAATAACATTTCCCAGACTGGTGAAAATCAATAAATGCTGAGTCGTCTTGGCCGGGCTGACGAAAATCAGTCGGTCATCGTCACGCTTGCCCATCTCTTCTAGGGTCGAAGCTGAGAAGGAACGCGGACTGGTACGCTTGATATAACCTGAACGTGTCACGCTGACATAGGTCTCTTCCTCAACGATGAGACTAGCTGTATCAATCTCAATGGCATTTGCTGTATCCTGCAGCTCGCTGAGACGCGGATTGCCAAACTTCTTCTTGACATCGCGGAGCTCCCGCTTCATGAGGTTATACATGGTGCGCTCATCACCGATAATGGCAGCCAGCATGGCAATTTTCTCGCGCAGCTCTGCTTCTTCCTCTTCCAGAACCACTACGTCTGTATTGGTCAAACGGTAGAGTTGGAGAGTGACGATAGCCTCAGCCTGCTCCTCGGTGAAATCATAGCTGACTTTAAGATTTTCCTTGGCGTCTGCTTTGTTTTCGGAAGCACGAATCAGGGCAATCACCTCGTCCAAGATGGAAATAACCCGAATCAGTCCTTCCACAATATGAAGCCGTTTCTCAGCCTTGGCCTTGTCAAAGCGGCTGCGAGCCAGAATAATCTCCTTGCGGTGGGCAATATAGCTGGTTAAGATTGGTACAATCCCCACCAAACGAGGCGTGAAATTGTCGATCGCCACCATGTTGAAGTTGTAATTGACTTGCAGATCAGTGTACTTAAAGAGGTAGTTGAGAATCAGCTCGGTATTAGCATCTTTCTTAAGCTCGATGGCAATGCGAAGACCGTCCCGGTCGGATTCGTCCCGTACCTCAGCAATGCCGGCCACCTTGTTATTGACCCGTACATCGTCTATCTTCTTGACTAAGACTGCTTTATTAATCTCGTAAGGAATCTCGGTGATGACGATTTGCTCTTTACCACCCTTCAGCTTTTCAATCTCAGTTTTGGAACGCACCACGACACGACCTTTACCAGTCTCATAAGCTTTCTTAATCTCATCTCGTCCTTGGACAATAGCTCCTGTCGGGAAGTCTGGACCAGGCAGAAACTCCATGAGTTTGTCCACCTTGGCCGACGGATGGTCAATCATATAGATAACCGCGTCAATGACTTCCGCTAGATTATGAGGCGGAATATCCGTCGCATAACCAGCGGAAATCCCAGTTGCTCCATTGACCAAAAGATTAGGAAAGGCTGCCGGCAGAACAGTCGGCTCCTTCTCGGTGTCGTCGAAGTTCCAAGCAAAAGGAACAGTATCTTTCTCAATATCTTGCAAAAGGTAGCCAGCCATCTCAGACAGCCGCGCCTCGGTATAACGCATAGCCGCCGGAGGATCACCGTCCATAGAACCGTTGTTACCGTGCATCTCTACAAGAATCTCACGGTTTTTCCAGTCCTGAGACATGCGGACCATGGCATCGTAGATGGAGCTGTCACCGTGAGGGTGGAAATTCCCCATGATGTTCCCGACAGACTTGGCAGACTTGCGGTAGCCCTTGTCAAAGGTGTTGCCGTCCTTATTCATCGAATAAAGAATACGGCGCTGAACAGGCTTCAAGCCATCGCGAATGTCCGGCAAGGCCCGCTCTTGAATGATGTATTTGGAGTAGCGACCAAAGCGCTCTCCCATGATGTCCTCAAGGGACATGTTTTGAATGTTACTCATAGGATACAAAACCCGTAAAATGCAAAGTGAAAATAGGAAATTCTTGCTGTGAGCGATGCTCGCAAGAAAATTTATCATATTCACACACCATTTAGGGCGTGTTCAACTCCTTTCAAAGAATGTAGAGTAGATTTTTACATTAAAATTGGAACTTAAGAAAAATATTTTTAGATATTATTTTAGTCATTCACAAACACTTATTTAGATTAAGCAAATGCAACTATTCCCTATGGATTGTTCTTTCTTCTTTGAAGTATGTACAAATATAGACAAGGTAAATAAGAAATTATAGCAGTTGATATCAGCAAGATATCAAATACAAACTTTTGCCCTCGAAATAGCTCCTCCCAATGCATTGTATTAAGATAATGAAAAATTAAACCGAAAAAATAACAGATACTTATAGGGAAAACTCTCCACTTGATTGATTTGTATAAATAATATAAGCGTATTGAGTGATAGAGCGTGGAAGCAATGAGCATAGGTAAACAAAAATCAATTAGAAAAAAATAGAACCTTAAAGCATCGTGAAACATATCTGTCCGATCTACGGGAAACAACCAAATATTACATATGGTGATAATTACAGGAAAAAATAAACCATAAAATCTTTTGCCAAGTTTATTATTTTGTAAGGCAATATATATTGATAAGATTATGGACACAATCGGAAGAAATGGGAATAACATAGCAAATATTCCAAACATAAAATCCAACATACTATTTCACCTCAATAACTATTATAAACCAAAGATTTTGTTCATCTTGCAAGTGTCTCTGAAACTATTTCAACTTCTCCTCAGCATACTCAAGTATCTTCTCTGCGGTTTCTTTGTCATAGTGGAAGCCGGTTTTGAGAGAGAAAGCTTGTGCCTCTTTGTGGAAAAAGTGCATGGTAGCTAAGAGAGACTTGGTGATTTTTTTCTGGTCAGAAAAATCAAGCAAGACTGTAAATTCTTTCTCTTTCTCAGCAGGCAAATGCTGAAAGAGATACTTGTAGTTCTTGCCAACATCGACCGTACCCTTATCTGCTGCCACTTGCCAAGCTAAAAGCTTGAGCAATTCTTGCTGACAGATTCCATACAGATGATCCGTCGCATAGACCAGGTGGTTCCGATGAATGCCTTTGACTACATAAGCTGACACCCACCAGAACTCATTGCAGGATTTGTCAAAGTCAGTCACACTGGCTGGTGCCGTCCAATAGCGCTTGGGTGTCGGTGCATAAGGAGCAAACAGCCCCTGCGAGTCATCCAGCACCGTGAAATCCGCTTCGCTATCCACCCACTCTTTGATGTGCTCTTTAGGGCAGAGGGTCAAATCTATCCGATTACCATCTTCAAAGAGCATGAGATAGAGGCGGCGATGGTCTAGTAGGACATGCTGCTCAATCATGCGCTCGCCAAACATTTCCAACCAAGCAAGGTCAGCCACCAGACCATCCAAATCCTCCACAACGTAGATCACATCATAGTCTTGGAACTCGTCTTTGGGAGCCTTTGGATTTGTCCGCGAGCCGGACATAGCAACAGCGTCAACCTGTAGCACTTTTGCGGTTTGCAAAATCACATCAAACATCTCGGTTTCAGTTCTCATAGGAATACCTACCTTATTAGTGAAGATTTTTGATTTTATAGAGGACATGTCTATAAAGCGGACTGTCAGCTGGAACTTTTTCATTATCAAATTCTTTGACAAATTCCATACCTAGCTTTTGCATGACTTTTTGCGAAGGGAGATTGAGTAAGGATGTAAAAGAGTAAACTTCTGATAAGCCAGCTTGCTGAAAAGCAAAGTCTAGACAGGCTTGGGCAGCCTCCGTTGCATAACCACGATTCCAAAACTCTTTTCGCAGACGCCAGCCGATTTCTACAGCTTCTTTTCCAGCAAAAATCCGCAAATCCGAATGGTGCAGACCTACCAAGCCGATGAACTCCTGACTGGACTTTTCTTCAACAGCCCAAAGACTGTAGCCATAAGCCTTAACTTCATCTTGAATCCCCTGATAAAGCCGCAAGGACTCCGCTTGATTATATGGCTTTGGGAAATACTGCATGACCTTTGGATCCTGATTCAGAGCAATCAAAGCCGGCAAATCTGATTCCTGCAAGTCTCGCAAGATGAGACGGTCAGTTTCAAGCATTGTCATCTAATCACTCCTTTGAAAACTCAAACAAACAGAATAATTCTACTTTTCCTTTTTTAATTTAAAACTTTCTCCATTGGTTGCAGAAATGCCATCAGATGTAAAAGGCTGATACTCAATAGTATTTTCATCAACTTTTTTTATCTGATGACGATTACCGTTAGCATCAACAATAATGAATTGATCGCCTTTTTTATCTTGTACTTCACCTTTTTCAGCAAGTTTTTCCTTACCATTTAAAATGGTCCATTTGCTTTGCTTTTCTTCAAAAACATAGGTTTGTTTAGTTTTGTCACTCTTCCAAGTACCATTAAGCCAAGCTTCCTGCGAAGAGCAAGCGGTTAAAATAAATGCTGAAAATGCAAGTAATGTAAGTGTGTAGATTTTTTTCATAGTTTTACTCCTTTATTATGCTGTTACTATTTCTTCTTTCACCTTCTTAGTAGGTTTACGTTTTTTGTAGCGGCTGCGGATAGTGTTGAGGTGGTCGCGGAGATTGACCACGTGAGTTCTTTCAGGATAAGCGTAGGCAATGATTGCAGTGAAATCCACTAGAAAATCATAGATTTCTTGCAGCTTGAGGCGTACGTTCTTATTCTGGCTCGGTGTCTTGCCCTTGAGTTCAGTCAGGCGCTCCTTGTAGTTCTTTTCAAAGACCTTCTGAGCAGCAGCCAGACTGTCGACATGGGCTTCCAGATGAAGCTTAGCCAGCGCTGTCTGGTAGGCCGGCTTTTTCAGCTCTTGGAGCAAGTGGTTGATGCCCTCGGTCTCCTTTTCCAAGCTAGTCGCAGCTAGACCGGTGTAGTTTTTCAGAAGCTGAGACAGGGTCTCATAAGCTTCCTTGGTCGCTGCATCCTTGACCCTTGCAAAGGCCCGAACTAAAGATTGGAGCGTGCCCAAGGCATCATCGCGCTCGCGGTCAGCCTGATCCAAACTAGCCACCAGCTTGCTGGACTTGGTCTGATGAAGCCCGCCCTGCAGCTGTTCCAGAAGTTTGTCCATCTCATCCAGCTTGGTCGTGTAAATGCCATCCACCTTATTTTCCTTGATAAATGCCGCAACCTCACTCCGACTCTCGGACATGAGCTGGAAAAATTCGTTGTTTTCTAAAGTCTGAACATCTACACTAGTAATTCCATAAAATTTTTTCATTTTTATAATCTCCTAAATTTTTTATTTATTTTAACTTTAATTCCCTTTTTACCTTTTCTGATTTTCAGAAAAAGTTTTTTGCTTAAAAACTGCTCACCAGAAAAACAAACGTTCGTCTTTTACTCAAAAAACACTCGCCAGATTTTCTACCAAACAGAATTTGCTCCAAAACACTCCATCAGAAAATCTGACGGTCTCACTTAAGCTCTGGCGAGATATTATTCTTGGAATATTTCATCATATCCATGTTTATAAAACTGTTTATAACTGACGCCCAAACCAGATAAGTCAAAATAGACATCACAATTGGGGATAAAAACATGCTGCTCTATAGATTCTTCTCTGCTATTATTACCTAAAGTTGTATAAAAAATTTCCGTTCCAATAGGATATTTATCTATTGAATCTTCTGATTTTTTATAAATGGCCTTTACTTCATAGAAAATCACTCCATTTTCGCTAGCCTTAAAAAAATTCTCAACTTCTCTTTCAAAATAAGCCTGACTCTTTCTTGTTGAAGAGCCTATTTGGTAATTTGCACTTGCAAATTGCGTAAATAAATTTGTATTTATGTTATCAATTAACTCTCGATTTAAGCCCCCGAAATTCTCCTCTGAATCATTACTAAAATAACAACATCTGGATACATACTTAGAAACTCCTCTTCCCAATATATGCCCCTTATGAAAATACCAGACTTTTACTTTATCCATTTCTACTCTGCAGTTTGATTTAGGGAATCCGATTGGTTTAGGGGTTTTTTTAAAGTTTATTTCCTCCGTAGAGGATTCTAAAATACAAGACCAGCCCTTTCTATGAACATTTGTACTTTCTTCAGTAACTTCCGATATATCCCTTACATCACCTTGTACTATTTTAAAGTAACATCCTGATTCACAAAATTCTAACTTAATAGAATGTGTTTCTCTATTAACAGAAGCAAGTCTAAACAATCTTTCGTTTAACCCACTATTTTCTAACAAAGAGACCAATTCGCCCTTATCTTTCAATCCAAGTCTAGTCAGAACATCTGAATCTTTCATAAGATTTCTCCTTTTCACAGTCCAAAACTCTAATTTTGAATGTATTTCAAAATTATATTGTAATTTTTGTTTTTCTTTTCTTTTAAACGACTATTACGAGAATCATTTATTTCTTGCTCAGGATATGAAATCGGTGGGCCATTGTATTTAAATAATTTATGAAACCCATCCTCTTCGCCGACATACACCGGAATATCATAAAAGAGTTCCCCTTCGTTATCTTGATACTGATCTCCTGTAATATCAACAATTATATCTTCGTAGGCGACTAACCAAGCATGAGAATCCCCTTCCCATCCAGAACCATATTCGCCAGAAACATATAATGATTCGATTCCATGTTCATATAAATACCTCTGAAGGTATTCACTTACAAAACTGCAGCATCCTTCAGGAAATTTCACTAGAGTATGATCAATAATCTCTTCTGTCTGAATTGCTTTTTCAACAGCTTTTCTAAATTTCATAGCTATTTTTTTCAATTCAGTTATCATAAATTGTTTATTCCTCAATTTTCAAAACACCCCACTCTCCTCAAGCGTAAACTTGACATTATCCTCAATCCACTTGCGGCGTGGTTCGACCTTGTCACCCATGAGGACATTGACACGGCGTTCGGCGCGGGCCAGGTCTTCGATAGTGACACGGATGAGGGTGCGGGTGTCGGGATTCATGGTCGTCTCCCAGAGTTGGTCAGCGTTCATTTCACCAAGCCCCTTGTAGCGCTGAAGCATGGCACCCTTGCCAAACTTGCGGCGCAGGTCATCCAGCTCGCCATCGGTCCAGGCATACTCAACGACTTCGCTCTTGCCCTTGCCCTTGGACATCTTGTAGAGAGGCGGTAGGGCGATATAGACGCGGCCAGCCTCGACCAGCGGGCGCATATAGCGATAGAAAAAGGTCAGCAGCAAGGTCTGGATATGGGCACCGTCAGTGTCCGCATCGGTCATGATGATAATCTTGTCATAGTTGGCATCCTCAAGGGTAAAGTCTGTCCCAACACCCGCTCCAATCGTGTAGATCATGGTGTTAATTTCTTCGTTCTTGAGAATATCGGCCATCTTAGCCTTGGCGGTATTGATAACTTTACCGCGCAGGGGCAGTATGGCTTGGAACTTACGGTCACGGCCTTGCTTGGCAGAGCCACCGGCAGAGTCTCCCTCGACCAGATAGAGTTCGTTCTTGGCTGGGTTCTTGGACTGGGCCGGAGTCAGCTTACCAGACAGCAAGCCCTTATCTTTTTTATTTTTCTTGCCGTTTCGGCTTTCGTCACGCGCCTTGCGGGCTGCTTCCCTAGCGTCTCTGGCCTTGATAGCCTTGCGGATAAGGTTAGAAGCCAGCTCACCATTTTCCAAGAGGAAGAAAGTCAGCTTCTCAGAGACGATGGAGTCTACGGCCGGACGAGCCAAAGGGCTGCCCAGCTTGTCCTTGGTCTGGCCTTCAAACTGCAGGTGCGACTCAGGGACCAGGATGGACAGGACAGCAGCCAAACCTTCGCGGTAGTCCGATCCTTCCAGATTCTTGTCCTTTTCCTTGAGCAGGCCGGTCTTTCTGGCATAGTCGTTCATGGCCTTGGTAATTGCGGTCTTGAGCCCCGTCTCGTGGGTACCGCCGTCCTTGGTGCGGACGTTATTGACAAAGGACAGGATATTATCGGCGTAGCCGTCGTTGTACTGGAGAGCCACTTGGACTTGGAAGCCGCTCTCCTCGCCCTCGAAATAGAGGACAGGAGTCAGGGTTTCCTTGTCTTCATTGAGATAGCTGACAAAGTCTTCAACCCCGTTTTCATAGTGAAACTCTACTTCTTCGCCAGTCCGCGCATCGGTCAGTGACAGGCGGACATTCTTGAGCAGGAAGGCTGATTCCTTAAGCCGCTCGGCAATAGTGTTATACTTAAAATCAGTCGTTGAAAAAATCGTATCGTCTGGCATGAAGGTCACTTTAGTCCCAGACTTGGACTTAGGTGCCGTGCCAATTTTCTTGAGTGTGGTGACTGGTTTTCCGCCATTTTCAAAGCGCTGCTTGTAAACAGTCCCATCCCGTGTGATTTCCACTTCCAGCCAGCTAGACAGGGCATTGACAACAGAGGAGCCTACACCGTGGAGACCACCTGAGGTCTTATAACCACCTTGACCGAACTTACCACCAGCGTGGAGAACGGTGAAGATGACCTCAACCGTGGGAATGCCCATAGCGTGCTTGCCGACTGGCATCCCGCGTCCGTGGTCTGCGACGGTCAGACTGCCGTCCTTGTTGATTGTCACATCGATCCGGTCACCGAAGCCTGACAGGGCTTCATCGACAGCATTGTCCACAATCTCCCAGACCAGATGGTGGAGTCCCGCTCCGTCGGTTGAGCCGATATACATCCCTGGACGTTTACGGACTGCATCCAACCCTTCTAATACCTGAATGGCATCGTCATTATAATTGTTAATATTGATTTCCTTTTTTGCCACAAGAACCTCCTAATGATTCATCTTTTCTATCTTACAAGTTTTTGGCAAATATTGCAAAGATTTTTTTGAAAAAACTGCTGATGAGGACTGATTTCACACGAAAAAGAATCCAATATCCGAGTAGACATTTCCAGCTATAAATTCTATCCTTTTCTATTGTAAGAAAGCGAAATAATGGTATAATAAAATCATGATGAACACGATAATTGGATTAATACTAGCATATTTACTGGGCTCTATTCCGACTGGGCTTTGGATTGGGCAAATTTTCTTTAAGAAGAACCTGCGAGAATACGGCAGCGGCAATACCGGAACGACCAATACTTTCCGCATTTTGGGAAAGACCGCGGGGACGGCTACTTTTGCGATCGACTTTCTCAAAGGAACTGCAGCGACCCTGCTGCCTTTCTTTTTGCATATTGAGGGAGTTTCGCCGCTTGTCTTTGGCCTCTTGGCTGTGATTGGCCATACCTTTCCTATCTTTGCTGGCTTTAATGGGGGCAAAGCTGTGGCAACCAGTGCAGGGGTTGTTCTGGGCTTCTCACCTGCCTTCTTTGTTTATCTGATTGTCATCTTTGCCAGCATCCTCTATCTGGGAAGTATGATTTCTTTGGCAAGTGTGCTCTCAGCAGTCATCGCTATCCTGTCGGCGCTGCTCTTTCCTCTAGTTGGCTTTATACTGCCTAGCTATGACCTCTTCTTTACTCTGATTATCATTGCGCTGGCTTTGATTATTATCCTCCGGCACAAGGACAATATCCAACGTATCAAACAGAAAAAAGAAAATTTAATTCCTTGGGGCTTGAATATCACACATCAAAATCCTGAGGCTAAGAAATAAAACGGAAGTGAACAACTTCCGTTTTATTGTGTCTTCTAACTAGTCTTCTTTGTGACTTTTCTTGATTCCTGCCAATCCAAAGAATCCTAAAACCATACCAACTAGGCTCAAGGCAACTGCTGATTCGCTGCCTGTCTGTGGCAGTTCTTTAGCTGCAGGGTCCTTAGTGAAGGTCTTGGCAACATGAACTGCTACTTGCTTGGTTTGTTTTGGAGTATTAACCAGTGGAGCTGCCTGTTTTGCAGGATCAGCTGCTTTGGTACCAGCTGGGTAGGAAGCTGCATTAACCGGATCCGTTCCTTGCTTGATTTCTTCAATATCTGTATAGCCATCACCGTCAGAATCCTTAGTGGATGAAATAGAGATGGCGCGTGAGTTTGGATTGATAACTGCATAGGCTGTCAAATCAGCTTTTGCAAGATAGTCTGCAAAAGCCACATCCATCGATGGTCCTTCCTCGCGAGGGCCACCCAGCATGGTATAGCCATCACCACCAGCAGCCAAGAAGTCATTGGTCGTCAGATAGTAGGTCTTATTAGGATCAAGAGGCTCATAAACACCAGTTTCTTTATTCTTAATCTCGATGTGGAGGACACGTTGATTAGCTGGCAGAGTCGTGTCGTAGTAGACTTTAGCTCCAGAGATTTGCAGGTAACCACCGCTTGGTTCTAGCAAGGGTTGGCCGTTCTCATCCAGCACAGGTTTACCATCTTTCTCCTGGAGAATAGAGCCTAGAGATTTGGCAAACATATCTGCAATATTTTGACCAGTAACCTTGATTTGAGAAATAGTATTCCCAAAAGGCAATACGGCGATAACATCTCCCTTGGTGATTGGCTTGTCTTTGGCAATAGTTTCGCGCAGACCGCCTCCGTTAGTAACAGCTAAGTCTGTTTTATTGGCAAAGCCAGTTTGACCATAATCGTAGAGAGCATCCGCTACGACATTACCCAGATTGGTTTCCCGAACACGGACATTTTCACGGTCACCATTAAGCTCTACAGGGCTGTTTGCTACGATAACCTTGGCATTATCAGCGTCGTACCTAGCTTTAATCTTGCTGACCATGTCTGCAACAACTGGGTCTGGAGTGACTTTTTTAGCTATTTCAGCAGGAATTTGCTGAGGATTTCCCAGAAGTTGATTGGCCTTGAAAGTTACTTTTCCGATATTGTGTAAGTAGCTACCGGTCTGGTTGTAAGTTACATTATCACCATAAGTCGTAGACTCTACTGTGTGAGAGTGGCCGTCAATAACAGTTACGCGCTTGCCTTTGAGCTTAGGATTTTTAGAAAGAGCTTCAGCCAAGGTTGAACCGCGCCACTCAGTCGGTGTGGTCGTGTCAACACCCAAGTGAGCTAGAACAACGTAGTTTTTGTAGTTCTTTCCTTCTGCCACTGCGCGTGCTTCGATTTCGTCAATGACCCGATTAACTTCTGTAATTGGATCAGTGAAGGTCACACCTTGAATGTTTTTAGGGTGAGTTTTTGTAGCAGTTTCAGGTGTTGTCACACCGATTACCACAAACTCATCCCCCTCAACCGCTGGATCCTTGTCTACAATGGTAGATGCTTGGAAAACTCGAGCATTGTTGGCATAGGTGTTAGAACTGAGGAGTGGGAATTTAAGAATTTCCTTGTATTTTTTCGCCTCGTCTAGACCAAAGTCAAACTCATGGTTCCCGACTGCCATAGCATCGTAGCCAATTTCATTGAGGATTTTCGCTCGTTCTTCCCCTTTTGAGCTATTGGAAATTGGCAACCCTTGGAAGGCATCACCCGCATCCACAACTAGCGCTTTAGGGTTTTTAGCGCGCTCTTCCTTGATGACAGTTGCCAGCTTAGCATCACCGATAACGCCTTTTTCCTCTACGATACGGCCATGCACATCGTTGGTATGGAGAATCGTAGCCTCTGGCAGATTTTCAGACTGGGCTGGTGCTGCAGCGGCTTCTGTCGCAGCTGGACCAGCCGGAGCTGCTGTATTCTGACTATGTGCTGCTGGTTTTTCTTCTGCTGAAGCTGCTGGAGCAGTTGGTTGCACTTCAGAAGCTGTCTCAGCAGCTGGCTGATTGGTCAACTCAGCCTTTGCTGGCTCTGGACTAGGCTGAGCCTCTTCTGCAGAGACTTGATGGGCCAAAAAAGCAGGTGCCAAAAGCACTGTCGATAGAACAGGTAAGATGAAAAATTTCTTCTTCATATAACGAACACTCCTCTTTAGTATTTTGTTATATTATACATCTTTTTGGTTCAAAAAGGAACTAAACCACTACTATTTTAACAAACATTCGGTTTTTCAGAAAATTACTAGAAAATTTTCTGTGTTAAAAAAGACCCTGAAATTCATCAGAGTCTAATCTGCATTATCCTTTAAAGACAACTTCCCCATCACAGATGGTAAACTTTACTTGGCCTTTAAGCTTTTCACCAACGAAAGGCGAATTGGCAGCCTTGGAGGCAAAGTGGTCAGTCACAAGTCTATCGGCTTCTGGGTCAAATATTGTCAAATCAGCAGGACCATCCTGAGCAATGAAACCAGCATCAAAACCATACAATTGAGCTGGATTGGTTGTCATTTTTTCCAAAAGTTCCATCAAACTCAGATGACCAGCCTCTACCAAGTAGGTCAGACCAAGAGAAAGCGAAGTCTCAAGCCCAGTCATACCAGAAGGCGCTTTAGTGATATCGGCCACATTTTTCTCTTCAGCATGATGTGGAGCATGGTCCGTCGCAATGACAGAAATGACACCAGACTTAAGTCCCTCAATAACCGCTAGCCGGTCCGATTCTAAGCGCAGAGGCGGATTCATCTTAGCATTGCTGCCCTTGGTCAATAGCAGAGCTTCTGTCTTAGAGAAGTGCTGAGGTGCTGCTTCAGCGGTGACTTGAGCGCCTAGCTTCTGAGCGAATTCAACCACCTTTACACTCTCAGCCTTGGACAAATGCTGGATATGTACATGAGCCTTTGCATCATAAGCGATCATAACATCGCGCGCAATCATACTGTATTCTGCCACACCTGTCGCGCCACAGATATCAAAATGCTCTTTAGCGATATGCTCATTGAAACCGAGTATGCCGTTGAGATTGGGATCTTCCTCGTGCAAGCTGATAAAGGTGTCATTTTTACGTGCTTCTACGAGGGCTTGGCGGACAATGCCAGCGTTGGTCAATGGAATACCGTCATCAGAAAAACCTACTGCACCAGCTGCCAAGAGACCTTGGAAATCTGTCAGATGCCGCCCATCAAAATTCTCTGTGATTGTTGCAACCGACTTGATATGGATATTTTCGCGACTAGCCGACTCTAGCACTTCTTTCAGGGTTGCAACCGTAGAGATGGTCGGATTGGTATTGGCCATCATGACAACTGTCGTAAAGCCACCCGCTGCTGCTGCCAAGGCCCCCGTATGAATATCTTCCTTATGAGTCAGGCCCGGCTCCCGGAAATGCACATGTATATCCACCAAACCAGGAGCCACAACCAAACCACTGGCATCAATAACTTTTGCATCTTTCACCTGTAAATCTTGACCAATTTTAATAATTTTCTTCCCCTCAACCAAGAGGTCGGCAATTTGGTCAAAACCAGTCTTAGGATCCATAACTCGTCCGTTTTTGATTAATAGCATCGTCTTATCTCCTTATTCGTAAAAGTCCACCTGCGTATCCAGCAGCTTATCCCCGTCATAAACAAACTTTGCTGAAAAGAAAGGCTTGTCTTCTAGAAGCCACTCAACAAAAGTATGATCGCCTTCCCAAGTTGGTTTAGACAAAACCTGGTCATAGGGCACCCATTCTAAAGTCCCTTCGTTGCAGTCAATCAATTCCCCCTCAAACTCCGTCACCTTGAAGACGTAGGTGTACCAGTCCAAGTTGGGAGTAAACTCTGGAAAAGTGATAACGCCTTTAAGAACAGGCTTGGCCTTTAGACCTGTTTCCTCTAGAATCTCACGTGCAGCGCATTCCTGCGGGGTCTCTCCTCGTTCTAGCTTGCCACCGACACCAATCCACTTCCCAGCATGAACATCATTGGGCTTTTTGTTGCGGTGCAGCATGAGAAACTCCCGACCATTATCGATATAACAAATCGTTGCTAACTGAACCATACTACCTCCTATGCTAACCAATTGATAGGTTCCAAGCCCTTTGCTACTAAGAAATCATTAGTCCGTGAAAAGGGTTTGCTACCAAAGAAACCACGATAAGCGGACAGCGGACTTGGGTGAGCTGACTCGATTATCAAATGTTGAGGATTGCTTATCAAGGCTTTTTTCTTGCGGGCGTAAGAACCCCAGAGAATAAAGACAACTGGATCAGACTTTTCATTGACTACCTTGATAATAGCATCCGTAAAAGGCTCCCAGATTAAACCGGCATGCGCATTGGCCTGACCAGCAGGCACTGTCAGCCCAGCATTGAGCAAGAGAACACCCTGCTGAGCCCAAGAAGTCAAATCATGCGACTCTTTCACTCCGATATCATCAGCCAGTTCTTTGAGAATATTCTGCAAAGAAGGCGGAGCTGGAATATCATCAGGTACCGAAAAACTCAAGCCCTGTGCCTGTCTCGGTCCGTGGTAGGGATCCTGCCCTAAAATAACTACCTTAACATCCGCTAAATCTGTCGTCTGAATCGCATTAAACACCTTTTCCCGAGGTGGATAAATAGTCCCTGAAGCATACACTTCGTCTAAAAAATGATTGATTTTTGCAAAATAACCTTCCGGCAGCTGCTCCTTAATCAAAGCATGCCAAGCTGAATGCTGCATACATGTCTCCTCTCATTTCCTACGATAAAATTCTCTTACCTTATCCACCTAAGCGCTCTTCTGAGTTCTGCTGTGCCATTTTCCAGAAAACAACGACCATGAGCTAGTATGATTTTCTCCGGTTGCCAAGCCAGCATCTGCTCTAGACATTCTTTGGCTTCTTTTTGATGACCGATAAAGGTCATACGGTAGTCAATAGGCGTCTGTCCATCCGGAGCTGCAACACGAACTAATTTATAAGCCTTGCCGCGAATCTGACTTGGAAAATGCTCTGTTTCAAAATTCTCAATCAAATCTGTCAAAATCAAGGTCTGACTGTCCTTATGAAAAAAGACAACTTCCTCAATATGAGTACTTCCCTTGAAAATCAACTGATCTATCTGACCTGCCCAAGCTTCTGGAGCCTCATCTGTCAGCTTTTCATCAAAAGAGACTGGTATTTTCTGCTTGGCTGCTCTCTCTTCCACTCCTGGGCTAGACCAAGCAATTGCCTCAGGATAACGCTTCTTCCAGTCAGCTATATAGGCATAGTGAATCTTATTAGGTGAAACAAGATGCGCAACTGGTCCCAAAGCGTCCAACTGGTCAAACAAGGCTTGATTTGGTTGGATTGGTGAATGACACAAGAGCTGGCCATTTGCTAACTTGATGACAGTCATGCGGGTGGAAAAGGGCAACTGTGTCAGAACCGCATCCATCTCAATCAAATCACCGTCGACAATCCAGATATTCTCGGCAATAGGTTTCAAGGTATAAAGCGGTTCATAGATAGGAACAGGTCTTTTCATTCTAAATACTCCTGCTTTCTAGTCCAAAAGCGAAACTTCCCTAGAGCTTGAGGATACTGGGCTAATCCTAGGGTGGATAGAATCAAAATTTGTGGCAAAAACTGAATCAGGTATCTCGTCTTTCCTCCCTCGAAAATCTGCAAAAAGAGCAGGCCGCCAAAAACAGCTAGGGTTAGAAAATTCAGCTCATCACTGGAGCGATATTCCCAAAGGGCAAAGACAAGTCCTGCTGCCATGACAATCCAAACCACCTGCTTGGACAGCGAGAAATAGACAAATTCTGACTTGTCAGTGTTCAGGAAGAAGTCACGGACAAACTGAGTTAAAGGATTATCCTTCGTATCTTGGTAAAAAGGCGATATATAAGGCGTCTTTTCATTTTCAACACTGCGGTAGAGCCAGCCCAAATCTCCCTCTGCCACAGTCAGAGACTGCTTGTGGAAGAGATGATGAGCTAAAGTCAAAGGATTATATTCACTTAAGCGCCGCTTGATTTCCTTGATAACATATTCCTTGGCAAACATGCCATTGTTATAGTCATACTGCTTATCGGGCTCAATATACTGCAAGAGCCCTTCTTTCATGTCTTCCTGATTGTGGCCATTGAAGGTCAGACCCAAATTGATAAAGAGCAGGGGACCTTTTGCTAGTCCCTCTCCCTTCATAATCGGCACTTCCGTCTGATGCTTGGACCAGTAATGCAGCGGGGCGTAACTAATCGCAAAACTGCAAGCAAAAACGACTAGTGTCAGAAAGAACTTCTTCCAGTTCTTTTTGAAAAAGAGAACTCCGAAGACAGCTATCAGCAGAATCATTACTGTTGGTCTAAAGAAGAAAGCCAGACTAGTCATTAGCCCAAGCAATATACTACGCCAAACCAGCTGTCGGCTTGATTCCTCTCCTTTCAGCAATCCCAGAACTAGGAAAATCTGCAAACTGATGAAAGGAAGGGGCGGAATATCGGTATACATTGAAAAGAAATAAGGAGAAAAGCCCAGTAAAAGCACATAAAGACTAAAGACAGCATCTGCAGCCTTTTGGGAAAAATACTTTTGGCAGCCCTTGTAGAGAATCAAGGCCGTTACGTTAGTATAAACAATATTCAAGGCCTGCATGACCCATAGACCAGATTCCCCAAATACGTTAAAGAAAAAACGCTCGTAGAGAAAGAGTGAGACATTGTTAGGGTTGCGGGTCAGATAGCTGGAAATAGAGCTTTCTTTCAGAGTTTTGAAAGCTCCTGTAAAGACAACTGCTGCATCCCGCCTAATCAAAAGCTCTGCTGAAAAGAGCATGATCAGCTGAAAAATAAAGACGGCTAGCATAATAAGAAGTTTATGCTTCATCAGCCAATGATAAGCTTTTTCTAGCAAATGCCGATAGCGATAGGCCAGATAAGCCAAGCCAGCAAAGGCAATTATAGCTATACTATTCAGCTCTGCAACATGCCAGATGGCAATCAGAAACCAGTGAACAGCCGTAATCAGCATAACTTTCTGTAATATTGAAAAGGATAGATGATAAATCTTAGACATAGCTCTATTATACCAAATGCCTAGACTTTAAGCCATTTTTAAAGGTAAGACAAGGACGTTTTACTGAAAAATGACCTGAATAAGAGTCAGATCATTTTATTTCTATTCGGTCTAGACATGCCAATTTTCTTGGTCATGCTTAAATTTCTCAAGCAAGGTCAAGCCCTCAGGACTGACATAGCCTTCTGCTTCAGCCAGAGTGATTAGTTCCGTATAGTTTGACAAAGTCACCAATTTCACATCCGCTTCATTGAAGTTCTTTTCTGCCTTTGGCAGCTCATAGGTAAAGATGGCTGCTGCTCCAATCACATCCGCACCTTCTCGTTTCGCTGCAGCAATCGCATCCAAGACCGAACCGCCAGTTGAGATTAAATCCTCAATGACAACCATCTTCTGCCCAGGCGCTACGCGACCTTCGATTTGATTGCCCGCTCCGTGATCTTTTGGTTTGCTGCGGATATAGGCAAATGGCAGGTTCATCTTATCCGCGATAATGGCTCCATGAGGAATGCCTGCTGTCGCAGTTCCAGCAATGACTTCTACATCTGGAAATTCCGCCCGAATCTTTTCGACAAAACCATCCTCGATCAAGGTCCGAGTCTCTGGATAGGCCAAGGTCACACGGTTGTCCGTATATATAGGTGATTTGATGCCCGACGCCCACGTAAAAGGCTCTTCTGGCTTCAAATACACAGCTTTGATTTTCAATAAATCACGCGCAATCTCTTTTGCTAAAGTCATTTTTTGCTCCTTATAAATTTGAATGTTTTTGATGCTGTCAATTACGTATAACGATTTAATTCGAATCCCGTGTTACTGTCTAGCTATTCCACTGCTTCTTAATCTCATGGTAAGCATCCCAAGGATTTTCAGCCTGGATAATCGGACGGCCGACTACAATATAATCACTGCCGATTTGATGGGCTTCCTGCGGAGTCATGACCCGCTTTTGGTCACCGATTTCTGATCCAGACGGCCGAATACCCGGCGTCACACAGATAAAGTCATCGGCAGTTGCCGCCTTAATCAGTTCAACTTCTTGAGCCGAACAAACGACACCATCCAAACCGGCTTCTTTGGCCTTCCGAGCGTAATTGACAACAGACTCCTGAACCGTAGTTTGAATATTTTGGCAATCACGCATATCTTCCTCGCTGGTCGAGGTCAGCTGAGTCACCGCAACCAACTTAGCCTTATCTCCCAAGACCTTCTTGGCTTCGCTCATCATCTCTACACCGCCTGCTGCATGGACCGTCACCATGTCGATACCAAAAGTTCCTAAGACAGACATGGCTGAGCGCACCGTATTGGGAATGTCGTGCAGTTTCAGATCCAAGAAAATGCTGTGTCCAAGACCTTTCAGATAATGAACGATTTCTGGACCGATGGCATAGAAGAATTCCATACCGATTTTGACATAGAGTTTTTCATCTTCTGGAAAATGCTCCAAGAAATCTTTGACATCATCAAAAGATGGAAAGTCGAGGGCGATAATAGGCCGTTCTTCACGCATGAGGGGAAAATCTCCTTTTAAATTATTATCTTCAAAAAAGTCCATTAGGCATTTATATCTCAAAACCAACCTTCGCATTAGGCTCAAAGCCATAGAAAAACCTTGCCCGAGAGCAAGGTTACACGAAAATGTGGCAGTATTTGCCATTCAAACGTATGTACCTTAGTAGCCTCTCTGGACTTCTTTAAAGGTTATATTTAGTTCATTCTATAATTTCACAGCAGGATTGTCAAGTAAAAATGTAACTTTAAAGCAAATTCTCTCGAACTTCTTTTCGTAAGCTTTCAAGACTTTCGATGCCGTATTTATCCATAAGCTCAGGCAGATCTTCAATGATGGTCGGGCAGGCATAAGGATCCGTGAAATTAGCAGTTCCCACTCCAATAGCTGAAGCGCCCGCTATAAACATCTCCAGAGCAGCCTCTGCCGAATCAACTCCACCCATACCAATAATGGGAAGTTTGCTTGCTTGCGCCATTTGACGGATCAGCTTGAGCGCTACCGGAAAGACAGCCGGACCCGACATACCACCTGTGCCATTAGCGATAATAGGCTTGCGCGACTTCAAGTCAAATCGCATACCTACTAAGGTGTTAATCATGGTAAAACCAGCAGCACCAGCGTCTTCAACAGCCTTAGCTATCTGAGTGATATCAGCCACACTCGGAGTTAATTTGACATAGACAGGTACTGCAGAAGCATCTACTGCTGCCTTGGTTGCTTCGTAGGCTAATTCTGGAACTTGGCCAATCAAAAGGCCAGCATTTCCATGGTCAACATTAGGGCAGGAGATATTGAGCTCAATAGCCTTGACATTGGGGGCTTGGGAAATTTTCCCAGCCACTGTGGCATATTCTTGATTGGAAAATCCCGCTACATTAGCGATGATTGGAAGGTCGGGATAATGTTTTTCCAACCAGGGCAGTTTTTCAGCTAGAACAACCTCAACACCTGGATTTTGAAGGCCAATGGCATTGAGCATACCAGCTGGCGTTTCTGCCACCCGCGGAGTGGGATTGCCAAAGCGGGGGTTCAAAGTCGTAGCCTTTATCATGATAGAACCCAGTAAGTCCAAGTCATAGTATTTGGCATATTCTTGTCCAAAGCCAAAGCAGCCTGATGCTGGAATAATTGGATTTTTCAGGTCCAAGCCTGGCAAGGAAATCCTTAAACGTTGGTCACTCATTCTTTCCCCTCCTAGACAATAATCGTGCCCGTTTCAAAGACCGGACCGTCTTCACAAACGCGCTTATTGACTGACTCGTCCTGACCTGCCACATGAACGACGCAGGCATAGCAAGCGCCCATACCACAAGCCATACGAGACTCCATGGAGAGATAAGCATGCGGATGGTCCTGAAACTTACGATCGACATACTGGAGCATGGCTGGCGCTCCACAGGAATAGACAGCCGCATAGTCTTGAATCATCTCATCTACCACCGCTGATACATAGCCCTTGCGACCATAGGAACCATTATCCGTCGTGACAATGACATCAGCGTATTTTTTCATTTCTGATTCCAAAATGACAGCAGCTTTATCAGCAAATCCCAGTACAGCTGTCACTTGTGCACCCTTGGTATGCAATTCTTTAGCAACCTCAAGCAAGGGAGGGACACCAATCCCACCAGCGATAACCAAAGCGTGGTCACCTGCCCTTACAGGACTCAAATCAAAGCCATTGCCCTGAGGCCCCATAACATCAAGAAACGAGCCGACTGTCAGTTGAGAAAAAATAGCCGTCCCGCCGCCTTCTATCCGATAGATGATGCGACAATTCAGATTGTCTCGGTCAATCTCAGCGATTGAGATAGGCCGGCGCAAAAGCTTGCTGTCATCTGGTACTCGAATATGTAAAAACTGCCCAGCCTGCATCTGAGCAACCATTTGGCCCTTTAGAATCATAGAAAAAATATTAGGCGCAATCTCTACTTGCTCCAGCAGCTGCATCTGCTCCAGCATAATTTTGCCAAATCTCTTTTTGCAACTGTCACTAACCATGACAACCTCACTTTCTACAAGAAAAAACCTCGCCACAGCAAGGTTTCGCAAAAAACAAGGCAGCCAACTGCCTCTTATACCGTTTTTCCCACCTTGCAGCCTCACTGGACTTGATTAAAGGTTAAATTGTAAACATTATATCGTTAGAAATGAGGATTGTCAAGGCATAAAAAATATTAGAATTTTCATATCACTAATGAATCGAAGCATTACCAGCTCTTGTCGAATTCACTTCTTGCATCCGCAAGACGAAAGCTGCCATCCTCCTGCCTCTTGAAAATCAAAGACACCCTATCCAATTTTCGTTCAGCAGGTGGACGATGAATATTAAAATAATTCACCCGCAACGATAACGGGCTATAATCTGTATCGCTTCCAGAAAAATTACTATCTGAAGGCAGTCCAAATCGAGCAACAATCTCCTGATATGTCATTCCACCTTTTCCATATTGACTATCACCTACTGTCAATGTATCCATATCTTCTGGCTTCCACTTAAAAACAAACTCATTTTTGATAGCTGGTAGGTTATGAATGTCATCCAAGTAAACTGCCGTTTTAGTTATTAAATAGTACTTTTTTCCATTGGAATCGGGGTCATAAAAACCCAAACTGATTTCCTGAGGATGTCCTGATGAACCATATCTCGGAACATCTACAATTCTTGTCTTATAAGTTAGTGTCAATCCATTTTCGGTAAAACTCACATTTGAACCCTTACCGTATTTCGTAATAACCTCTTCCAAAGTCGGATTATTTTCCCACTCCCCGACTTTGGCTATTTTGAGTTCTACAAAATTGTCTAATGTCCAATTAAAAACAAACTTTTTTTCATCTTCCTCAACAATTTTCTTTTTCAGTTCCTTCTGTTTTTTGTCCATTTCTAACTCAGCTTCATCTTGCTGAGTAGTAGAGCTTTCTTTACTAACTGACGACACTGTCTTATTATATTTGTACTTAAGGTTGGCTCTAGGAATCTTTTGAGAAAAATAATAGAAGCCAAAGAATAAAGCAAATGACAAGGTCAAACAAAGAAGAATAAAGGCCGAATTAATCCTTTTTTTCTCCTCCTGTATGGCCATCATGCTAAGTTCTTCTCTTTTTATCTTTTGTTGTTGATAAAGTTCTTTTTTTATGGCTCTAAATGAATTAGCATCATGTTTTTTCTTGCTACTCCTTCTCAAGATTATCTCCTCTGTCTTTTTTATTTTAGTTTACTGGTTTTGTTTAGAAACCAAACGCCATGTTCCATCTTCTTGCTTATAGAATTCTAGATTGACAGACTTCAATTGTTCCGGATTTGTCAAAGAATGAGGATTATGATAAGTAACTCGCATTTGAAGTTGATTGTCCTCTCCCAAAATCGTCTGATACAGCGGCAAACCAACATTTGAAACAATCTCATCATACACCGTACCTTTGTCAGTACCTTCTCTAGCACCAATAACAAGACTATCTATATATTCTTGTGTCCATAAAAAGTTTCTATTAGGATTTTGATCCACCTTAATTTCATCACTTGCAAGGTTAGAATGGTACTTGGAAATGAGCTTATAGACACCATCAAATTCAGCAAAGGTTAAAGAAACATAACCAAGAGCACCATCCTTCTCTTTCCAAAAAAGACGAATATGCTTTTGAATTTCATTATTTGATGAAAAATCAATCCACGAACCAGCTTCAACAGGTCTTCCAAATTCTCTTAAAACATCTTCCAAGGCCGCTCCGCCTTTATCTTTGTCCATGGGTAGAGAAACTGCCTTGTCAACCGTCCAAAGAAAGGGACCGCTTTTTTCTGGAGAAACGATAAGGCTCTCAGCAAATTTTTTTACTTCAGTCTTCTTATCCTCTAATTTTTTTGATGGTGAAATAATCTGACTTGACTGGCTCACCGGTTGCTTAGATTTAGTCTTTTGCGATATAGAAAGCATCAAAAAAACTGCTCCAACGATAGAAAAGCCAATAATGGCTAATAGAACGAATGGTAAGAACTTAGACTTAGATGTCTCCTTCTCCAACTCAAAAGCAATATCTTCAAAAGAATCTTCTTTTCTCTTCATAACTACTCCTTTTACAGTCTAAAAATCATCATATCACGAATAACTTGAAATTGCAAAACCTGTTTCATTATAAAAGACTTGATAAAATCGCTTTATAATTCCGATAAGAATAAACTTTAAAAATGTCACTATATCCAATAGAATTGCTTTTACCATCTGTCCATTTTAATAAATTCAATTATAAAAACATGCTACCTTTCATTGATTTACCGGGAAAAAATCCCCAGTTTGTGATAAAATAGTCCTATGAGAATTCAACAGTTACACTATATTATCAAAATCGTCGAGACCGGCAGTATGAACGAAGCTGCGAAGCAGCTTTTCATTACTCAGCCTAGTTTGTCCAATGCTGTGCGGGATTTGGAAAATGAAATGGGCATTGAAATTTTCATTCGCAATCCCAAAGGAATTACCTTGACCAAGGACGGCATGGAGTTTCTTTCCTATGCCCGGCAGGTTGTTGAGCAGACGCAACTTCTAGAGGAGCGATACAAAAACCCTGTCGCCCACCGCGAGCTTTTCAGCGTGTCTGCTCAGCACTATGCTTTTGTAGTTAATGCCTTTGTCTCCCTGCTTAAAAAAAGCGATATGGAGAAATACGAGCTCTTTCTGCGGGAAACTCGAACTTGGGAAATTATTGACGACGTAAAAAACTTCCGCAGCGAAATCGGCGTCCTCTTTCTCAATAGCTACAACCGCGATGTCCTATCCAAGATGCTGGATGACAATCACCTGATTGCAACTCATCTCTTCACAGCCCAGCCCCATATCTTTGTCAGCAAGTCCAATCCACTTGCCAAGAAAAAGCTGGTCCAATTATCTGACTTAGAAAACTTCCCCTACCTCAGCTATGACCAAGGGACTCACAACTCTTTCTACTTTTCTGAGGAAATTCTCTCTCAGGAACACCATAAAAAATCTATCGTGGTCAGCGACCGTGCGACCCTCTTTAACCTTTTGATCGGTCTGGATGGCTACACGATTGCAACTGGTATCCTCAATAGCAACCTCAACGGAGATAATATCGTGTCAATCCCACTGGACATTGATGATCCGATTGAATTGGTTTACATCCAACACGAAAAAGCCAGCCTTTCCAAAATGGGAGAACGTTTCATTGAGTATCTGATTGAGGAAGTACAGTTTGATAAATAAGGAGAGACTATGAAGGTAAAAACAATTCTAGCTTTTGCTACAATTATATTTATCCTTGGACTCCTGGCCGTAAACTACAATTCAAATCCGAATACTACTGATGGAAATTACACCTTTAAAAACTAACGTCAGATAGCTTTATACTATCTGACGTTAGTTTTTTCCTTATTATTTAGTATTTCAGTTACATATTGGTCCTTATTCTCATTTGTATAAGTTTTTGATCTAGACTGAACCCTAATACCATTACTATTATCTTTATGATCCATCACATACGTTTCAGTTACAACCATTTTAAAGTTATCACCTGTCATATCAAGGTGTATTGGTAAGTTTTCAAACCGTTCAGAATAAAATAATTGATAGGGATAGCTTTCAAGCTCGATATTTAGCCTGTTATTCCATAAACTATCAGTACCACTAAAAAATCTCATAGAACTTCGTATCCAATAATTTCTACTATCATTAGGTTGATAATCATCAAAAAATTTTTGACGTCCTTCTGCTGAATGTGAAGTATCTTGTAAAAAATAAACTGGTGGAAAAATATTAGATTCGGGTGTAACGTCATATTCATAGTAGGTTTGAAGTTTATGAGTTTGTGGATTTTTCAACTGGAAACTCGTAACTTCATATTGATTACCATAATTTTGGGAGATCGTATCCCCTTGGTAAATCATCAGGTAGTTTCTAAACTCACTACCATCTCCGTGGTCAATTCCCGGAAAACGAAGTGATAATTTATTAAACTGTTTATAATTAAAGCCATCCGATTTAAAGAATGAACCGCTATTATAACGGTCAAATAAGATATCTATTTTTGTATTATCAGTAAAGGACAAATGTATAATGGTATAATTCAAATCAGATTTTAAATCAGTTCTTATAGATTCTGACCATTGACCATCGACAGGTCATTCCTCATTAAAATGAACAAACTCAATATTAATATCTTGTATAGTCTTTTTCTGGCCCTTTTTATGACTAACTTTTAAATTATAAACTCTATGATAAATGTGTTCCGAATCAAACCACTCTGGCTTGATATAATAGCGAAGACCAATATAGCCAATAAACAAACTAATTAAAGCGAGAAAGATATATTTCTTCTTAATCTTCAACTTCTTCATACTCACCTCCTGGGAAATTAATTTCATAAAATGATAGCTTATTTTTTATTTTTATATCTTTTTGTTAAAGCGTCATCATTGGATTTTACAAAAGTATCAAGATCGTCTAGAACTTCTTTGATGTATTCGTCTTTATTTTCTTCTGAATATAACTTGGTCGCCTTTCGTACTTTTACTTTACCATAACCATAATCCAGTAGTTGAGTCCTTGTAACAGAGATTTTAAATTTTGAACCCGTCAGTTTGACACTCACAGGAAGATTAGTTAAAGCATCGGAATAATACCATTTAGCATATAGAAAAGTAAAATCATGACTAAGCATTTTTCTAGGGATGTCAGAGCTCTTATCCCAATAACCAAGACTACTGGTGTTATAATCATCATAAAATTCTTGCAATCCGTCCTGATTCGCTCTTCTTTCAACTTTCAAATAAATCGGAAATATTGTTTTTCCTGGAGGATTTCCATACTCATAATAGGTCTGTAACTTACCTGTTCTAGGATTTTTGAGGTCAAAACGAGTTACAACGGATGCTTTTGGAATTTGGTATAATGTATCCCCAGTATATAGCATCCCAGAGAGAAAGACGAGCCTATAACCAGACATATATGCCTTATTTAAGCCTGGAAATCTTTGGGTCATGTCTAGAAAAAGTTCATCATCAATGTAAAATTTATCGCTAAAAGCTGGACCCGTTTCAGAAAATTTTTTTAGCGGAATCCAAACACTTGTCCCATCATCCAATTTAGCATTCAAAATGACCCTACTTTTATAATAGCGATCAGCATTTGTCAAAGTCATTTCTGACCAAGTTAGTCCCTCAGGAACTTCAGCCTCTTTCTCATAAATAAATTCTAGATTTATTTCTTTTATGGTTGACTGTCTAGCTTTTATCGAACTAGTTTGATAATTATATACTTTGATGTATTGATTTTTGCTATCAAATAAGCCAGGAGCAACATAATATCGAAGCAAAATATAAAGTCCAATAGCAAAACAAACTAAAACTTTAATAGTAAGTGGAATTTTACGCTTCACTTTTTTTACCTTTTTCAACTCCTCACCTCCTGGGAAATTAATTTCATTATATCATAATCACCATCATTATTATAGACTTCCTAATGAGAGAACATTCAATCAAAAAACATCTGAAACAAGTGGATTTCCACTTCTTTCAGGTGTTCTTTTATTGTCTTAATTGAGAAAATACTTGGGCAATCTTCCCTTCAATGACTAGATCTGCATGGCTGTCTTGAGGGATGCTGGTCTTGTTGATGACAACCAGATGCTTACCTGCAAAGTACTGGATGAGGCTGGCTGCGGGATAGACGACCAAGGACGTGCCGCCGATTATCAGCAGATCTGCTTGCTGGATAGCTTGGGCCGCCTGACGGAAAACTTCCATATCTAGAGGCTCTTCATAAAGAGTCACATCTGGCTTGACAATACCGCCACAGTCAAGGCAGTGAGGAATGGTACCCTGCAGAGCCAGAAAGACGTCCAAATCGTAGAATCGCTGACAATTCAGACAGTAATTTCTATCCGCGCTGCCATGTAGTTTGAGAACCTTCTTTGAACCGGCCATTTCATGCAAGCTATCGATATTTTGAGTCACTACAGCCTTGAGCTTGCCCGTCTTCTCCAAGTCCGCCAAGTAGACATGAGCAGCATTAGGCTTGGCATCCGGATAGAGCAGGTACTTCTTGTAAAAGTCAAAAAACTCCTGCGGATAGCGCTCAAACATAGTATGAGAAACCAGCTGCTCCGCTGTAAAATGCCGTCCTAGCTTGACGCTGTATATCCCATCAGAACTGCGGAAGTCCGGAATATTGGACTCAGTCGAAACCCCCGCTCCACCGAAAAAGACGATATTCTGACTTTGGTCTATTAATTCTTGCAGCCTTGCAATCTTATCCATCCTGCTACTCTTTATAAGAGACTTTCTATGACCGCATTCGCTCGGTCAAAGTAAAAAGGTTCTCTCTGATAGACAATGCCTGTCTCCAGAGCCAAATCAACCAGAAGCGCCATAAAGTGCTGAGACGAGAAACCTGTCGTCCTGTGCAATTCTTCCTCATCGAAAGGCTTGATAAGATGAGCCAACGGATTGCGGACTGATTTTTCTAACTCTCTTAGCTGCTGTGCTGATTCTTTGACAGATTCGGGTAAATTCAACTGCAAAATCAGCTCCGTCAAACTAGAAGAATTGACCGTGCTTTCTGCATGAAAATTTTGCAGGTCAGGATTATCAGAATTTCGCATCTTTTCAAACTTCCAACGGTCGTAACTAGCCCCTCGCGAGTTATGAATATAGCAGTCAATATCCGGTATTTGCATGCGAATCAGCCGCATAAAAATCCGATAAATAGCTGGACTAACAGCTCGGATAAAGTCAATCAGCTGCTCATTTCTCAGCTTGGCTTCCAGATCATAAAGGTAATTGACCAGCTGCTCGTCCGATTCATTTTCATGGCAAAAAAGCTGAAAATCAGCTAGGTTAGACCCAGTGATTTCCAACTTTAGATTCATCATAGATTGGATGTTGAGCTCTCTTCGCTCCGCTAAAGCGCCAAGAAGACGGACCAAGTCAGACTGGACACCACTTCCTGCTCTCTCAGCTAGTTTATGAGCATAAGCATAGTCATAGCGGGAAATAGCAAAGAGAATGGCTTCTTTGACATCTAGTTTCATGCTTCTGTAATCAAGGTTTCCAAACCAACCTTCATCATATCGGTGAAGGTATTTTGGCGCTCTTCAGCTGTTGTATCCTCTTCAGGATTGACCAAGCTGTCAGAAATAGTCATAATTGCCAGAGCATCTACATGGTGCTGAGCAGCCAGATAGTAAAGAGCTGCCGCTTCCATTTCAACTGCCTTAACGCCCCACTTACCAAGCTCGATATTCTTTTCAAAGTAGTTTGAGTAAAAGACATCAGACGACAAAACATTCCCAACATGGGTTGTCATACCGAGGTCTTTGGCGATATGATAGGCTTTATCTAGTAAATCAAAGCTAGCGATTTGCGGAAAATCATACTGTGGCCAGTCATTACGGATAATGTTGGAGTTAGTTGCAGCCGCCTGCGCCAGTACTAATTCACGAACATGCACATCAGCATTCAGCGAGCCCGCTGTTCCGACACGGATTAGCTTTTTCACACCGTAGTCAACAATCAGCTCACGCGCGTAGATAGAGATTGATGGCATTCCCATCCCTGTCCCCATAACAGAAACACGCTGGCCTTTATAAGTTCCAGTGTAGCCAAACATGTTGCGGACTTCATTGAAGCAAACAGCGTCCTCAAGGAAATTTTCCGCAACAAACTTAGCCCGAAGCGGATCCCCCGGAAGAAGGATTTTATCAGCAATCTCGCCTTGTTTAGCAGCAATATGAATAGACATAATATAAGATACTAAGGGCTTAAAAGAGGCAAAGCAAAAATAGGAAACGAACGAAGATGCGACTGCATCTAGGTAGATTTATCTTTTTTGCACCGCCTCTAGCCCGAGTTCAATTCAAACTCAGATGCCCTTCCTTTCTGTGTTTATTTGAAAGATAGTTTTCCGCTTGTGTTCAAATCTGAACACCTCGCTCTACCTTTCTTTAGTTTAATGATTTTATCAGCATAGATAGAAAGGCTGTTCCGGGTTTAATTACCAACCCAGACACTCCGCCTTTCAACATTTTTTTACAATTCAGCAAGTGTTTCTTTAAGCAGTCGTTTGAAATCACCCTTGACACGTTCTGTTACTTCCACCACTTCCTCATGATTAAGCTCTTCTTGGAACCCAGCAGCAAAGTTTGTAATGCATGAAATTCCAAGGACTTTCAAACCAGAATGTGCTGCTACAATCACTTCAGGAACAGTAGACATGCCGACTGCATCTGCACCCAAACTCTTGTAAGCACGAATTTCAGCAGGTGTTTCATAAGTTGGTCCAGTTACACCGATATAAACACCCTCATCCAGCTTGATACCAAGCTTATCAGCAACTTTGTGAGCGACGGCACGGTATTCTGGAGTGTAAGATTTAGACATATCAGGGAAACGTGGACCAAATTCATCCAAGTTTTCACCGATCAAAGGATTTTGGCCAGTCATATTGATGTGGTCAGTGATCGCCATAAGCGTACCAGGGCCATAGCCGATACCACCGGCAGCATTGGTCACAATAACACCTGTCGCACCAAGAGCCTTCATCACACGCACTGGGAAAGTAACGATTTCTAAAGGATTTCCTTCATAGAAATGGAAACGGCCTTGCAGCGCCAAGACTTTCCGTCCTGCCAAGTCCCCATAGACTAATTTACCAGCATGGCCAACAACAGTTGAGCGGCCCCAGTTTGGAATATCCGCATAGTCAAGACTAACGGCATTTTCGATTTCAGAAGCCAATTCTCCCAAACCAGATCCCAAAATCAGACCAAATTCAGGTTCTGTCATACCTTTTTCTTTCAAAAAGGCTGCTGTTGCTTTGATTTTTTCTGATAAGCTTGTCATAAAATATTTCCCTCACTCTCTTATTATGCTTAAATCAATTTGTCCAAGAAGCTTTGACCAATCATCGCCTTATCCACTCCGAAGTTTTCAGCAACGGTAGCTGAGATATCTGCAAAGTGTCCGACAGGAATATGACCATGACCGCTCAGCGATTTTCCGAAGACCAAGAGCGGAATGAACTCACGAGTGTGGTCCGTTCCGGCATAGGTCGGATCATTACCATGGTCAGCAGTAATCATGAGCAAGTCATCTTCACGCATGTTTTCAATAATTTCTGGGATGCGAGCATCAAACTCTTCCAAGCAGTCACGGTAGCCATGTGGATCACGGCGGTGACCATAAAGAGCATCAAAGTCTACTAGGTTAGTAAATGAGAAACCTTCTTTGAAGTTTTCATCTTTCAAGGCTTTGACCAATGTATCTACACCATGATTGTTAGACTTATTGTGTCCCATGTCATGATTGATTCCAGCACCGTTAAAGATGTCATTTATCTTACCAACAGAATAAGTATCAATTCCGGCTTCATTGAGCTTGTCAAGTACAGTTGGATTGAACGGAGATACGGCATAGTCGTGACGATTTGCTGTACGAGTGAAGTTACCTGGCTCACCTACATAAGGACGAGCGATGATACGTCCCAGAAGCGCAGGACGTTCCAAGGTAATAGAGCGGGCGAATTCACAGATACGATAGAGCTCTTCCAAAGGAATCACTTCTTCGTGTGCCGCGATTTGCAATACTGGGTCAGCAGAGGTGTAGATAATCAGCTCGCCTGTTTCCATCTGACGAGGGCCAAAGTCATCAATAACTGCTGTACCAGAGTATGGCTTGTTAGCCTCACGAATGACCTTGCGACCAGAAAACTCTTCAATCTGAGTCAGGATTTCTTCTGGGAAGCCATTCCAGAAAGTATCAAAAGGCTCAGTAATATTGAGACCCATGATTTCCCAGTGGCCTGTCATCGTGTCTTTTCCGAGTGATACTTCTTCCAGCTTGGTGTAGTAACCACTAGGATTTTCTTCTTGAGGAACTGTCTTCAAAGGAGCAGGGCGCTCGATATTTCCCAACCCGATTTTAGCCATATTTGGCACATTCAGTCCTACAGTTTTGGAAATATGTCCCAGAGTATCTGAAGCACCATCTGGTACCCCTGCATTGACAAAGTTATTGGCATCTGGCGCAGCACCGATACCAACTGAGTCCATGACTACCAAGTGAATACGATTAAATTTTGGCATAAAATACCTCTTTCTATTTATTGGCCTCTAAAACTTGAAGACCCGATTTTCCAGCAACAATGACCTTGTCTACCATTTGATTAAACAGTCCGTGCTCCACTACGCCCACTATATGATCTAGTTTTTGCGCAAACTCAACTGGATTTTCAATCACACCTAAATCTAAGTCAATAATGAAATTCTGCATGTCCGTAACAAAACGCTGACCATCCTTCTGACGAAAGGATGGATTATAGCCCGCACGCTCAAAGCGACGAAAGAGCTGCTCAGCACCGTACTGAACAACTTCTACTGGTAGCTTGAAAGCACCTAACTTCTCGACCATCTTGCTCTCATCGACTACCCAGATATAGTGCTTTGTAGGTACCGCTACGACTTTCTCCATGAGAAGTGCGCCGCCACCGCCTTTGATACCGTTAAAAGCGGTGTCAACCTCATCAGCACCGTCAACTGTCACATCAACAAAGTCAATTTCATCAATGGATTTGAGCGGAATACCTAATCCTTCCGCCTGTTTGCTAGTGACACTGGAAGTCGTAACAGCTGTTATCTGCAATCCTTCTTCCTTAATCCGCCGACCAATTTCTTCGACAAAATAATAAGCGGTCGAACCCGTCCCGAGACCAACTATCATCCCGCTTTGAACAAATTCAGCAGCCTTGATTCCTGCCAGTTTCTTTAGATTTTCCATAGCACCTCCTCAAATCACACTACTTTCATTATATCATGATTCTCACTAACATGAAAGTGTTTTCTTTACCAGACTTAAAATTCATTTACTCTGCTTGATAATCGAAAGCCTTGCTCCTCCTTGATTTTTGCGTTACAATTAGATTAATTGATTTTAAAACACAAGGAAAAATACAGTATGATTACCAGAGAATTTGATACAATCGCTGCGATTTCTACACCTCTTGGCGAAGGAGCCATCGGTATCGTCAGACTAAGCGGGACTGACAGCTTTGCTATTGCCCAAAAGATCTTCAAAGGGAAAAATCTAAGCAAAGTAGAAAGTCACACACTCAACTATGGCCATATCGTTGACCCTCAAAATCAGGAAATTTTGGACGAGGTCATGGTTGGTGCTATGCGCTCTCCCAAGACCTTCACGCGCGAGGATATCATTGAGATTAACACCCACGGCGGGATTGCGGTCACGAATGAAATCCTGCAGTTGGCTATCCGCGAGGGTGCTAGAATGGCTGAGCCTGGTGAGTTTACCAAGCGGGCTTTTCTCAATGGGCGCGTAGATTTGACTCAGGCTGAGGCCGTTATGGACATCATCCGAGCCAAGACCGATAAAGCTATGAACAACGCTGTCAAGCAGCTGGATGGCTCTCTCTCCAACCTTATCAACAATACCCGGCAGGAAATTCTCAACACACTGGCTCAGGTCGAGGTCAATATTGACTATCCTGAATACGACGACGTGGAAGAGATGACGACCAAGCTTATGCGAGAAAAAACAGCTGAGTTCGAGGCTCTGCTGAGCAATCTTCTCGATACTGCACGACGAGGTAAGATTTTACGCGAAGGCATTTCCACTGCTATCATCGGCCGACCTAATGTTGGCAAGTCCAGCCTGCTCAACAATCTCCTGCGGGAGGACAAGGCCATTGTGACTGATATCGAGGGTACGACTCGGGATGTGATTGAGGAGTATGTCAATATCAAGGGTGTGCCGCTCAAACTCATCGATACCGCAGGGATTCGAGAAACCGATGACCTTGTAGAACAGATTGGAGTTGAACGATCTAAAAAAGCCCTGCAGGAAGCTGACTTGGTTCTTTTAGTCCTCAATGCCAGCGAGCCTCTGACGGATCAGGACAGACAATTGCTTGAAATCAGCCAAGATAGCAATCGTATCGTCCTACTTAACAAGACTGACCTTGAGGAAAAGATTGAGCTGGATCAGCTGCCAGCAGATGCTATCAAGATTTCTGTGCTTCACAACCAAAATATCGATAAAATTGAAGAACGCATCAATCAACTCTTCTTTGAAAATGCTGGTATTTTCGAGCAAGACGCCACCTATCTTTCCAATGCCCGTCACATCTCCCTGATTGAAAAGGCTCTGGAAAGCCTGCAAGCCGTCAACCAAGGCTTGGAAATGGGTATGCCGGTAGATCTTCTCCAAGTCGATATGACTCGCACCTGGGAAATCCTCAGCGAAATCACTGGTGACGCCGCACCAGACGAACTCATCACCCAACTCTTCAGCCAATTCTGCTTAGGGAAGTAGAGAACAAAAGGACTGATTTACTCAGTCCTTTTTATGATAAATAAAAACGAAACAACACAGCTCTAAAACTATGTTTTGGTTTTTTCAGATAAGATTCTGGTTTTGGAACCATTCGAAACAACACAGCTCTAAAACTATTGGCCTTGCATGTGCAACTTGATTTTAGTTTTGGAACCATTCGAAACAACACAGCTCTAAAACGCAGCTTGAAAAAGTTCCGTTGGCAAAAAGGTTTTGGAACCATTCGAAACAACACAGCTCTAAAACTTAGTAGCCGTATCAATTGTGACAGAAAATGTTTTGGAACCATTCGAAACAACACAGCTCTAAAACACCGTCGATTGTCAATTCGTCGTCCCAGCTGTTTTGGAACCATTCGAAACAACACAGCTCTAAAACTCACCAGGGTGGTGATGTGATTGCACTTGTGTTTTGGAACCATTCGAAACAACACAGCTCTAAAACAACCTGTTGAACATGGACGCCATGGATATTGTTTTGGAACCATTCGAAACAACACAGCTCTAAAACTACAAAGGCAACATTAAGCCTCTCTATATTGTTTTGGAACCATTCGAAACAACACAGCTCTAAAACTTACATTATATCTAGGATACTGTGAGGCAAGTTTTGGAACCATTCGAAACAACACAGCTCTAAAACACCAGACTTTTCAAAATTCCTAAAACCGTGGTTTTGGAACCATTCGAAACAACACAGCTCTAAAACCTCGTAGAAAAATTTTTCTTACGAAATTTCGTAATCACGCCATTCATCTCAGCTAGACTTCAGTTCGTTTAATTCCATTATTACTCTTATTATACCATATTTTCAGGGTTCAAGAAATAGTCTTGATCAAGCACATACTGCGGAAAATCATAGACTTTTCGAGGTTCGACAAATAAGACCCTTAGTTGATTTAGTTGGATATACTCTATCAGATTTACTAACTCATTCTTTGATAGATAGGCGGTCGCATTGATAAAAACAAGGAGTTTCTTTTTAGAAAGATATTTAAAAACCTGGACAATTTCTAGCATCTTTTCAAAAAGTGTATCACTTAGAGTTTCGACTTTGACACCAAGTGCATCGATTAACTCTAGAATGGTGATTTCATCATACTCTAGGTCTAACTCGTTTTCCAAACACTCAAATGCCAGCAATTCTGTAATCGTAGCAACCAGCTTTTCAATCATGGACTTGACTTCTGGTTTGTCATTGAGTTGATTTTCTAAATCAGCATGTATTAATTTAAGCATTGCAGGTGAGTTGAGATTGTATCCTAAGACATCCGTTATCACTAGTAATTCAGACTCTTTCAGAGCTTTTAAATTTCTATCAAACAACTTCAACTTCCCATCATCAGTATATTGGTAGAACTGCTTGACGATAGTTGAAAAAGTAAGCTGGTCTTCCAACACTAAAAAAGTTGCATTTTCAATAGCTAATGGTTCATCCAATAGCGGGAAATTAATCTTCATCTCTAGGCTCCTCTCCCAGAAAGACCAAGCGAGCGTCGGAGTTTGCTACGCTGGTATTTCGCTCGCCATTTAAGTAAATCATGCGAGAAAACTGCTTTTCTGTAACGGTTAAGAGAGTAATGTTTCCTTTTTTAGGGTTATGAATTTTGAGTCGCTCAATCATGGCATTATTAGCAGAGTTGTTGAGTAAGAGCTTACTATAGATAGAAAATTGGTGCATGATGAATCCTTCATCTATGAGGAACTTCCGAAATTTCCGATAGGCCTTACGTTCCTCTACGGTATCAACTGGCATATCAAACATTAAAATCATACGCATATATCGATAACTCATATCCTAAACTCAGGAACTCCTTTCTCGGGTTGATTGAGAGCTTGGATGACTTTCTTAGTATAGTCACTGACGATATTGGACAGGTACATATCCTTACCATTATAGTGGAAGGTGTCTGAGAAAATAGTGAAAAGTTCTCGCTTGATTTTGACAAAAGAACTATTTTGATTTTCATAGACGATTTTATCAATAATCGGACGAAAAGGTTCCATGATATCGCTAGCTAGATTGAATTGATTGAACTGATTGGCATGTTTCAAGCCAAACTGGGTCATGCAACCCGACAAAACAATCTCACGCGCAAACATGCTTAAAATCAAGGTATAGCCATAGTCCAACGCGGCATTGACATCATTATCTTGTTCACGGCTAAAATCATTTCCAAACAAGGCGTTGAAATAAATCCGAGCAGCGTGTCCTTCACGGTTGCTAGGATCAAATAAATCCAACCCATGATAGAGATCGATGACGGACTGGCTCTTTTCCAGAAAACCACAACTCCCCAGATAAAAAGCTTGATTGAGAATTTTTTGTGCAATAATGGTAGTCCAAACTTGTGCTTTAGTTTCCTCGTTCCATGTGATTTGCCGAGAGAGTTGCAAACTGGAATCGTGTCGACCATAGTAAGGCATTAAGTATGCCGTTGGCAAGCGTTTATCATCACAAAAGATGACTAGAATATTTTCATCCACCAAGCGTTTTATCAGCATAGTGGAGAGAACGATATCTGTCGTCTCCAAAAGCAGGATGTCCACCTCGGACAGGTGAATCAACTCTGTCCGAGAGGCATCTTTAAAAATCAAGTGGTTGTTCTTGTAGGAGAGTTTAGAGTGCGTATTGACTACAACGGTTCTCCATCCCATTAGTCTTCTCCCAGTTTGCTTAAGTCAATTCGAGTCTCGTAGAGACCAGTGATGGATTGGTGGATGAGGGTGGCGTTGAGCAATTTTTTGTCTGGTTTAGGACGCATTCTTGCGACTGTACACTTATTATCAAAGAAATCATTTATATCTTTTGGGGCACCACTTTTGACAAAACTAAACATTTTTATAAAATTATCATAAAAATATTTGATGGTTTCGTCTCTGATATCAATTTCTTTAATCTTTCTCTCATTATATCCTTTTATAAGATTTTTTAACGATGTAGTGTTACCCAACATTTTTTGTGAAAAAGCTGATAGCTGGTTCGAAATATTATCAAATTCTTCCTTGTGTTTGAGTATGAAATTTTGACTTTCCTTTATTGCACTTTTAGATTTTAAATCCATCAAATTCGATTTAGTCAAAAGTCGTTTCATATGGAAAAATAATTCATTTTGAGTTTTTGTTAATTTAAATTGGGTAGCTTTATGAAGGTTTGACTTGCTTTCAAATAGCATCCTTGTTCCATCAATTTTCTGCATTAGTGAATATTTTGGAATTCTATAGAAGCCTAGAACACGATTTATATTATTCTTTTTAAGAAAACCATTTTCTGAAGTGTCATTTAAGAATTGAAATGGATTATTATTAAATTTTTCATAATCTATGATAAAAATGTCATGGAATTCTTTTACAGTTTCTATTTTTCCTTTCTTTTCATTAAACCGTTCTGCGATTATGATAATAGATAAGGCAGAATTCATTGGTCCATAACCTCCATATATAGAGGTATCTAAACATAAAGCTTTTGTTTTTAGTGGATAGCGATTATTTGCAGCAAGTTGTTTATTAAACTTTCCAACAGGATTTTGATTATAAAATGCTCCTTTTTTAATCATTGTTCGTTTGACAAAGTTGATTTGAGAGTTGTAGATGACATCTTTTATAATCGGTAAATCCCTATTACAATCCCAAATATCTTTACTAACTTTGGAATCTGGATTATTAAAGAATCTCATGATGTTAGAATAGAGATGCTTTCTTAACGTTGCTTTATTCTCCTCGTGCCGATTAAAGTGAGCATGGTGGCCATATATCAACTCAGGAGCTAATTTGGGATAGACTTTAAGAAGAGTTTGTCCTACAACAACTGCTAGATAAGCATCGTGAGCATGGTGATAATCATTAAGTTCACGTATTTTGGCAATATGAAAGGTGTTTCTAAAATTGGTAATTAGTTGAGATTTTAAAGTAATGATTTTGGTGTCTGAAAAACGATTATCTAGTATGCGAGCAACGTGTTTTATAATTTGTCGTGTCTCGACTAATTGGCGTTCAATAAAGCCAGCTTTCATGCTCTCGGTCAGAACACCATCAGGAGTTCTTTCGCTAGTAGTTAATCTTTGATATTTCGTTTGAGAAATTAGCTTGGCATTATATAATTTCTCCCAGAAAGGTTTCATATTAGCAACCGTCTCTTTATCTGGTATATTATTCAACTTTTGTTGATTGTTTTCCCTATGCGTTAATACTTTATTATCAATTGAATCGATTGGTAAAAAACTATAGGGGATAATATGATCTACTTCGTATTGATCTAGCTGGTCTAGGTATAAGGGGGCAGGGCTTCCTGTTTTATCTAAGGTGTACATATCCTTCCCATTTTGAAGATAGTATAAATATAATTTCTCAGATTGTAGCTGTTCGTCTGAATGAGGAACCTTCCCATTTTCTAATAGACTATTTTCAATATTTTTTAGTGCAGATTCTAATTTAGTTTTACGAGTTTTTGCCTTTTTTTGCCCTTCTTCTGTGGTCATATTTTCACGAGCCATTTCAATGACGATATTGTGGGGTGGATACCCTATAATTTGAACCAGTTCATCAACAATTTTAATACTATTTAAAATTCCACGTTTGATAGCTGGACTACCAGCCAATTTTTTAATTTCGTCAAATATATCATCTTCAATAGTTGATTTAGATTGAATGTCTTTGATCTTAGGTTCAAAAGATAAGGTGTTATCAGATATGAGTTTAGTTAAATTACGATTTTCTTCATCGTTTCGAAGGAATTGCAATAGATTAAAACCCGTATCCTCATCACGAATATCTAATAATAACTTCGCAGAATAACGTCCCCAACCTGAATAACGTAATTTTGAGAGTTGATTAATTTTCTCTTCATCTAAAATTTCAAGATGTCCAAAAAATTTTGTAAGGTAGTTTTTAATAGATTTTTTATCATCAAAAACAGTAATAACTTTGATAATCTCCTCTAACTCTTTTTGATAGATTTCAGAATCTAGTAATTCTTCTGAAAAAATAGTTTTAAGGTCGTTATATGTTTTTAAAGTAGAATTAAAAGATTTTCCTTTTTCAACTCCAGAAACAATTTCAATGGCATTTAAATCTTTGTGATTATCCGATAGGTATTTAATAAGACTTTTAGCATTTACACGTTTACTGTTATTTTTAAATAAACCATTGATTATATTTTGTCGGAGTTCTGAATCAAAAAAGTGAGCTTTTCCATATTTATCTTTATACTTGACCCTAGTTAATTCATTTTGCAGCATGACTTCTTCATAGATCAAACTACGTTTTGGTAAAACTTTTTCATTTAAGAGAATAATATCATTTCCTATTAAATTGGTTATGAAGGCATCTCTAGTTTCATCCATATTTATCAGTTTTTGATAGTTCCACGGACGTATTTTGCCATTTCTAGTATCTTCATCATTATCATCTAAAATATCTGAGCTAGTCGCTCGTTTAATCCAAGCGAATCTACTATTGCTTCCTTTTGCTAACGGACCAACATAATAAGGAATTTTAAATGTCAAGATGGATAGTAATTTATCCTTGTTTTCTAGTAGAAAAGGATAATCTTTCCCTTGTCTTTCGATAATCTTTTCTAGTTCATAAGCATGAATTTGATTAGGAATAGCTCCATTGTCAGATGTACGAAGTTTTCTTAAAAATGTTCCATCTGATATTTTATTAAGAAAATATTCTGCTCCTTCGATACCTGTTATTTTCCCACTAATATAATCATAAAAATTTTGTTGTATTGTTTTTTGTTTCTGTGGATTAGTTAATACCATCTTGTTGGTTATATATCCAACATATCCCTTTGTTTCCTTATCTACATCAAAACCATTTTGTGTTTTTCTGCCAAAAATATCTAAATAATCTTGCTCAGATAGATTTTGTTTAATAAAAAATTTGAAGCGTTGCAAATCTTTGCGATGTTCCTCGTATCGCTCGACCATAGTAGCAGAAAAGCGAGCATGAGTTGCTCCAGTGTATGTTAGCATACCAGATAGAAGTATAGTATCACGTAAAACTTTTAGTTTAGCAAATACATCGGAAAAATCTTCTTCTAATGAGCCAAGAAAATTTTCTAGATTTTCATCATAGTTTTCTTTGGAGAAATTAAGATCTGGTTCTTCTTCTAATTCAAAACAATCTTTAAATTTCGTTTTTAAACCAAATAATAGCTGTAATAGTTGTTTGAAAATACTTTTGTCTTTTTTAAGAAGCTCTTGTTGAAAATAGGGTAGTATTTTTTTAACTTTTTCTTGTCTGTTCTCACTTGACTTAAATATATCTGCTATGTTTTTAGATTCATCAGAGATTTCCAAATCGAAAACTTCTTGACAAGATTCAATGAAATCAATCCAAGAGTTTTGCATATTGATATTATTAGGATTAATCTTATCTAACGTTAAAAAATGTCCCCTATACTTTAAAATATGTGATATGGCCATGTAAACTTCACGAATATCGGCTACAGGAGAGTTTTTATCTGCATCAGCTAAGTGTTTTCGTAAATGGTAAATCGTAGGGTATTTCTTGTGATAGGCAGTCTCTAGTTCTTTATCACCAAAAAATGGCTGTTTGATCTGTAGGTCCTCACTTTTATCACCAAGCACCCTGAAACTTTCGTCTAATCTACGATAAAAATTTTTATCTACTTTTTCAATCTCTTTTTGAAAAATATCTCGTAAATACGTAATTCTATGATTTCTTCTATCAATCCTACGGCGATTAACACGAAAAACTCGAGTTCCTTTAGCTGGTTGAGCAGATACAAAAGTTGTAGACCCGATTAAATTTTTCTTTATTTTTTCTTTTTCTGTATTACCTAAAACTTTAAATTTAAACGCAGGTACTCGATAATCTTCAGTTACAACAGCATAGCCAACAGATGATACACCTATATCCAAGCCGATTGAATAATTCTTATTAAATTTCGTCATAAAACTACTCCTTGTCTTGATTTTCGATTTTATTTTTTGTATAATAACTACGTTGGAACTATTCGAAACAACACAGCCAAAAGATTTTTCTTTTGAGTTAAAATATGGTTATCCATAATCAGTTATGCGCACCGATTCGGTGCTTTTTTATTTATTACACTAACTTATTGTACTCCTATTTTCCTAAAAAAACAATTTATTTTAGAGCGCTTTCATTTAAAAATAGAAAAAAACTACGTTAAATGACGTAGTTTTTTTCATATACATGTCCCCTGCCGGAATCGAACCAGCAACTACTCCTTAGGAGGGAGTTGTTATATCCATTGAACTAAGGGGACTTAGAGAAAAACTCTGCCCAACGACAGAGTCTTTCTAAGATTAACGGCGAATTTCTTTGATACGCGCTGCCTTACCTTGCAATGCACGAAGGTAGTACAATTTAGCACGACGGACTTTACCGTAACGAACGACTTCAATCTTGTCAACACGTGGAGTGTGGATTGGGAAAGTACGTTCAACACCGATACCGTTAGAGATTTTACGAACGGTGTAAGTTTCTGAGATACCAGCACCTTTACGAGCAATAACCACACCTTCAAAGATCTGGATACGTTCGCGACTTCCTTCGACAACTTTCGCGTGAACGCGGACAGTGTCACCAGGACGGAATGCAGGGATGTCAGTACGAAGTTGACCTTCAGTCAAGCTTTGGATTAATGGATTCATTTTTTTCTACTCCTATCTTACTAATCTTAAGGTTCAAGACCGCAGCGGATTAGCCGTTTTTCGTGCTTCCATTAGGCACAAACTATATTATATCAAAATTTCTAAAAATGTAAAGATGTTTAAATGAAAATTCCCAAAAGAATCGCTAAAAATCCGAGAATATAAGTCAAAGCCAAATAGAGAGCAAATTTCTTTCGATCCGAAAAGAGACCGGCCAGCTCAGCATTCAAGGTGGAAAAGGTCGTCAGTCCACCACAGAAGCCTGTTGTCAAAATCACATAAAGCTGCTTGTCTTCTATATGATTATAAAAATATCCAATGAGAAAAGCACCTAGCAAGTTTGCCAATAAAGTCCCAATCGGCAGAGATGCTCTGCTATTGACCTTGGAGAAAACATAACGCACAAGAGCACCAGCGCCGCAGCAGATTAACATCGCCCACATCATGCCTTCACCTGCTTTCCAGCCCATAGGGCGATTGCAAGGCCACCACCTACACTTAAAACTAGATAGACAAGAAGCTCCATATAGCGCCCTGAATCTGCTAGTTTGATACTGTCTAGCAGAAGACCAGAAAAAGTCGTCAAACCTCCGCAAAAACCGGTCGAAAGCGCTAGAATTAGACGCTGGGACTTAACTTTACTGCTAAGATAGCCCTTGATAATATAGACCAGCAAAAAAGTTCCCAAATAATTGACCAGCAAGGTACTCAGCGGAAATGAATCAGCAACAACTAATAAAAGAGCTATCTGATAACGCAGCCAGCCGCCTGCCATCGCAGATAAAGCCACAGCTATAGAGTTCTGTACTTCTTTCATTAGATATTTTTATTCTGAAATTCACGCGAACGTTTTAAAATGTCAGAAAAGGTCGCAATAACAGTTTCCTTGTAGTCTTTGTTTTCAACCTTATCCGCCACTCTGGCAAAAATCACATCTTCTCTTTTACTATCCAAGACAGCTGTGCCTGTTAATTTTTTTAAAGCCACGACTTGGCCAACCAGATTCATGCGTTGCTCCAGCAGGGCAACGATTGCATCATCCACTTGATCAATTTCCTGTCTGATTTCTTCTAACGTCATCTCATTCCTCCTTATATTCTATCTATCATATCAAAAAATAGTAAAATTTTCTAGTTAAATTCTAAATAAAAAGGTCCAATGGACCATGATTAGAGGGAACTCGCAAGGGCGAGTCTCTATCTACATATTAAAAAGGTCCAGTGGACCTTAGATTAAAGAGAACTCGCAAAAGCGAGTTTTTATCCGCAACCTAAAACAGTCCTCCGGACCTCAGATTAAAGGGAACTCGCAGAAGCGAGCCCCTAACTACAGATTAAAAAGGTTCCCCGAACCTTTTTAACCAACTGAGCCTTCCATACTCATATTAATGAGTTGGTTTAGTTCGACGGCGTATTCCATTGGTAGTTCCTTAGTAATGGGTTCCATAAATCCATTGATAATCATAGCTGTGGCTTCTTCTTCACTGATGCCGCGGCTCATCAGATAGTAGAGCTGATCCTCAGACACTTTGGAAACCTTGGCTTCATGCTCTAACGCGACATTGGAATTATGGATTTCATTAAAAGGAATGGTGTCAGAACTGGATTCACCATCCATCAGAATGGTATCACACTCGATATGAGATTTGGAGCCTGCACTATTCTTGCCAAAGCGAACCTGACCACGATAGTCTGTCTTACCACCATCCTTGGCCACTGATTTAGAAATTAAGGTACTGGAAGTCTTGGGCGCATTATGAAAGACCTTGCAGCCCGCGTCCAAGTGCTGGCCATAGTTGGCAAAAGACATAGAGAGAACAGAAGTCCTTGCGTTGCGACCGTTGAGAATACTGCAGGGATATTTCATATTGACCTTGCTGCCTAAGTTCCCATCAATCCACTCTAAGGTGCCGCCTTCATCAACAATCCCCCGCTCCGTTACGAGATTATAGACATTGTCTGACCAATTTTGAATGGTCGTATATCGGAAAAAGGCATCCTTTTTGACAATGATTTCGACATTTGCCGCATGAAGACTATTGCTTGTGTAAGTCGGTGCTGTACAGCCCTCGATGTACTGGATAGAACCGCCCTCCTCGATAATCATCAAAGAGCGCTCAAACTGGCCGGCATTTTCACCATTGATTCTAAAATAGGTCTGAACAGGAACTTGGCACTGGACGTTCTTGGGCACATAGATAAAGGTTCCGCCAGACCAAACTGCGCTATTAAGCGCAGAAAATTTATGCTCAGCGTTTGAAATCACAGTACCAAAATACTGCTTGACCAAGTCCGGATATTCCTGAACAGCCGTATCCGTATCGGTAAAGATAATCCCCAGCTTGGCAAACTCTTCCTTCATATTGTGGTAAACCACTTCAGATTCATACTGAGCCACAGCTCCAGATAGGAACTGCTTCTCAGCTTCTGGAATTCCCAAGCGGTCAAAGGTTTTCTTAATCTCTTCTGGAACCTCATCCCAACTGCGAGCCCGATCTCCGCTTAGCTTCTGATAATAGATAACATCATCAAAGCGAATCCCTGACAAATCTGGGCCAAAGTCGGGCATAGGCAGCTTATGAAAGAGTTCCAAGGAGCGCAGACGATAGTCCAACATCCACTGGGGCTCATTCTTGATTTCTGAGATTTCTCGAACAACTTCTTCGGTCAAACCTTTACCAGTCGAAAAGAGCGGCTTGACATCATCATGAAAACCAAAAGCGTAGTCACGTTCTTTCATAGGAACTCCTCCTTTATCTGATGGATAGCGCTTACCTATATTATACCCCTAATCATGAGAATTGTCAGAAAATAACACTTTCGCAAAATAAAAACGGCCGCAGCCGTTTCCTCTATTTATCACTTTAAACTTTATTAACCAAGCCTTCCGCAAAAGCTTCCAAGCGTGCAATATCATCATCTTCCGCAGATAGGTCCACCTTAACACTTTCTGCACCCTTCGTCGCTCCTGTAGCAGCAAAGGCAGCATCAAAGTCATCGACAGCCTTGCAGAATTCGTCATAGAAAGTATCGCCTGAACCGACCACCCCATAGACCTTGCCAGACAAATCCAAACTAGACAAGTCTTCGTAGAAGTCCATCATCTCATCAGGTAACTCACCGTCACCATAGGTGTAGGTTGCTACAATCGTAATATCTGCTTCCAAGAAATCTTCTGCATCGACAGTGGTGCACTCGTCCACTTCAACTTCTACATTCAGGTCTCTTAGCTTATCCGCCACAATATCAGCAATTTCCTCGGTGTTTCCAGTCATGCTGGCAAATACAATTTTCGCTAAGGTCATATCTTCCTCCAAATTCTAATCTGCTCTCATTATATCATATCTTTTTTATTTTAAAAATAAAAACTCTTATGCTACAATGGGTAAAGAAAGTTGACGAGGTTATTTATGACTCTTTATCATGATATTTTAAGTAAGATCAAAGAATACGATACTATTATTATCCACCGCCATATGCGGCCAGATCCTGATGCTCTTGGCAGTCAGGTCGGACTACAAAAGCTGCTTCAGTACCATTTCCCAGAAAAAACAATCAAAGCGACAGGCTACGATGAGCCTAATCTCATGTGGTTGGCGCAAATGAACCAAGTTGCAGACGAAGAATACCAAGAGGCCCTAGTCATCGTCTGTGACACTGCTAATACAGCCCGCATTGACGACCAACGCTACACGACAGGCGACTTCCTCATCAAAATCGATCATCATCCTGATGATGAGGTTTACGGAGATATTTCTCTAGTTGATACAAGCTCTAGCAGTGCCAGTGAGATGATTGCTCTCTTTGCCTTTGAAAATAACTTAGACTTGAGCAAGGAAGCTGCTGAACTCCTCTATGCTGGTATCATCGGCGACACTGGCCGCTTCCTTTATCCTTCCACTAGCGCCCGCACATTAGAAGTAGCTGCCAAGCTGCGCCAGTACGATTTCGACTTATCAGCCTTGTCCCGCAAAATGGACTCTATCAGCCGCCAAGTAGCTAAACTGCAGGGTTATGTATATGAGCAATTGGAAATAGATGAAAATGGAGCTGCGCGGGTCATTCTGCCTCAGAAAGTTTTACAAGCCTATCAACTAACCGATGCTGATACAGCAGCCATCGTCGGGGCACCTGGACGAATCGAAGAAGTCGGTCTGTGGGCTATCTTTGTTGAGCAACCAGACGGGCACTATCGTGTCCGCATGCGCAGCAAGGTTATTCCTATCAATGGTATTGCTAAAAATCATCACGGCGGTGGACACCCCTTAGCCAGCGGAGCCAATGCATTTTCTAAAGAAGAAATAGAGCAAATCTACACCGAGATGAAAGAATTGGCAAAAAAGTAAGAAATTAGTCTAAAAGTCTTGTCAAATCAATCAGAATTTGATAAACTATCAAAGTAACTAATCTATGGCTCGCAAAGAGACCATGGCAGAAAGGAAATTTTTGTAAAATGAGAAAAGATATTCATCCAGAATACCGCCCAGTTGTCTTCATGGACACTTCTACCGGCTACCAGTTCCTTAGTGGTTCAACTAAGCGTTCAAACGAAACAGTTGAATTCGAAGGGGAAACTTACCCATTGATCCGTGTAGAAATTTCATCAGACTCACACCCATTCTACACTGGACGTCAAAAGTTCACTCAAGCAGATGGACGTGTGGATCGTTTCAACAAAAAATACGGTCTCAAATAATCATAAGCACCAATCGGTGCTTTTTTTGTATCCTAGTATGTTTATAAAATGTAAAGATAGAGAGAAAAAACTGGGTAGAGGTGCCCAGCTTTTTTGAAGAGATAGATTATAAAGAATAATTTAGACTAAATAAAAATTATTTATAGTTGAATATCCAATAATAGGTACCATCTCCTGCTAGTAAACAAGCTACAGCGCCCTCTTTAGCATCCGGGCTGAGCAATAGCTCACGATTGCCACTTTTAAGCCATTTAGAAGCTAGTACTGACGCATCATCCTCTCGACGGAAGGTAATGCCAGCATCACTGTCATAGCTAACAGCTAATTTATTAGCTGTTGGGAGAGATTGATTATTGTAGATATCATCAGACCAGATTAATTCAGGTAGATTTTGCTCCTTACGAGCAGCATTAATGGCTGCAAAAGCTGCCTTGGCCTTATCTATATCTGGGAAATTAGAATCTTCTGTTTTCTCAACTCGATAGATAAATTTGATGGAACCGAATTCCGTTTTTTCATAACCCTTAACGCTGCTGGTTAGATTAGCAGTCAGAACATAATCTCTAGCCCAAGCATGTTCCACTGCCTGTTTGAAGACATCTTCTTCTTCGATTTCATAAGTTACTTTACATTCGTAACCTGCATTATCCAGCATTTTTGGTGACAACTGTTTCTGAACATAATCAATGAATTCTTCTTTATTCTTAAACGGTAGCGCTTCTCCTGCTTTACCAGTTCCTACCACATTTTCAGAATAAAGTTTAACACTAGATGCATTATCATCATAATTTTATTCATCGTCTTTTGGATTGGAATGATTATTTGGATCAAGAGCCGGATCGTCTAAATCTGTTCCGTTAAAGAGTTTCCAGCGGTCGCCCATCCACTTGTAATATCCATCAATACCATCAGGGTTTTCGTCTCCTAGATGGACTCGGTAATAATAGGTGCCGTTATCATCTACAAAGCGATGATCACTCTTCATCCGAGGATCATCAGGTCTGTAGAGAGGTTTTGGTAGTTTGCTATAGTCGATATTCGGTTTCGGAGCCCAGTCAGGTGTTTCTGGCTTATCTGGCTCAGGCTTAGGTTCTGGTTGTGGATCTGGACTTGGTTGTGGATCTGGACTTGGTTCTGGATCTGGAGTCGGTGTTGGAGATGGTTCCTCTGCCTTCTTCACATAAACCCACTGACCGTTTTGGTAATAATAATAAGAGCCATCATCCAATACATAATAGTGATAGCCATTTTCATAACGGTAATGAGGATCATTTTTTAGCTTGTTAAAGCCATCTTGATAGTAGAGTTCCCACTTTCCATTTCTATAGATATAGTAGTCACCGTCTTTGTTCTTATAATAATAAGAGCCGTTCCAATAAAAAATATCAGAACGATACCAAGGATTGTAATATCCCAGATAACGGCCGTTGCCGTAGCTATAACCATAATCATAGCCGCGTCTGTTATAATAACGATAGCCCGGTTGAATCATGTAATCTCTACCATAATTTGTTTCAGCATTACTTCTGACAATAAAAAGAAAGAGAAAGCAAGAGCTCCATAAATGATTAAAGCTTTTAATAAGTGATTTCTTTTTATGTTCATGATTTTCACTCCTTTTATCACAAAAAATCACCGAAAATCCACCTCTTCTTATTATAATATTTTAATACTCTAGTTTTTCTCCGTCAAATAATAACAAAAATATTATCCTACAATTAAACACTTCTACTATTTTGTATAAAAAAACACCCTAGGGAGTTAGGCCGCTCCTAAGGGTGTTTTTCCGTTAATTAAGTCAATATTATTAGGAATTTAAATTAAATATTATTTATAGCTGTATGCCCAGTAGTAAACACCGTTTCCGTCTACAACTGTAGCTACTGCACCTTCAGTTACGTTAGGATCAAGAAGCAATTCTCTCAGACCGCTGTTAGCCCATTTTTTAACGACAACAGAGGCATCTTCATCACGACGTCCAACAAAGCCTGAGCTATCGTATTGACGTGAGATTTCATTTACTTTTGGAAGTGCTTGATTTTGATAAATATCTTCTGACCAAGTCAACTCTTTCAAACCTTGAGCTTTACGTTCTTCATTGATTTTAGCGAAAGCTTCTTTAGCTTTTGAAACATAGTCATAGTTTGTATCGTTTGTTGCTTCAACACGGTAAACAAACTTAACATAACCAAACTCTACATCACTGTATTTCTTGTCTTCAACGCCACTCTTAAGGTTCGCAATCAAGACATAATCCTTAGCGTATGGGTTTTCTTTGGTTTTCTCAAAGATTTCTGGATCTTCGATTTCCCACTCAACTTTAGCATCCCAACCTGAGTTATCAAGGAACTTAGGTTTCATCTTTTCGATAACGTAGTTTTTGAACTCTTCAACGTTCTTAAACGGAAGCGGCTGACCTGCTTTAGCAGTAGCAACTAGATTAGTTGAGTACAATTTCACGCTAGAGTTTTGATCACTGTACATGTACTCATCGTCAGCAGTATTTTCGTGAAGTTTTGGATCAAGTGCTGGATCGTTTGGATCAGTCATACCTTGAAGTTTCCATTTTCCACCAATCCACTTCCAATATGGTGAATAACCTGTACGCTCTGAGTTAGATGGTACATAGTAATAATGTGTGCTACCATCGAAGTAGTAGTTTTTATCATTTTTAAGGGCTTTATCACCTGGTTTTCCTGGTGGGTAAACCAATTTTGGTGTTTGTCCATTTGGTGCCCATGCCAAGTGCTCAAGTCCTTCTGCTGGTTTTTCAACATAATCAGGGATTTGGTTTTCACTTGGTTCATCAGTTGTTACCAAACCTGGTGTTGTTGGAACAGCTGGTGTTGCTGGTGTTTCAGGTTTTGGTTCAGCTGGCGTTTCTGTAGATGGTTTGAATGGATCAAACTCGCTATCAGCACCATTAATTGGTGGATTATCTGGCAAATCAACACTTGGAGTTGTTGGTTGTTCTGGTTTTGGTTCAGCTGGTGTTGTTGGCTCTGCAGGTCTATCGCTAGGAGCTGGAGTCGGTTGAGCTGGTTCAGCTGGAGTTGGAGCAGGAACTTCTGGTTGAGCTGGCTCTGTTGGAGTTGTTGGTTGTTCTGGCTGTGCTGGAGTTGTTGTATCAGCAGAATCTTTAACAAGCACCCACTTACCATTTTGATAATAGTAATAGTCACCATTCTCTAAAACATAGTAATGGTAGCCATTTTCATAGCGATAATGTGGATCATTCTCCAAATTGTTAGTTGATGAATTATTGTTACTGTTGTTTGTCAAAGGTTTCCACGCACCATCACGGTAGATACGGTAAGTTCCGTCACTCATGCGATAGTAATGGTTACCATTCCAGTAAATATAATTGTCATCATTTTCAAGATTGTTGTAGTTATAATTCCAGTTGTTATAACCTGGGTAATAGTTGTTATAACCGTAGTTATAGTTGTTATAGCCATAGTTATAATTGTTATAGCCATAGTAATAGTTGTTATAACCATAGTTATAGTTGTTGTAGCCATAGCCATAATTGTTGTAGTTATAACCATAGTTATTGTAGCTATAGTTATTACGCGTTCTGTTTGTGTTGCGAGAAGTACGAGTAGTACGTGTATTTGTATTCCAGTAATTATATCCTGGTTGGTAACGGTTATTGTAGCCGTATTCAGCCGCTTGTGCGTTATTCGCAGCCAAAACTGGAATAATAACCGCAGCAGCCAAAACAGATCTAGTTACAAATCTGAATTTTTTATCCATTGAATTAAACCTCCAAAAGCAACAGAGTGTCGCTTCAAAAAAAACTTTTTTATTAGGGGGGTAAATTATTTTTTTGTGCACAACTTCATAAAAAAATAATTTATTTGAGCCAGCATAATAATCTTCTAATCTCTTCTCCCTTTTTTAGTTTAGATATTAAATAGATTATATGCTCAAAAAATACTTTTTTATGCATATCTCACCCTCGATTTGAAATTATAGCACAAGATTTTTTCTAAATCAACAGTTTTGATTGACATTGTGTAAAATTTTATGATGGTCATTTTTAAAAGGTTCGGATTTTTGTTCTTTTTTTTTATAACACCAGAATTTATTATTTATAAAAGCATTAAATCCGAATGTTATTTTATTTAATGATATTTAAATTCAGTTTACACTGTGTAAAATATTTTTTTGCTTTTTATTTATCATATTTGAATAACAAAACTAAAACCCTTATATTACTGATTTTTTGAAGTATCTTATAATAGCAAAAAAATAAATCAATACTTAAAGATATATCT